>CAZXPF010000013.1:0-92807 GCA_964643105.1 uncultured Flavobacterium sp. | reverse complement strand
TATAATCGCAACTTAATAAATCATTCGGAGAATCATTAATCACAAAATCAGCCTGGTACTCAACCGTAATACAGTCTTCTTGGACACAAGTACTTCCTGCTCCTCCGTTAGTGGCACTAACACAGTAAATACCAGGAGCACTAATATCTAAAGTAGGCCCTGTTTCTCCTGCAATAACTTGAGCTCCAGAACCCGTATCAACTGTCCATTCAAAATCATATGCACTGGGATTTAATCCTGTATCAATTACTCTAATTTCATCAGGACAAGGAGCCAAACCATTATCTATGGTCATATCTGCTGTTTCTACACCAACTCCAACAGGATAAGACAAATTAGCTGTTCCTACATTAAAACTACCAGCTTCAATAAACACAGCAGAATCAAAAGCTGTATCGTTGTAATCTCCAATAGCTAACTTTATACTATATGGATTATTTGGAATCACATTTGCAAACGCTGTCATTTGAACGGTATAACCCACCATATTCATAAATGTAGGTCCAGGCAACACATCAGGATTATAAACATCAAAATACTCTTCATTAACTGAAGGACATCCAGCATTGTAAGCACCATCTCTAATGTTTGTTACAGAAACTGGAGTTGTAGTACCAGGTATAACTGCTAAATTTGTAGAAACTCCTGTAGTTAAATCAGTTAAAATGAAAGCAAAAACATCTGAAAAGCCACATTGATATGTACCATATTCATTCGATGCAAAAATAAAATTAAAACTAAAATTATCTGTTAATGGCGTAAAGTTGAACTTAACAAAAGTAACATCATTAATAGTTCCTGTATTTCCATTAGCTTGACTAATTGCTAACAACTCTGCGTCACCAGAATTAGAACATACAGAAGATAAATTATTACCTGTGTACTGCCCTGCAGAATCATTAACATTTCCATTTCTCAAAATCATTCCTCCTGAAAAATCAAAACCAGTACCTGTGTAATTGAAACTTCCCACACCACATAAGCCTTGTGTTTGAAAATTAGACACTAAAGCACAAGGAGAATCTATCAATATATTTTCAACGATGTGCTGAACAGAATTTGAAGTGTTATTTGCAGGAGTTACAGTAATTGCCTGCGAAAACCCTATGAAATTATACAGTAAAACAAATAATAAAGTAATTTTTTTCATCATATAAGGGAATTATTCTTGAAAAATTGTTTGATTTAAAAAACCAAATATAAACAAAGAATGGAAATAAGTTTACTAAATTTGCAAAAAAAATAACTTTACAATGCAAAACATCACGATAAAACCAACTTCAAACAAAGAAATCATCAAATTTGAATTAGATGATTTCATAGTAAAAAACCAAAGTTTTGAATACAAAAACATTGACGAAACAAAGACATCTCCCTTGGCTAAACAGTTATTTTATCTGCCTTTTGTAAAGACTGTTTATATCTCTGGAAATTTTATTGCAATAGAAAAATACTCTATTGTGGAGTGGGAAGATGTACAAGAGGATGTAGCCAAACAGATTGATAAATATATAACAAATGGAGGAAAAATTGTTATAATTGACACAGATAACAACAAGAAAATTCCTGTTAGTATCTATGCAGAAACCACCCCAAATCCAGGTGTCCTTAAGTTTGTTAGCAATACTTTATTGACAAAAACAGCATTAGAGTGTAAAAATATTGATGATACCAAAGCTTCTCCTTTGGCAAAAGAGCTATTTAAGTTTCCGTATGTTAAAGAAATTTTCTTTGATGAAAACTACATTTCAATTACTAAATATAGTATCAAGGAGTGGGAAGAAATTACTCAAGAACTTCGCACTTTCATTAAGGAATATATTGAAAAAGGAAATGTAGTAATTGAGGAGAATCTGATTGTAAAAACTGAATCACATCAAAAACAACAAGATGAATATTTTGACAAGCTTGATGTTACATCACAACAAATCATAAATATCTTAGAAGAGTATGTAAAACCTGCTGTACAAAGTGATGGCGGAAACATATTATTTGATTCTTTTGATGCAAAAGACAAAAGAGTAAAAGTAATTCTTCAGGGAGCTTGTAGCGGCTGCCCTTCTTCTACGTTTACTTTAAAGAACGGAATTGAAAACATGTTGAAAGATATGCTTAAAGATGATGCTATAATTGTGGAAGCTATAAACGCATAGTTTCTAAAATTAGATTTTAAAAAAAATGAGCTCGATTAAATATCGAGCTCATTTTTTTTAAGAGTTAATTGTAAACTTAGTAATCTTTAGGAAAGATTTGAATTTTACTTTATTTAGATTTTTTGGCATGTTCGTTGAATTCTTTGAACAATTCCAGTAAGTTCATCGTTGCTTTTACTAAATCATTTGTTTCAAGCAACAATCCGAAGTAAAGTTTGCTGTTTTTTGGACTGTTTTCTGTAGTCCTGATTCTATCAATTTGCTTTTGAATCAACAATGAAATAGCATCCAACAAGCTATTCTTTTCTTCAAGAATTTTATCTAATTCGGAAAAATCTTCTTTTGTAAAACCCGCCACTAATCGTTCAAACAAACTTTTAAGCTCATTATCAATGGATTTTAAATCCCTAACTTGATTAAATTTTAAACTTTTGTGGTTGTTATTGATATGAGAATAACTATTGTTGGTTATAAAGCCTATGGACTGCACCATATCTTGAAGATATCCCAAAATCATAATGTAAAACTTACTGGCTTCAACCGATGTCTCATCCAAATTCTTTATAAAGTAATATACGTTATTCTTTAAATGATCAACTTCTTTCTCGAGTTTCTTTAATTTCTTTTTATTCTCTTTTAGTTTTGCCAAATCTTGGAGCCCAAGGTTATCTACAACATCTGAATATAGACCATTTGTTTTTTTAATCACTTTAGCTATTTGAGAAGAACTCTCAGAAATAATTTCTTGAATCGTAACAATATCTTCTGTTTTAAATTTTGTTTCCTCTTCTTCTTTAATTTTCTTTTTGTGCAATTGATTACTTCTGTAAAAGAAAATAGCCACTACAATCATAAAAGCAAAGAAAGCAAATATTTCTCCCACAAATAAGATATAAGCGATAATGGCAGAAGACAAGAAAGCTGCCAAAGCAGTCACAAACCAACCTCCAATTACATTAAACACTCCTGCTACTCTGTAAACAGCACTTTCTCTGTCCCAAGCTCTGTCTGCAAATGATGAACCCATCGCAACCATAAAAGTTACATATGTTGTGGACAAAGGCAATTTTAGAGATGTTCCAACAGAAATTAAAATAGAAGCCACAATTAAATTTACAGATGCTCTAACCATATCAAACATTGGTTGTTCGTCTCTTTTACCTGTATATTCTATCTGAACAAACTGAGCATCTAATTTTTTTTGTAATGATTTTGGTAAAATGAAACTAATTACATTACCCAAATACATCATTCCTCTAACTATATTTCTTGAAAGTGTATTAGCATTATATTTCTCATTTCCTTCACCTTGTCTTGATAAATTTTGCTCTGTTTCAATTACTGATTTAGCTTTTTTTGATGTCCATAAAGTGTAAACCATTACCATACCTGCTAACGCTAAAAACACAAAAGGTGCTGGAAGATTTTCTTTTTCCAAACCAGACATCATAAATTCTGTAGCTACTAATGTTTGTCCGGGTGCGCTCCAAATTTCAAAAGCTTGATATGCCGCAATTGGTACGCCAATAAAATTCACTAAATCATTTCCTGCAAAAGCCAGTGCTAATCCAAAAGTACCAACTATAATAATAAACTTGAAAACACTGTATTTGAAGACACTTATCAATAATTGACAAACAATTGTCCATAATATTAATGAGTACCCAATAATCGTAAAAGGACTCTCTTTAATAAAATCTTTCACATTTGAAGGCACAAATGTAATTGACTTTAATCCCTTTACCAATATAAAAAAAGTAATTGCTGTCATGGCAACACCACCAAAAAGTGCAGCAACATATTTGTATCTTTTCTCAATTTGGAAAGTGAAAATTAATCTTGAAACATATTGCACCAAGGAACCTAACGCAAAGGATAATGCGACTGAGAGCAAAATACTATATACAATTTCTGAGGCTTTTTCAGTATTTATATAATTACCCAAAGTACCAAAACCATCACCGCTTACATAAACTTTATAAATAGCTAATGCAACTGAAGCACCTAATAATGAAAAGATAATAGAAACTGTAGTTGATGTTGGCAAACCCAAAGTGTTAAAAACATCGAGCAGAAGTACATCAGTAATCATTACCGCCAAAAAGATAACAATGACATCGTTAAAACTGAACATACTTGGTGTAAAAATTCCATTTCTGGCAATCTCCATCATTCCGTTTGAATATAAAGCTCCCACAGCAACTCCTATACTTGCAACAATCATAATTGTCTTAAACGAAACTGCTTTTGAACCAATTGCAGAGTTTAAAAAATTAACTGCATCATTACTAACTCCTACCATCAAATCCGTGATAGCCAGTATAGCCAGAGCAATTAACATTATAATATAAATTTGTTCCATTTTATATGAATTAATTTTATGCAAAAGTCTTTCAAGAAATCTTTATGTATGTTAACTTAATGTTATCAATTTAAAAAAAACACAAATATCTTTTTGTCTTTTTTTAAGTAATTTGGTATCTTTAACTACTAAATTTTTAATTAATTTAAAAACAAAAAACAAAATGGCAGTATTAAAAGTTATTGAAGTATTATCTAGTTCAGATAAAAGTTGGGAAGATGCAACCAAAAAAGCTGTTGCACAAGCCTCTAAATCCTTAAAAAACATACGCTCTGTTTATGTACAAGATCAAAGTGCAGCGGTAAAAAACGATGAAATAACAGAATTTAGGGTAAACCTTAAGATTACTTTTGAAATTGAATAATTCAAAAGAAGAACATTCAAAATCGCCCTTTTTTAGGGCTTTTTTTTATAAAAAATCAAACATAATAAAATTAACAAGGCTAAATAATTAAAAAAAATTGACTTACCTTTTTTGAAATTCTATCTTTGTTTAAAATTAATAAATACTATGACTGAGAAAGAAATTACTACTTATTTTGAATACATTAAAAACTATGTTTTAGAATACTCTCCAAAATTAATTTCTGCCGTACTTATTTTATTTGTAGGCTTATGGGCAACAAGTATTATAACTAAACTTGTTAAGAAATTAATGCGAAAAAGAGAAATTGAACCAACACTCGTTTTATTTATTGGAAATCTAATCTTTTGGGCATTACGAATTCTTGTATTAATCACAGTAATTACCCAATTAGGCATAGGAACGAGTTCTTTTGTAGCTATCCTTGGAGCTGCTGGTTTGGCTATTGGCTTAGCTCTTCAAGGTTCTTTATCTAATTTTGCTGGAGGTGTTTTAATTATTCTACTAAAACCTTTTAAAGTTGGTGATGTAATAGAAGCACAAGGTGTTATTGGAACTGTCAAAGAAATAAAAATGTTTTCTACAATAGTAACTTTACCTGAAAACAAACAAGCCATTATTCCTAATGCCAGTTTATCTAATGACAATATAATCAATTACACAGTAAACGGAACTTTAAGAGTAGATATCGTGATTGGTGTAGATTATGGTTCGAATTTCAAACAAGTTAAAGATGTTGTCTTTGGAATTTTAGAGTCACATCCTTTAATTTTAAAAGATCCACAACCAGCTGTTTTTGTAATGACACTAAACAACAGCTCGGTTGACTTTGCCATTAGACCATGGACCAAAGCTGAAGATTACTGGACAGTAAGAGCGGAAGTTATAGAATCTTGCAAGGTAGCTTTTGACAAAGCTGGTATTGAAATTCCTTATCCGCATCAAGTTGAGATTAAGAAAACAATAAAAGAAAGCTAATTCTATTTGGTTAACAAGAAATCTTTTAGATAGTAAGGTTCAAAATAGGCAACATCAACAAAGTCGCTTGTTTTGAACTTTTCATAAGACAATAAACTCATTTCATGAGCTGATGGATATATGATATCTTCATGAAAAACAAACTTTTCATCAGTTAAAACATCTTTAAACTTACTAATTCCATCTCCTACCAAGTGAACAGTGTTTTGAATTGCTGTGTACGAATTTGAATCTATTATTTCAGCTTCAACTTTTCTTGTTTTAGTGTAATTTATATCAAAAATAGCTGAATATACTTCCATTCTTCTTGCGTCTATCATTGGTATAATTACTCCTTTTGTTACAATGATTTTTCTAGCTAATAATTCGAGTGTATCGACAGCAATCAATGGAATACCCAAAGCGTAACAAAATCCTTTTGCAGCAGAAACACCAATACGCAAACCTGTGTAAGAACCTGGCCCTTGACTAATAGCCACAGCTGATAGATCTTTATAATTTATACTTATTTCTTTTAGCAATTCTTCTATAAAAACGTGGAGCTTTTCAGCGTGTGAAAAATTTTGTGTAGCAATTTCTCTACTAGCAATCGTTTTACCTTGTTTACTGATTGAAACTGAACAATTTTTAGTTGCTGTTTCTATGTTTAAAATTAAAGCCATAATGTTTTGAAAGCACAAAAATACAATCTTTTATATTGAATTATGTCAATTTTAAAAAACAAAAAATACACATTAGTTATAGACTTTATCTAAAATATTCAATTATTCTTTATTTACTTAGCATTCTTCAACTCATCTAAAAAGGAAATCACTATCTCTTTATAACTGGCACCAATTGGAATTTCAAAGCCATTAATTTCGATTTCATTATTTGTAAAAGCATTAATTTTAGAACTATTAATGATAAACGAACGGTGAATTCTCAAGAAATGGTTACTATATAATTCTGCTTCAATATCACTAATTTTATATTTTGAAGTTACACTTTTACCATCGATAGTATTGATTTTAATGTAATCTTTTAAACTTTCGATATAGAGTATGTCTTTAATATTAATTTTATAATTTTTGATTCCCGATTTTACTACTATAAACTCATTTTCTATAGACTCTTTTATTTTTACTTCACTTTTCGATGCTTCATTTAAAAAGCGATCTACTGCTTTAAAAAAACGTTCAAATGTAATGGGTTTAAGCAAATAATCAACAACTCCTAAATCATATCCTTCCAAAGCATAATCACGGTAAGCAGTAGTCAATATTGTTTTGGGTGGATTTTTCAAATTTCGAAGAAAATCAATTCCAGTAATACTAGGCATTTTAATATCTAAAAACAATAAATCAATCGACTGAGAATTCAAAATTTCAAATGCCTTCAAAGCACTTGAACATGTTGCAACTACTTCTAAATCATCTATTTTAGAGATATGTTTTTCTATTAAGCGTATAGCCAATGGCTCATCGTCAACAATTAGGCACTTAATCTTCATGATATGCTCTCATTAATTTGTAAAGTTACTTTAAAGAACCCAGATATTGATTGAATATCCAACACATAATTGGTGGCGTAAATCAAATCCAGTTGTTTTCCGATATTGGACAAACCAATTGTTTCCTTGACTTTTGGCACATAATCTTTTGAAACTGTATTTGAAATTTCAAAGGAAAAATGATTCGCCTTTTGAAGAATAGCAATCGCTATCTTTGGCGAACCACTATCTTCTCCTGCACCATGTTTAAAAGCATTTTCAACTAATGAGAGGAGCAATAAAGGTGGAATTTGAATATCATTTTCAATTTGTGTCTCTAAGGTGATTGCTAAACGCTCATCATAACGTAGCTTTTCTAATTCTATGTAATTCTTTAGCAAATCAATTTCACTTGTCAAGGAAACAAATTGACTATCGCATTTATACAAAATATGATCCAAAATATCTGATAGTTTTCCAATAGCAACAGGAGTTTTAGGCGAATGATCGAGTGAAAGTGAATAAATATTATTTAAGGTATTGAATAAAAAATGAGGATTTAATTGTGCTTTCAACGTTTTCAATTCGACATCAGATCGTTCTTTACTCAACAGGATTTCTTTTTCTTTTGATCGTTTTAAATCAACAAAAAACTTTACAAATAGAAACATGAATGAAGCAGAATAAATCCAAGGAACATAGTGAAAAATAAGATTTTTTAAATCCGTTAGTATTTCAAATAGTGATTCTTGTGGAAATGGTTTAGGTCGCACTAATTCTTCACCTACATGCACAATTAATATTCTTCCTAAAACAGAAAAAACATAAGTGGCAACTATGAATAGCAAAATGGAATCACGGTATTTTTTCTTAAACAACAAAATTGGAATGAGAAAATAAGCTAAAAAATAAGACGCCATTATTTGCGGAATAATGATGCAAACTTGCATTATTAGAATCACATATAATGGATCTCCGTTTTCTACCAACTCTCTAAAATTGCCAGGTATGTTAATGATAAATATAGAAATCCAGAATAAAACATGTTGCAACAACCTATTGTTCTGCAAAGTATCTGTTAGTTGAATACCATTATTCATAGTTGTAGTTAAGAATTCAAAGATAGAAAATAGTGCTTTACTTTTTACGCTTATCGTCAGAATGGCTATTTTAACCTCTGAATAACTGATTTTAGACTACTAATCCATTCCTATAGTAAAAAGTTACTTTTTTATCCTTTGAAAGTATCTATTTATCTATCATCTGGAAATATTATTATACCATCAAAGACTTTTGTAACGAAATTTAATTATATCTAGAATGAAAAAATTAATAGTATTGCTAATGATGAGCTTTAACATTCATTTGTTTGCTCAGGAAACTCAAAAAAACATAACAATCAATGGAAAAGTAGTAGAAAAAGAATCCTCTCTTCCATTAGAATTTGCAACAATTACCTTTTTAGATGCTACTGACAATAAAATAATTACAGGAACAATAACTGACGAAAAAGGGAATTTCACTGTGAAAATCGCCCAAAAAAACTACACTATAAAAATAGAGTTTATTGGCTTTAAAAGCATCCTACTTGAAAACAGAAATTTGCAAAGCAATCAAACATTACCACCTTTCTTTATGGAAGAAGAATTAAACCTATTAGAAATTGTTGAAGTAACACTAGAAAAATCATCTATTGAACATAAACTTGATAAAAAAATATTTAATGTAGGCAACGATATAGTATCAAAAGGTGGAACGGCAAATGACATCTTAAACAATGTACCTTCAGTAAGAGTAAACACTGAAGGAGTGGTAAGTTTACGAGGCAATTCTGGTGTTCGCATATTAATCAATGGAAAACCTTCTATTTTGACTGCAAATAGTGGACTGGAACAAATTCCAGCAGAGAATATCGAAAAGGTAGAAGTAATTACTAATCCATCATCTAAATACGACTCACAAGGAACCGCTGGAATCATCAATATTATTCTAAAAAAAAATAAAAGTGAAGGATTTGGGAGTTCAATTCAAGTTACTAGTGGTGTTCCCAACAATAATGTTTTGGGTTATAACACAAATTACAAAAATAATAAAATCAATATTTTTTCGGATCTAAGATACCGACAAACAAGCTTCTTAAGAGAAGAATCTACCTCAAGAAGCATATTTAACGGAACAACTTTAGATTCGTACTTAAATGGAACTGTTGATATACATAGAAGAAACAAAACTTTTACGGCTTATCTCGGTGGAGATTATTTTTTTAATGACAAAAACATGATTACTCTTAGTTATTACTACTGGAATAACTATAATAAGAGCAATGTTGATTACACTTTTAATTATTTGGATGAAAATAATAATTTTGAACAAATATTCGACGCTTTTGAATCCTACAGAGAACCACAAATCGCCAATCAAATTGAGCTAAACTACATCAAGACATTTAATAAGGAAGGTAAAAAATTCACTGTAAACTTACAATATGACTTTTGGAATGATGATGAGAACGAATCAATTATAGAACAACAAATCTTTCCGATTACTTCAACAATTACACCTTTAAAAAGTAGAGACATTGAGAGTAATAAAGATTTTATTTTCCAATCAGATTATACCGTTCCTTTCAATAAAAAATCAAAAATTGAATTAGGCATCAAAGGAGAGATTAGACAAATCAACAGCGATTATGAATCATTTGAAAACAACATATCAATAGATAGTCTAACCAATTTATTACGCTACAATGAGCAAATCATGAGCGCTTACATTCAATACGGAAGTAGTCTTAAAAAATTGAACTATCAATTAGGGATTCGTGTAGAGAATTCAGATACTGGAAGCAAGGACGAAATTAATCAGTTTAATATTCGTAAAAAATATACTAACTTATTCCCAACGGCACACTTCACCTATGAAGTCGATGACATTATAAGCTTTCAATTAAGTTATAGTCGCCGAATCAATCGTCCTGCATTTTGGCAGCTTAACCCTTTTGGAGGAATCGCAAACAGGAGAAATTTACGCATTGGAAACCCTGATTTAGACCCAGTTTATACCGATTCTTACGAACTTGCAACATTACTAAAATGGAAAAAAGTTACGCTAAACCCAAGTTTATATCATCAATATTCAAAAAATACTTTTGAAGACATTCGAATCACTAATTCAAACGGTGATTTAGTTGAACAAGTTATCAACTCAGGAACAGAAAGCAGAATTGGAGCAGAAATAAGTATTTCTTATTCACCACTGAAATGGCTAACTCTATCGGGTGAAATGAATTATTACTCTTTTAAGCAGAAA
Organism: uncultured Flavobacterium sp.; assembly: GCA_964643105.1. Classification (GTDB taxonomy): domain Bacteria; phylum Bacteroidota; class Bacteroidia; order Flavobacteriales; family Flavobacteriaceae; genus Flavobacterium. The sequence continues at coordinate 82,173 of CAZXPF010000013.1, read as the reverse complement.
GGAATTTTTGCTGTTTCTGATCAAGCTTTTACAGCAAGACAAAACACACGTATTAAATTCTCAACATGGAATTTCCAAACTAATTTCAATCACCAAGGAGGAAATAAAAGCGGTCAAGTTGATGCAAAATCTCAAAGTTGGCTTGATTTTGTAATGGGAAAAGACATTTGGAAAGAAAGAGCAACAGTTTCACTAAAAGTTGATAATGTTTTTGACTCACGAATTGCAAGAGGAAAAGTAACAGGTAGTGATTATACTCTGGATTATAATTTTAGAAATATAGGGCCTCGAGTGAGCGCAACATTCACGTATCGACTTAATCGAAAAAAGAGTGATAAAGACCGTTTACCCGATTAAAAACTGACTGCCATCCGTTTTGGGCAGACAGTTTATTATGAAAGGAGCAAATCAAAACCATCAGAAGAATCTCTAAAAGCTATTTTGTAAAAGATAATTTCTTCAATGTAAAACCTGATACAAATCGATATTATTTTAACATTAGAACATGATTAACAGGATATTTAATTGAATTAAAAACAGTAAAAAACAAATTTTCAATATTTCATTGAATGAAGCTAATAAAGAAAAAACTTTATTATTTGTAATGGAAATTTACCATTTGGTAAAGACTTAAAAAGGGAGCAAACATTTAAATGTTTGCTCCCTTTTTCTAGGAATTCAAAAAACAACTTTCATTAAAAGCTAGATGCTCTAGTTTATTTTTTCACTGTTTTATCTTTTTCATTCTCAATACGAACTTTGTCATTTGACACTAATTCTTTGGAAACGGTTGTGTATGGCCCCACGATAATTTCCTCACCAGGTTTTAAACCAGAAATTATTTCGATATTGGTATCATCTTGTATTCCTGTTTTAATAACTCTTAATTTAGCTTTATCGCCTACTTTTACAAAAACACATTCAAATTTTTGATCCGATTTTGGAGCAGTTCCTTTCTTTTCTTGTTCTTCTTTTTCTAATTCGGCCACAATATCTTTTTTAACTGAAGTAGTGTCATCTTTAATTACAACAGCACTAATTGGTACACCAACAACATCTGCATTTGTTTTTGTAATTATATCTACTGTAGCTGTCATTCCTGGTCTAAATGGAGAATAATTATCTGGCTTATCTTTTAATAAATCTTGATATGATTCTTTTTCAATTCTAACTTTAACTTTAAAATTGGTTACTTGATCTGCCGTTAATGCTGTACTGGCAGAATTTGATATGCTTGTAACTGTTCCTTTAAATTTTCTGTTTAAATATGCATCCACTTCAATGTCTGCTTTGTCACCAATACTTACTTTAACAATATCATTTTCATTGACATCAACTTCTACTTCCATATTGTTTAAATTAGCAATACGAAGAATTTCTGTCCCTGCCATCTGTTGAGTTCCCAAAACGCGTTCCCCTAATTCTATAGACAAAAGAGAAATTGTTCCGTCTGCAGGTGCGTAAATAGTTGTTCTTCCTAAATTGTCTCTGGCTTCAGTTAATGTTGCATTAGCACTTTGCACATTATAATAAGCAGATTGTTTCGTTGCAACTGCCACTTCATAAGCAGATACAATTCTATCCCATTCTGATTTAGAAATTACTCCTTTATCAAATAAAGTTTTATTTCTATCATAGTTTGCTTTAGCTTCTTTAACTTGAGCCTCAGCCTGTGTTAAACCAGCTTTTGTATTTGAAACCGATGCAGCGGTTCGATTAACCCCAGAAACATATATATCTGGATTAATTTTAACTAACAAATCGCCTTTTTTTACTTGTTGCCCTTCTTTAACAGGCAGAGCGATCACTTCACCTGAAACTTCTGAGGAAATCTTAACTTCAATCTCTGGTTGAATTTTTCCTGTTGCTGAAACTTTTTCAACAATAGTCATCTTTTTGGCTTTATCAACTTCAACAATTTTAGTATCGTCTTTTCCTCCTTTACCAAAGACCAAAATCCCTCCAACAACAGCTATAATTATTCCTAATACTATAAAAATGGTTTTTTTTGACATGATTTATTGTTTTTTTATTAATGGTATTCCAAAATAGAATTCTAAGATTTTAGTTCTAAAAATATAATCGTATTTCGTTCTCAACACTTCTGATTGTGCATTATCTAAGGCAATTGATGACTGAGAAAAATCAAATGTATTTAGCAGTCCTACCTCATATCTTTCTTTTGAAAAATTAAAAGCTTGTTTTCTGGCTTCTAATGTTTTTTGTGCTGCTTCATAACTTTTTTTAGCATTAATCACGTCATTATATGCTTGGTAAACATTGCTCTCAAGATCTAATTCAGCCTGCTTCAATTGATACTCTGAGCGTTCTTGATTTATCTTTGCTCTTTGTACTCTTCCTCTCGTAGCAAACCCATTTAAAATTGGAACATTTAATTGCAATCCAATTGCTGTACCATCAAATAAGGACAACTGATCAACAAAATTAAACGGCGTGCTTTCTGACCAACGGGTGTTATATCCCACAAAACCTGATAAGGTTGGCAAATAAGATGACCGTGAAATAGAGACATCTTTTTTTGCAAGTGCTACATTAGAAAGAGCTATTTTGATATCATTAACAGATTCTTTTGCTTTGGCTAAAATAGTTTGTTGGTTTTCATTACTCAAATCTGTCAATGGTAAATCTATATCTTCATCTGAAATATCAAAACTGGAATAATCTTCAATTAATAACAATTGACATAAAGCCACTTTAGATATCAAAAGTGTATTTTCTGTGCTGATAATTTGTTGTTCTTGTGTTGCATCTGTTGCTTGTAATTCAAAAATATCACCTGCAGGCAATGTACCAGCATCAATCAATTGTTGTGTTCTCTTAATGTTTTCTTTGGTGATTGAGTTTTGATTGATTAATACTTTCAATTGTTCTTTATTGAATAATATTTGCAAATAAGAATTTGCAACTGAAAGTGCTATATCGTCTTTCATTTTATCCAAACGATATGAATTAGCAATTTTATTAAGTTTTGAACGTTGAAGTGTTTTCCAGTTAACCAAGCCATTGAATAATGTGACACTAGAGTTAGCTGAAGCAGAAAGCGATTTAAACGTTTGGTTTTGAAACTGGTTTGTTACTGGGTTAATACTCGCTCCTGTATTTATACTATAATTTGCATTGCCATTCAAAGAGGGCAAAAAACCTCCAATAGCTTCCATTTTTTCTACAGCTGATGTTTTCAAATCCAATTCAGATTGCTTGATGGAAATATTATTTTTTATGGCATAATCTACACATTCTTCGAGAGTCCATTTTTTAGTTTGAGCTGAGAGTTGAACTCCTGCTATCAAAAGAAAAACTACTATTATTTTTTGTATCATTTTGTACTAATTACATACTGAATTCTCTTATAAGACCAATTTTTCAACAAAATGTTACATGATAGAATTAAAATTTTATTTTTACTGCAAATTATCCTTAAAACATGAAATATTTAATTGGTTTAATAGCCCTATTTTTTATAGTATCTTTTCTTAACTCATGTGCAACAACAAAAAAAATTGAAGCACTCAAACCTTTACCTTCAGACGATAGTCCCATGGTGTATAAAAATAAAACTTCTTTTATTGCAATGCCAGTTGAAATCTCTTTAAATGAGGTCGAACATCAAGTAAACAAGAACCTGCAAGATTTAATATACGAAGACAACAATCTGGCAGACGATAAAACACAAATGAAAATTTGGAAAACAGGAAACATAAAATTAACTGAAAAAAACGGTGTAATTACTTCTGAAATTCCTTTGAAAATATGGTCAAAATTCAAATATGGCACCGAATATCTAGGTTTAAATGACACTAGAGAAATTAACTTAAATGGAACAATCATTTTGGAAAGTAAAGCTCATTTGACCAATTGGAAACTAACTACTGCTTCAAAGTTAAAAGATTTTAGTTGGAATGAAAGTCCAAATATTTTGGTAGCTGGTAAAAAAGTGCCTATTACATATATTATTAATCCAACCTTATCCATTTTTAAGTCTAAAATTTCTAGAATGATTGACGAAGCTATTGATAAATCATGTGATTTTAAACCCCAAGTTTTAGAGACACTAGGAGTGATTAGTAAACCTTTTTTAAGCAGTGAAACCTATGCAACTTGGTTTAAATTGATTCCAATTGAGTTGTATGTAACAGAAGCAGTTTTAAAAAATCAAAAAATTACAATGGAAATGGGTTTAAAGTGCGATATGCAAACCATGGTAGGAATGGAGCCCAAAAACACTTATGATGCCAGCAAAATAATCCTTAAACCTATTGAAAAAATGCCAAATAAAGTTACGGTTTCTGTAGCAGCTGTTTCAACTTATAAAAGTGCATCAAATGTGATTACCAAAAACTTTAAAGGACAAGAATTTGGTTCTGGAAAAAGAAAAGTAATTGTTCAAAATGTTGAAATTTGGCAAAAAGATAAAAAAATAATTATTGCCTTAGATTTGACTGGAAGTTTAAATGGCACTATTTATTTATCGGGTTATCCCAATTACAATGCTTTAACCAAAGAAATTTATTTTGATGAGTTGAATTATGTATTGAATACTAAAAATGTTTTATTAAAATCTGCTAATTGGCTTCTACAAGGAACGATTTTGAACAAGATTAAGGAAAGTTGTCGCTATTCCATACAATCTAATTTAGAAGAAGGTAAAAAAAACATGGAACCCTATTTAAAAAACTATTCTCCGATGAAAGGTGTTTTTGTAAATGGTTCTTTGGAAGATTTTAATTTTGAAAAAGTTGAAATTACGGATAAAGCGATTATAGCATTCATAACTACATCTGGCAAAATGAGTATTAAGATTGATGGAATGGAGTAATGTTATGTATCTTTTTTCTTCGAGTATTTCAATTTATAAACGGCAAAACCTACTAAAGCTACAAGAATATATGGAATTACCATTAGGAACACAATTCCATCATTAACAGCTTCAGCTTGAACAACGTTATCTTTACTATCCAAGGCTGCTCTACACATAGCACATTGTGAATAAGAAAACAGCGAATAGAACATAAAGCAAAGAAGAAATTTCCACTTTAAGTGAAGTCTATTTTCTTTTCTCTTATTTCTTTTTTCTTTAATAAACATAATAAGGAGCAATCATTAGGTAAACTACAACACCTGTTATAGCAACGTATAGCCAAATTGGAAAAGTAATTTTTGCAATTTTTTTATGTCTGTCAAAACGTTGTGCAAGAGCCCTAACATAGGTTATCAAAACCAAGGGAATTATAACAACTGATAAAACTATGTGTGAAATTAAAATTGGATAGTAAATAAATCCTAAATCTCCTTCATATTTTGTAGAATCTGAAGTCATGTGGTATGCTACATACATTACCAAAAATAAGACAGAACATAGAATAGCCAATTTCATTAAGCGTTCGTGTAAAGTTCTTTTACCGTTTTTAATCGCCATAACTGCAACAACCAAAATAATAGCGGTAAAACCGTTTATAGTGGCATAAATTGGCGGCAAAAAAGATAAAGGTTCTACATCAAAACCCATCTTGCGCAAATTGACTCCAAAAAGTAAAGCTACAACTACTGGAATTATAACCGATAAAGCTATGATTAACTTGTTATATTTTGTTTCTATATTATTTGATTTCATTCTTTTTGACTGTTAATTGTTGTTCGAAAATCTATTCGTCTAGTAGTTTTTTGATATCTTCCTTTATGGCTTTGATTCCCGCTGGTTCTAATCCGTCATAAAAAAAAATTGGATTGTTGAAACTATCTTTTCTACTTCTTATCATTCCGTTTTTATCAATAAGAGCAAACATTCCTGAATGGTATAATCCACCTGGTTGGTTTTTATCTTCTCCTGCGTTTAATTTGAAACGTTTTTCTGCTAAATCAAAAACATATTTTTTGTCACCACGCAACAAATGCCAATTATAATGCTTAACACCTAAATGATTTGCATGTTCTTTTAGTACTTCAACCGTATCATTTTCTGGATCAATTGTGATGGATGCGATCCCAAAATCAGGTTTGCCATAGAATTCTTTTTGGAGCTCTAACATATTCTGATTCATGATTGGACAAATCGTTGGACAAGTAGTAAAGAAAAACTCTACTACATATACTTTACCTAAATAATCTTTATTGGTAATTGTTTTATTGTCTTGATTTGTAAGAGAAAATTCAGGCACTGGTCCAATTTCTGTCAAATCTGATTTTTGAAATTTAGCAATAATTTTAGGTACAGCCCAAATTCCAAAGATTAAAATAATGAATGAAATTCCGATATATGATTTATTCTTCATTAGATTTTACGTTTATTGTTCCGTTTCAAAGCTAAACGATATTCGGCCAATATAACTTTAACATCATCACTCATATTGTTATGCAAATCGGCGGCAGAAATAGTATTGTATCCTTCTTTGTATTCTTCTTCACCCTTTAGATCTTTTCCTTTTCTGCCTCTAAGGTTTAAATCTTTATCAATAATATAAACATTTGCTGTCCCAACAGTAGGATTCAATCTTTCGGTAAGCTTTAAACTTTTATAAAAATTTGCAATAGAATCGTGTGAAGTGAACACAAAATTCCAACCTGACAAATCAGAAATCGAACCTAATTCAGCTATTATTGACTTTATATCATTTTGGGTTCCATCAGGAGCAACCATTACAATTTGAAAATCTTTAAACTCTTTATTTTTATTATAAATTTTTTGATTTAAGTTGAATAAATTCCCTTTCTCAGTTAAAACGTCATCTCCTAAAAAGCCTAGAATAGTTATTTTATTTTTAAGCTTCACTTTGTGATTGGATAGAGAATTCCAATCTGATAACTCATTTACATTTGGCGTGATTACAGGTAATTTAGCAAACTTATTTACACCTGTTGCAAAAAACATATAAACTACTAAAGGCAGAATAAAAAGAATAATTAAAACAATTTTCTTTCCCATTTTAGGTCTTTTTAATGATATACAAAGGTAAAAAAAATCCCGATGAGAATCGGGATTTAATTTATATATAAAAATGTTAAAAATTCCATTTTATAGTACTGTTTTTAAAAACGTCATATACATAATCTCCTTCTACCAATAGAATGAAACATAAGTATAAAACCAAAAAGACTAAAGGAGCAACAATTGATGTTTTGAAACTCTTTTTCTCACCTTCTAAGTGCATGAAAGCCCATACGATATAATAAGCTTTAACAATAGTCAAAATAATAAACAACCAATTCAACAAATTCATCTTAAGAAAATCAGTTTTGAATAAGAAATCTGGTTTAAAGATACCGAATGCAACTTCTATAATCGTAATTACAGAAAGTAAACCAAATACAAACCAAATTCTTTTGGTATTAGATGCGTGTGCGTGATCGTGTGCCATAATCAAATTTATTTTATTAAACTAGGTAGAAGAATGTGAATACAAATACCCAAACTAAATCTACAAAGTGCCAGTATAATCCGACTTTTTCAACCATTTCATAACTTCCTCTTTTTTCATAAGTCCCTAAAAGAACATTGAAGAAGATTATGATATTGATTAATACTCCAGTAAATACGTGAAATCCATGAAATCCTGTGATAAAGAAAAAGAAATTAGCAAAAAGCTTTTGACCATATTCGTTTCTTACCAAATTGGCTCCTTCCACTACGTATTTAGCATCAGCAAGTCTTTTTATGGACTCTTCTTTAGTTAGAACAACTTTTTTCTTATCTACTATTTGTTCTGTTCTAACAAGAACATCAGGATGATTTTTAAAACCTTCAATTACTTCATTTACCGTATATGTTGGCAAAGTACCTTCTGACATGAACCAAGTTGCCTTGCTTCTTGTTAGTTGTTCTCTTTCTTTTGGCAAATGAGCTGCAAAATCTGCTAAAGCTACTCTTTTTCCATCTTTATCAACAAATTGCAAGATTGACCCTCCTTTGGTTTCAACAGCTCCATACTCTCCTTTGATGAAGTTTTTCCATTCCCAAGCTTGAGAACCCAAGAATATAAAACCTCCAATGATTGTTAAAAGCATATAGAAAGCTACTTTTCCTTTATTTAATTGATGTCCTGCATCTACAGCCAAAACCATAGTTACAGAAGAAAATATAAGAATGAAAGTCATTAATGCTACATAATACATTGGAGCATCAACTCCATGCATAAATGGAAAGTGAGTAAAAACTTCGTCTGCAATAGGCCAAGTTTCTATAAATTTAAATCTTGAAAAACCATAAGCGGCTAGAAATCCTGAGAATGTTAATGCATCTGAAACGATGAAAAACCACATCATCATTTTACCATAGGTTGCACCCATTGGTCCTGGTCCTCCGTCTAAAGCGTGTTCATGTGAAGTAACTGTTGCTTCCATAAATTAATTTAGTGTTAAAAAAGTGCTCAAATTTATTGTTTTTTTTCTATTTGTAAAAGTAGAAAAATAAAAACAGATAAATCCAAATAAAATCCATAAAGTGCCAATACATTGCACTAAGCTCAATACCAAGGGTTTGAGTAGGATTGTATTTTTGTTTAAAATGATTATAAATTACTACTAATAGCGAAATTATTCCTCCTAAAAGATGGGCAATATGCACAATTACTACGATATACAAAAAGGATGTAGTAACATTACTCTCACTTCCTGTAAAAAAATAGCCATTGGCTACAACTTGAGAAAACCCTTCAAACTGTAAAAAAATAAATGCAACTCCTAAACCTAAAGTTGTTAAAAGCATAGTGGTTGCTAAACTTTTATTATTTGCTTTTATTGCTTTTAGTGCACCATGAAAAGTAAGACTACTAACAAGCATTACTACTGTACTAATTATAAAAGCATTTGGCAGTTGAAAGTCTTTTAACCAATCTGGTCTTGACTTACTAACCACATAGGCACTTGATAATCCTGCAAAAATCATAAAGATGCTAATCATACCGAAAAGCAATAACATTTTATATGTTCTGCCTTTTCTTAATTCTTGTTCTTCTAATGTTATCATGGTCAATTATATTTTAAAAAAACTTATCAATTACATAAATAATTTGCAGTAAAGTTATGTAGGAAACACTTACTAACATCAATTTCCTTGCCGCAAAAGCATCTTGTTTTTTGTACAAATTTAAAGCATAAAACAACATCCACAATCCCAAAGCAAAAATAATAATGGCACTAACAAAGGTAATATGAAATTTACCCGTAAACCCAAAAGCTGGAATCAAAGATGCTAAAATGGTCCAGATGGTATATAATATCACCTGTAAAGCTGTTTTTTTATCTCTTTGTCCTGTTGGCAACATATAAAAACCAGCCTTCTTGTAATCATCAAACAGAAACCAACCTATTGCCCAAAAATGAGGGAATTGCCAGAAAAATTGGATGATAAAAAGAGTTCCTGCCTCTATACCAAAAGTTCCAGTTGCTGCAACCCATCCCAACATATAAGGAATTGCTCCAGGAAAAGCTCCTACAAAAACGGATAAAGGTGTAACGGTTTTTAAAGGCGTATACAGACTTACGTACATAAAAATTGAAATTGCCCCAAAAAGAGCCGTTTTGGGATTAACGTAATACAAAATAGCGAGTCCAACTAATGTTAGAACACATCCTAAAATAAATGCATTTTGTTTAGAAATTAATCCTGCTGGCAATGGTCGGTTTTTCGTTCGATCCATTAGCGCATCTAAATCTTTTTCAATAATTTGATTAAAAACATTTGAGGCTCCAACCATACAATATCCTCCTACAGAAAGGAATAACAACACCTTAAAAGCTGAAGTATTCCACACATCGACCCCTAAAGCATAACCCGCTAAAGTTGAAAACATCACACTAATGGTTAAACGAGCCTTAGTAATAGCCGTGAAGACATTAAATAATGAAGGTTTAGGAAGTAACTGATTTTGCGAACTCAAAGTAAATTTTTTATCATTTTTAATCGAGTGCAAAGATAGTAATAAGATTTATTATTTGAAGTACAAAACCAATTCATTTAACAACTGTTTCGTACCAAACAAAATCTATATTAAATTTAAATGTTTTAATAATCAAAATACCAATTGAATAAATCTGTTTTTATTCCAGCAGAAAACCATGTTGTCGTTGACTTTTTTGTTATTAAATCTTCTGTAGTTGGACTAAAATCTCTAAACATTAAATTGGCAAAAATTTTCATATTTGAAGAAGGATTTATGATATAACCTGCTTGAAAATCAGCTATAATTACAGTGGTTTTATTTCCTTGTCCAATAGTTACTCCTTTATCAAACGGACGATTATCATCATAATTTAGAAAAATATTTCCTCCATAATTGCTGTTATTTATTCCATCTGTAAAATCCAATCCTTGAATACCATAATTCACTTTGGCTAGAGCAAAATATCTTCCTTTATTATATCTTGCAATCGCAACTAACTCATTTGTATTTGCTCCCCAATTATGTCCCATGCTTTGATTGTTGTGTCCGTAATTTGTAATTACATTGCTATGTGCATACACATAAGGTCTTATACTGTTATACTCCAATTGTAATGTAAGATTATCTAACCCAAAAGCATTGTAATATTTAGCTCCTATTTGATAAGCAAATTTATTTCTCCAACTTTTATCTCTTGCCTTAATATCTCCAACAGAAAATTCATCAATCAAAAATTGCCCATACACATTAATACTATTGTTAAATTTATATTTAGAAGTTAATCCTAACAAAGCATTTCCTGCTCTTGATGAAGATGAAAATTCTACTGCTCTATAAAATATAATTGGGTTCACAAAATTAACATCAAAGCCTCTATTGTTATCATTACCCCAAACTACACTTTCAAAAAAACCAATATTCATCCTTTTTGAAACATTCCAACTTAGATAATGGTTCGCCATGAACTTGGTCGTGTAAGTTCTGTCGATTGTTGCTTCTGGTCGAACATCTTTCAACCACATGTAAGTATTTGTATATTTTATTTTCCAAAAAGTGGTGTTTATTTTAAAAAACGGATAAGGACTAGTTGCATCGCCTTGTAAGATTGAACGATATCCATCACCAATAAAATTTCGGCTATACCCTAATTGCAAGTCAATAAATTTATTGGGTGTATATTTTATATTTGCTTCTGCTAGTGGAAAGTCATAAGCATTTTCTTTGAATTCTTTAGCTATTCCAATCCCAGGAATTATGGCTGGATTTCCTCCAGAAGGCTTTATACTATTCGCATAAGCGTTATAATAATCAGCAAATAACCCTTGAGACTCATAGATTGATGTAGAAAAGTTTAATTGTTCTCCTAACTGTCCATTTACAGCAACCCCTCTTGTATTTACGTAAGTATAATCTTCATCACTACCGAAATCTTTACCTACATTTAAATTTAAAATTGGGTCAATTGTAAACCAATATCCTTCACCTTGTATAGCAACTAAATTTTCATTCCAAAATTTTCTTCCCCACCAAGATTTTTTATCTTTTTTTAAATTTTCATAGGTACTATCAAAATCATAGTATTTTGCTACTTCAGCATAGGAATAAGGTTTTGACGCTGTGTGATTATTACTTCCAACTAAATTTAGATTTTGATCAAAATACGAGTAATTAGCATGTGTGAATGGCAAGTTATTATTTCCCTTGTAAATACTATTTTTGTATTCATGCAGTTTTATCTCCTGGTATTCTGTTAATTCGGCAAATTTTTGAGATTTATTTTTCTTAGGTGCCTCGTCTTTTGCATAAAAATTATTTTCTACAAAACTTGAGTCTAAAGGAATTGGTATTGTTATAGCATATTTGGCAAAAGTTTTTCTTCCTTGGTATCTAGCTGGTTTTACTTTTTCCAACAAATTAAAAACGCGTTTTGTTTCGGATTTCAAATCATCGGAATTAGCTTCGGTATATAAAACTTTAAATACTCCAACGGTATCTACTTCAAAGAGAGCATATACTTTTCCAGTAAGCGAATTTGCAGATTGAGGAACTTTAAAATTTGCCAATATATGTTGACGTAGAGTAGCATAAAAACATTCTTTGGGACTACTATTTAACCTATTCTCACATTTTTTAAACTCTGGAAAATCTTCATTGTTTTCCTGTTGAGCATAAGTAAATTGAAAAAAGATCAACAGAAAAAATATAATTTTATGGTTCATTTTTATTGTAATTAGTAATCATTATCTGCTTCAAAACCTTGAACAATTGTTTTTGCTGCAGAAGTTCCAATTCTTTTAACACCAAGCTTAATCATCTCTAATGCTTCTGTATAATTTCTTACACCACCTGCTGCCTTAACAGGCAATGGGAAAGAGTTTTCAAGCATTATTTTAATTGTGGAAATAGTGGCTCCATTTGGCAAACCATTCTTCGTTTCATAAAAACCCGTTGAAGATTTCACAAAAACACTTTCGTATTGGTCTTCTTTAAAATTTGAAATTATAGTGTTTTTGATTAAGGTACATATTCCAATAATTTGAGAATCATTTAAGGCAGCAACTTCTATAATCCATTTTACGGTTTTATGATTTTGAAGTCCTAAAGCTGAACATTGTAACACTTGATCTTTTACCAAATCTAAATCACCTTGTTTGTAAGCTTCATAATTTATCACAAAATCTAAATCATCAACGCCATCTTGAATAGCTTTTTCTGCTTCATCCAATTTTGATTGAGTAGAATTTTGACCCAAAGGAAAGTCAATAACGGTTCCAACAATAACTTTTGATTTGGCTTCTAAAATCATTTTTTTGGCAATAGAAACAAATTCTGGACGTATCATTACCAGTTTGAAATCAAAATTAATAGCTTCTTTTATCGTTTGAAGATTAATATCAACTGATTGAGCCTTTGAAATGTTTGCTTGTTGAGCAGTTTTTAAATATGTAGAATCGAGATATTGTTTAATATTCATAGACCAAAAGCTAATTGGCTATAAAAATAAAAAAATCCCTTATAAAAAAGGGATTTTATCTTCATTATTTGTTAATCTTAAATGAAATAGGAATTGTATAAATAATCTTAACATCTCTATCTCCTTGTCTAGCAGGAATAATCTTAGGCAATTTCTTAACAGCTGCTACAACAGCTAAACGCATTTCTCTTGTTGCTCTATTATTTTCAGCAGCCTGTATTGATGTGAAATTCCCATTTTCATCTATTATAAACTGAACAAAAACTGTTCCCTCTTTTTGATTGTCTAAATCTCTCTTAGGGTATTTTAAATGTTTGAAAATTTCTTTTTTAAGTTGTTCATCAAAACAAGCTTTTTGATTTTCTTTGGAAACATTTGTGCAATTTGGAAACCTTGGCAAAAATTCTACTACCACAAAAACCTTTTCTTTAGCACCTTCACCACCTTCATTTGCATCAACAGGATTTTCGTTCTGACTATTATCAGTACTAGTTGCTTTGTTAGAATCTTCGTGTTCAGATTCTTTTACAAGAGCATTATCAACTTCTTTTTTTGTTTCCACAAATTGATCCACAACTTTGGGCTTACTCGCAGGCTTAACAACTGGTTTGACTACCTCTCTTTTAGGCTCAGTCTTTGGAGCTTTCAATTTAGGGTTATAAGTGAAGATTATATCATCTGGCAAGTCTATTCTCGCTGATTCAATTGATTTTGGAGTTTCTGTTTTAAAATTTAACTCTAAAACAAATAACACAGCTACCATGGTAGCGATTAATCCTAATTGAAAATAAATAAAACTATTTTTAGATTTATCTAATACTTTAACATTTGGCCTCATAATAATTTATTTTAAAAGTTAATTAATTAAACTTTAACAAATTTTATGCCAAAAAAAATCCCAATCTATTAAGATTGGGATTTAAATTATTATACTGAAATTAATTTTGCAATTTAAAAACGATTGGTTGAGCATAACTTACACCAACTGGCTTTCCTCTTTGTTTACCTGGAGTGAATTTAGGCAATTTCTTGATAATACGCTCAGCTTCTTTTTCCAAAAGCTCCCCACCACTTTTATTTAGACCTTTAATTCGTAGATTCGTTACTTCACCTGTTTTATCAATAACAAACAATACAGTGATTCTTCCCTGAACATTATCTTCGCGTGCTCTAGAAGGATATTCAAAATGTTTATTTATATGTTTATTCATTTGTTCCATAAAACAATCTCTTTGCTGAGCTCTTGGAACTTTTTCACAACCTGGGAACAAAGGAACATCTTCTAATACCGCAAAAGGAACATCCACATCAACTTCTTCTACAGTCCCTGTAGCTTGACCAATAGCAGCAGCTTTTACAACAACCACTTCTTGTTTTTCGTTAGTCTCAGTTGTTTCGATTTTTTTATCTTCAATTACCACTTTATCATCTACCACTTGAATCACTTCTGGAGCTGGTGGTGGTGGTGGTGCTTTTTGCACTTGCATTGTCAGAGGAATAATTTCATCTGCAATAAAATTATCTACAATCTTAGGCTTTTCAACTATTATAACTGGATCTGGAGTTTTTAATTCAATAGCGATATAGGTCAAAACAGTTATTGCTGCTAATCCAATCTGGAAATACAACAAACTATTTCTTTTCGCATCAACATTAGGATTCTTTTTTGGTTGCATGGTTATTTTATTTTTAGAGTACGAATATAAATAATATTTTTAAATTTTTAAATTTTACGAGAAGAAATCCTTTCCATAACAAACTTATTTAACATTGAAGCAAAAACTATACCTGTAAAATTAGCTATTACATCATAGATATCTCCTTTTCTTGTAAAAGTAAAACGCTCTTGTAATACCTCAATAATTATACCATAAATAAAAACTATAGTTATAACTATCAAATATTTACATTTCAACTTATCCTTAACACTTTTTAGAACTAACAAAGTCAGTACAAAATAAAAAGCAAAATGAACAAATTTATCTGTATCTTGGATGGTAACTATTTTGCTTGTATTGAAGCTAACCAAGCTTAAAACTGTAATTATTACTACCCAAATTAAGCTTAATATTATAAAATACTTACGCCCCAATTAGATTTTTATACTCTACACTTCCCAACAATTCATCTAATTGAGAAGGATTAGACATTTTTACTTTAACCATCCAACCATCTCCGTATGGATCATTATTTACTTTTTCTGGCTCACTTTCAAGTGAATCGTTGAATTCTATAATTTCACCTGAAACTGGTAAAAATAAATCGGAAACTGTTTTAACGGCTTCTACAGTTCCAAAAACTTCATCTTTCTCTAAAGTTTGGTCTAAAGTTTCAACTTCAACATAAACAATATCACCAAGTTCTTTTTGAGCAAATTCAGTAATTCCTACTGTTACTACATCGCCATCAACACTAACCCACTCGTGGTCTTTTGTGTATTTTAAATTTTCTGGAAAGTTCATTTGTTTTAATTTTTAAGCAAAAATAAATTTTTATAAATAATTATTTGATTTTTTTTCTAATTAATTTCCAAAATTATACCTCAAAGTAAATCCTGCCCTAACGGTTGTTAATGGAAAGGCTGTCGATATTACTGCTTTTGAAAATTGATGATCGTAATAAAATATTGTTGTGAAGTTTTTTGAAAAAGAATAATCTGCTGTTAATCTTATAGACATAAGATTTTGTCCTCCAGATAATTGATTGTTATCATAATCTAGATACCTTACGATTGTTTCGTTTTGTCTTATGGAAAAGTCAGCTTTTATATTTATATCACTCTTAATTACTCCTGTAGGAGTATCTGCTAATCTTGAGCTTATGGTTACATCTTTGATTCTGTAACCCACACCAAATGTGTATTCATTCCCTTTAACTTCAGTTAACAAATTATTATCAAAACTCATATTTAAAGTTCTATCTCTCTTAATCTCAGCAAGGATTTTCAAAGCACTTTTGGTTTCAAAATCTATACGAATCAACGGATTAAATTGTTCTGCTAAATTTACATTTGAAATGATTCTTTTGGCATAAATATTACCGTTCTGATCCTGATTTAGACCTGTCTCGGGATTGATTTCATTATTCAAATTGGATCTGAAGGCATTTATACCATAATTTGCTCGATATCCGTGTTGTAATGAAAAACGTTTGAATTTATCCTTGAAAAACTTATAATTCATTAATCCTGTGTACTTGATATTCCAGTTTGGCAAAGGAATAGATTTAAAATCATTGGTAGAAACTTTGTTTGCATTTTGTCCTGAGTATGCTGCCAAAAATGACGGCAAAAGTACTTGTTGACTATTTTTACCAAATCCTAACGGATAACCTTCAGCATCATAACTAGGTATATTTCCAGGGCCATAAAATTTTTCTGCCAATCTATTAGCTATAACAATTCTATTGTCTCTAAAATCTTGAAATGCTTGTGAAAAGCCTTCACTACTCTCACTAAAAGCTGTTTTTATTAAAATTGTTGAAATGCTATAATTACCAAAGTCATAAGGTGATCTCGGATTATAAACTCCATTAGACACATCATATTGTTCAGAGAAATTTTCTGCTAATCTTCTATCTGCATTTAAATCAATTTTAAAATCTTTAAAGACTTCCATTTGAGCTGTAAAATCCAACTGTCTATTTTTTACTTGTGTGAAGTTTTGATTAAAATCAGGAAAGCTGGTCAAATAGCCATTTCTAGCGGCTTCATATCTAATATCTGATTGACTTCCTAAAACAAATCCGACTGATGGTCTTGTTGTTCCAAAGAAACCTACTCCAGGCAAGAATCCAGGCAGAACCGTACCATTATTTTCTGTATAATTTACTTGAATATTCTTTACACTTGTTAAAACATCTATTAACCCTTTCACAAAAACATTTTGATCCCCTGTTGTGTTTACTTTTGGTTTTGCCACTATTTTCTCTCCTGGTTTTGGAGGAGCTGTTGATTTTGCTTTAGGTGCTTTCTTTTTACCAATTCCGATTGCTTTGTAGAAAGCAGCCATATCAAGTACGGTATTCAATTTATGTGAACTTGCGTTTTGAATGGTATTACCCAACTGAAAAAAATCTCCATTTATTGTTTCTATTGTTGAAAAAGCGTCAGATGAACGTGTCCAATTATAATCTGATGTATAGGAATAATTTGATTTTACAAAACCTAAAAACGGTAGTTTGTTAATTGGCAATTCATAATTTACTACCATTTGTTGGTTGTGTTGATTTGCTGTTCCTGCATCCCAGAAATCATCCCAAATAGTAAATGAATCAATTGGCACATTATTTTCACCCAAGTAATTCCTAACAATGTTATTGGAATTTGCATTATAAACTACTGAGAGAGATTTAGTCAATTTATAGTTGAATCCATAGTTATAATTAAAAAAGAAATTTCTTCTGTACAAAGGATCTAATTCTATACCTTGTACTTCAACTTGTCTAAACTGTTGCTTATTGTATTGTCTTAAAATATTTGAACTAAATGCAATACTTGTAGGCAAGAAATTGAAATTAAAGTCTTGCAAAGCTTTGTAATAACTTCCTTTAGAAAAGAATTTAGATTTTTTGAAAGGCTCAATCGTTGAAGGTTTAAATGAATATGCGTAATCAACAGAGGTTTTAACTTGCTTATCTTCCAAACTTTCTATTTCAAAATCGTGATGTTGCGTTTCGTTATACGAGTAGGATAATGTTAAATTTTCTGGATCATAAATTCGTTGCTTTTGATCAGGAGCTCTATCTTTTCGTACTCCTATAAAATTTATACTTTGTCTTTTGGTATAATCGATTGCTCTTTCTTCAATATTATCTTTTTCAGCTTGATCTTCTGTAATATC
This sequence comes from uncultured Flavobacterium sp., assembly GCA_964643105.1. GTDB lineage: Bacteria > Bacteroidota > Bacteroidia > Flavobacteriales > Flavobacteriaceae > Flavobacterium. Next base: position 64,462 of record CAZXPF010000013.1, on the reverse strand, counting down.
AATCAATTGTTCTAACTCAATATCTTGATAAAAAGGATCGTATTTAGGGGTTATAATTTCTTCACCTACTGCATAATTAAAAGGCAAGTTAATTCCCCATTTCTTTGGCAATAATTGTCCTAAGTTAAAGTTTGTAACGATATCATATTGCTTAACATCTTCTCTACTCCTTTCATTTGGTCCTTGCTCTAGAGAACCAAAACCTATGGTACTCAACCTACCTGTAGTTGAAATGGTAGCAAAATCTGCCATGTTTGCATCAAGATTTGCTACAGCCGCATATCCTCCTTTATTATCCATTTCTGACATACGTAATTCGTTGAACCAAACTTCTCCTCTGATAGGTTGTGTTCCATTTTTATTCTTTATCCCAATCATTAAGGTTCTCACTAAACCAAAGTTAGGATTTCCTTTAATCCCAAGCGTCAATCTACTGTTAGGAGACCCAATGAGTCCATCTTCTTCTTCAATAAAACGAATTCCATTGGCATCTGGAGCTGATAAGTTTGGGTTATTTGATAGTGCCAGCACTTTAAGAGCTGTTAAATATTTTAGTGGTAAATTTATTTCATTATCCACCAACCAAACATCTTCGGGAAGTCTAGCTGTTTGAGCGGAGACTTTTAAAGGCATTTCAATTTGATAGAAATTCTGTGTAAAATCATTTCCAAATCTTATGAAAGCTACCATCTCATCGTCTTGTAATGGGGTTGTTTCAGGCGAAGGAAGTGCCTCTGCATGCAGAAACATACGCATTTTTTTAAATTGACGCATATCTACATTTACATTTTTAAAAACAGCTCGCGAATCATTTGGTTGTAAACCATCCACGTAGTTCCCTGAGTCAGGATCATAAACTCGGAGTGATAAAGATTGTTCATTTTGGTTAATAATGGTATTATTATTAAACAATTGTTCTCTATCAACACCAGGTGGTGCAACATAAGGTATAGGCGAACGATTAGAATTTTCTTGAATATTTACCGCAACTACATCGAAACCTGTATTATCATCTGTTGGATCTGGATCGTTTGCATCTAATGTATTGGTAAATCTTCTCCACTCTCCTCTAACTAAATCTAATGCTCCAAAACGCAAAGTAACTTCATCACTGAATCCTGTTAAAAACATTCTCATGAAACGAATAGAACGAAAATCTGTAATAGATCCTACAGTATTTGCGTCTGTTGCCTCTAAGATTGGTATTTTATATTGAATCCAACGTGATTTACCTTGTGTTCCGTTTGGTAGGTCAATATTATCTACCAAACGAGTGTCAACCACATAATTTTGTCCAACTTGAGGATTTGGATTGATTTCAACTTCAAATTTATAATACGCATTAATGGTGTTCATGGTATTATCTCTATTAATATCTTCAACATCGGGAAAAGTTGTGCTTCCTCTATTAGTATCTGTGACATTAACTGGGGAATTGCCTTGTGTTCCGTTGTAATTTCTATATCGATCAATTACATTCCCTGTAGCACTAAGGTAAAACTGATAATTATCGGCTGCTGGATCAGGATTTCCAGCAAAATCGGCAAATTGAGCTGCTTCTTCTGCATCAGACAATCCGTTTAATCCTAAATCCTGAACTGTTCTATTTCCTTCATTGGTGTCAAAAGCATAAACTAGAGATTGTGAAGCTGGTGTTTTTCCCCAAGAAGATGTATTTGTTGCCGTAACAGCTCCTGCTTCTGGCAGTCCATTCTCATACAGCTTTCTTCCGTCTTTTAATACATCTTCGGAAATTTCTCCTAAATTAAAAACCAATTTACCCACATTTGCGGCATTTTCAATTTGACCTTGCTCATTGTAGTAAGGATCTAATACCCAAAATTGTATGTATTCAACATTTGATTGTTCAAAATTTGTAGAGTTAATGCTACGCATGATTCCTCCCCAATTGTCTTGTTCTGTTCCTGTTGGAAATGTATTGTTTGTGGCAGTTGGATTAAAATTATAGGGACCACGTTCTTTTGGAAAGTAAGTTAAATCTAAAGTAGAAACTACTTGTGTTTGTCCTTGAGCTATATCTGTTTCTGGATATAATTCTCTGCTAAAAATTCTTCTTGTTCTGTTAGTAGATAAATCTTGATTAGAAATACCTGCTGGAGCTTGTGTATAAAAAACTGGGTCTATGGAGTACCAAGACATTTTAGCTCTTTTAAAACCATATTGCAAATCCCCTTCTACCAGTTCACCACCAAAATCAATAGGTGTACTTGCCAAACTCCATGCATTAGCAGATCGCATGTCAATGGTAGTTTGGGAACCTTCAAAGTCATCTATATAAACTGTTGATTCTCCGTTAAAATCTGCTGTTTTGGAAGCTCCAGGCTTTAAATATGCTATTTCACCTCTGAATGATAAATTTGAAGGTACGTCTGTATCAATATTTGGTAATTTATTGGCTAATCTTGTTAAAAAAGGAACCTCCGTAGAAAAATTAGCATTTAATCCAAATATTGTATTGTTAACTGCTTCTTGATTGTAATCTGTTTTTTGTGTAAAAGGTCTTTCAGACATATTAAGGATTGTTCCTCCGATTAGAAATTTTTCGTTGAATTTATGCTCCACATTAACTCCCCAAAAACGTCTAGTTTGTTGTCCAAAAACGGCATTATTTTCTAAAGATACTTGTATTGGTGTATTTGAAGCTAGTAAAGAAGTATCCGTAATATAAACTCTTCCTAATTGATAATTTACTGTATAATCGATTCCTTCTACTAAAACTCTTCCACCTGCTGTTACAACTACAGAACCTTGAGGAACGTTAAAGGCTCCAATTGGTATTCCATCTCCTGAAGTTGATTTATACCTTCCTCTTAATTGAAATTTATTCTTTTCACTATCCTGAAGAGCTGCTGCTTGAGTTTGATCATAAAGATTCTTGAAAACATATTTTTCCTGATTGGGGTTGTATGATACTTCTACATCATAATCTTCTGAGCCCAACTTCAACTTATCAAATAGCAACTTACCAAAAGGTTCTACACTAGTAAATATTATTCTTCCATATTGTGCATCAACCGTTATTCCTGGGATGAAATCGAAGAAACCATCTCCACCAACTTGTGGATCGTTTGTATAATTTAACTTATCTAAATTAAAGACTTTAATCAAAGGTGTTTCGGCTACACCTTCTGGTAGTTGTGTTGATCCAACTTGCGTGATGTAGTTCAATGGAGAAGGATCAGTGTATAAAATATTAAATCTAAAATCTTCACTTTCTAATTGATAACCACCGGGTATTTGATAGATATTTTTCATCATTAAATCCCAAACTGGTTTATTTACGTTTACCAACGTTCCTTTCAACATTTTTAAAATCAAACTTTGAGAAGATGGAGTAGCTATTCCAGTTGAGTTGTCCACTTGAGTTGCATCAACACCATCTGTTCCAAATTCACCTACTTGATACACTTCATCTCCTATGGTATATTGATATGAAACTGCTAAAACTTCATCATTTGACAACCGTTGATTTAAGGAAATATAACCCAATTGTGGATGATAGGTAAACTCATTAGCACTTAATTTTCTAGCATTTTCAAGTTTCACATAATCTTGACCTTCTAAGACTCCAGCAGCATTGAATCCACTTCCAGCAGTTGCAATATCTCTAATTCCATTATTCAACAATGACCCTCCATTGCCTATATTTGTTGGGTCAAAATTATTATTCCCGTTATCAGACGGTGTATTTGGTGGAACATTGAAAGTCACAACTCCTGGCAGACCTACAACATCTGAGTCATCAATACCCGTTAACTGAGCTTCTCCTAAATCCTGAAGACCAATAATGTTTCTTAAATTATTATCTTGCGCACTGATTCTGTTTTGTCTATTGGTTACCCATACTTCAATTCGGGTGATTTGAATTCTACTATCTATGTATGGATAATTTCTTAAAGCCCTATCGTAGTTGTTTCTAAAATATTGCGATAGGAAATAATGTCTGTCATTATCATATTCTTGGGCAAAAAGGCTAAAGTCTTGAATAGTTGCACCACCTTCGGCATTTACTGTTTTGGTTTGAGATTTTTGTTCAGAGAACACACCAGTTACGGTAGTTTTACCAAATTGCAATTGTGCCTTTACCCCGAACAAACTCTGTGCACCACGAATAAGTGTACTGTTTATGGGTAAACTGACATTTCCGACTTCAATTTTCTGAATGATGTCATCTTCAGTAGGAGCGTATTCTAATTTGATTAAATTTTGGAAAGCAAAAGTTGATTGGGTATCATAATTTACGTTTACATTTAGACGTGTTCCTACTTTCCCTTGTAAACCCATGCTAATACGTTGGTTAAAGTCAAAAGTCAAATTTGTCCTGTTTCTTGGAGAAAGGGCTGGATTGTCTTGTTTTGTATAACGCATTCCTAAATCCATTTCAACGGAACCAGTTGGTTTTACATCGATAGTATTCCCTCCGAAAATGGTTTCAAAGAGTTTAGAATTGACATAATATTTAGGCAATAAGTTTCTTTTTGCTTCTTCTGAACCTTCTTTTTTTCCATCCAATGCACTTAACTTTTGTTGATAATATTCGCGCATTGACTCACGCAAAACTAATTCTTCATATTGTTGAGGCGTAAGAATAATTGGGTAATTGATATTAAATCCATCAAAAGTATTGGTGTAAATGTATCTATCAGTTACTGGGTCATAAGTGTAGGCTTCTAGGATACTTTTAGGATTTGGTATGCCTAAATTTCCTTTACTATACCCTGTTTTGGTTGAATCAATTTCAACATCTTGAGCCCATGAAAATGGAGCAAACATCACAATAAAGACTGTTGCTGCTAACTTAAACAAGTTATTCAATAAGTTATTCTTTTCCAAGTAATTATAAGTTTTTTAACGCTAGTTTTATAATGCTTTCTACAGTTGAATTTGGATTTTCATTAATAATTTTATCAATTACTTTTTCAGCATTTTTCCTTACAAATCCTAAAACTTCCAAAGCAGATAACGCTTCTTCTTTGTTTGTATTGTAATTTGAGGTAGAAACTTCATCTAAACTATATATTTTTAACACTTTGTCTTTTAAATCTAAAATAACTCTTTGTGCTGTTTTTGCACCAATTCCTTTTATGGATTGCACTGCTGCGACATCATTTGAAGCTATTGCTTGTATTATATTTGTGGGTGAAAGAGAAGATAACATTGTACGAGCAATATTTGCTCCAATACCCGATACAGAAATTAATAATTTAAACAATTCTCTTTCTTGTTTTTCTACAAAACCGAACAGGCTGTGTGCATCTTCTTTAATTTGAAGAAAGGTGTATAATTTCAAATTTTCTGAATCTGGCAACAATGAAAAAGTGTGTAAAGAAATATTTATATGATACCCCACACCATTGCAGTCAATCACAACTTCTGTTGGCGTTTTCTCAACTAATTTTCCTTGAATATGAGTAATCATACTATACTATTTAACTTCAATTTTTTTAATCTTTCTCTCTTTTTCTTGTGCATCTACAACAGCTACAGCTGCCATATTTACCATTTCCTCTACACTAGCTCCTAATTGGAAGATGTGTACTGGTTTGTCTAAGCCCATTACAATTGGCCCAATAGAATCAGCTTTATTTAATTCTTTGAGCATCTTATAAGTGATATTGGCTGCATCTAAATTGGGATAAATTAACGTATTTACCTTCTTATTTACTAATTTTGAAAAAGGAAATTTGCTTTTTAGCATTTCTGAATTTAGAGCAAAATCTGTTTGAATTTCTCCATCAACGATTAAGTCTGGGTAATATTTATGCAAATAAGCTACGGCTTCTCTAATTTTTTTTGAACTTTCATTATGTGATGAACCAAAATTTGAAAAAGAGACCATTGCAATTACTGGTTCCATACCAAACATTCTAACCGTTTTCGCAGTCATTAGAGCTATTTTAGCCAAATCTTCTGCTGATGGGCTAACATTAATTGCTGTATCGGACAAGAAAATTGGTCCTCTTGTGGTCATCATCATATTTGTAGTTGCAATTCGGGTAACGCCAGGTCCTTTTTCTATAAGTTCCATAATTGGCTTAACCACCGAAGGATAACTTCTTGAATAGCCTGTGACTAAAGCATCTGCTTCTCCATGATTTACCATCATCGCCGCAAAATAATTACGCTCTCTCATCCACTTTTCTGCATCAAGAAGTGTCATACCTCTTCTTTGACGGCTTTTCCAAAAAGTCTTGGCATATTTATTCCTCCTAGCATCTTCTTCTTTTGTTTTCGGGTCAATGATGGTTACATTGCCTTCAAAACCAATCTCTACCATCAATTCTTGAATGATTTCTTTATTTCCAAGTAGTATCGGATTACCAATGCCTTCCTCTAGAACAATTTGAGCTGCTTTTAATACATCCAAATGATCTGCTTCTGCAAATATGATTCGTTTTGGATTTGTTTTGGCTCTATTAATTAATAATCGAATCATTTTATTATCAGAACCTAGACGCTCTAATAATTCTTCTTCATATTTTTCCCAATCGTTTATTTCAATTTGAGCTACTCCAGAATCCATTGCGGCTTTTGCTACAGCAGGTGCTACTACTGCAATCAATCTTGGGTCAAATGGCTTTGGAATAATGTAATCTCTTCCGAAATTTAATTTTGTTTCACCATAAGCTATATTTACTTGTTCAGGCACAGGTGATTTTGCCAGTTCTGCCAAAGCTTTAACAGCTGCCATTTTCATAGCTTCGTTGATTTTTGTGGCTCTAACGTCTAAAGCTCCTCTAAATATGTAAGGAAAACCTAGTACATTATTCACTTGATTAGGATGATCTGAACGACCTGTTGCCATTATGATATCCTCACGTGTATTGATAGCTACATTGTAATCAATCTCTGGAACAGGATTTGCCATTGCAAAAACAATTGGATTTGCATTCATGGTCAACAGCATTTCAGAAGTCAATATATTTCCTGCTGACAATCCTAGGAAAACATCTGCATTGACAAGAGCTTCTGCTAATGTTGTTCCTTTTTTTCCGTAAGAATATTTTTTTTGTAATTCTGATAAATCAGTTCTATCGGATGATAAAACACCATCTTTATCAAACATGACAATATTTTCTAATCTTATCCCTAAAAGAACGTATAAATTTGCACATGCTAAAGCAGCTGAACCAGCTCCAGACACCACTAATTTTACTTCTTCAATTTTTTTATCGGCTAATTCTAATGCGTTTAGTAATGCCGCAGAAGATATGATTGCTGTTCCGTGTTGATCATCATGCATCACAGGAATATTGAGCTCTTCCACTAATCTTCTTTCAATTTCAAAAGATTCTGGCGCTTTGATGTCTTCTAAATTTATTCCTCCAAAAGTAGGAGCAATATTTTTCACGGTTGCTATAAATTCTTCGATATCTTTTGTACCCACTTCAATATCAAAGACATCGATATCAGAGAATATTTTAAACAAAAGTGCTTTTCCTTCCATTACTGGTTTTGAAGCTTCTGGCCCAATATCTCCTAATCCTAAAACAGCTGTTCCGTTAGATATAACTGCAACTAAATTTCCCTTTGCTGTATATTTATAAACGTTTTTAACGTCTTTAGCAATTTCTAAACAAGGTTCGGCTACTCCAGGAGAATAGGCTAATGATAAATCGCGTTGTGTGGCATACTTTTTTGTAGGAACCACTTTAATTTTACCAGGTGTTGGTTTTGCGTGATATAATAATGCTTCTCTTCGTTTTGTATCTTTGTGCATATAACAGATTATATATGAACCTACAAAGTTATAATAAGGATTGAAAGAAAAAAATTTTAAGGATATTCTTTTAAAATTTTATCGGATTAAAGAAAATGTTACTTCGTTTGAACCCTAATTTATATTTTAATACCAAGAAAACAAAATTAATGAGCTGGAGATAATTTAGAAAAGTATTGGATTTGCAAAAAATAATCAAACAACTTGACGAAGTATATATCTTAATAGCAACCGTGAATATACACAAAACAACATTTTAACTTCAAAAAAGATTTTTTTCCGCCACTTTAATGCGATTTTTATTTCTTTATCAAAGCCAGTATTTTCTTAAAACCTGTCATTAATACAACCGCTACTAATCCAAATACTATTCCAACAACAAATTCAGCAATAATTGAAGGAATATTATGTGGCACTAAATGATGCACATACTCAATATTATGAAGAAAAATACCTCCCGAAACTAAAATTAACGCAATAGTTCCTATGACAGCCAAAAATTTAATAACTAAGGGTAAGGCTTTTATCAAAATACCACCTAAATTAGACAAAAAACCTTTGTCATTGCCTTTTTTCAATAAATAAAATCCTGCATCGTCCATTCTAACAATCAAGGCTACAATTCCATATACACCCAAAGTTGCAATAATCGCTACAAAAGTTACACTTAAAATTTGAGTAAGTAGTGGATGTTCTTTTTCCATTGCTGTTCCTAAAGCGATGATGACAATTTCAAGTGAGAGAATGAAATCTGTTTTAATCGCTGAACTTACCTTTGCTTTTTCAGAATTTTCGTCATTTTTCTCTAATTTACTTTCTGCAATTACTTCCTCTCCTTTTTTAGGACGATGAAAGAAATACTCGATAATTTTCTCTACACCTTCATAAGCTAGATAAACTCCACCGATAATTAACGCCACTTTAATGGCTGGTGGATACAACCAATTCAACACAAAAACTACCGGTAAAATAATCAACTTATTTATAAAAGATCCTTTTGTAATTGCCCACAACACCGGAATTTCTCTTGAAGCTAAAAATCCTGTGGCTTTCTCAGCATTTACCGCCAAATCATCTCCTAAAATTCCCGCTGTTTTTTTAGTTGCCAATTTACTTGTCATGGCTACATCATCCATTAATGCAGCGATATCGTCTAAAATTGCAAAAAAACCTGATGCCATATATTTTCTATTTTTAAATTTAATTGTTTCATTTAATAACCCTCAAAACTACGCTAAAGTTTTTTGATGGAAAATGTTTTTCCCTTAAAAATTATACTATACTATTTCTTCAAAAAATTAATATTACGAAGTAACCCTTCATATTTAGTTCGTTTTACCGCAGAATTTTTGAATACTTTATTAAATGTTTCTTGTGTGATTTCTTCCCAGTCTTTTTTGGCAAAGTCAAAAATTTCTTGGTTTGGAGTAAATAATTTTTCGGTTGTTGGTTTAGCAAATCGGTTCCACGGACAAACATCTTGGCAAACATCACACCCAAACATCCAATCATCAAATTTTCCTTTCATTTCTTGAGGCAAATTATCTTTTAATTCGATAGTAAAATAAGAAATGCATTTACTTCCATCGACTTCATAGGGAGCAACAATGGCTTCTGTTGGACAAGCATCGATGCAAGCTGTACAGGAACCACAATGATCTGTCGTAGCAGAATCATATTCTAATTCTAAATCAATAATTAATTCGGCAATGAAATAAAAGGATCCAACTTTTTGTGTAATTAAATTAGAGTTTTTACCAATCCAACCTAAGCCGCTTTTGGCTGCCCAAGCTTTGTCTAAAACAGGTGCTGAATCCACAAACGCTCTTCCTGAAACTTCTCCAATTTCTGTTTTAATAAAATGTAAAAGTTCTTTTAACTTGTCTTTGATTACAAAATGATAATCTTGTCCGTAAGCGTATTTTGAAATTTTATAAGAATCTGAATTTTGAAAATCAGAAGGATAATAGTTCAACAATAAAGAAATTACACTTTTGCCATCATCGACTAATAAGGTTGGATTCAACCTTTTGTCAAAATGATTTTCCATATATCTCATTTGACCGTGACGGTTTTTATTTAGCCACTTTTCTAACCTTGGGGCTTCTTCTTCTAAAAAACCTGCTTTAGAAATACCACAAGAAAGAAATCCAAGACGTTTAGACTCTTCTTTTATGAGCTTAGTATATTTCTCTTTAGCATTTATCATCTACTTTTAAATTCTAGAATAGCTTCAAAGGGTTTTAAAGTAATTAAAGGTTTTATCTGAATTGGGGTTTTCTTTTCTACGATTTCAAATTGTTCTACTAAAGATACAATGGCTAAAATCATTTCGTACATGGCAAAATTATTTCCGATACACATTCTTGGACCTGCTCCAAAAGGATAATAGATCTTAGAAAATTTAATGTTTTCATCCAAGAAACGTTCAGGTATAAATGCTTCAGGATTTTTCCACAACTCTGGATGACGATGAATTTCATAAACAGAAAATAACAAATTAGACCCTTTTGGTAAAATTATACCGTTGAAATTATCTTCCTCTTTGTTTACTCTATCAATAAAATAAGCTGGTGGATATAATCGCATAGATTCTTCAATTACTAATTGGGTATAATTAGCCTTTTTTATCCAATGTATGATATCTTCGGATTCAGATTTAACTCTTTTAACTTCCTCTAAAATTTTTACTTGAGCCTCTGGATTTCTAGCTAATAATTCACATGTAAAAGTCAACGCGTTTGAAGTTGTTTCATGCCCAGCAGCAAATAAAATCAAAATTTCATCAACCAACTGATTCTCATCCATACTTGAACCATCTTCGTATTTTGCATTTAGCAACATGTCTAACAAATCATCGTGCTTTTTATTACTTTGTCTTCTCTCCTCAACCAATCTCTTAAGAATTGCTCTTGAATTTTTAGTTAAATCTAGATGTCGTTTTGTTTTCCCAGATAAATTGAACCACCAAACTAAAAAAGGTTGTCTCAACTCTTGTACCAACATTTGCTGTGTTGCTTCTGTTGCATGTTGCAACGAATTTATATCAGATTCAGAAATATCAATATTAAAAATAGATTTGACAACAGTTTGAAAAGCTAAATCATTAAAAACTGGAAAAACATCAATTGGTTTACCCGTTTTGATATTCTTTAATTCCTCTAAAATAGTTTTTTGAATAGTTTCTAATAAAAGTAAAAGTTGACTTTTATGAAAAGCTGGTTGGATTAATTTGCGTTGCACTTGCCAATGATCTCCTTCAGCAGTTAGCAATCCTTTTCCAATATATTTTGCTAAATCTTTGGTTTGAATGTATGATTTAGTATAGTTTTTTTGATTCTTTTGAAGGGCATGTTGTAACAAACCAGCATCTCTACAAAAAAGCACTGACTTTCCAAAACCAATATTTAATCTGAAAATATTCCCAAGTTTTTTAAAATTGGCTGCATGAAAAGGCAAAGGGTTTTTTAAGATGTTGTTAGCATGATTTAGAAACCTAAAAAAAGAAACTTCAGGAATTTTGTTCGATAAACTCATAATGTGTTTTTGTTGGTTGTAAATTAAAACAAACCTCCTTGAATATTATTTCGTTCTTTCCCTAGATGCTTATAAGCTTTATCTGTCACTTCCCTTCCTCTTGGTGTTCGCATGATGAATCCTTCTTGAATTAAAAAAGGCTCATATACTTCTTCAATGGTTTCGCTGCTTTCAGAAACTGCGGTAGCCAAAGTTGTTAATCCAACTGGACCACCTTTAAACTTATCGATGATAGTAGTTAAAATTTTATTATCCATTTCATCTAAACCGTTAGCATCTACATTTAGTGCTTTCAAAGCGAAACGAGCAATTTCAATATCTATGCTTCCATTCCCTTTAATTTGGGCAAAATCTCTTACTCTTCTCAATAATGCATTAGCTATTCTTGGTGTTCCTCTACTTCTTCCAGCTATTTCAATGGCTGCTTCCATAGTAATTGGCATATTCAAAATGGCTGAGCTTCTTTGAACAATTGTAGTAAGTAATTCAGTATTGTAGTATTGTAAACGACTTTGAATTCCAAACCTAGCTCGCATTGGAGCAGTTAGCAATCCTGAGCGTGTTGTGGCTCCTACGAGTGTAAATGGATTAAGATTTAACTGAACTGAACGTGCATTTGGTCCAGATTCAATCATGATATCAATTCTAAAGTCTTCCATGGCTGAATATAGATATTCTTCAACAATAGGGCTTAAGCGATGAATTTCATCTATAAAAAGCACATCTCTTTCATCCAAATTTGTTAGCAATCCTGCTAAATCACCTGGTTTATCTAAAACAGGACCAGAAGTAATTTTTATACCTACTCCTAGTTCGTTCGCTAAAATATTAGCTAGTGTTGTTTTTCCGAGACCAGGAGGACCATGAAACAGCGTATGATCTAAAGCTTCACCTCTAAGGTTAGCTGCTTTTACAAAGATTTGTAGATTTTCTAAAACTTGCTCTTGACCTGTAAAATCATCAAAAGATAAGGGTCTTAACTTTTTCTCTAAGTCAAGCTCTTCAGGATTATAATTAAAATTTGTTGGGTCAAGATTTTCGTTCATGAAGCAAATATAATGAAAGTTGACTTAAAAATAAGTATTGTTTGTAAGTTGGTATAAACAAAAAACCTTTCGAAAGGAAAGGTTTTTTGTATAATATATTTTATTCTAATGGTGTAATTGCTCTTCACCTTCTTGCATTGGAACTGTTTGAGGCACAAAATCATCATCGTGACCTGGTTTGCTGTAATCGTAAGGCCAACGGTGTACTTCAGGGATTTCTCCTGGCCAGTTTCCGTGGATATGTTCAACTGGAGCTGTCCATTCAAGTGTATTAGATTTCCAAGGATTCATTGGTGCTTTTTTACCTTTAAATATACTGTAGAAGAAGTTCCAGAAGAATACAATTTGGAAAGCTGCTCCTACAATAGCAAACATCGTAATTAAAACATTCACATTAGCTAACTCATCGAACAATGGGAAAGCTGTATTGCTGTAATAACGTCTTGGCAAACCTGCCATTCCAATAAAATGCATTGGGAAGAAAACTCCATAAGCACAAACTGCTGTTACCCAGAAGTGAACGTATCCTAAATTTTTATTCATCATTCTTCCAAACATTCTTGGGAACCAATGGTAAACACCTGCAAAGAAACCATATAAAGCAGAGATACCCATTACTAAGTGAAAGTGAGCAATAACAAAATAGGTATCGTGAACATTGATATCTAAAGTACTATCTCCAAGAATAATACCTGTTAAACCACCTGTAATGAATGTAGAAACCAATCCAATTGAGAATAACATGGCTGGATTCAACTGAAGATTTCCTTTCCATAAGGTTGTAATATAATTAAACGCTTTTACAGCAGATGGAATGGCAATCAAAAGGGTTGTAAATGTAAATACTGAACCTAAGAATGGATTCATCCCTGAGATAAACATGTGGTGACCCCAAACGATTGTTGATAAAAATGCAATTGCTATAATTGAAGCAATCATCGCTCTATATCCAAAGATTGGTTTTCTAGAGTTCGTTGCTATAATTTCAGATGTAATACCTAAAGCTGGTAATAATACGATATATACTTCAGGATGACCTAAGAACCAAAATAAGTGTTCAAATAATACTGGTGAACCTCCTTGATAATGTAAAACTTCACCACTGATAAAGATATCAGACAAGAAGAATGAAGTACCAAAACTTCTATCAAAAATAAGCAATAATGCTGCTGAGAATAATACTGGGAATGAAACAACACCAATAATAGCTGTTACAAAGAAAGCCCATATTGTTAGCGGCAATCTTGTCATTGACATTCCTTTGGTTCTCAAATTGATAACGGTTACGATATAATTCAATGAACCCATCAAAGATGAAGCAATGAAAATTGCCATAGAAACTAACCAAAGTGTCATTCCTAAGCCTGACCCAGGTATTGCTTGTGGCAAGGCACTCAATGGTGGATAGATTGTCCATCCAGCTGATGCTGGTCCTGACTCAACAAATAAAGAACACAGCATAATAATACTAGAAATGAAGAACAACCAATAAGAAAGCATGTTCATGAATCCTGATGCCATGTCTCTCGCACCAATTTGTAATGGAATTAATAAGTTACTAAAAGTTCCACTTAATCCAGCAGTAAGTACAAAGAAAACCATGATGGTTCCATGTATAGTTACTAAAGCTAAATAGATATCATTTCTCATTACTCCACCTGGAGCAAAGTTTTCACCTAAAAATATTTTAAAAATTTCAAAAGACTCTTCTGGCCATGCGATTTGCATACGGAAAAATAGTGATAGTACTACTCCTACAATTCCCATTAATAGACCTGTAATTAGATATTGCTTAGCAATCATCTTGTGATCTATACTAAAAATATATTTAGTAATAAAAGTTTCTTTATGATGACCGTGTTCGTGTGACATAATTATATTATTTGAAATCTTCTATATTATTTTATTACTTGAGCGATTACTTTCGTTGTGTCAACAACTGCTTCTTTACTTTCTACTTTAACTTCCTCAACTTTTGGAGCGATTGATTCTTTCCATGCTGCTCCAAAAGTAGGCTTTTCAGCTAACCATTTTTTGAAATCTTCAGGTGTATCTACCACAATTTTCATTTGCATATTGTAGTGAGAAGCTCCACAAATTTTGTTACATAATAATAAATAATCAAAAGTATATGGATCTAACGCAGCTTCACCTTTGGCTACTAAATCTGCACTTTTCTTCGCTCTAATTTTATTGATTTTATTTACTTTAGCAATAATAGCTTCATTTTGTCTCATTTCTGCAGTTGTTACCGTTGGTACAAAAGCGAATTGAGTGACCATTCCGGGTACAGCATTCATTTGAGCTCTAAAGTGGGGCATATAAGCTGAATGCAACACATCTTGAGAACGTATTTTAAACACTACTTTTTTCCCTTTTGGTAAGTGTAATTCTTGAACTACTTTATCATCTTGAGCATTTGGATCTTCTACATCAACTCCTAAAGTATTGATTCCTTCAATATATCTTACGTTAGCTTTACCAAGTGTATTATCTTCACCAGCATAGCGAGCTTCCCATCCAAATTGTTTAGCATAAATTTCAACATACATTACATCTTCATCTTCATCATAATACATGATTTGATTCCAAGTGTATAGTCCGTATAAAATTAAAACTGCTAAAACGATAACTGGTATAATTGTCCAGATAGCCTCTAACTTATTATTATCAGCAAAGTAAAGTGCTTTTTGACCTTCTTTCCCTTTATATTTGAATGCATAGTAGTGCAGTAAAAATTGCGTGATCGTTTGAACAAAGAAAATCAACACCAATGATATATTCATCAAATTATCAACTTCTGAACCATGTTCTGATGCAGGTTTTCCAAGTACAAATTCTCCCCAAGCCCATAAAGAATATATAGTGAAAATGTAGATGAATCCTAAAAATCCAAACATTAAATACCCATTTACACTATTATCTCTGTCATTTGCAACTTCAGAATTATCTTTAGCTTCACCAACCTGAGTTAAATCAAATATTTTAGTTAATTGCCAAACTGCAATTCCAATTAAAACTAAAACAAAAAATACCAATAAACTCGTCATTTGTTTATTTCTTTAAATATTAATAATGAAAATGTTTGCTCTCCTCCATCAAAGGATATCTCTTAGCTATAAGTGGTGCTTTTGTTAAAGCAGCAAAAACGATAAGAATAAATAATCCTGCAAAGAAAAGTATTGACCCTATTTCTGAAACTCCAATATACCATTGATCTCCTACAGTTGCAGGCATAATCATGTTGAAGAAATCTAAATAATGTCCAAATAATATTACTACACCAGCACCAATTACAATCCATGTAAGACGTTTAAAGTCAGCATTCATAAGGATTAACAATGGGAAAATGAAGTTTAAAGCTAACATACCAAAAAACGGTAAGTTGTAATGTTCAATTCTTGTAACATAATAAGTAACCTCTTCAGGAATATCTGCATACCAAATCAACATGAACTGTGAGAACCATAAATAGGTCCAGAAAATACTGAATGCAAACATAAATTTAGCCAAATCATGTATGTGACTTTTGTTTACTTCTGGTAGAAGTCCCTTAGATTTTAAGTAAATAGTAATCATTGTTAAAACAGTAATACCACTTACAAAGAAACTAGCAAAAACATACCAACCAAACAATGTACTATACCAGTGTGGATCAACTGACATAATCCAATCCCATGACATGATAGATTCTGTAACGATAAAGAATACTAAAAATGCTGCAGATGCTTTAAATAATTTTTTATAATTGCTGTTGTCATTAGACTCATCTTGAGCTAAAGAAAATTTTCTTGAAAAGTGTCTGTATAAATTCCAACCTCCAATAAAAATTACAGCTCTAATCAAAAAGAAAGGTACATTTAAAAACCCTGCTTTCCCTTGAATTAAATGATCTTCTTTTACTACTTCAGGATCCATCCATACAAAAAGGTGGTTCAAATGCATTCCAGAAGCAACTAACAATAAGAAAAACAATACTGAAACAGGCAATAAATAGCTTGTTATACCTTCCATAACTCTAAATAAAACAGGAGACCATCCTGCTTGAGCAGCTATTTGGATAGCATAAAATGCTAAAACACCCATTGTTAAAAGAAAGAAAAAAATACAAGCAACATATAATGCAGACCATGGTTTGTTTTGCAATTGATGAAAAACGTGTTCTACATGTTTTTTGTGTTCTGCATCAGCATGAACATCTTTTGTTTCATGTGTAGCAGCATGAGTTCCATGTGTTGAATGAGTATCTTTTGAAACTTCACCGTGTCCACCATGATGGCTATTGGTCAACATTGTTTCAACTTCTCCAACGGATTTTGGTACAGATAAGAATCCATAAGCAATTCCTATTATTCCTAAAGCAATAAGAATAAATGAAAAAGTTTTTAATTTACTTGAAAAAGTGTACATATCTTTTATTATCAAAAGTGTTTTACAATTATAATTCTGATTTCAATTTTAAAACGTAAGCAGATACTTGCCATCTCTCTTCTTGTGTGAGCTGATTAGCGTGAGAACCCATTGCGTTTAATCCGTAAGTTATGACGTGAAAAATACTTCCGTCAGTAATCTCTCTATCTTTGTAACTAGGAACTCCAAGGAATTTTTCTCTTTCTACTAATTTTCCTTTACCATCTCCTTTATCACCGTGACAAATTGCACAATATACTGTATATAACTCTTTGCCTTTTTCAGGATTTGAACTGATAGAATCCAAAGGTGATTTTAAAGATGCCTTTGCTTCTAGATAGCCTTCTGGAGTATTTGGAATTTCATAAGGAACAAAACCTCTTTTAATAGCTCCTTCAGGAACTAATTGTCCTTCTTTACCATTTTTAAATGCACTACTTTCTGAATAGGTTTCATATCCAACAGACTCGTACATGTTAGGAAAAAATTGGTAGTTTGGTCTTGATTTGTCAAAGCATGAGGTTGCCAAAATTGACAAACTAACTAATGCTACTATTTTGTATAAGCTTTTCATATCTTGTATTAATGCTTTTCAATTACTTTAACTTCAACTGCTCCAGTAGATTTGAAGAAAGATACTAAATCATCTTCATTTCCGTGCACGCCAACTTCCATTAAAAAGTGATCATCTGTTGTTCTAACGTCTGGATTTTCAGCACTTTTAAAAGGCCACAATTTACTTCTCATGTAAAAAGTAATTACCATTAAGTGAGCGGCAAAAAAGACGGTCATTTCGAACATGATTGGAACGAAAGCGGGCATGTTTTGTAGATAACTAAAACTTGGTTTTCCTCCAATATCTTGAGGCCAATCTTGAATCATAATAAAATTCATCATAGAAATGGCAACTGATAAACCTACTAATCCATACAAGAATGAAGCAATTGCAATTCTAGTAGGAGCTAATCCCATAGCCTTATCTAGACCATGAACAGGAAAAGGAGTATAAATCTCTTCTATATGATGATGTGCAGATTTAGTTTTGTGAACTGCTTCTAACAATACATCATCATCATTGTATATAGCGTGTATAACTTTGTTACTCATGATGTTTATTAATGATTATCTGAATTATGACCGTGTTGTTCTCTATTTCTTTTATAATTATCTCCAGATGATTTCAAGATAGTCTTAACTTCAGCTTGAGCAATTACAGGGAAACTTCTAGAGTATAATAAAAATAACACAAAGAAGAATCCGATAGTTCCTATGAAAATACCTGCATCAACAAATGTTGGTTGGAACATTGTCCAAGATGAAGGCAAATAATCTCTATGTAAAGATGTAACGATAATTACAAAACGCTCAAACCACATTCCAATATTTACAACAATGGAAATAATGAAAGAGAAAGTTATACTCGTTCTTAATTTTTTCGACCACATGAACTGAGGCGAGAAAACGTTACAAGTCATCATCAACCAATATGACCACCAGTAAGGGCCTGTTGCTCTGTTTAAGAAAGCATATTGTTCATATTCAACTCCAGAATACCATGCAATAAATAACTCAGTGATGTATGCGATACCAACTATAGAACCAGTAATCATTATAACGATATTCATTAATTCTATATGTTGAACTGTAATATAATCTTCAAGATTGGAAACTTTTCTCATGATGATAAGCAACGTATTTACCATTGCAAAACCAGAAAAGATAGCTCCTGCTACGAAATAAGGAGGTAAAATTGTTGTATGCCAACCTGGAACAACAGAAGTTGCGAAGTCAAACGATACAATAGTATGTACAGAAAGTACAAGAGGAGTTGCTAAACCAGCTAAAACTAATGACACTTCTTCAAAGCGTTGCCAGTCTTTTGCTCTTCCACTCCAACCAAACGAAACTACTGAATATATTTTCTTTGTAAAAGGAGTGATCGCTCTATCTCTAAGCATTGCAAAATCAGGTAATAGACCAGTCCACCAGAATACTAGCGAAACCGATAAATAAGTAGAAATCGCAAATACGTCCCAAAGTAATGGAGAGTTAAAGTTAACCCATAATGATCCGAATTGATTTGGAATTGGTAATACCCAGTATCCTAACCATGGACGACCCATGTGAATAATTGGGAATAAACCAGCTTGCATTACTGAGAAAATAGTCATAGCTTCAGCAGAACGGTTAATAGCCATTCTCCATTTTTGACGGAATAATAATAATACAGCAGAAATTAAGGTTCCAGCGTGACCGATACCTACCCACCAAACGAAGTTAGTGATATCCCATGCCCAACCAATTGTTTTATTTAATCCCCAAGTACCTATACCTGTAGTTATGGTGTAAGTCATACAACCTAATCCCCAAAGGAACGCAACTAATGCGATTGTAAAAACGGTCCACCAAAGTTTGTTAGCTCTACCTTCAACAGGTCTAGCAACATCTACTGTAACATCGTGGTAAGATTTATTTCCTACTACTAAAGGTCTTCTAATGGGTGCTTCGTAATGAGACGACATAATCCTTTATCTTGTTTCTTGTTAATTAAATTTTTTCTTTATCGTTTGTAACTTTCACATGATAAAACACATTTGGCTTAGTTCCAATATGCTCTAGTAAATGATACATTCTTTTATCTTCTGCTAATTTAGCTACTTTAGATTCTTTATCGTTCACATCTCCAAAAATCATCGCTCCACTTGTACAAGCTGCAGAACATGCTGTTTGGAATTCACCATCTTTGATTGCTCTTCCATCACGTTTGGCATCAAGAATAGTTTTTTGTGTCATTTGAATACACATTGAACATTTTTCCATAACTCCACGAGAACGAACATTCACGTCTGGGTTAAGAACCATACGTCCTAAATCATCATTCATGTGATAATCGAATTCACTGTTTTTATTGTATAAGAACCAGTTAAAACGTCTTACTTTATATGGACAGTTGTTTGCACAATAACGAGTACCAACACATCTGTTATAAGCCATATGATTTTGACCTTGACGGCTATGTGATGTTGCAGCAACAGGACAAACGGTCTCACAAGGAGCGTGATTACAGTGTTGACACATTACTGGTTGGAAAGCAATCTGAGGATTTTCTGATGGATCTTCCATAGCACTTAACGTGTTTATGTTTTCCATTAATCCAGAAGCACTTTCTTTTAATTCCACATCACCAGCAAATGTTTCTTGTGATGAATAATATCTATCAATACGCAACCAGTGCATATCTCTACTTCTTCTAACTTCTGATTTACCAACTACTGGCACATTATTTTCAGCGTGACAAGCTATAACACATGCTCCACAACCTGTACAAGCATTTAAATCAATTGATAAGTTAAAATGATGCCCTGTAGTTCTATCAAAAGATTCCCATAAATCAACAGATTTTGCTGGTACTTCTTTGTGATCTAAAGACACCATCGGTGTTGGATTCCAAACTTCAGAGTTTTCATATTCTTTCACAAAAGTACTTAATGTAGTTTCTTTGATGATATCCCCCCTACCCATTAATGTCTTTTGCAATTGCACACATGCAAACTCATGCTCTCCACTAGCTTTTGAAATCGTAGCCGATTGATTAGCATTTAGATTAGCGTATAATTCGTATGCGTTAACACCTACTTGCATTTCAGCTTTCATGGCTTCTTTTTTACCATAACCAAATGCTAAACCAATTGTTCCAACCGCTTGACCTGGCTGAATGATAACTGGTACATTTTTTAGGGTAGTATTTCCAACTTTAATGTCTGCGTAACTTCCGTTTAAACCTCCATTAGCAACATTCCAATTTTCTAATTTATACTTTTCAGCATCTTTTTTAGAAATGGTTACATAATTATCCCAAGATACTCTTGTAATTGGATCAGGGAATTCTTGTAACCATGGATTATTGGCTTGTTGACCGTCTCCTAAACCAACTTTTGTATATAAAACTAAGTCTAAATTTGTAGATTTTGATTGTGCTAATTTAACAGCAGAAGCAGCATAATCAGCTGATGTTGCCGTTAAAGCAGTAGCTTCAATTGTAGCAAAACCATCATGAACCGTTTGATTCCATGACTTTCCATTTAAACTTGCTGCTGAAGCAGATTTTAAATAGTCGTGATATAATAAAGTGTTATCTGTCAGCGCTAATAATACTTCTTGGAATTGTTTAGTCTCAAACAACGGATTGATAGTTGGTTGTTGAATACTGTAATTTCCTCTAGTTAAAGCTACATCTCCCCAAGATTCTAAATAATGTGGAGCCGCTGCAGCTATACTTGAAACAAGAGCCGTTTCATCTTCTTTCATTGAAAAGGTCACTGAAAGTTTTGCTTTCTTCAATCCTTCAACAAACTCTTTAGCGTTTGGTAAAGTATAAACAGGATTGACACCATTCATAATTAATGTATGAACTTTTCCTGCTTTTAAATCAGAAACTAATTGATTTACTTCTTTTGCATTTCCTTTTCTTGTCAAAATTGCATTTGAAGGATTAAAAGCTTCGGAAGCTATTTGATTATTGATAGCTAATGTTAACATTTGAGCATCAACATCATCAATACCACAAACCAATACTCCTTTTGTACCAGCTGCTTTTAATTGTTGAGCTGCTTTTAAAATATCAGCTTCATATTTATCAATTTTTGGAGTTCCAACTGTAGCCCCAGAAATTACGTTGTATATTTTTACTAAAGCTTGTTTTTGATTAGCTATAGTTAAAGGTATTCTTTTATCCGCTTTAGCTCCTGCAAGAGATAAGTTAGCTTCAATTTGAATGTGCTTAGACATTTTACCATTTTTCGGAATTCTACCTTGAGCATATCCAGCATCAAAACCTCCACCTTGCCAATCACCTAGAAAATCTGCACCTATTGAGACAATGACATCTGATTTTGAAAAATCATAATTAGCTAAACCTCTTACTCCATAAACGGCTTGAAAAGCGTCAAGAGCATTAGATTCAGAAACAGCATCATAAACAACATGTTTCACATTAGGATATTTAGCCATCAAACTAGACAATAAGGCATCTGTTGAAGGACTAGCCATTGTATTCGTTAATACCACAACACTCTCCCCTTTAGCTTGAGCCTCTTGAAGACTAGATTTGATTTTTGCAGTAACTGCTTTCCAATCTGAGTCTTTTTGATTGATTTTAGGTTGTTTTAAACGAAGACTATCATATAATGAAAGAACAGACGCATGAACTCTTGCATTAGCTCCAGATCTTGCTCCTTCTAAATTATTATTTTCAACTTTAATTGGACGACCTTCACGTGTTTTGATTAATATGTTAGCAAAATCAAAACCATCGGCAATAGTTGTTGCATAATAATCTGCAACTCCTGGAATTATTTGTTCAGGTTGAAGTACATAAGGAATTGACTTTACAACTGGACCTTCACAAGCAGCTAAAGATGCTGCTGCCGTACTAAATCCAACGTATTTTAAAAAGTCACGACGAGAAGTTGACGAAGAAGATAAATTTTCTTTATCTCCTAAAAACTCATCAACAGGAATTTGCTCCACAAACTCGTTGCTTCTTAGCGTCTCAACAATAGAACTACTTTCGTTTAGCTCTTCAACACTTTTCCAGTATTTTTTGTTTGATGCCATTGTATATAAATATTAGCTTCTTAAATTATTATTAATAGTGACATTTACCACATTCCAAACCACCCATTTGTGCTGCAGTCAATTGACTTACACCATATTTTTTAGATAATTCTTCATGTATTTTTTTGTAGTATTCGTTGTCCTCTACTTTTACGTTTGTTTCTCTGTGACAGTTGATACACCAACCCATAGTTAATGGCGAGTGTTGGCTCATAATTTCCATTTCTTCAACTGGTCCGTGACAAGTTTGACATTCCACACCAGCTACAGCAACGTGTTGCGAGTGGTTAAAGTAAACAAAATCAGGTAAATTATGAATTCTAACCCATTTTACAGGACTTGTTTTTCCAGTGTATGATTGGGTTGCTTTGTCCCATCCCACTGCAGCATACAATTTCTCAATCTCACCATCATAAAATGCTTTTGAGTATTCTTCCGTCGCAGTACTTTCTGCCACTTCTGAAATATTTTTGTGACAATTCATACACACGTTTAAAGAAGGAATGTTTGAATGCTTACTCACCCTTGCTGCTGAGTGACAGTATTTACAGTCAATACCATTTTCACCTGCATGAATTCTGTGCGAGTAGTGAATAGGTTGAATTGGCTCGTATCCTTGATCAACTCCAATTTGCATAAACCAACCATAAGCAAAATATGCACTTACAAGTAAAAATAAAATAGCTGAAACCACTAACAAGAATTGATTCTTAACAAATGCTTTCCACAACGGAAGCGATTTTTCTTTTTGAGCCACCTCAATACCGTTAGCTTTTGCAATTTTATTCAGCACATTGCTTACTAAGAAAAGCATAACTACTAACATCATTAGTACTAAAGCTAGAGCTCCCAGAATAATATTATTAGAAATCCCCGATGAATCACCTGAACCACCTGCCGAAGTTTCAGCAGTTGGAGTTGGTGGCGGAGGCGCAACTTCAGATGTATAAGCTAAAATATTATCAATATCTTCATTTGACAATTGCGGAAATGCAGTCATTGCCACTTTATTGTTTTCTTCAAACACTTTTACAGCTTGCGCATCACCAGATTTGATTAACTCACCACTGTTACGAATCCATTTATACAACCATTCTTTATCATATTTAGCAGCAACATTACGAAGTGCTGGACCTGTAGATTTTGCGTCTAACTTATGACAAGCTGCACAGTTTGCATTAAATAATTCTTTTCCTTTTACAGCATCACCAGCAGTTGCAGGAGCTGTAGCTGCCGCGTCAGCAACAGGAGCATCAGCAGTAGCTGCATCTTGAGCATAAGAAACTAATGATAAAGATAGCGTTAAAGCTAAGCTGAAGAAAATCCTAGAAAACGATTTATGGTTACCCACCTTTTTCATATTTAAAATGATTATCGACTATGTTTTGGTATAGTTTTAGATATATGTTTTAAAATTTAAACTTACACCTTTTTAAAACTCCGACAAAAATACAATAATTGGATTATTATAAAAACCATAATTTTACCTTAAAATGTAATTTATATTTGTTCTAAATAATACATTAGCACTAACAATTGCATTAAAAATGTAAATTTGCATTAAACAATAATTAACATGAAAAATTCGTCAACTTATAAATTACTTTTTTTAGCTCTGATTTTCAGCTTTGTATCCGAAAAAACTTTTTCTCAAACGATTGAACAGGATCCAAAAATTGAAAATCTATTGAAAGAGAAAAGAAAAATTAATACTGGAATTACTGTAAATGACCTGTATAAAATTCAAATTTATAACGGCAAAAAAGATGAGGCCGTTAAAAATTTAAACGAATTTAGAAACAATTTTAAAGAAATTGATGGTACAATTGTTTACAACAATCCGACTTTTAAAGTTTGGGTTGGAAGTTTTAAAACAAGAATTGAAGCTGAAAATGCTTTATTAGAAATAAAGAAAAAATATCCTTTAGCTCTGATGATTAAACCAAACAAATAGACTAAGTTTAGCAAAGTAGTTTTACTAAAAAACCAAATAAGAAATTAGCTGTAATTTGACTTATTAGCTTCAAAACAAAAAATCCTAAGTAAGTACTTAGGATTTTTTTTTGTAGTCATATTATTTATTTCAATTTTTTCTTTACTTCTACTTCTTGGAAAGCTTCAATAATATCTAACTCTTGTATGTCGTTGTAATTTTTGATTTGCATACCACAATCATATCCTTTTGAGACTTCTTTAACATCATCTTTGAATCGTTTTAAAGTAGCTAATTCTCCTGTATAAATCACAACTCCTTCACGTATTAAGCGTATTTTAGAATTTCTATATACTTTACCATCTGTAACCATACATCCAGCAATTGTTCCTACTTTAGAAACTTTGAATATTTCTCTGATTTCAGCCGTTCCAGTAACCTCTTCTTTCAATTCTGGAGAAAGCATTCCTTCCATAGCATCCCTCAAGTCATCTATTGCGTCATATATGATAGAGTAGTTACGGATATCTATTTCTTCTTTCTCTGCTAATTGTTTGGCATTTCCTTGCGGACGTACATTAAATCCAATGATAATAGCATCTGAAGCAGAAGCTAGCAACACGTCAGATTCAGTAATTGCACCAACTCCTTTATGTATGATATTGACTTGAATTTCTTCAGTAGATAATTTAGAGAATGAATCTGAAAGTGCTTCCACAGAACCATCCACGTCTCCTTTAAGAATAATATTTAGCTCTTTAAATTGACCTAGAGCGATTCGTCGACCAATTTCGGCAAGTGTTATGTGTTTTTGAGTACGAACCGATTGTTCTCTTTGTAATTGAGTACGTTTTGCTGCAATTTGCTTCGCCTCTCTTTCATCTTGATATACATTAAACTTATCACCAGCTGTTGGAGCACCATCCAAACCTAAAATAGATACAGGAGTTGAAGGACCAGCTTCAGCAATAACATTACCTCTTTCATCATGCATAGCTTTAACTTTTCCATGATTTTTACCTGCTAAGATATAATCACCTACTCTAAGCGTACCTGCTTGTACTAAGATTGTAGAAACGTAACCGCGACCTTTATCTAGCTGTGCTTCTACAACAGTTCCTACGGCTGGTTTATCTGGATTTGCTTTTAACTCTAAAATTTCAGCTTCTAATAAAACTTTTTCTAGAAGTTCTTTTACACCTGTTCCTTTCTTAGCAGAAATATCTTGAGATTGATACTTACCACCCCAATCTTCGACCAATAAATTCATGGAAGCTAATCTTTCTTTAATTTTTTCTGGATTTGCAGTTTCCTTATCTACTTTATTGATTGCGAAAATCATTGGAACACCCGCAGCTTGTGCGTGACTTATTGCTTCTTTTGTTTGTGGCATAATGTCATCATCCGCAGCAATTACAATAATGGCAATATCTGTAATTTGAGCTCCACGTGCACGCATCGCAGTAAAGGCTTCGTGTCCAGGTGTATCTAAGAAAGCTATTTTTTGACCTCCTTCTAAAGTTACACCATAAGCTCCAATATGTTGTGTAATTCCTCCTGATTCACCTGCAATTACATTGGCTTCACGGATATAATCCAAAAGCGATGTTTTACCGTGATCTACGTGCCCCATTACTGTAACAATAGGTGAACGAGGTTTTAAATCTTCTGGTTTATCTTCAATTACTTCAAGATTTTCTTCAATCTCAGCAGAAATAAATTCAACTTCATACCCAAATTCGTCTGCTACTATGGTTAGTGTTTCAGCATCTAGTCGTTGGTTTTGAGTAACCATAATTCCCAATGTCATACATGTACCAATTACTTTGGTTACAGGCACATCCATCATTGTGGCAACTTCACCAACGGTAACAAATTCTGTTACTTTGATTGTTTTACTTCCTTCTTCAAGTGCTTGTAGTTCGTCTTCAGAACGCTGACGATGAGAATCTCTTTTATCTCTTCGGTATTTTGCGGCTTTAGATTTACCACTTTTACCTCTTCCTTGAAGTCTTTCTAGTGTTTCTTTAATTTGGTTTTTAACGTCTTCTTCTGTAGGTTCAACCTTTTGGATGACTGGTTTTTTACCTGCTTTATTGAAACCTCCTCTTACAAATTCTTTTTTACCTCCTGGCGCACCAGATGATTGAGTTGTATTTGCACCTGGAGTTCCTGGCTTAGCAATCCTACGACGTTTATTTTTATTAGCATTGTTATTAGTCGTAGCTGATGCACCTGTTGCTTTAACATCACCTGCTTTTTTAACTTCTTTTTTAGGATCTTTCTTTTTAGGTTTATTGAATTGAGATAAATCAATTGTCTTTCCTGTGAAAGTTGCTCCTGCTAATTTTTGATATTGTGTCTCCACTTTTTCTTCTTCAGGTTCATCTGAAGTAACTTTTGGAGCTACTACTGCTCTCTCTACTGGTGGATTTTTTTTCTCAAACTTTGGTTTTTCTTCTACAGGCTTTACTTCTTCTTTAGGAAGTTCATGTACTTGTGGAGGAACAACTTCTTCTTTTGGTATTTCCACTTTTTCTTGAGGCTTGTCTGATTTTTTTGGATCTAAATCTATTTTACCAATAGTCTTAGGTCCTGAAAGAGCCGCTTTTGCTTTGATAACTTCTTGCTTTTGCTTTTCTTCCAGCAATCTTTTTTCTTCAAGTTCTTTTTCGAGTTGCTTTTTAAGGGCTTCTTTTTCTTTTCTCTTTTCTTCACCAACTTCTAGTGAGGCAACTTTTTTTCCTTTGTCGGCAGAAAATTGACCACATAAAATATCATATTCCACTTGAGAAATTTTTGCATTAGGACTTGCATCGATGGAATGATTCTTCTCTTTTAAATAGTCCACAGCTCTTTCTAAGGAAATATTTAATTCTCTTAAAACTTTGTTTATTCGTATTGCTCTTTCTTCAGACATAAATTAATTTAGTATTTCTTCTAAACTATATTATTGTAAATATAATCTTTTTTTAATCTTTTATGGTTTATTTAGATAGCAAATCACTATCCTTCTAATTCTTCTTTTAAAATTCTAACAACTTCTAGAACTGTTTCTTCTTCAAGGTCTGTTCTTCTCACCAAATCAGCAACATCTTGATCTAAAATACTTTTGGCAGTGTCTAAACCAATTTTTTCAAATTCTTCAATCACCCATTCTTCAATTTCATCAGAAAACTCTCTCAATTCTACATCATCTTCTTCTTCTGTTAAACCTTCTCTTATCACGTCTAACTCATATCCTGTTAGTTGTCCTGCCAATCTAATGTTGTGACCTCCTCGACCAATGGCTTTGGAAACTTCTTCTACTTTTAAGAATACTTCTGCTGTTTTCTTTTCTTCATTGATTTTAATTGATGAAACCTTTGCTGGACTCAATGCTCTTGTTATGTACAATTGAGTATTAGCAGTATAATTGATTACATCTATATTTTCATTTCCTAATTCTCTTACAATTCCATGAATACGTGATCCTTTCATTCCTACACAGGCTCCCACTGGATCAATTCTATCATCATAAGAATCTACTGCAACTTTTGCTTTTTCTCCTGGAATACGAACCACATTTTTAACTGAGATAAGTCCGTCAAAAACTTCAGGTATTTCTTGCTCAAACAATTTTTCCAAAAACAAAGGGGCTGTTCTTGACATAATAATTTGAGGCTTATTCCCTTTTAACTCAACACTTTCAATTACTCCTCTTACATTATCTCCTTTTTTGAAATAGTCACTTGGTATTTGCTTTTCTTTGGGCAAAACAATTTCATTTCCTTCATCATCCATCAAAATTACAACTTTTGGTCGTACATGATGTACTTCAGCGGTATAAATATCACCAATTAAGTCTTTAAATTGTTTGTAAAGATTTGTATTATCGTGTTCGTGTATTTTAGAAATTAGGTTTTGACGTAAAGCTAAAATTGCTCTTCTTCCCAATTGAATTAACTTAACTTCTTCAGAAACATCTTCTCCTACTTCAAAATCTGGCTCAATCCTTCTAGCTTCTGACAATGATATCTCAGAATTTTCATCTTCTACTTCTCCATCTGCAACTACAACCCTATTTCTCCAAATTTCCATATCTCCTTTATCAGGATTTATAATAATATCAAAGTTGTCATCTGATCCGTATTTTTTCTTTAATGCGTTTCTAAAAACATCTTCTAAAATAGCCATTAACGTTACTCTATCTATGAGTTTGTCGTCTTTAAATTCTGAAAACGAATCGATTAATGCAATATTCTCCATGTTGATTCTAAATAATTAAAATGATAATAATACAATTGCTTCTTTGATATCTTGATAAGCAATTTCCTTTTTATTGTTAACTGTTTCTTTTCCTTTGCCAATTTTCTTAGGCTCTCTTGATTGCCATTCTAAAATGATTCTTTCTTCATTTGCATCAGTTAGTTTGGCTTCTATTTTTTCTAAATCATTAGTAGTAACTTTCAAATTACGACCAATGTTTTTTTTATATTGTCTTGTATATCTCAAAGGGATTGAAACTCCTGCAGATGCAACATCAATTGAAAACTCTAATTCATCTTTATCTAATTCATGCTCAATTGCTCGACTAATATCCACACAATCTTGAAGAATTACTCCATTATCATCATCCAAAGTTATTGAAATTTTATTGTCATCACTAACAACTAAATCAATTAAAAACAAGGATGGCTTATGAACTAGAGCCTCATCCAGAAGAACTTTTACTTTATCTTTAAAACTCATAATTTTATAAAAAGAGGGAAGCAGTGCTTCCCTCATTATCTAAATTCTCATACAAATAACGGTGCAAATATACATATTTTTTTAAATAAATAAAATCATTGATTTATATAATTAATTTTCATACCTTTATGTTGTAAAACAAATCAATATAATTTTCAACATGAAAAAAATTTTAGTACCCACCGATTTTTCAAAACATGCCGAATATGCACTTAAAGTAGCGGCTCAAATTGCCAAAAAAAACAATAGTGAAATAGCTTTAATCCATATGTTGGAATTACCAACTTCTGGCAATGATGCTGTTTCAAGCTCACATGATATACCTGAATTAATGTTATTCAAAAATGCTGCTATAAATAAATTAGATGAAATTGCCAATGCTGACTATTTAAAAGGAATTACGGTATCAAAAATAATCCAATTTGAAATGGCCTTTGATGGAATTCTGAAAAGTGGAAAAGCCAGTAACGCAGACTTGATTGTTATGGGTTCGCACGGAGCAAAAGGATTTCAAGAAATGTTTATAGGATCAAATACCGAAAAAGTAGTTAGAAATTCTGATGTCCCGGTTTTAGTAATTAAAAAAGAAGATCCAAACTTCAATGCTGACCACTTTGTATTTGCGTCTGATTTCTCAGAAGAAATTAAAAAACCGTTTGAAAAAGTTGTGGAGTTTGCAAATAATTTCAATTCTCATTTGCATTTGGTAATGATTAATACGCCTAACAGTTTTAAATCAACTCATGTAGCTCAAGAAATAATGGATAATTTCACAGCTTCATTTAAAATCGACAATTTTTCTACACACATTTATAATGATGTCAATGTGGAAAAAGGGATTTTACACTTTGCAAAAAGCATAAAAGCCGATTTAATAGGAATGAGCACTCATGGAAGAAAAGGATTAGCACATTTCTTTAACGGCAGTATTAGTGAAGATTTAGTGAATCATGCCAAGAGAGCTGTTATTACTTTCAAGATATAAGTAATCCCAACGTTACAAATAAAAAAATCCTCTGTTTCAGAGGATTTTTTTTGTTGTCCCACAAGGACTCGAACCTTGAATGACGGTACCAAAAACCGGAGTGTTACCATTACACCATGGGACATGGTTTGCTATTGCGAGTGCAAATGTAATACATATTTTTTTTATTCCAAATTTTTCTAAAAAAAATATTAAAAAATAAATTTCATCGTTACTTATAATAAAAAAATACTTTCTTTGTAGGATAGATTAAGATTAATAATTTCATTTTTACACGCTTATGACATCATTTAATTTCAATAAATGGAACAATATTCTTGGATGGTTTGCTTTTGCAGTAGCTCTTGTTACCTATAGTTTAACCGTTGAACCTACCTTAAGTTTCTGGGACTGTGGCGAGTATATTTCTACAGCTGCAAAGCTTCAAATTGGTCATCCCCCTGGAGCTCCTTTATTCCAAATGCTAGGATCTTTCTTTGCTATGTTTGCTACCAGTCCAGATAAGATTGCCTTGATGGTTAATATGATGTCTGTTTTTTCTAGTGCTTTTACTATATTATTTATGTTTTGGTCTTTGACTATTTTACTAAAAAAAATAATTCTTAGGGAAAATCAAGACGAAAAAAATAGTGCTATTATGATTTTAGGGGCAGCTTTAGTAGCTTCTTTAGCCTTTACTTTTACTGATAGTTTTTGGTTTAATGCTACAGAAGCTGAAGTTTATGCAATGGCCTCACTATTTATTGCTATATTACTTTGGCTGGGCTTAAGATGGGAGCAAGAAATGGATACCCCAAGAGGAAATAGATGGTTGGTCTTGATTTCACTAGTTATTGGACTTTCATTTGGAGCTCATTTCATGGCATTATTGACTATTCCTTCAATTGGTTTATTGTATTATTTTAAAAAATACAAAAAAATCACCCTTAAAAACTTCATTCTTGCCAATGTGGTTGTAGTTGTCATTCTATTCTTTGTATTCAAGTTTTTATTACCCTACACCTTATCTTTCTTTGGTAAAACTGAGATCTTCATGGTAAATACCTTTGGATTACCTTTCAACTCTGGAACTATTTTTGCCTTTTTATTGATTATAGGTTTCTTTTATTTCGGATTAAATTACACGAGAAAGAAAGGACATGTCTTTTACAACACCATATTACTTTGTTTATTATTTATTCTAATTGGTTTTTCAACATGGATAATGTTACCCATAAGAGCTAATACTGATATCCCAATTAACGAAAATAAACCTTCTGATGCTGCCGAAGTTTTAGCTTATTATAACAGAGAGCAATATGGTGAACAAAAAACTTTTTACGGTCCAATGTACTCTGAAGCTTATGCAGGTTTAGACAAGAATAATCCTTATTTTGACGAAAAGCCAAATTATGAAAGAGATTATACTACTGGAACTTACGTTATAACTAACGATTACAAAAATGGTAATCAAAATTTAGATGACAACCACAAAGGTTTTATGCCTAGAATGTGGAGTACAGATCATGCGGAGAACTACATGTTATATACACAACCTCTAGAATTCAGAATTAATCCAGAATATGCTCATGAAGATGAATTGGTTCAAATTGTGTCTGAATTTAGAACTGCTTTTGCCCAAGGAAAGATAGATTTAGAAGACTATTCCGCATTTTTAAAAGGATATCAAGATTATTTGATTGTTGAAAGACCTTCATTTGCAAACAATATGAAGTTCATGTTTGAATATCAGTTCCATTATATGTACGTTAGGTATTTAATGTGGAATTTTGTAGGGCGTCAGAATGATATTCAAGGAAAAGATGATATAGAAAACGGAAATTGGATTAGTGGAATAACTCCATTTGATAGTATATTTTTAGGCAATCAATCCGAATTAACTCCTGATATGAAAAACAATAAAGGAAGAAATACTTATTATTTCTTACCTTTCCTATTGGGTATTATTGGAATTGTCTTTCATGCCCAAAGAGATTTAAAAAGCTTTTATGTATTATTGGCTTTATTTTTATTTACAAGTTTTGCTTTAAAAATATTTTTAAATGAAAGACCTTTTGAACCTCGTGAACGTGATTATGCGGTTGTTGGTTCTTTCTATGTATTTGCCATGTGGATTGGATTTGGAGTGTACGCCATTTATGAAGGATTGAAAAAATATTTAAGTCCAAAAGCTACTGTCCCAATTGTTTTAGCTACTACTTTGCTAGCAGCACCGGTACTTTTAGCAAAAGAAAACTGGGATGATCATGATCGTTCTGGAAGATATACTGCTTTAGCTATGGCCAAAGCTTATTTAGATTCCTGCGATCCAAATGCCATTTTATTTACCATTGGAGACAACGACACTTTCCCATTATGGTATGCACAAGAAATAGAAGGATACAGAACAGATGTAAGAATAGTAAATACTAGCCTATTAGCTACAGATTGGTACATTGATCAAATGAAAAACAAAGCTTATAAGTCTGAGCCATTACCAATATCTTTCACTAGAGAGCAATATAGAGGTAGTAACAGAGATGGTGTTCTGTATGTAGAAAAAACAAAAGAGCCAGTACTTTTAAATGACATCCTTAAATTCATAAAACTTGAAGATGAAAGAGCAACTGTAGAAATGAGTAGCGGTCAAAGGCTACATTACTATCCCTCCAATAAAATAGTAATTCCTGTTGACAAAGAGACAGTCATAAAAAACAATGTGGTTGCCAAACAATTTCAAGATTCAATTGTGCCTGCAATGAACATAACAATAAAAGGGAATGCTTTGTATAAAAATCGTTTAATAATGTTAGATATTTTAAACGAAAACAATTGGAAACGACCTATGTATTTCACTGGAGGAAGTTTTGCAGATGAAGAATATTTGTGGCTAAAAGATTATTTGCAATTGGATGGAATGTGTTATAAAATTGTACCTGTAAGAACTCCAAAAAGAAAAGGAGGAAGTCCTTTAGATATGGGAATAATTGATAGTGATAAAATGTATGATATCGTGATGAAATGGGACTGGGGAAATAGCAACGACCCAAAAATATATCACGACCCTGAGACTAGAAAAAATAGCGTTTCTTACAGATCTAACCTAGCACGTTTAATGGAGACTTTAATTAATGAAAATAAAAACGATAAAGCCGAAAAATTAATTGATTTGGTAATGAAAAAAATGCCGATTGAGCAATTTGGATATTACACATTAGTTGAACCATTTGCCGCAGGATATTATGAAATCGGACAAAGAGAAAAGGCTCAAAAAATAATTAAAACCCTCATTAGAAAATATCAAGAGAACTTAAGATTCTATAAAAGCTTAAGCATTAATCAACAAAATAGCATGTTCAATGAAATAGGCTTAGATATAGAACGTTACAGAAGTTTACTTGAGATAGTTGAAGACGCTAATGATATTGGTTTATATAATACTGAAAAAACAAAATTCAACAATTATAATAAAATGTTTGAGCGTTTTAAAAGAGAACCTTTGAAATAACAAATAAAAACAAAACACTTTAGCCATAAATTACTTTTAACTGATGTAATTTATGGCTAATTATATTATAGCTATGTTAGAAAAAGTTCCAAAAATCATAAAAAAAATATTTTTCAATCAAGTTTGGGACATCCCAAATGCTGAAAAGAAAATATATTTAACTTTTGATGATGGACCAACACCAGAGATAACTGAATGGGTATTAAATCTACTTGAAAAGGAAAATATTAAGGCAACTTTTTTTTGCATCGGTAGTAACATAAAAAAACATCCTGATATTTTTAAAAAAATAATTACAGCTGGACATTCTGTGGGTAATCACACTTTTAATCATTTAAAGGGTTGGAAAACATCAAAAGATGAGTATATTGAAAATGTCGATTTGTGCAGAACTGAAATGAGTAAATTAGCTATTGAAAACGGCAATCTATTTCGCCCACCTTATGGCAAAATCAAACCTAATCAATCTAAAACATTAAGAAAAAAGGGATATAAAATTATAATGTGGGATATTTTAAGTAAAGATTACGATTCAAGCACTACACCAGAAAAATGTTTAAAACACGTAAAAAAAACTAAAACAGGAAGTATTATCGTTTTTCACGATAGCATAAAAGCTTGGAAAAACCTTGAATATACTTTACCAAGAGCAATAACGTTCCTAAAAAGTAAAGGATTTGTATTTGATAGTATTAATTAAGCTTGCTCTTGTACAATATTGATAAGTGTATTGGCATCTAATTCACCACTTTGTCTCCAAACCATCTGACCTGCTTTGTAAATCATTAATGTAGGTAAACCTTTAATACGAAGTGCTTCGGCTAATTCTTGATTTTTATCAATATCAATTTTTATCACTTTAGCTTTATCACCAAGTGCAGCTGCAACATGCCGAATTACTTCATTCATTGCAATTGAAGGCTCGTTCCATTCTGTAAAAAAATCCAACAAAACAGGAACTTGAGCATCTATAAGTTCTCCAAATTTTGACATAAATTTGATAGTATTAATAATAAAAACAATAGTCTATTATAAAATTTATAATACAAATGTACTATTTTATAGCAAATTACATTAAAAATTATCTTTTTTTTAATAAAAAGACTGTTTTTAAATTCATTCGCTCTTATTTTAAAACTATGTGTCGTAAAATATCGGATAAACTACCTATAATTTCAAACAAAATTATTTAATAATTACTGTCATGTTAGGCGTAATAATACTGCCATTAGATCCTGTAAAACGTTGTGCAAAAATTTCTATGTAGTCATTTGGAGCTAATTCAACAGACGCTGTGATAGGCAAAACCAATATATCATTAGTGGCTAGACCTCTACCATATATTTTAAATTGAGAAATCACTGTACCATTCTTCGCTACATAAATGATATAAGTACCCACTGCAGGAACTTGGAAAGAAATGGAACCAGTTACTTGAAAAAATCTTGCTTGATTACCTAAATACACCAACCTATTGCTTACTGAACCCGTTGAAAAACGAAATAGATTAGTAGAGGAAGATATTCCTTGAACTTTTACAATATTACTTGGGTTTAGGTTATTTGTAAAGGGTGTAGCTTCTCCACTTCCCACAGGGTAATCCATAGAAAACTCAGCAATTGCAGTAGCATCAGTCTCTGTAGGAATTCCAGCACATCTAACATTCCATGAATTATTAAAGTTATACCCTGTAAAACTTCCCACCGTATATCGTTTAACGTAAGAACCCGTAGAAACAGTTCCTGTAAAAACGACAGATTCTATAACGGCATCACCTGTAATAATTGGATTTGAAGAAACATCAATTCCCACTGCTGCCCCATTAACTTCACAAAAACCTCCTTGTTTTTGAATTAAAGAAAATGTACCTGTGAACGTTTCAAATGTACCTGTATTATTACCAAACCAAGCCGTATTACTTAGTAGCAACCTACCAATATTTGTGTAAGTTATTCCAGTTGTGTTGCCCACATATTGTACTATTGAAAAAAACACTAAACCAAAACCATTGATCGTCCCTACATTGGAACATCCCGAAACGATAGAATCCCTAAAAAGAATAGCTTGCGTAGAAGCTCCACTCAGTGAAAATACTGTTCCACCAGTCACTGTTAAAGAAAGATTTTTTATTATTCCACCTGTTGACCCTATAAATAAATTACCCGATCTAACCAGCCTATCTTCGTTAGCATCTAATCCCACCAAATAGGCGTTATTTAATTCGATTGGTAAATCAACATTAATGTTTCCGTTTATCTCATAATATGTAAGCGTATTCAACAGGTATTTAGTTCCGCCACCAGCAGCTAACTCATCAGCTAATACAGTTGCCAAAACATCTGTTGATTTAATTCTTTTAAAATTTAATCTCCCACTCACATCACTACTCAATTTAATCCAAGAACTCGTGGACGTATTGTAATGAAAAAATGACTTTAAAGATGTATCATAAACAATCAAACCATCAGCAGGCGTTGCTATGGAGTTTCTTTGCAAAGTAGTCATTCGTGGCGTTAGAAGACCTTTTGAAGTCGAATTAACATCCAACATAGCACTTAAATCAGGAGTTGTAGTACCAATCCCTACTTGGGCATGCAATTGAAATATACCCATTAGAAAGAATAAGCCTATCCAAACGGATAGTCTAGTAATCAAATTTTTCATCGGTTAGTCTATTATTTAGATTTTGGGAATCCAATTTTAGTTTAAAAATAACTAATAAAAATAATATAGTTTACCCTGAAAAAGTTAATTTTTTTAAGTGAGTGAAATTATACGGGTAAACCGTATCTTTTTAAAGTTAAAACCGTAATTTCTGGCATAATTCCTACTCTACCTGGATAGGCATGAAAACCAAAGCCGCGATTTACATAAATATATCTACCTGCATTTTCATATAACCCTGCCCATTGCTTATAAACATATTGCACAGGACTCCATTTAAACCAACCTGGAATTTCAATACCAAATTGCAACCCATGTGTATGTCCAGAAAGTGTTAAATGATAATTATGATCATCGTGTTGCACTTTTTCATCCCAATGACTTGGATCATGGCTCATAAGTATTTTAAAATCACTTCTACTTAGTCCTTTTGAGGCAAGATTTAAATCGCCACGCTCACCAAACTTTCTCCCCCAATTTTCAACACCCACAATCGCCAATTCTTGATCGTCTTTCTTTAATTTTACATGTTCATTCATCAACAATTTGAAATCAATTTTTTGATGGATTTCTTTTATCTTTTCAAAATTATCTGCCTTATCTTTTTCTGAAGACCAATTGACATACTCTCCATAATCATGATTACCTAGCACGGAAAATTTACCAAAAATTGGGGTATTAATTTTTTTGAACGTTTCTATCCAAGGATCCATCTCTGTAGCATGCGTATTCACAATATCTCCAGTGAATAGTAAAATATCCGAATTTTGCTCATTTATCAAATCAATAGCATATTGAATCTTATCAGGATTATCAAAACTCCCACTATGAATATCAGATATATGGGTAATAGTCATTCCATCAAATGCTTCTGGCAAATCGGGAAAATTCAGAGTCTGTTTTATAACTTTAAAATTATATTTCCCAATAGTCATACCATATAGAAGAGATGCAAAAGGAATTGAAGCTAAACCAAGGGCGATTTGACTAACAAAACGTCTTCTTGTGGGCATAAATTTTCCTTCGTTATTATCACCCACAAAATAGACAATGATAGCTTTGAAAAATCTAAAAATATCTTCCCCAAACAAAACTGCGGCAATAACAATTTTTGGAACAATAAAAATTAAAAACAACCCAATGGTAATTAGAGATTTCTGGGTTTGCCCAACAGCTCTATCAAATTGAAGAAAATTATAGACAATGTAAGAAACTGTTATCAAAGTAATAATTATATATCCTAAGAAAACAATTCTAGATTTTGAAACAGTTCTGATAGCTTGAAAAGCATAAAACTCTATAATAGCAAAAATTAATAACGGGATTAACCACCTCAACATAAAACTTTTTTTAACAAAGTAAATACATCTACACAAATTAAAAATGGATTTATTAAAATTTTAACTATAAAAAAAAGCTGTATATCTAGAAAGAATACAGCTTTTAATCAAAATTATTATTGAAATTAATATCCTAACCCAAGAGCCATTGCTGTTACATTAGGTGAAAAATCAACAACTTTAGTCGCTAAACCACTTGATAAATTAATCTTATATACTGATTGAACATTGTTAACATTCAATATTGCAAATCCTTCATTACTATTTCCTCCTACATCAAAACCATTCATTGCTGTTGCTGCTATTCCTAAACTACCTACTAGCACTAAGGTACCATCATTAGGTGGACTTTGTAAGTATAGATTGTTGTTATTCGTATCAATAACAAACAACTGCGTTGAAGTTGTCTGAGCAAAACTATTTGTATATGCAGCTGCTGAAACAGAAGGTGTTCCGGGATTTAAATTCCCATCTGTTGCAACAACAGTACCTAAGTCTGGATGTAAGCGTAAATTTTGTCCTGTATTGCTCACTAATCTGATTCTATCAACGGTTGGATTAAAGTCAAATCCGAAATCTTGTCCCATCAACATAGGAGACAACCCACTACCAATAGCAGTTACTTGACCATTTGATGTATTCACCGTTAACAATCTGCTTTGGCTTGTAATAGCATACAAAGCTCCATTAGCAGGTCTAAAATCCAATCCTACAACTTGCTCATTAGCATTCAATCCTACTAAAGCAACAGAATTTGAAGATCCATTTAATGGATTCAACCTGTATAACATATTTGACGAAGAAGTTGCATAAGCAATTGGTTTAGATTTGAAGGCTACTTCTGTAATTTGTTGTGAAAATGTTCCAATCCAAATTGCTTTTCCAGTAGCTAGGCTAATGGTGTATAATCTAGATTGATTGTTGGTATTGTTAACTGCCATTGCATAATTAGAATCTGGTAAAATATCCAATCCACCAATTCCAGAAAAATCTACTTCTAAACTTCCCACTTCTTGTAAACCTCCATCATTTGGTGGTGTTTGCAAGTACAATTTATCTGTGGTATAATCAATATCATATAGTTGAGTACTAGTGCTTCCTGCTACACTGTTTGTATAAGCTACAGCTTCAATTTGAGTATTAGCCACACCATTGATACTACCATCTGTAGCAACCACAGTTCCCAGTTCAGGATGCAAACGTAAATTTTGACCATTGTTTGACACTAAACGAACGCGGTCAACAGTTGGATTGAAATCAATTGAAGAGGAAGTTCCTTGAATTTGAGGTGTAAATGGCATGGAACCTAGTGGACTAGCCAACCCAGAATTCTCGTTAATTAAATACAATCTACTGGTTGAACCTAATCCGTATAATTGGCCAGTTGCTGGTCTGTAATCAATACTAATTATATTTTCGCCAGACTGTAAACCTGTTATAGAGTAAGATCTAATTGGTGCGTTTAAATTTCTAGCATTGAAATAAAACACTTTGTTATCATTACTTAATGCTGTAAATTCAACCAAAGGTGCTACACTTGCCATTGGCTGTGGTTCTGGTTCAGGTTGTGGAATTATTGCGGCTGTATCATCATCTGAACAACTTACAAGAAAAGATAATAAGCCCATAAAAAAAACAGACTTGATGGTAAATAAATTTTGCTTCATGATTATATAGTTTTTTATTAGTTTGTTCATTTACGCAAAAAAGATCTGCTTGGTTTTCATTTTTTTTAAAAAAAAGTAACAATCCCAGAAAAGGCTTAAATTAATCCTTCAAAAAAATAATTAATTATTTTGAATTTGTAACTTTGAAAATTGAATTAAAACAAAATTGTATGTCAACTCAAAAACGCCTTTTTCTTTTAGATGCTTATGCTTTAATTTTTCGTGGATACTATGCTTTTATCAAAAATCCTAGAATCAACTCTAAAGGAATGGATACCTCAGCTATAATGGGATTTATGAATTCTCTAATGGATGTAATTAAACGCGAAAAACCAGACCATTTAGCGGTAGCTTTTGATAAAGGCGGAAGTGATGTAAGAAATGAAATGTTTCCCGAATATAAAGCCAATCGTGATGCTACACCTGAAGCTATAAAGATTGCTGTTCCTTACATACAAGAAATCCTAAAAGCCATGCACATTCCTATCATGGAAAAAGCTGGTTTTGAAGCCGATGATTTAATTGGAACTTTAGCCAAACAAGCTGAAAAAGAAGGTTTCCAAGTTTTTATGGTAACTCCTGATAAAGATTTTGCTCAATTAGTTTCGGAAAATATCTTTATGTATCGACCCGCAAGAATGGGCAATGGCATTGAAATATGGGGAATTCCTGAAGTAAAAGCCAAGTTTGAAGTGGAACATCCTCTACAAGTGATAGATTTTCTTGGCATGATGGGTGATGCTGTTGATAATATTCCAGGATTACCTGGTGTTGGTGAGAAAACAGCTAAGAAATTTTTAGCCGAATACGGTTCCATGGAAAAACTTTTAGAAAGCACTCACGAACTGAAAGGCAAAATGAAAGAAAACATTGAAGCCAACAAGGAAAAAGGTATATTGTCTAAAAAATTAGCTACTATTCTACTCGATTGTCCCGTAACATTTAATGAAAATGATTTTGAATTATCAAAACCTGATGTGGAGAAAACGGAAGCTATTTTTCAAGAACTAGAATTCCGAAGAATGCAAGAGCAGTTTGATAAACTCTTTGGTGATGGAAAAGAGTATGATGAAATAGACGTTGATAGCAATGACAACAATGTCATCCCAAAAAAAGTTTCAACTAAAAAAACAAATGAAGACCAAATGGATTTATTTGGGTTTTCTGATGATACAATTGAAACTTCATCGCATAATTCCTTTTATGCAACTTTAGAAAACACCGAGCATTTTTATCAGATTATTCAGGGTGATTTAGCTTTAAAATTATTGCTACAAAATTTGCAAAATCAATCTTCAGTATGTTTTGACACTGAGACAACAGGTTTGGATGCTTTAAATGCCGAGTTAGTAGGTATTGCCTTCTCTTATGAAAAAGGAAAAGGATTTTATGTGCCCTTCCCAGAAAATCAAGAGGAAGCTAGGATTTTAATGGAAAAACTTAAGCCTTTCTTTGAAAATGAGGCGATAGAAAAAATTGGACAAAATTTAAAATACGATTTAAAAATACTTTCTAATTACAACATCACAGTAAAAGGAAAACTGTTTGACACTATGATTGCGCATTATTTAATTAATCCAGATATGCGTCACAATATGGATATTTTAAGTGAAACCTATTTAAAATATAGTCCAAAAAGCATTGAAGAATTAATTGGCAAAAAAGGGAAAAATCAAAAATCAATGAGCGATGTTCCTTTGGAAGACATTAAGGAATATGCTGTAGAAGATGCAGATATCACCTTTCAATTAAAAGAACATTTTCAACCCATCTTAGAAAAAGTAGGTACCAAAAAATTATTTGATGCCATTGAAATTCCTTTAGTGCCTGTTTTAGCTGACATGGAAAAAGAAGGAATAAAGTTGGATGTAGATTTTCTAAAAAGTATGTCCATGGATATGCAAAAAGAAATCGATGCTTTTGAACAACAGATTTATGAAACAGCTGGAGAAAAGTTCAACTTAGCTTCTCCAAAACAATTGGGTGATATTTTATTTGACAAACTAAAAATTGGTGGAGCAAAACAGAAGAAAACAAAAACGGGTCAATATGCCACTGGTGAAGAAGTTTTGAGTTATTTAGCAAACGAACATCAAATTGTTAAAGATATTTTAGAATGGCGACAGATGGTAAAACTGCAAAGTACTTATATTGACGCGTTACCTAATCAGGTAGATAAAAAAACAGGTCGTGTGCATACGGATTACATGCAAACTGTTGCTGCAACTGGTCGATTGAGTTCCAATAATCCCAATCTACAAAATATTCCTGTTCGAACTGAACGCGGACGATTAATTAGAAAAGCCTTCATTGCTCGCGATGAAAATTATACTTTAGTTTCTGCCGATTATTCGCAAATAGAATTAAGAATAATTGCCGCTTTATCAGGAGAAGAAAACATGATAAAAGCTTTTCAAAACCACGAAGATATTCACAAAAGTACAGCTTCAAAAGTATTTAATGTTCCTTTAGAAGAAGTGACAAAAGAACAAAGAAGCAATGCTAAAACGGTAAACTTTGGTATCATTTATGGAGTATCAGCCTTTGGATTAAGCAATCAAACCAACCTTTCTAGAAAAGAAAGTGCGGATTTAATTGATGCTTACTACAAAACTTATCCGAAACTAAAAGCCTACATGACAGAACAAGTTGATTTTGCCAGAGAAAATGGATATGTCCAAACGGTTTTAGGCAGAAGGCGTTATTTAAAAGACATCAATTCAGCCAATGCAATGGTTCGTGGTGGTGCTGAACGAAATGCGGTGAATGCTCCTATTCAAGGAAGTGCCGCAGATATTATCAAAATTGCGATGATTAATATTCATAAAAGATTAGTTGAAGAAAATTGGCAATCAAAAATGCTGTTGCAAGTGCATGACGAATTGGTATTTGATGTTCACAACAGCGAATTAGAAAAAATTCAACCTATGATTAAACACGAAATGGAGAATGCCTTTAAAATGGATGTTCCATTAATTGTTGATTTAGGCTTGGGAAAAAATTGGCTGGAAGCACATTAAATATTAAATACAAGTACGCAACCTGTTTAATTAAAAGGCATCTTATAGTACAATTCTTTTTATTATATTTAACCAAACAAAAAAACAAACTTTGGACAGTTTAAAAACAATTCTGTATTTTTCAATATTTAGATACCCACTAAACATGGACGAAATTCATAGTTACACTAATCATACAGATATGAGTGAAACTAGAGCAGAATTATGTAGTTTGTTAGAACGGAAAATCGTTACTCAAGTTGATGACTTTTATTTGTATGCTAATGATTTAGAAAGCATTACTAAAAGATTGAGGGGAAATATTCAAGCTAAAAAAGCAATGTTGATTGCCAAAGAAAGAGCTAAATTTATTGCTAAATTTCCGTTTGTAAAAGCTGTAGGTGTTTCAGGATCATTGTCAAAAGGTTATTATGATAATGATAGTGACATTGACTTTTTTGTGATTACCAAACACTCAAAACTCTGGATTTGCAGAACCTCTTTAATGTTATACAAGAAAATATTTTTACTTAATTCAAGAAAATATTTTTGCATTAATTATTTTATTTCTGAGAATCAACTCAAAATTGAAGAACAGAACCGTTTTACAGCAACTGAACTAAAAACTCTAATTCCATTACAAGGAAAACAAACCTTTAAAGAGTTTTACAATAAAAACAACTGGGTAAATTCATTTTTCTTTAAATTTCAACCTGAAACAGACAATATAGAAGATACGAAAAAATCTTTATTTGTAAAATCAATAGAATATATTTTTAGTAATAAAATAGGATCTGAATTAGATTCAACGTTTAAAACTATTACCTTAAAAAAATGGAATTCAAAATTCCACTATTTGAATAAAGAAGACTTTAAAGTTGCTTTAAAATCAACTAATAACATTTCGAAACATCACCCTTCTAACTTTCAAAAAAAAGTCATCAATGCTTTGAATGAAAAAGTAGAAGAAGTACAGCAAAAATTCCAAATAGAATTACCCAAAGAATATGTCTAACGTACTTTTTTCACATTCTTACTACTATAAATTAGATCCAAAACAATGGAAAAATAAAACTCCTTTTCCTCCTTTGGGCACTTTGTATGCAGCGTCATTATTGAGAGAAAATGGATTTGAAGTTGATTTATTTGACACTAATTTATTAGATTCTCCAAAATCAAT
Organism: uncultured Flavobacterium sp.; assembly: GCA_964643105.1. Lineage (GTDB taxonomy): Bacteria > Bacteroidota > Bacteroidia > Flavobacteriales > Flavobacteriaceae > Flavobacterium. The sequence continues at coordinate 21,126 of CAZXPF010000013.1, read as the reverse complement.
TACATCAAAATTAGAAGTAAAAAAACCAAAACATGTAGTCATTTATGATGATGGATTTAACTATTTAACCAAAATGTGCTTAACCAACATGCGTGAAGCTTGCTTTGAAATGATTGCCATTGCAAAATCGTATGATTGTAAAGTGATAGTTTGTAGTTCAGATTCCACCGATCATTATGTAGAATATATAGAAAAGGGTGCAGATTTCATCATTCTAGGTGAAGGTGAAGTTACTTTGCTTGAACTAATTCAGTGTATAGAAAAAGATAATGATTTTTCTACGGTAAACGGAATTGTTTTTAAAAATGAAAACGAAATAAAAGTCAACCCTAAACGTCCAGTTCTCCAAAATTTAGATGAATTGCCATTACCAGCTTGGGATTTGGTTGATATGAATTCTTACAAACACGTTTGGAAACAAAGTCATCAAGAATTTACTTTAAATTTAGCCACAACTCGTGGTTGTCCATATAAATGCAATTGGTGTGCAAAACCCATTTATGGCAATCGATACAACGCACATTCGCCAGAATATATCGTAAAAGAAATTGCTTATTTGCAAGAAAAATTTGAAGTAAAACGCTTTTGGATGTGTGATGATATTTTTGGATTAAAACCCAATTGGGTGCAAGAATTTAATATCGAACTAAAAAAAGCCAATCTAAAAATCAGTTATTACATTCAAAGCCGTGTTGATTTATTATTAAAAGAAGATACGATTGATGCTTTGGCAGAATCAGGTTTAGAAGAAGTTTGGGTTGGTGCTGAAAGTGGTTCGCAAAAAATTTTAGATGCGATGGACAAAGGCACAACAGTGGAAGAAATTTATGAAGCAACCCTTCTTTTACAACAAAAAAGCATTCGTGTGGCACTATTTCTTCAATTTGGTTACTTGAATGAAAATCAAGAAGATATTCAAAAAACCATTCAAATGATTAAATTGTTAAAACCCGATAACATTGGAATTTCGGTTTCCTATCCATTACCAGGAACCAAGTTTTATGAAAAAGTAAAAGACGATTTAAAGCTGAAAGCCAATTGGACTGATTCTGATGATTTTGATATGATGTTTAACGGAACATACAATACAAATTATTACAGAAAATTACAGCGATTTGTACATAAAGAATATAGAAAGTCACAAGGATTTCAAAACCTGAAAAACTTTTCGTTCTCCAAAGAAAAAATAAAATCTATATTGAAATTAGGCTACTATATTCCTAGTGCTTTTTTGGATAAAATCGTTTTAAAGTCGTTGCAAAATGGAAGCTAGTTTTGATAAAGCAGCTCAAAATTATGACACCACTTTTTCCCATTCAGAAATAGGGAAATTGCAACGTAATTTGGTATATCATCATCTTGAAAAGTTACTTTCAAATCAACAACAAAACATTCTAGAAATCAATTGTGGAACTGGTGAAGATGCCATTTGGTTAGCCAAAAAAAATCACTCAATAATTGCGACAGATATTTCAAATAAAATGATTGCGGTTTCCAAAACAAAAGAATCATATAAGAACCTCAACTTTTGTCAAGCGGATAGCATTACCATTTCAGAACAATTCAAGGATAAAAAATTCGACTCTATATTTTCAAATTTTGGTGGTTTAAATTGTTTAACTGCTGATGAATTAACTATTTTTTTCAAAAACAGTACTTCCATTTTATCTGAAAAAGGAAAATTAATTTTGGTTATCATGCCCAAAAATACACTTTGGGAAAAAATCTATTTCATACTAAAAAGGAAATTTAAAACAGCCTTCAGAAGAACAAAACAAGTTGTTTTTGCAAATGTTGATGGTGTAAAAATTCCAACTTATTACTATAATCCAAAAGATATCGTAAATTTATCAAGTATAAATTTTTATTGTTTAGAAATTAATCCAATAGGCTTTTTTATTCCACCATCTTATTTAGAACCTTTTTTCAAAAACAAAAAAGGTCTTTTACAATTTTTAAATACATTGGAAACTAAAATTAAGAATTGGTCATTTCTTTCAAAATATGCTGATCATTATATAATTGTTTTACAAAAAAAATGAGTTTACTTTTCACACATGCTTACTATTTATCTGATGACATCAAAGAACAGAAGATAATGAAACCCTATCCACCTTTAGGGTTATTGTATGTATCAGCTTATTTAAAAAGTAAAAATATCGAGAATGAAGTTTTTGATACTACTTTTTCAACTCAAAAGGAACAATTAGATTTCATTTTAAAGACACAACCCCAAGTAATTTGCATTTACACCAATTTAATGACTAAAATTGAGGTTGTTAGGCTTATAAAAATAGTAAAAAAAAGCAACTATAATTTTCCTAAAATCATACTTGGTGGACCTGATGTAACCTATAATATTGAAAATTATCTAAAATCAGGTGCTGATTTTTTAGTTATTGGCGAAGGAGAAGAAACAACTTATGAACTGTATCGTGCAATCATAAATAATGAAAACTATCATCCTATTGATGGAATTGCGTTCATGGAAAATGATAAAGTAATTCAAACCAATTCCCGAACAAAAATCAAAGATTTAACTGAACTTCCACTACCCAATAGAAAAGCCATTAACATGCAACGCTATTTAGATACCTGGAAACAAAACCACGGACAAAGTTCAATGACTATTTCTACACAAAGAGGTTGTCCTTATACTTGCAAATGGTGTAGCACAGCAGTTTACGGACAAAGTTACCGAAGAAGACCTGCAAATTTAGTTGCCGCAGAAATGAAAATGCTTAAAGAACAATTCAAACCAGATGCTATTTGGTTTGTAGATGATGTTTTTACCGTGAGCCATAAATGGTTGCAAGAATTTAGACAAGAGCTTATCATACAAGACGCACTCATCCCCTTTGAGTGCATTACACGAGCTGAAAGATTAAATGATGAAATTTTAGAATTGTTGAAAGAAATTGGCTGTTTTAGAATTTGGATTGGTGCAGAAAGTGGTTCCCAAAAAATTATCGATTTAATGGACAGACGAGTGGATGTTAATGTGGTGAAAGAAGCCATTCAAAAAACAAATGCTCTTGGAATGCAAACAGGAACGTTTATAATGCTAGGTTATCCTGGAGAAACCATTGAAGATATTGATGAAACCATTCAATATTTAAAAGAGGCAAATCCAACAGAATATACAATTACTGTTGCTTATCCCATTAAAGGAACTTCTTTATACAATGAAGTAGAAAGTAAAATTATCAATCCATTAAATTGGGAAACCTCAACAGATAGAGAGATTGAATTTAAACGAACCTATTCAAAAAAATTCTATAAATATGCTGTTAGTAAAATAGTGAATGAAGTGGAATTTAAAAGAAATTCTGGATTAAAAGCCATTAAACATAAAACAAAAGCTATTTTGGCTACTGGATTAATGAGATTGAACAAATGAGAAAAATAGTCTATTTCATATTATCAATTTTATTATTGAGCTGTACAAACAACTCCTATTCTGATTTAATTAAAACCGATACTTCCATTAACCTAAAATGGCATAAAGCCTATCCTGATGACTCAATTGATAAATCTTTAATTGGTTTAAAATGGGCGTTATCCTATTGTGGAGCCGTTTTACCTAATTCAACAAATGGTTTTAGTATTGCTGAAAATACAATTACAATCGATATAAAAAAACTTGGTTTTACTGAAAATGCGATTCAAAAGCTATTACAACTTTCGACTAAAATAAAAACCACTTCAGAATATCAGACAACTAATGCTATCGATTTAGGAAGATATATTTCGCTTTTAATTGGTGCTTCCGAACATTATTATGAAATTGCTGGAACACCTAATACTTTAAACGAAGTTTTAAATCAATATACTCTTTTGCCTCAAAAAGGATATGTAAATAATTCTGCGGTTTCATTTGAACATCGTATTATCCAATTTTCAGAACAAAGCGGTTTTAACCAAGTGTTTCTCTCTGAAGAAGTTGATCCAATAACAGGAGAAATTTTTGAATATGAAACCATTGAATTATTACCAAATGGACAACTCAGATTTGGTATTTTTGATGCAAATGGAAACCGAAAACCTAATGCTAATTCCTCTCATACAAATGCTGGAAAACCTGCTAAATGTATGTGGTGTCATGAATCAACAATTAACACTTTGTTCGCTCCACAAAACGATTATTCAGGTTTTTTAACGGCTACCGAATTACAAAACACATTGATTGGATTTCGAGACACTCATTACATGCTCAAAAGCAATTTGCAAAACGGTGTTGATTTCACGCAAACACAACAGCATACACTAACTGAATTATTATATATTTCATTTATGGAACCTTCTGCCGAACGATTAAGTTTAGAATGGAACATGAGCATAACTGAGGTTCAAAATTTATTAGCTAGTTTACCAACACATGCTTATCCTGAATTTCCGTTTTTAGGAAATAATTTATATCATCGAAATGAAATTGAAAACTTGGCACCACTTCAAGGATTACAAGTTTCAACATCCGTAAGAGATGAATCAATAATTGAAGTAAATCATTTACAATGATTAATAATCAAAAAATAATAATTATTCTTCCTGCTTATAATGCAGCCAAAACACTTCAAAAAACCTATGAAGAAATTCCTTTAGATATTGTTGATGAAGTTATTTTAACCGATGATTGTAGTAATGATAATACGATCGAAATTGCCGAAAAATTAGGAATCAAAAACATTTTGAAACACGAAACCAATAAAGGATATGGAGCTAATCAAAAAACATGTTATATAAAAGCTTTGGAATTACAAGCTGACATTATAGTAATGTTGCATCCAGACTATCAATATTCACCAAAATTAATTCCGTCAATGTGCATTTTGATTGCCAACAATACTTTTGATGTAGTTTTAGGATCACGCATTTTAGGAAAAGGTGCACTAGAAGGTGGAATGCCTTTTTATAAATATATTTCTAATCGTATTTTAACATTTATCCAAAATATTTTAATGCATCAAAAACTTTCTGAATATCACACAGGTTATCGTTGTTTTGATGCCAAAATTTTAAAACAAATAGATTTTGAAAACAATTCGGATGATTTTGTTTTTGACAATCAAATCATAGCACAATGTTGCTACAAAAATGCGAGAATTGGAGAAATTTCTTGTCCTGCCAACTATTTTGAAGAAGCTTCATCAATAAATTTTAAAAGAAGTATTATATATGGATTTGGCGTTTTGAGAGTCTCCGTTTCTTATTTTTTACAAAAAACAAGACTATTTCAATTTTCAATATTTAAAAATTTATGAGGCAATTTATATTGAAATATCATTTATATGGATTACTGCTTTTGCTTTGTTCTTTTTATATTTTTAAAGCAACAACTTTTGCTGTTCATGATTTTGCTAATTATTACTTTGGGGCACAATTTTTAGCTAATGAAAATTTCAATACTTCAATATATTTTCCTTACGATTTTAACAAAGCCATTGCCGATTTAGGCTTTCAAAATATTTTTGTGAGTTATGCTCCCAACACACCTTTTTTAGCCATTTTCTTTTTACCTTTTACTGTAATTTCAGTTGCAAAAGCTAAACTAATTTTTAATGTAATTTCCTCCTTATTACTAGTTTATAGTTGTTTTAGATTATTCGATTTCTATAAAATCAATAAAAAATATTTGCTTTTAATTCCTTTTTTGTTTTTCGTCCCAATTAAAAACAATTTACTTTTTGGACAAGTCTATTTTTTATTGTTCTTCTTGTTATCTGAAGGATTAATTGCTTATGAAAAACAAGAATTTAAAAAAATGGCATTGTGTCTAAGTCTAACTATTTTATTGAAGGTTTTTCCAATACTGTTGTTGTTAATTTTTGTTTTTAAAAAACAACTCAAACCTTTACTCTATACTTTAGGCATTTCTCTTTTACTTTTTAGTATCTCTCTTTTATTTACTGGTTTTGAGGTTTGGTATTTTTGGCTAAATTCGGTACTATCAAAAGCTTCAAATGGAGAAGTTGCAACTGCTTTTGTAGATAATTATCAATCTGTTTTTATGTTTTTAAAACGATTGTTGATTTTCGATGCTGCTGAAAATCCAAATTCATTTTTTGATTATCCTGTTTTATTTTCAGGGTTAGTTTTGGGATTCAAAATAGGGCTAGTTGTTATAGGTTATTATATCAACAAGAGAAATTCAAATGGTTTATTAGTGTTTTCCTATTGGATAGGAGCATCTCTTTTAATTTCACCTTATGGAAGTACTTATGGATTAATTTTATTATTATTCATTTTGATTTGTATATTGAAAAGTTCTGTTTCTACTACATACAAAAGCTGTTTTGTTCTCCTTTTATTTCTAATCAACAACGTTCCTCTATCCTACTTTATTGAAAATAAATTTCCTTTTTCATATTTAAGATTATTGGTTTTAATCGTATTGTTTATTGCTTTTGTATTTCAATTTTTCAGAACGATCAACTGGAAAATTGTAATTTCAATCACAATTCTACCGATAGCATTCTTTTTAATTTTTAAAGAATCAAACCTTATTGAATCAGAGCCTATTTCAAAAGAGAGCTTTCCAATTTTAGTTTATGATTATGAAATTTCAGAAAACAATTTAACTTATCATTATTGGAATGAAAGTGGAAAAAAATCAAGTTCCATTCCATATACATCAGAAGAAAGGCAAGAACTTCAAATTATAGATAATCAAATTTATTATAACAACAAACAGCTTACTTTTGATAGAAGCAATAAACTAAAACCAAAATTAATTGACCATGAAACCATTCTTTTTTTATCAGATTATGACAGAGGAATTGGGTTTTATGCATTAAGAAAAATCAATATTAATTGACTTCAAAAATTATAAATAGAATTAAATTTATTTCATTCAATGCTTTACGACAAGTGTTGATTTCTGTTTTTACAACACTAATTCCTTTTTTAGTAATTTACTATTCAGAAAAAGAGATTTGGGGCGAATTTGTATCTATTTTACTGTTTAGTTTGATAGCCATACAATTTATAAATTGGGGAAATAAAGAATACTTATTACGCACTTTTAGTGAAACTCCAAGCGAAATAAAAAATACATTTTCTTCAAATTTAGTAACTCGATTTCCTTTAGTTATTTTATTTTCAATAATTGGGTTTTCCTACTTTAAGTTAGATTATGGAATTTATATTTTTCTTTGGCTTTTGGGTAGATTTTTAATTCATTCCTATGAAGTATTAGTAGTTTATGAAAAGAAATTTATCTCTTCAACCGTCATTGAATCTGTCTGTTTTTCATTTTTTATACTAACTTTTTATTATTTCAAATCAGATATTTATTTAAAAACATTACTTGTTCTATATAGTTTATATCAATTTATTAAAGGTATTGGTTATTCACTTGTATTTATAAATTTTATCCAATTCAATAAAATAAAATTCAATTTCAAATATTACAAAGTCAGTTTTTGGTTCTTTTTACTTTCTATTTTAGGGTTTTTAACTTCAAAAATTGATGTTTATATTGTAGATTATTTCTTAGATAATAAAACTGTTGCTGATTATCAAATAATAAATAGTTTATTGGTTTTTATAATGTCAATTTCTGCTTTTGTTTACAATCCTTTTATTAAAAATATTTACAGAATCAATGAAGTTGTAGTTAAAAAGACAAAAAAAACGTTACTACTAGTTGGTGTTGCAATCGCTCCTGTTGCAATTTTGACAATTCACTTTGTCTTGAAATACTTTTTAAATCTCTCCTTTTCTATTTACTTTTACATAATCGCTGTGTTTTACGTTATTCCATCATTTCTTTACGGAATTGATATTGTTACATTATTCAAACAAAATCAAGAAAAAAAAGTAGTAATTTATCTATCTTTTGGAATACTCATAAATTCAACAATAACTTCAATTTTATTATATCATAATTTTGGAATAATTGGAGCCATGATTGGAGCCATGTGTTCACAAGTACTAATTTTAATTTTATTAAAAACAAAATCTAACAGTTAAATGATTACACAATTATTAAAATCTGCTAACAAAAAATTACAGCCAAAAAACTATCTTTTTGGGCCAGAATGGATTGTACTTGGCGTTAATAATGTGTGCAACTTACATTGTAAAATGTGCGATGTAGGAACAAAAACTTTAGAGACAAATTTTGCTCAAAACCTAGTAGGAACGCATCCACTTAATATGCCTTTAGATTTAATTAAGAATATAATAGATCAAACAGCATTATACTATCCAAATGCAAAGTTGGGCTATGCTTTTACGGAGCCTTTAGTTTATCCTCATTTAGAATCTTCATTAAAATATGCAGATGAAAAGAACATAAAAACCACAATCACAACCAATGCATTAACATTGAAACAAAATGCAAAAAAATTAGTTGATGCTCGTTTAGATGAATTATACATTTCATTAGATGGACCAGAAGAAATACATAACGAAATTAGAGGTCACAAAAAATCATTTCAAAAAGCAGTTGAAGGAATAGAAGAAATTTTCAAACTTAATCCAAAACAATCTATTTCGATTTTTTGTGTCATTACTGAGTGGAATATTGGTTACTTAAATGAGTTTGTTGCTTTTTTTAGGGATTTTCCATTAAAAAAAATTGGTTTCATGCATACAAATTTCACACCTCAATCAGTTGCTGACAATCACAATATGATATGGGGAACTAAATATAAAGCAACCGCATCAAATGTGGAAGAAATAAATATTGATAATTATAATTTAGACTTACTTTGGAAAGAGATAAATGAAATTAAGCAAAATGAAAGTTCTTTTCCTATATCATTTTCACCAGAAATAGAAAACAAAGAAAAACTAAATGAATTTTATTTAAAACCCGAAAAAAATGTTGGCAAAAGATGCAATGATATTTTCTCAAACATCATGATAAAGTCTGATGGAAGTATTATTCCTTCTCATGGAAGATGTTATAATTTAAATCTTGGTAATATTTATAACAATTCATTAAAAGAAATATGGAATGCTAATACATTAAAAGAATTTCGTTCTGATTTAATAAAAAACAATGGACTACTTCCCGCTTGTAGCAGGTGTTGTAGTGCTTTTTAAATCGTGAAAAACAACAACTATCTTTATTCAACCCAAAGTTTATAGCAAATACAGAATCCCTAATTCTATTTTACAAGTTGGTGCCTCTATTCACAGTAAATAAGATTGGATAGAAATTTAGAAAAAGTCCCGTAGCAAAAGACAGAACCCTTTTAAAAAACTAGCTAATTCAAATATTTTGAAATTGTAAAACATCTTTTCTCATAACATCAGCCAAAACTTAGCTATGTAAATTCGATAATAAAAACGGATTGCCTTTATATTTTTTTTGCAATTAATTAAACTCAATCTTGTTTAAATCCAAAAATGAAGGCTATATCTTCAAAACTTGGAATAAACACTAATTCATCTTGCACTTACATCAACAAAATTAAATCAGAAATAACATTCTGTTTTGAAAATGTCTTTTAATTGAGTTTTAAAATTCACTTTATTTACTAGATAATATTTTTCTAGCTAAAATATAATTCATTTCCTTCGTGTAATGTACTAAATCAACATAAGGATACTCGGTTTGGCTATCTAAATTAGTAACATCAATCATTTTCAAGTTACCATTGAGTATATTTTGTTGAACCAATTGATATCCCTTTATAACATAATTATAATTAATGAGTTCTTTTTTGAAATCTGTATAATTAGTAACAAAATTATTTTTAGCATATAATATCCCATTAGGCTGAAAAAACACCTGATATTCAAACCCATAACTTTTACTTAAACTTTCAATAAGGGTCAAATTTCCTTGATAATAATCATAAACTTTTTTGCTCCAATCTTTTATTACTGGAAGATTACTTACTGTTTTATTATAATGAAGAAGAGGATTTTGATGATAAAGAACTTTTGAACTGTAAATGTCCTCAAAATTATTTTGATGATTCCTCCTTTTCAATAGCATCAATTTCACTATTGGCAATTGTGCCAAGAAATTATAACTTTGTAATTCATTTTCAGGATTAAAAGTTGTGGCATAAGCTAAATGTGCTTTTGCAGGTGTTTCATTTGAATTGAAGTTGGTAAAACTCAATTGCGACATATCATTCAAACCATCCACAAAAATTACTTTTTTTGGACGAAATCCTTTCTTTAGAAGCAGTATCAATTTATCAATTTCCAAACTTTGATGATATCCCGAAACACCAAAATTGAAATAGTGATTATTTTTATCTAATTGATTCAAATAAGAAGTAAAAGTTTCATTTGAACTAACACCAACACCAAAAGTTGTGCTCCCACCAAAAACCCAAACTCCATCATTAATGTTTTGATAGAAATTAGTCTCTTTACAAAAATTGTCATACCTACAATTTTCTAATCCAACAGTATAATTTTCATTTTGTATGGGTTGCATCATAAAAGGCAAAGTAGGATGAGAAACGTTGTTAGGACATTCCGAATAAAGTTTTTGGATAGTAGTGATAGACTTCCCTTTGTGAATTTGCTGCATCAAAACTGGATTTGAATCTATTAACTTTTGTGGCAACACTATAGTTTCAAAAAAGGTAAATCTCTTCGTTTTTAAAACCACAACTAAAGCAATTGCATTTACCAGACAAAACAATAAAAATGTAAGGGTAAAATAAATTGAAAATTTCTTAAAATGGTTTTGCAATTTTTTCATTACTACCTCTTAAAATAAGCTATAAATAAAGGGTGACAATACCGAACTTTCTGTTAGCACAAGCAACAAACCCATCAAAACCAAAACAATAATTACTGGTAGTATCCAATACCTTTTGTTTTTCATTAAAAACTGTATTAACTCTATAAAAATGCCAACCTTACCCATTCTAGTATAGTTTTTTATAATAAATCTCTGATTTCTTGATTATCCAACCATCATTGGTTTTTTCTTTCTTCGTAAAAATATTAGAAATAAATACAATAGGCAACAAAATAAAATAATATGAAATAAAAAGAACAATAAATGAAGTAAAATAACCCATGATTTTACCAAATAAAAACCAAAGAAATAAAAATGGACGAAGCAGTTTTGGAACTAAAATTATTATAACTAAAACAATAACAAGTACTACATAAAACCATTTTTCAACAGAATGAACATTAAAATCATTCCGATTTAATTTCAAATAAAAAAATAATCCCCAAATTCCGATTAAAAGCCAACCAAACTGTTTTTGCTTGTTGTGAAGACCACTTAATATTACTACTTCTTCAAAAAAAACATTAATCTTTTTCATAAAATCGCCTCTCTTTAAATAGTGTTGGAACTTTTTGAATATGTTCCTTTTCAATAATGAAATTACCTAAAACCAAAATATCAATTTCTGTGTTGAAGAAGCAATAAATTGCATCTGTTGGACTTTCAACAATTGGCTCACCTCTTACGTTAAAAGATGTATTGATTAAAACAGGAACCTGAGTGATTTTTTCAAATTCAAGTATTAATTCATAAAAAAGTGGATTATCCTCTTTTGCTATCGTTTGTACTCTAGCAGTATGGTCTTCATGAATACAAGAAGGAATAACTCTTTTTTTATCACTTTCAAACGTAAACAACATGTATTTTGAATTAACATTTATACGAAACCACTGATTGGCTTTGTCTTCTAAAATTACAGGAGCAAAAGGTCTAAAACCTTCTCTTAATTTTATTTTAGCATTGAGAAACTCTTTCATGTCTTCAAAAAGTGGACTTGCCAAAATACTTCTATTGCCCAAAGCTCTGGGACCAAATTCCATTTTCCCTTGAAACCAACCAATAATTTTTTTGTGAGATAATGCTAGAGCAACTTTTTCTACTACTGCTGGATTTGAAAGCTTTTGATAAGTAATTTGATTTTTATCTAAAATTTCTTGAATTTGATTTTCACTGTAACTACTGCCTAAATAAACTTGATTTTCTAAATTATCCGAAACCAATGTTCTTGGGTTATTAAAATAATGATACCAACCTACATAAGCTGCACCAATTGAAGCTCCACTATCACCTGGTGATGGTTGAATCCAAATTTTTTTAAACAAATCTTGCATCAATAAATGACCATTCGATTTACAATTGAGAGCTACACCGCCAGAGAGACAAAGGTTTTCTGATCCAATGCGTTTTTTAGCATACTTTGCCAATTGAACAAAATAATTATCAGAAATTTCTTGAATAGAATTAGCAATATCAAAATAAAATTGGGTAAACGGTTCGCTTTCTTTCCTTATGGGCATTCCAAAAAGTTTACAAAAATCATCATTAATAGTGCTCTTTCCATGCTCAAAACCAAAATAATTCATGTTTATCGAAAGTTCAGCATCATCAGAAATTGAAACCAATTCACTTAAAATTAAATCTTTATAAACAGGCTTTCCGTAGGGTGATAACCCCATTAATTTATATTCTCCAGAATTTACTTTAAATCCACAATATTGTGTAAAAGCACTATAAAGTAACCCAAATGAATTGGGATAATGCTGTTCTTCAATTATCTCAATTTTATTTTCTTCCCCTTTAGCTATGGTGATGGTAGCTTTTTCTCCTACTCCATCTATTGTAACAATAGCGGCTTCTTTAAATGGAGAGGTATAAAAAGCGCCTGCAGCATGTGATTCGTGGTGTTCGCAAAAGATAACCTCTCCTCCATAGTTTAATTCGTTTTTTATAATTTGAGGAATCCAAAGTTTTGATTTTACCCATGAATTAATTGAATTCCTAAAAAAAGTAAAGCCAAAAGGAATATTTTCTTTAATAGAGGTAAGAATTCTATCAAATTTCAAAAAGGGCTTTTCATAAAAAACTATTACATCAATTTGATCAATTGATATTTTTTGATCGCTCAAACAAAATTGGACAGCATTTTTAGGAAACGAATTATCGTGCTTTTTTCTAGTAAAACGTTCTTCTTCAACAGCTGAAACTACTCTACCATTTTTCAACAAACAAGCAGAGGAATCATGGTAAAATGCAGAGATTCCTAAAATATACATCAAACAAATAATTTTATTTTTCCAAAGAAACAAAAAATAAAGGTTGTATCATAAAAACTTACTATTTTTACCAATTATGAGAACCCGCAACAAAATAATATTATTCAATCCCAAAAGTGCCAATGCAAAGCATCGCATCCCAAATTCTATTTTACAAGTTGGAGCGTCTATTCATGGTAAATACGATTATGTTTTTGTGGATGGAAATTTAGAAAAAGACCCATGGCAAACTATAGAAAACTTTTTAAAGACTGGTGAATTCAAATATTTTGGTTCAACAGTTATGCCAGGTCCACAATTACGCCAAGCTATCCCTTATACAAAAAAAATTAGAGAGCAGTTCCCAGAAATCATAACCGTTTGGGGTGGCTATTTTGCGTCCAATCAATACAAGGTTTGTTTAAATTCAGGTTATGTGGATTTTATTGTAAATGGCCCTGGCGACAACACTTTTCCAGAATTGATTGGAACTTTAGAAAAAAATGAAGTGGAGAAAATTTCATTAATAAAAAATTTAATTTTCAAAAATGGAAAAGGTGAAATCATAAAAACAGCTACCGAAGCTTTATTAGACCAAGATACTTTGCCAAAATTTCCTTATGCATATTTGAACTCATTTTATCCTTTAAAAAATTATTTGGCAAAAACCTTCATGGGAAACAAAACTTTATCTTATCATTCCAGCATGGGCTGTCCATTTTCTTGTTCATTTTGTGCTGTTGTACCCATTTATAATGCCAAATGGAAAGGAATGTCAGCCAATAGAATTTATGAAGATGTAAAATATTTTAAAGAAAAACACAATATAGATGCCATTGAATTTCACGACAACAATTTTTTCACTTCCAAAAAACGTGTTCTAGAATTTTCTGAACTCATCATTAATGACAATATCAGCTATTGGGGAGAAGGTCGAATTGACACTATCAACATGTATTCTGATGAGGATTTAAAACTCATGCGAAAAGCTGGTTGCAAAATGATATTTTTAGGAGCTGAGACAGGTAACGATGCCGTTTTAAAACAAATGAACAAAGGAGGAACACAAACGGGACAAATGATTAAAGATTTTGTACTTCGTATGAAAAATGTTGATATTATTCCTGAATTGTCTTTTGTTTTAGGAATGCCCGCTAAAACAGAGAAGGAAGTATATGATCAAATTTTATGGGATATCAATTTTATTAAAGAAATAAAAAAAATTAATCCAAATGCTGAAATTATAATTTATTTGTTTAGCCCAGTTCCAACAGAAGGTTCTGACTTATACCAACAAATTTTAGACGCTGGATTTTCATTTCCAACACAATTAGAAGATTGGATTTCGCCAAGTTGGGAAAATTTTGATTTACGTAAAAATCCTTTAACACCTTGGTTGAAACCCTACATGATTGATACTATTAAAAACTTTGAAACAGTTTTAAATGGTTATTATCCAACCGTTTCTGACTTTAGGATTAAGGGTTGGAAAAAGAAATTATTACAGATTCCATCATCGATAAGATTTAATACAGGTTTTTATTACTATCCATATGAAATAAAAGCCATGCAAAAAATATGGAAATACCGTCAACCAGAAATTGAAGGTTTTTATGCAGAATAAATGAGAAATTTCATAAAAAAAATAACACATCCTTTTTTAAAATTTGGTTTAAACGCATTCTATTCAAAACCAAGAAATTTCTCCTATGAAAATATTGCGCTAAAAATTCATCCTGATGTTTTTCCGCCTCATATGACTTTTAGTACTAAAATTCTCCTGGAGTTTGTAAAAGAACTAAACTTAGAGCATAAAACATTTTTAGAATTAGGATGTGGAAGTGGCATTATTTCATTGTTTGCTGCAAAAAAAGGAGCTATTGTTACTGCTTCTGATATTAACGAAACCGCTCTAAAATATTTAGAAAAAAATGCCTTAAAAAATAATTTGCAACCACAAATTAAACACTCTGATTTATTTGAAAATCTAAAAAATGAAGAATTTGAATACATAATTATTAATCCCCCTTATTATCCAAAAAATCCAAAAAACATTAATGAACAAGCATGGTTTTGTGGCAAAAATTTTGAATACTTTGAACGTTTATTTATGCAGTTACCAAATTATTTATCGGAGCAAACGAATTGTTTTATGATACTTTCACAAGATTGCGATATTGAAAAAATAAAAAGCATTGCCTTAAAAAATCTTCTTTACTTAAAATGTATTAAAGAAAAAACCGTTATAGTAGAAAAAAATTTCATCTTTAAAATTGAAACATTGACTCCATGAAAAAAATAGTCTTAGTAATCTTCATGAGTTTTACTTGTATTACTTATGCTCAAGAACGTTTTCAAAGATTAGATAGTTTATTAACTTACTTAAATAAAAACAATAAATTTATGGGTGGATTAACCATTCGTGAAGGTGAAAATATTGTTTTTTCAAATACGTATGGAATAATTGATGCCGATTTAAAAATAAATGCAAACCCTACTACTAAATATAAAATAGGTTCAATTACCAAAACTTTCACAGCAATTATGATTATGCAGTTGATGGAAGAAAAAAAATTGCGACCTGAAACCAAGTTGACTAAATTTTTTCCAAAAATACCAAATGCAGATTTAATTTCGATTGAAGATTTGTTGCACCACCGTTCAGGTATAAAAGATTATATCAATCAAGATTCAATTACAGCAAAAGAATTAGCTGAAGGCGATTTAAAAAAGACAATTACAAAAAAAATTGAAGGTTACGAATTGGATTTTGTACCAAATTCACAAGCTCTTTACAGCAATTCAAATTATTTTCTATTAGGGTTAATTATAGAAAAACTAACCAAAGAGTCCTATGCTGAAAATCTTCAAAAAAGAATAGTATCAAAAATTGGATTAAAAAATACTTATCTTCTAAAGGAGGATGCAAATGCTAAAATCAATGAAAGTCTTTCTTTTCACTTTAATGGCAAAAACTGGGAAGCCATGGAAGAATGGCCTGTAGATATTGCCTTTGCAGCTGGTGGAATTATCTCAACGACAGATGATTTAACACATCTAATTCAAAGTCTTTTTGAAGGTAAACTAGTAAATCCAGCTTCATTGGAAGAAATGAAAAAAATTAAAGATGGCTATGGAAAAGGATTGGTTCAATTTCCGTTTGGAGAAAGAAAATTTTACGGTCACAACGGAAAAATAGAAAATTTCATTTCTATGTTGGGCTATTACCCAAAAGATAGAGTGAGTGTTTCTTTAATTGTAAATGGCAATAACTATAATTCTAATGATATTATGATTGGAATTTTAAGCATTTATTACAAAATACCCTATCCGTTTCCTGTTTTTGTGACGTTGGATGAAGCAAGCGTAAAACCTTTTTTGGGGACTTATGCAACAACTGAAATGCCTTTAAAATTAACCATTTCACAAAAAGAAGGCAATTTGATGGCTCAGGCAACTGGTCAAAGTGCCTTTCCACTAACACCAAAAAACAAAAATACATTTGTTTTCCCAGCAGCAGGAATCGAAATCATATTTGAAACCAACACATTGACCTTAAAACAAGCAGGACAAAAATTTAAATTTATAAAAGAGTAACTTATATTTTTCTAGTTGATTCGCGTTGACGCAATTCGGTTTTAATTACAACTGTTTTATATTCCGGAATCTCTTTGTTGGACTTATCCTCCAATCTATCGATTAAAAGATTTGCAGCATTCTCTCCAATTTCAGGAGCATGTTGACTAACTGTTGAAAGACTTGGCGTCAACCTTCTTGACCAAACACCATCTGCAAAACCAACAATATTAATTTCATCTGGAATTTTATAGCCCATCTTCAAAACCATTTTAAAAGCTATAGTAGAAGCAACTTCATTTAAAGCAAAAATTCCATCGATTTTTTTCGACAACAATAAAGCCCTCAACTTGGATTCAAAAACTTCAGTATCATTCTCAAGGACTATTAATTCTTCATTCAAAATTTGTTTTTTACTTTCTATAGCTTTTTTAAACCCTTGAACTCTTAACTTCCCTACACTTAAGTTATCTATCGTCGAGAGCAAAGCGATTTTTCTACAGCCAATATTTATCAAATGATTTGTGGCATGAAAAGCCGAATCTAAATCATCAACAATTACTTTATCACATTTAATTTCATCTGCAACTCTATCGAACATAACTATAGGAGTTCCACTATTTAAAATTTCTTTCAAATGGGAATATTTTTTCGCAGATTGTGTTTCTTCTGCTAACGAAATGATAAAACCGTCAATAGTTCCGTTATTCAACATCTCCATCACTTGTTCTTCTTTCTTTTGCGATTCATTAGAAATACCCGTTATTACATTATAACCTCTTTCCAAAGCTCTTTTCTCAATACCACTAAATACTTTTGCAAAAAAAGGATTCAGTATATTAGGAATAATAACACCTATAGTATTAGTTCTCTGACTTTTTAAATTTTTGGCAATGCTGTTAGGTTTATAATTTTTAAGTGCGGCAAACTCTTTAATTTTCACTTTCGTTGCATCACTAATTTCTGAACTGTCGCTCAAGGCTTTAGACACTGTAGAAACAGATACACCTAATTCTTTAGCAATTTGTTTTAATGTGGGTTTTGTTTTCATAACTGATCAAAAAAGTAAAATTAGTGTTTTTTAAAATAAGAATTTAAACTTAAGAGCAATAAAATTTGAATTATAATTAATTATTTTAGAGATTACAATATAACTACTTCATATACAATATAAATAATATTGCAATTCATGTTTGGTTTTATAATAAATAATTGTACTTTTGCACTCCCTTACCCGAACCTTCGGAAGGGAATGGAATGTTTAATTAAAATAAATTATTGTGAACACATTAAGCTACAAGACAGTTTCAGCAAACAAAGCTACTGCAGACAAGCAGTGGATTGTTGTAGACGCTGAAGGTCATAACTTAGGTCGTTTAGCTTCAAAAGTAGCGATGCTTTTGAGAGGTAAATACAAACCAAGTTATACACCGCACGTTGATTGTGGAGATAACGTAATTGTTATCAATGCAGAAAAAATCAACCTGACTGGTAACAAGCTAGACGAAAAAACATATATTCGTCACACAGGTTATCCAGGAGGACAAAGAACTTTAACTGCTAAAGTAATGCAACAAAAAAATCCTGCATTATTAGTAGAAAAAGCTGTAAAAGGAATGTTACCTAAAAACAAATTAGGTGCTGAATTATTCCGCAATTTAAATGTATATGTAGGGTCTGAGCACAAACATGCGGCTCAATCACCTAAAACCGTTAACCTAAACGATCTTAAGTAATGGGAGTTATTCACAAAATCGGTAGAAGAAAATGTGCTGTAGCACGTGTTTATGTTTCAGAAGGAACAGGTAAAATTACCGTAAACAAAAAAGAATTTGCAACTTACTTCCCAACTGCTACTTTACAGTACAAAGTATTACAACCAATGTCTATGACAGAAAATGTAACCAACTTTGACGTTAAAGTAAATGTTTATGGTGGTGGTTCAACAGGTCAAGCAGAAGCTGTAAGAATGGCTATTGCAAGAGCTATGTGTGAGGTAGAAGCTGAAAACAGAGCTATCTTAAAACCAGAAGGATTATTAACAAGAGATCCTAGAATGGTAGAACGTAAAAAATTCGGTCAGAAAAAAGCAAGAAAAAAATTCCAATTCTCGAAACGTTAATACTGAACTTGTTTCAGTATCTTTCAGAGAGAACTCGATTTATTTCAAGTTGTATCGAATGATTACAGAGGATGTTGAAAATATTTCAGCATAAACAAAATTGAATTTAAAACACAGTTGCCGATATTCCTTCAATTAAAAAAGGGAATTAGTTTAGCATCTAAATTTTCAAGACGAACACAAGTGACTACTTGAAGATTGCTATAACACGGAACGTAAACTATTACACAATGGCAAACAAAATTGACGTTAAAGAATTATTAGAAGCAGGTGTTCACTTTGGACACATGACTCGTAAGTGGGATCCAAACATGGCTCCTTACATTTATATGGAGCGTAATGGTATTCACATCATTAACCTATATAAAACAGCTGCTAAAATTGAAGAAGCTAACGAAGCTTTGAAAAAAATTGCAGCTTCAGGTAGAAAAGTACTTTTCGTTGCTACCAAAAAACAAGCTAAAGATATAGTAGCTGAGAAAGCTGCTGCTGCAAACATGCCTTACATTACTGAAAGATGGCCAGGTGGAATGCTAACTAACTTTGTGACTATTAGAAAAGCGGTTAAAAAAATGGCTTCTATTGATAGAATGAAGAAAGATGGTACTTTCATGACGTTATCTAAAAAAGAAAGATTACAAGTGGATCGTCTTAGAGCAAAATTAGAGAAGAATTTAGGTTCTATCGCTGATATGACTAGACTTCCAGCTGCTCTTTTCGTAGTTGATGTTAAAGCTGAGCATATTGCAATTAAAGAAGCTCACAAATTAAACATTCCAGTTTTCGCAATGGTTGATACTAACTCTGATCCACGTGAAGTAGATTATGTTATCCCATCAAACGATGACGCTTCTAAATCAATTGACAAAATTTTATCTTTAGTAACTGGTGCACTTATTGAAGGTCTATCTGAAAGAACTTCTGACGGAGAAGATCAAGAAGAAGGAAAAGAAGTAAAAAAAGCGCCAAAAGCAAAAAAAGCGGAAACAACTGAAGAAGTTGTTGAAGTAGAAGCTAAAGCTGAAGAAACTTCAACTGAAGAATAATATAAAAATTTAGCATGTAAAAAATCCAAATTCCAATAAAGCATCAATGAATTGATAATTTAATAAAGTTGGAATTTGGATTTTTATAGTTTAAGACTTTAAATTTACAATTAAAAAATAAAATATTATGGCAACAATTACTGCTGCAGACGTAAATAAATTAAGAACTATAACAGGTGCAGGTATGATGGACTGCAAAAAAGCATTGGTTGAAGCTGATGGCGATTTTGATTTAGCAATTGAAAACCTTAGAAAAAAAGGACAAAAAGTTGCAGCTAATCGTTCTGACAGAGAGTCAACTGAAGGTGCTGCAATTGCTGTTGTTAATGCAGACAATACCGCTGGTGTTGTTATCACATTAAACTGTGAAACTGATTTCGTTGGAAAAAATGAAGCTTTCGTTAAATTAGCAACTGATTTAGCAAACCAAGCTTTAAATTATAATACTAAAGAAGAATTATTAGCTTCAGATTTCAACGGAATTACTGTGGCTGACAAGTTAATTGAGCAAACGGGTGTAATTGGAGAAAAAATTGAAATCAATTCTTTCGAAAGATTAGAAGGAGCTTTTATTGGTTCTTACATTCATGCTGGTAACAAAATTGCTACATTAACTGCTTTATCTGCAAACGTTCCAGGTGCTGAAGAAGCTGCAAGAAACGTGTCTATGCAAGCTGCTGCCATGAACCCTATTGCGTTAAACGAAGAAGGTGTTGATGCTGCTGTTATTGAAAAAGAAATTGAAATCGCTAAAGATCAATTACGTGCTGAAGGAAAACCAGAAGCTATGTTAGACAATATCGCAAAAGGAAAATTAAACCGTTTCTTTAAAGATAATACTTTAGTAAACCAAGATTTTATCAAAGATAATTCAATGAGTGTTGCTGCTTATGTAAAATCTGTAAATGCAGATTTAACGGTAACAGGATTCAAAAGAGTGGCTTTAGGATAATAAAGAGGCTGTCTAAAAAGTAGAATTTCTGTCATTCCAAACTTGTTTCGGAATCTAAAGAGAATTGGTAATCAATAATTTATAGAAGCTGAAATAAATTCAGCTTGACAAGAATGAAACTTTTAGGACACTCTCCTACAATTTTTAAAAACCTTAGTTCGTTATAGAATTAAGGTTTTTTATTTTCTATTAATCTTACTTAAAAAGTCAATTTTATTTATTCTTTAGCAAATTTTCTAATTCTGCTATTTTAAGATCTTTGTTTTTACTCTCCTCAACCAAATTCTTTAGTTGCTTTACAAGATCTTCAGGAAAATTATTTATTGTACCAACACTATAAGCTATAGTTCCTTTATTTTTTTCGACATTGTTAACTTGTTTACCTTCCAAAAAGTAACTAAAATCTACTCCAAATTCTTGACAAACTTTATCCATCAAAACAAAATCTATTTTTTGAGTTT
>CAZXPF010000012.1:0-102849 GCA_964643105.1 uncultured Flavobacterium sp. | reverse complement strand
ATGCTACAATTAAAATGCCTTCAGGAGAAACAAGATTAATCTTGTTGACTTGTTCTGCAACAATTGGAGCGGTTTCGAACTCTGATCACCAATTAATCGTATCTGGTAAAGCAGGTAGATCAAGATGGTTAGGTAGAAGACCAAGAACTAGACCAGTAGCTATGAACCCAGTTGATCACCCAATGGGAGGTGGAGAAGGACGCTCTTCAGGAGGTCATCCACGTTCAAGAAAAGGTTTACCGGCTAAAGGGTATAGAACTCGTTCTAAGGTTAACCCGAGTAATAAGTATATTGTTGAACGCAGAAAGAAATAATTAGATAGACATGGCACGTTCATTAAAAAAAGGACCATTTGTACATTATAAGTTAGAGAAAAAAGTTCAAGCTAATATTGAAGGCGGTAATAAAGGTGTTGTTAAGACTTGGTCTAGAGCATCAATGATTACTCCAGATTTTGTTGGACAAACGATAGCAGTTCACAATGGTCGTCAATTTGTTCCAGTGTATGTTACTGAGAACATGGTAGGACATAAATTAGGAGAATTTTCACCAACAAGATCTTTTAGAGGTCACGCAGGTGCAAAAAATAAAGGTAAAAAATAAGAAGCAATGGGAGTTCGTAAAAGAGAAACAGCAGACGCAAGAAAAGAGGCTAATAAGTCTATAGCTTTTGCCAAATTAAATAACTGCCCTACTTCACCTAGAAAAATGCGCTTAGTTGCGGATATGGTAAGAGGTCAAAAAGTAGAACTAGCACTTAATGTATTAAGGTTTAGTACTAAAGAAGCTTCAAGAAAATTAGAAAAACTATTGTTGTCGGCTATTAATAACTGGACACAAAAAAATAGTGAAGCTAGTATTGAAGATGCAGGTTTATTTGTAAAAGAGATCAGAGTAGATGGTGGTGCGATGTTAAAAAGACTTCGTCCAGCACCTCAAGGTCGTGCACACAGAATAAGAAAACGTTCTAATCACGTTACAATCGTGTTAGGGCAATTAGATAACACACAAAGCAATTAATAAACAGTATGGGACAAAAGACAAATCCAATAGGAAATAGACTTGGTATCATCAGAGGGTGGGACTCAAACTGGTACGGTGGAAATGATTATGGCGACAAAATCGCTGAAGATTATAAAATCAGAAAGTATATCCACGCTCGTTTATCAAAAGCTAGTGTATCAAAAGTAATCATCGAGAGAACTTTAAAACTTGTAACCGTTACTATCACTACTGCTAGACCTGGTATCATTATCGGAAAAGGTGGACAAGAGGTAGACAAGTTAAAAGAAGAACTTAAGAAAATTACTGACAAAGAAGTTCAAATCAACATTTTCGAAATTAAAAGACCAGAACTTGATGCCTTTTTAGTAGGAGCAAGTATCGCACGTCAAATTGAGAATAGAATTTCTTACAGAAGAGCAATCAAAATGGCTATCGCAGCAGCTATGAGAATGAACGCAGAAGGAATTAAAGTTTTAATTTCTGGTCGTTTAAATGGAGCTGAAATGGCACGTTCTGAGCAATTCAAAGAAGGTAGAATTCCTTTGTCAACTTTCAGAGCTGATATTGATTATTCATTAGCTGAAGCACATACTACTTATGGTAGAATGGGTATCAAAGTGTGGATAATGAAAGGTGAGGTTTATGGTAAAAGAGATCTTTCTCCGTTAGTAGGTATGGACAAAAAACAGTCTAAAGCTACAGGATCTTCTCCAAAAAGAGACGGTAGACCAAACAAAAGCAAAAGAAAGTAATTATTTAAACTAAAGAAAAAATGTTACAGCCTAAAAGAACAAAATACCGTAAGGTACAAAAAGGTAGAATGAAAGGGAACTCTGGTAGAGGTCATGAGCTTTCAAATGGAATGTTTGGTATTAAATCTGTACACGAAAAAGGAATGTTCTTAACTTCACGTCAAATCGAAGCTGCTCGTATTGCTGCAACTCGTTTTATGAAAAGAGAAGGACAATTATGGATTAAAATATTTCCAGACAAACCTATCACTAAAAAACCTTTAGAGGTACGTATGGGTAAAGGTAAAGGTGCAGTTGAATATTGGGCTGCAGTTGTTAAACCTGGAAAAATAATGTTTGAAGTTGGTGGTGTTCCACTATCAGTTGCAAAAGAAGCTTTACGTTTAGCAGCACAAAAACTTCCAGTGAAAACTAAGTTTGTTGTTGCAAGAGACTTTGAAGCATAATCAAAATTTATTATGAAACAATCAGAAATTATAAGTCTATCAGCAACTGAGTTACAAGAAAAACTTAGCCAGTTAAAGAAAACATATGCTGACCTAAAGAATGCTCACGCGATTTCTCCTATTGAGAATCCATTACAACTAAGAGCTTTAAGAAGATCTGTTGCAAGAGTTACTACTGAATTGACTAAAAAGTTACAATAATTGTACACTGCTGAAAGATGGAAAAAAGAAATTTAAGAAAAGAGAGAATTGGGGTTGTTACTAGTAACAAAATGACAAAATCTATTGTTGTTTCTGAAACTAGAAGAGTAAAACACCCATTATATGGTAAGTTCGTGTTAAAAACTAAAAAATACGTTGCACACGACGAAACAAATGACTGTAACATTGGAGATACTGTAAAGATCATGGAAACAAGACCTATGAGTAAATTGAAATGTTGGAGATTAGTTGAAATCATTGAAAGAGCTAAATAATTATGGTACAACAAGAATCAAGATTAAAAGTAGCAGACAATACAGGAGCAAAAGAAGTTTTGACTATCCGTGTATTAGGAGGAACGAAACGTCGTTATGCCTCTGTAGGTGATAAAATTGTAGTTTCTATTAAAGATGCTACTCCTAACGGAAACGTAAAAAAAGGAGCGGTCTCAACTGCAGTTGTTGTACGTACCAAAAAAGAAGTGAGAAGAGCTGATGGATCTTACATCCGTTTTGACGATAACGCATGTGTATTGTTAAACGCTGCAGGAGAAATGAGAGGAACTCGTGTTTTTGGTCCGGTTGCCAGAGAACTTCGTGAAAAACAATTCATGAAAATTGTATCATTAGCACCAGAAGTGCTTTAATTCTAAAAATGATGACAAAATTAAAAGTAAAATCAGGAGATTTAGTTAGAGTTATTGCTGGAGATCACAAAGGTGAAGAAGGTAAAATTTTAACTATTCAACGTGAGAAAAATAAAGCGATAGTTGAAGGTGTAAATATGGTTTCAAAACATACTAAACCTAGTGCAACTAATCCGCAAGGAGGAATCGTTAAGAAAGAAGCAGCTATTCATATTTCAAACTTGTCATTAATCGACCCTAAGTCAAAAGAAACGACTAAAGTTGGTTACAAACAAGAAGGAGATAAGAAAGTGAGATTCTCAAAAAAATCTAATCAAGTATTATAGTGATGGCTTATATACCTAGACTAAAAGAAGAATATAAGAGCAGAGTAATTGCTGCCCTTACAGAAGAATTCGGTTACAAAAATGTGATGCAAGTTCCTAAACTTGAAAAAATTGTTGTAAGCCGTGGAGTTGGAGCAGCCGTATCGGATAAGAAATTAGTAGATTATGCTGTAGAAGAAATGACTAAAATTACTGGACAACAAGCAGTTGCTACAATTTCTAAAAAAGACGTTGCGTCTTTCAAATTAAGAAAAGGTATGCCAATTGGTGCTAAAGTAACTTTACGTGGAGAAAGAATGTATGAGTTTTTAGATAGACTTGTGACTTCAGCTTTACCACGTGTAAGAGATTTCAGCGGAATTAAATCTGAAGGATTTGATGGAAGAGGAAATTACAACCTAGGAGTTTTGGAGCAAATCATTTTCCCAGAAATTGATATTGATAAAGTAAACAAAATTTCAGGTTTTGATATCACTTTTGTTACATCTGCGAACACAGATAAAGAAGCAAAATCATTATTAGCAGAACTAGGATTACCTTTTAAAAAGAACTAAGATATGGCTAAAGAATCAATGAAAGCCCGCGAGGTGAAAAGAGAAGCAACTGTTGAAAAATATGCTGAGAAAAGAAAAGCTTTGAAAAAAGCTGGTGATTATGAAGCATTGCAAAAGTTACCTAAAAATGCATCTCCAGTTCGTTTACACAATCGTTGTAAATTAACAGGAAGACCAAGAGGGTATATGCGTCAGTTTGGAATTTCTCGTGTTACATTCCGTGAAATGGCAAATCAAGGGTTAATTCCAGGTGTAAAAAAAGCATCTTGGTAATCTCGCAAAAAGTTTGTACTTTTGCAATCCAAAAAATAATTTTAACTGGTTAAAGGTTCAACTGGTGAGTACCTTTTGAAAACCATAACCGTAATTCAATACAGATATGTATACAGATCCAATAGCGGATTATCTAACGAGAGTTAGAAATGCTGTAAGAGCTCATCACAAAGTGGTTGAGATTCCAGCATCGAACCTTAAAAAAGAAATCACTAAGATTTTATTTGATCAAGGTTATATTTTAAGTTACAAATTCGAAGATACTACTGTGCAAGGTACTATCAAAATCGCACTTAAGTACGATAAAGAAACAAAAGAATCTGTAATTAAAGATATTCAAAGAATTAGTAAACCAGGTTTACGTAAATATTCTGCGTCTTCAGAGATTCCAAGAATTTTAAACGGTTTAGGTATTGCAATCGTTTCAACATCAAAAGGTTTGATGACAGGAAAAATGGCAAAACAATTAAACGTGGGTGGAGAAGTAATTTGTTACGTATACTAATATAAAAGAAAAATGTCAAGAATAGGTAAAAATCCAATTGCAATTCCAGCAGGAGTAACAGTAGATGTTAAAGATGCTGTGGTTACAGTAAAAGGAAAATTAGGCGAGCTTACTCAAGAATTTTCTGATGTAACGGTAAAAATAGAAGATAACCAAGTTATCGTTGAGCGTTCATCAGATCTTAAAGACGAGAGGGCGAAACACGGACTATATCGTTCTTTGATTAACAACATGATTGTTGGTGTTTCTGAAGGTTTTACAAAAGAATTAGAGTTAGTAGGTGTTGGATATAGAGCTTCAAACCAAGGTCAAAAATTAGATTTGGCATTAGGTTTCTCTCACAATATAGTACTAGAAGTGGTTTCTGAAGTAAAGGTTGAAACAATATCAGAGAAAGGTAAAAATCCTATAGTAAAATTATCATCATTTGACAAACAATTATTAGGTCAAGTTGCTGCTAAAATCAGAGCTTTTCGTAAACCTGAACCTTACAAAGGAAAAGGAATTAAGTTTGTAGGTGAAGTATTAAGAAGAAAAGCAGGTAAATCAGCTTAAAATTTAAGACTATGTCATTAACAAAAACGGAAAGAAGACAAAGAATAAAATACAGAATTAGAAAAGTTGTTAGCGGTACGGCTACTCAACCTAGACTTGCTGTTTTTAGATCTAATAAGGAAATCTATGCACAAATCATAGATGATGTAAAAGGTGTTACATTAGTAGCAGCATCTTCAAGAGATAAAGATGTTACTAAAGGAACAAATATTGAAACTGCTAATGCAGTAGGTAAGTTGGTAGCTGAAAAAGCTCTTAAAGCTGGTATTTCAACAATCTCTTTTGATAGAGGTGGATATTTATACCACGGACGTGTTAAATCATTAGCTGAAGGCGCAAGAGAAGCTGGACTTAAATTCTAAGATATTATGTATAATAACTATAAAAACGTAGAACTAGTAAAACCAGGAGGACTTGATTTAAAAGACCGTTTGGTGAATGTTAATCGTGTTACTAAAGTTACAAAAGGAGGTAGAGCTTTTGGTTTTTCTGCAATTGTAGTAGTAGGTGATGAAAATGGTGTAGTAGGTCATGGTTCAGGAAAATCTAAGGATGTTTCAGAAGCTATTGCAAAAGCAGTAGAAGATGCAAAGAAAAACTTGGTTAGAATTCCTTTACAAGGACAATCAGTACCTCACGAACAAAAAGGTAAATTTGGTGGAGCAAGGGTATTTTTAATTCCAGCTTCTCATGGTACGGGAGTTATTGCAGGTGGTGCAGTACGTGCGGTACTTGAGTCTGTTGGTATTCATGATGTATTGTCAAAATCTCAAGGTTCATCAAATCCTCATAATGTGGTAAAAGCTACTTTTGATGCATTGTTGCAAATGAGAAGTGCTCACACAGTTGCAAAACAAAGAGGAATATCTTTAGAAAAAGTATTTAAAGGTTAATAATTCAAGGAAAATGGCAAAAATAGTAGTAAAACAAGTAAAAAGCAAAATCAACTGTCCTCTAACACAAAAGAAGACTTTGATCGCTTTAGGTCTAAAAAAAATGGGACAAGTTGTTGAGCATGATGACAACCAAGCTATCCTTGGAATGGTAAACAAAGTAAAACACTTAGTTTCTGTTGAAACTAAATAACATATACAGTTATGAATTTAAGTAATTTACAACCAGCTGAAGGTTCAACACACAACCAAAATAAAAGATTAGGTAGAGGAGAAGGTTCTGGTAAAGGTGGTACCGCATCTCGTGGACACAAAGGAGCAAAATCTCGTTCTGGTTATTCTAAGAAAATTGGTTTTGAAGGAGGTCAAATGCCACTTCAAAGACGTGTGCCTAAGTTCGGATTTAAAAATATTAACAGAAAAGAATATCAAGGAGTTAATCTTGATACCCTTCAATTGTTAGTTGATAATGGAGTAGTAACTGATTCTGTAGATTTTGCAGCATTAGTAGATGCTCGATTAGCAACCAAAAACGAGTTAGTTAAAATTTTAGGAAGAGGCGAATTAAAAGCTAAACTTAAAGTAAGTGGGCACAAATTTACTGCATCTGCAAAAGCAGCTATTGAAGCAGCTGGTGGAGAAGTAGTGATTTTATAACAATATAGTATAGTAAAATGAAGAAATTTATAGATTCTTTAGTCAATGTTTGGAAAATAGAAGAGTTGAAAAACAGAATTCTGTTAACTCTTGGGTTGTTGTTAGTGTACCGATTTGGTGCACAGGTCACCCTTCCAGGTATCGACGCTACTAAACTAGCTAATTTAACCGACCAAACCGATCAAGGGATTGGTTGGTTAATTGACGTTTTTACAGGTGGGGCTTTCTCACAAGCATCTATTTTTGCTTTAGGAATCATGCCGTATATTTCAGCTTCGATTGTAGTACAATTGATGGGAATTGCTGTGCCTTACCTACAAAAGCTTCAAAAAGATGGTGAAAGTGGAAGAAAAAAGATAAATCAAATCACAAGGTGGTTGACTATTGCAATTACATTAGTTCAAGGCCCTGGATACATTTATAACCTTTATTCTACACTTCCTCCTGATGCATTTTTATTAGGTTTTAATTCATTTCAATTTTTATTCTCTGCAGTTCTAATCTTAGTTACGGGTACTATCTTTGCTATGTGGTTAGGAGAAAAGATAACAGACAAGGGTATCGGAAACGGAATTTCACTTTTAATTATGGTGGGAATTATCGCTAGAATGCCTCAAGCTTTTATGCAAGAGATTGGTTCAAGAACATCTCAAGCTAATGGTGGTGTGTTGATGATAGTTATTGAAATTATTATATGGTTGTTAGTGATAGTAGCTTGTATATTATTAGTAATGGCTGTACGTAAAATCCAAGTTCAATACGCACGTAGAACAGTTTCTGGTGATTTTGAACAAGATTTAATGGGTGGTGGAGATAGACAATTTATACCATTAAAACTAAACGCATCAGGTGTAATGCCTATCATTTTTGCACAAGCAATTATGTTTATTCCAGCGGCACTTGCTGGGTTGTCACAATCTGAAGGTGCACAATCAATCGCTACAATGTTTAAAGATCCTTTTGGATTGGTATATAATATAGTTTTTGCACTATTAATAGTTGTATTTACTTATTTCTATACAGCGATTACAATTCCAACTAATAAAATGGCAGATGATTTAAAAAGAAGTGGCGGTTTTATTCCAGGTGTTAAACCAGGAGCTGAAACTTCTGACTTTTTAGATAAAATCATGTCTTTAATAACTTTTCCAGGTTCACTTTATCTTGCTTTTATCGCTGTGTTCCCAGCAATAGCAGTTAGTTTATTGGGTGTTCAAGGTTCATGGGGGTATTTCTATGGAGGGACATCGTTATTAATTATGGTAGGAGTTGCAATTGATACTATTCAACAGATAAATTCTTATTTATTGAATAAACATTATGATGGCTTGATGAAAAGTGGTAAAAACAGAAAAGCAGTAGCTTAATAATTTTATGGCAAAACAATCAGCAATAGAACAAGACGGAACAATAATTGAAGCATTATCAAATGCTATGTTTCGAGTAGAATTAGAAAACGGGCACATTGTAATTGCTCACATCTCTGGAAAAATGCGTATGCATTATATCAAATTATTACCTGGTGATAAGGTGAAACTAGAAATGAGTCCTTACGATTTGTCAAAAGCAAGAATCACATATAGATACTAAATCTAATAGCATGAAAGTAAGAGCATCAGTTAAAAAAAGAAGTGCCGAGTGTATCATTGTACGCAGAAAAGGCAGATTATACGTAATCAACAAAAAGAATCCTAGATTTAAACAAAGACAAGGATAATTATGGCAAGAATAGCAGGGGTAGATATACCTAAACAAAAGAGAGGAATTATTGCTTTAACATACATTTTCGGTATAGGAAAAAGCAGAGCTAAAGAGATTTTAGAAAAAGCTCAAGTTAGTGAAGATAAAAAAGTTTCAGATTGGAATGATGACGAGATCGGAGCAATTCGTGACGCGGTATCTTATTTCAAGATTGAAGGTGAATTACGTTCAGAAATTCAATTAAACATCAAACGTTTAATGGATATAGGATGTCAAAGAGGAATCCGTCACAGAGCAGGTCTTCCTTTAAGAGGTCAAAGAACTAAAAACAACTCTAGAACTAGAAAAGGTAAAAGAAAAACTGTTGCTAACAAGAAAAAAGCAACTAAATAATAAGTAAGTAATATGGCTAAGGCAACTACAAAAAAACGTAAAGTTATCGTTGAATCGACAGGAGAAGCTCATATTAGTGCAACTTTTAACAACATCATTATTTCTTTAACAAACAAGAAAGGTGAAGTTATTTCTTGGTCTTCAGCTGGTAAAATGGGCTTTAGAGGTTCTAAAAAGAATACTCCCTATGCAGCTCAAATGGCAGCAGAAGATTGTACTAAAGTAGCTCTTGACGCTGGTCTTAAAAAAGTAAAAGTTTACGTTAAAGGACCAGGTAACGGTAGAGAATCTGCAATCAGATCATTACATAATGGTGGAATTGAAGTTACTGAAATCATCGATGTAACTCCAATGCCTCATAATGGATGTCGTCCTCCAAAAAGAAGAAGAGTTTAATCAAATATTTTACTATATTTGCACTCTTAAAATTAATTAATAAGTATAACCAAGATAGAATTACGATTATCGAAGGATTAGACCTGAATTCATAATCTCTATCTTAAACAATTAGAAATGGCAAGATATACTGGTCCAAAAACTAAAATTGCTCGTAAATTTGGCGAAGCAATATTCGGAGAAGACAAAGCCTTCGAAAAAAGAAATTATCCTCCAGGACAACATGGAATGTCTAAAAGAAGAGGAAAAAAATCTGAATACGCTATCCAATTAATGGAAAAGCAAAAAGCTAAATATACTTACGGTATTTTAGAAAAACAATTTAGAAACTTATTCGAAAAAGCATCTGCTGCCTCAGGAGTTACTGGTGAAATCCTTTTACAACTTTGTGAAGCAAGATTAGATAATGTAGTTTACAGAATGGGTATCGCTCCTTCTCGTAGAGGTGCTCGTCAAATTGTGTCTCACAGACATATTACTGTAAATGGAGAATTAGTAAATATTCCATCTTACCACCTTAAACCAGGTGATAAAGTTGCTGTTCGTGAAAAATCTAAATCTCTTGAAGCTATCGATCGTTCTTTATCTAACTCTTCTCAAGTTTATGAGTGGATTACTTGGAACAATGATACTAAGGAAGGTACTTTCGTAGCTGTTCCTCAAAGACTTCAAATTCCAGAAAATATTAAAGAGCAACTAATCGTAGAGTTGTATAACAAATAAAAATACACATTAGTCGAATTATGGCAGTATTTAATTTTCAGAAACCCGATAAAGTTATCATGATCGATTCAACCGATTTTGAAGGTAAATTTGAATTTAGACCTTTAGAACCTGGTTATGGATTGACTGTTGGTAATGCACTTAGAAGAGTTTTACTTTCTGCATTAGAAGGTTTTGCAATAACATCAGTTAGAATTGAAGGTGTAGAACATGAGTTCTCTACAATTCCTGGTGTAGTTGAAGATGTTACAGAAATTATCCTTAATCTTAAACAAGTGCGTTTTAAACGTCAAATTGAAGATATTGATAATGAATCTGTTTCTATGTCTTTATCAGGAAAAGAAGTGTTAACTGCAGGTGATTTTCAAAAATTCATCTCAGGTTTCCAAATCTTAAACCCAGATTTAGTTATCTGCAATCTTGATAGCAAAACATCAATCAATATGGAGCTTTCTATCGAGAAAGGTAGAGGTTATGTTCCTGCAGAAGAAAACAAAAAACCAAATGCACCAATTGGTACTATATATACAGACTCAATTTACACACCTGTAAAAAATGTTAAGTATTCAATTGAAAACTTCCGTGTGGAACAAAAAACAGACTACGAAAAGTTAGTTTTTGAAATCCAAACCGATGGTTCTATCAATCCAAAAGATGCATTAACCGAAGCAGCAAAAACGTTGATTCACCACTTTATGTTGTTTTCTGATGAAAGAATTACACTAGAGGCTGATGAAATTGCTCAAACAGAATCTTATGACGAAGAGTCATTACATATGAGACAGTTGTTAAAAACTAAGCTTGTTGATATGGATTTGTCTGTGAGAGCCTTAAATTGTTTAAAAGCAGCTGAAGTTGATACACTTGGTGACTTGGTTTCTTTTAACAAAAACGACTTAATGAAGTTCCGTAACTTTGGTAAAAAATCTCTAACAGAACTAGACGAATTAGTAGCTGTGAAAGGACTTACTTTTGGAATGGATTTAGCAAAATATAAACTAGATAAAGAATAAATTACTTCATATTTTGCTCTCCAAAGTGGATAGTAGCAAGATGAAGGTTAAATAAAAAGTCATGAGACACGGAAAAAAAATCAATCATTTAAGCAGACAAAAAGGACATAGAGCAGCAATGCTTGCTAATATGGCTTGTTCTCTTATAGAACACAAACGTATCAACACAACTGTTGCTAAAGCAAAAGCTTTAAAACAATTTGTGGAACCGTTAGTTACAAAATCAAAAGAAGATACAACCCATAACCGTCGTATTTGCTTCGCTTATTTAAGAGATAAATACGCAGTTACAGAGCTGTTTAGAGAAGTAGCTGCTAAAGTTGGAGATCGTCCAGGAGGATATACACGTATCATTAAATTGGGTAATCGTTTAGGAGATAATGCTGACATGGCAATGATTGAGTTAGTTGACTTCAATGAATTGTACAACGGAGGTAAAAAAGAAGAGAAAAAAGGAAGAAGCCGTCGTGGTGGAAAAGCTAAAAAAGCTGAACCAAGTGTGATCGAACAAGCAACACAAACTACCACTGAAGCTCCTGTTGCAGAAACTCCTGCTCCTGAAACTTCTGAAGAATCTACTGATAAAGCAGAATAATGAATACCAATTCATAAATACACAAAAGGATAAGCTAGTTTTTAGTTTATCCTTTTTTTTTGAACTTTAGTTTTTTGGAAGCATTTGGGTTGGGTCTTTATCGGGTTATGTAATTCCTGCTGTCCATTCTTCTTTTTTTGCAAAAAAGGATGCCATTCCCATCAAGGCTAGAAAAGAATCCATTTGATTGTTTATAAACTTATTTTTTTAGAAAAAAGAATTACACTAAATTTGCAAAACAACACACAACAAATGAAATATACTACAAAAGAAAAAGCCATCGTTTTATTAGCAGATGGAACAGTCTTTCACGGAAAATCTATTGGAATTAGCGGCACAACCTTTGGAGAAGTTTGTTTTAACACAGGAATGAGCGGTTACCAAGAAATTTTTACCGATCCTTCATATTATGGTCAAATCATGGTAACAACCAATCCTCATATTGGAAACTATGGAGTTAATATCAATGAAGTAGAATCTAACGGAGTAAAAATTTCAGGATTAATATGTAAAAATTTTAGCTTCAATTATTCTCGTCCAGATGCTTCTGAGAGCTTATTTGATTATTTTGAAAAGCAAAAAATCGTGGCCGTTTCAGATGTTGATACACGAGCATTGGTAAGTTACATCAGAGATAATGGAGCACAAAACGCCGTCATTTCAACAGATGGCACATCAATCGAGGATTTAAAAGCTCAATTAGCAAATGTGCCTAACATGAAAGGACTAGAATTAGCTTCTAAAGTATCAACCAAAGAGCCTTATTTTTACGGTGATGAAAACGCAACTTATAAAATATCAGCTTTAGATTTAGGAATAAAAACTAATATCTTAAGAAACCTTGCCAAAAGAGATTGCTACATAAAAGTATTTCCTTTTGATGCTTCCTATGAAGATTTAAAAAGTTTTAATCCTGATGGTTATTTCCTATCCAATGGACCTGGTGATCCTGAGCCTTTGCATCAAGCTCAAAAAACAGCTCAAGAAATTATCGCCAACAATAAACCTTTGTTTGGTATTTGTTTAGGGCACCAAGTAATTGCTTTAGCGAATGGGATTTCAACTTATAAAATGTTCAACGGGCATAGAGGAATTAATCATCCTGTTAAGAACATATTGACAGGTAAAGGTGAAATTACTTCACAAAATCATGGGTTTGCTGTGAATAAAGAAGAATTAGAACAGCATCCAGATATGGAAATCACTCATTTGCACTTAAATGATGCAACGGTAGCTGGTATGCGAATGAAATCTAAAAATTGTTTTTCAGTACAATATCACCCAGAAGCAAGTCCAGGACCACATGATTCTCAATATTTATTTGATAGTTTTATAGAGAATATAAAATCACATTCTTTACAAAAAGTATAAGGAATATTATCTAGCCCTGATGGGAATGGCATCCTTTTTTAAACCAGACAGGTTTAAAAAAGATAGAATGAAAAGCAGGAAAATGGTAGTTAAATAATGCCCAAGCCATTCGCTTTTACTAAAATAAATGGAGTTTTTCACTAAAACGTTATCGTTTATAAGTTTTTTGGGGTTTAAAATATAGAATGTTTAAATTTGTTTATCTAATTTTAAAAAATCATTAAAAATGAGCATAATTATCAAAGTACACGCAAGACAAATATTAGATTCTCGCGGAAATCCAACAGTAGAAGTTGATGTAATTACAGAAAACGGAATTTTAGGAAGAGCTGCCGTGCCAAGTGGTGCTTCTACAGGAGAGCATGAAGCCGTTGAATTACGTGATGGAGGAAAAGCCTACTTGGGAAAAGGAGTTTTTAAAGCCGTTGAAAATGTAAACACAACTATTGCTGCGGAAGTAGTAGGAATGTCTGTTTTTGAGCAAAATGCCATTGATAAAATGATGATTGAATTAGATGGAACTCCCAATAAATCAAACTTAGGAGCTAATGCCATTTTAGGAGTTTCTTTAGCCGTTGCAAAAGCAGCAGCCAATGAATTAGGAATGCCTTTATACAGATATGTTGGTGGCGTTTCTGCAAATACGTTGCCAGTTCCAATGATGAATATTATCAATGGTGGTTCACATTCTGATGCTCCAATTGCGTTTCAAGAATTCATGATTATGCCTGTTAAAGCCAAAAACTTTACACATGCTATGCAAATGGGAACTGAAATTTTTCATAACCTTAAAAAAGTATTGCACGATAGAAATCTGTCAACAGCAGTTGGTGATGAAGGTGGTTTTGCACCCAATTTAGAAGGAGGAACTGAAGATGCGTTAGATTCAATTAAGTTAGCCGTAGAAAATGCAGGTTATACTTTCGGTGATGATGTAATGATTGCCTTAGATTGTGCAGCAGCTGAGTTTTTTGTAGATGGAAAATATGATTACACAAAGTTTGAGGGACCAACAGGAAAGGTGAGAACTTCTCAAGAACAAGCAGAATATTTAGCAGAATTAACTAAAAAATATCCAATCGTTTCTATTGAAGATGGAATGGATGAAAATGACTGGGCTGGTTGGAAGACATTGACGGAATTAGTTGGTGATAAAGTACAATTAGTTGGAGACGATTTATTCGTTACCAACGTAGAAAGATTAGCCAAAGGAATTGCAAACAATACAGCAAACTCAATCTTAATTAAAGTAAACCAAATCGGAACTTTATCAGAAACCATTGCAGCTGTAAATATGGCACATAATGCAGGTTATACATCAGTGATGAGTCACCGTTCAGGTGAAACAGAAGATAATACCATTGCTGATTTAGCAGTAGCATTAAACTGTGGACAAATCAAAACAGGTTCAGCTTCTCGTTCAGATAGAATGGCAAAATACAATCAATTGTTAAGAATTGAAGAAGAATTAGCTGATGTAGCTTATTTCCCTGGAATGAGAGCTTTTAAGCAGAAATAATACAAAATTGTCATGCTGAGCTTGTTTCAGCATCTAAACCCTTCTGGAGTTTCAAACTCCAGAAGGGTTTCTTTTTTGGAACCATTAAGAAATTTAACTTTTTCTAAATGAGCCTTAATGGCTAAATGATAAGAATGATATTCAAATTCTCATTCAAAACACTCAAATTCTAAATCATTATTATTTCCTGAAAAGTAAATGTTACATTTGTTTATCAATAATGAATAAATGAAATCAAAAATACTTCTATATCTTTTTTTATTCTTATCAATATCGGTCCAAGCACAAGATAAATTGATGGATAGTTTACAAATCGAACTCAAAAAAGTAAAAAATGATATTGACAAAGCTAAAATTTTAAATGCAATAGCAGATCAATACAAATATTCAGATCCCAATAAAATGGTTGAATATGGAAATCAGGCTATGCAATTAGCCCAAAAAATCAATTATAAAATTGAAGAAGGAAATGCCTATTCAAATATTGCTACTGCAAACATTATATTAGGAGATTATAAAAAGGCATTAGATAATTTTATTTTATCTAAAGAAATTTTTGAGGAAAATAATCCATCATCATCCAATAAAAAGGAAGTTGCACAAGGTTTGGCTAAAGCTTATGGAGGTATGGGAATTGTTTTTTCAGAACAAAGTAATTATAGCAAAGCACTGCAATTTTACCTAAAATCTGTAAAAATTTATGAAAGTTTAAACGATGAAAGCAAATGTGCTAAACTTTACAATAATATTGGTGTAGTTTACAAATCTCAACATTCAGATTTTAAAGCCTTAGAGTATTTTATAAAAGCACAGAAAATTCAGGAAAAATTAAAAGATGTAAATGTTGGCATCACTTTAACTAATATAGCGAATATCTATTTAAAACAGAAAAGTTTAGATAAAGCTTTTGAATATTATGATTTGGCCAAAAATAGTTTAGATAAAAATCCAAATCCTAGAGCATTAGGTGAGTGGTATAATAATATGGGTTTGTATTTTACGGCAAAAAATCAAAATGATGAGGCTGTTATAAATTGGCAAAATGCTATTGCAACTTTTCAAAGTATAGATGATAAATTTGGACTTGCAGATACTTATATTTTTCTTGGAGAATTTTATTTGGATAAAGACAAATTAGAAGAGGCACTCCAATATACTGACAAAGCTTTGGCTTTAGCTACAGAAATCAATGTTTTAGAGCAAAAAGCAATTGCAGAAAAACTATTAAGTGATATTTATGCCAAAAAAGGAAATTCAAACTTGGCTTTAGAGCATTTTCAAAAATATAGTGTGATAAAGGATAGTTTAACCAATGAAGAAAATATCAGAAAATCCGTTGAAGCATCCTTAAATTATGAATTTGAAAAAAAGGAATTACTTCAAAAAGAAGAAAATGATAAGAGAGAATTACTGCTAAAAGAAGAAGCTAAAAGTTCAAAGCTAAAACTTCTATTTGGCGGATTAATAGCACTGTTGCTTTTTGGAATAGGATTTTTAATTTACAACAGAATGCAGCTGAAAAAAACATTAACCTTACAAAAAGAATTAGCAGAATACGAACAAAAAGCGTTGCATTTACAAATGAATCCACACTTTGTATTCAATTGTTTAGGATCAATTTCTAGTTTCATTGTGCAAAATGGAACCGATTCTGCTATAAAATATTTGTCAAAATTTTCAAAATTAATGCGATTAACCCTAGAGTATTCTAAAGAATCTCTAATTCCAATTGATAAAGAGATTGAAAGTTTACAAAATTATTTGGAGCTGGAGCAACTGCGATTTAATCACAAATTCAATTTTAACATTCGAAAAAGTCCCGAAATTGAAGATGATGTTGCTCTTCCTCCTCTAATTATTCAACCTTTTGTAGAAAACGCTATAATTCATGGAGTGATTCCAAAAAAAGAAATAGGGAATGTTATAATCGACTTTGCTATAAAAGATGATTCTTTGGTGTGTACCATTTTAGATGATGGAATTGGAATTAATCAATCCAAGCAAAACAAAGAGCATTCCGTTATAGCACACAAATCAATGGCTTTGGACATCATCAAAAAACGTTTAGAAATGATTGCCTCATCAACCTCCAAAAAAGCTACCATTGATATTGAAGAGATAGTTGAAAATAATGTTGCAAAAGGGACAAGAGTAATTTTAGAATTACCATTACAATATATAAAGTAACTAGTAATTAGTAAAGAGTAGTCAGCCAGGTTACTTTTTACTAATCACTAAACATCAATTACTAAAGAAAATGATAAAAGCCATATTAATTGACGATGATCAAAATCTTAGAGAAGGAATGAAAGGTTTGTTGGAACGATTTGCACCCAATATAAAAATTATTGGTGAAGCAGATAGCGTTTCAACAGGAATTGAAGTCATAGATGCATTGAAACCGCAAGTTGTGTTTTTAGATATTCAATTAAACGACGGAACAGGTTTTGATATTCTAGAACAATTAGCAGCCAAAAATGGAGCAATAAAATCTAATATTGTTTTTATTACAGCTCACGAGCAGTATGCTATAAAGGCTTTTCGATTTAGTGCGTTGGATTTTCTATTGAAGCCAGTTGATCCAGATGAATTGCAAAAAGTGATTGTGAAAATCGAATCGGTTTTAGAAAAGACAAATGATTACGCTCATATCGATTTATTGTTAGAAAATATAAGAAAAAAAGTGGATAATTTTAAGAGAATAGCACTTTCCACTTCAGATGGCATTCATCTGTTTGAAATAAGCGATATCATTCGATGTGAAAGTGAAGATAATTATACCAAGTTTTACATCAAAAACAGTAAGCCAATTTTGATCTCAAAAACCTTGAAAGAGTATGAAGAATTATTAACCGAACACGGATTTGAAAGGATACATCAATCGCATCTAATTAATTTGAATTATTTGAAATCTTATATTAAAAAAGATGGTGGATATGTTATCATGGCCGATGAAAGTCATTTGCCTATTTCACAACGAAAAAGAGAACGATTACAAGAAATTTTAAAAACCATATAAAAATAAAGTGAATCTCTCATTCTGAACTTGATTCTGAATTTCAGAGTCCAAACAGAAAAGCGAATTCTAACTCAAAACACTAGTTTACTCATTGAGTAAATAATCAATCAAAAAACAATAGTAAATTTATACAAAACATTAAAGTCATGAAGAAACTACTACTCTTACTACTTTTTATAACAGGAACCCTATATGCACAACCACCCATTGCACAACCAAACGACTTGATAGTTTGTGATGGAAATGGAGATGGATTTGAAGCATTTGATTTAACAACAAATGAAGTACAAACATTAAATGGGTTAAATCCTACTCTATATGATGTTAGATATTTTAATACTTTGAATAATGCGCAAAACAATACCGCTGCAATTGTAAGTGAAATGGCTTACACTAATTTATCAAATCCTCAAACCATATTTGTAAGAGTTGAAGAAATTGCATCAGGATTGTATTCAACAACGAGTTTTAATTTGATTGTTAATGTATTACCAACAGTTTCAATTACTACAAATTCTCCAATTTGTTCTAGTGACTCTGCTAGTGTTTTATTTACAGGAACACCAAATGCAACGGTTCAATATACGGTTGATGGATTTTTTCAACAGTCAGTGACTTTAAATTCAAATGGTTCAGCAACCTTGTCATTTTCTAATTTAACTGTCGATACTACAATATGTTTAGTTGATGTATCATCTTCAACAACCCCAGTTTGTACACAAACATTAACAGCTTGTGAAACTATTATTGTTAATCAAGCACCAAATATTGTCCAACCAAATGATATGATAGTTTACGAAAGTCCTTTTGATGGATCAGCAATTTTTGATTTGACTCAAAATGAAGCTGATATGGCAAATGGAGCAACTGGATTATCTTTTCAATATTATTTGACTTTAGCTGATGCCCAAGCAGGAACTAATGCAATAGCAAATCCAACGGCTTTTACAAATACTTCAAATCCACAAACAATCTTTGTAAGTGTTGTTGATAATGTAACAGGATGTTTTTCGGTAACTAATTTTGATTTGATTGTAGCTTTAGATGATATCGTTTTTATTCCAGATACAAATTTTAAGACTAAGTTATTAGCTGCTGATACCACAAATAATATTGCTTCCAATGTTAACCCAAATAACACAGCAACTTGGAATATATATACAAAAGTAGATACCAATCAAGATGGAGAAATTCAATTTTCTGAAGCTCAAGCTATAGTCTTCATGAATCTTGATGGTTCTCAGATAGTTAATGGTGGGATACAAAGTTTGCAAGGCTTAGAGGCTTTTGTTAATCTGAGATGGTTGAGAAGTAGTTATAATCAAATCGCTACAGTAGATTTAAGTGTATGCCCACAATTAGAGTATTATTTTGCCACAAATGCACAAATAGCAAATTTGATTTTAACAAATTGTACCAATTTGGAAACTTTAAACTGTAGTTATAATCAACTGTCATCAATAGATTTAACACAATGTCCAAATCTGAGAAATCTTGTGGTTAGAAATAACCAATTGACGAGTTTGAATTTAGATACCAATCAACAAATTCAATCCATTAATGCTTTCTATAATTCTATTACGAGTTTTCAAATACAAGACAAGAATTTAAGAACGTTACAAATTGGGTTTAATCAATTGACAGATTTACAATTAAATAATTTACCCTTTTTATACAGAGTTGAAGTTCAAAATAATAATTTAACCAGTGTTGATTTTTCAACAATAGCCTATGAAAATGAGCCAAATAATTTGCCACAGAGTAATATTTTAGATATTTCTGTAAACAACAACCTGAATTTGGATATAATCAATCTTAAGAATGGGTATGCCAACTTAAATGTAAGTTTAGCATCGGGAAATCTAAATAATACGCAGCAGTATATTTGTGTAGATGGAAGTGATACATTTGATACTTTTTTTACAACTCCAAATCCTATTGTTAATTCTTATTGTTCATTTACGCCTAATGGAAATTTTAATACGGTTTTAGGGGTGGCTCAATTTGATAGTAACAACAACGGATGTGATGCCAATGATGTTCCAGTTCAGTTCTTAGAATTAGCAGTAAATTTAAATGCAGTAACCACTAACTCCTCTATTTTTACTAATAATGTTGGTAACTACGCCCTATTTGCAAGTCAACAAGGCGTTTTTGAATTAGTGCCAAATTTAGAAGAACCAACCTATTTTAATATCACTCCAAACCCAGCAACTGTTACTATTCCAGTTATTGATAATTCAACCACAACACAAAACTTCTGTATCACAGCAAATGGTGTTCATCCTGATTTAGAAATTGTAATTGTACCGATAACTCCAGCAAGACCAGGTTTTGATGCTGTTTATAAAATTGTTTACAAGAATAAAGGAAATCAAACCGTGGACGGTTTTGTAAACTTTACCTACAATGATGCTTTATTGGATTTGGTTTCCTCATCAGTTACACCAACAAATGTTGGCATCGGCTCAATGAATTGGTTTATACCAGGATTAGTTCCTTTTCAAACAGGAAGTATAACAATCACGCTCAATGTAAATTCACCACAGGAGATTCCAGCAGTTAATAATGGAGATATTCTAGCTTTCAATGCTTTTATTGATGTTACAACCGATGATAACTGGAACGATAATAATTTTGATTTTAATCAAACTGTGGTAGGTTCTTATGATCCAAATGATATAACATGTATTGAAGGGGCTGTGGTTAGTC
Organism: uncultured Flavobacterium sp.; assembly: GCA_964643105.1. GTDB lineage: Bacteria > Bacteroidota > Bacteroidia > Flavobacteriales > Flavobacteriaceae > Flavobacterium. The sequence goes on along the minus strand of CAZXPF010000012.1, from coordinate 82,594 downwards.
CATCCTACATTGGTCAATACCTGCATTATGTAATCAATTTTGAGAATACAGGAACTTATCAAGCTGAGAATATAGTGGTAAAAACTACGATCAATCCAGCTGATTTTGATATAAATACGTTAAGATTATTAGAAGCGTCTCACAATGTTATTACAAGAGTTAATGGCAATATTGTAGAGTTTATTTTCCAAACCATAAACTTGGATACTGGTGGTCACGGAAACATATTGTTAAAAATAAGAACAAAAGACAACCTTGTTGTTGATGACATAGTTTCTAAAAAAGCAGATATTTATTTTGATTATAATTTCCCAATTGAAACAAATTTTGCCAATACAACTTTCCAAGTGCTAAGTAATTCAGTGGTAGTCATTGATAATTCCGTTGGAGTTTATCCAAACCCTGCCAATGATGTGTTGAATATTAAGGCAAATAGCAGCATCAGATCGATAGAGATATACGATGTTCAAGGAAGAATTATTTTAAAGAAAATACTTGATGTTGAAAACGAAACTATAGATGTTTCAGGGCTAAATAAAGGAATTTATTTTATGATGGTTAAAACACAAAAAGGTCAAAAAGTTGAAAAGGTGGTTATAGAGTAAAAAGTTTTGTTTGTTAATATTTTTTCGCCTGTAAGATATTTAATTATGTCTTACAGGTTTTTTTATAATTAAATCTTTAACAGCAAATTGATTTATTAGAGAAAAAGAATTGAAATATATACCAATTTTGCAATTTTATAGAATAATTAACGAAATGTAAAGCAAATTTCTTTTTAAGTTAACAAGTAATTCAGTAATTTTGTGGAATTGATAAAAATTCAAGACTTAAAACCCTAACAATATTATGTCAAAAACGGCTACATTAGAATTAGATGGAAAAAAATATGAGTTCCCAGTAATTGTAGGAACTGAAAATGAAGTTGCTATTGAAGTAGATACCTTACGAAGCGCAACAGGAGCAATAACAATAGATCCAGGTTATAAAAATACAGGTTCATGTAAAAGTGAAATTACTTTTTTAGATGGAGAAGAAGGGATACTTCGTTATAGAGGATATTCCATTGAGGAATTGGCTGACAAAGCAGATTTTTTAGAAGTGTCTTTTTTATTAATTTTTGGAGAATTGCCAACCCAAGCAGAATTAGAAAAGTTTGAAAACGACATAAGAAAATATACGCTAGTCAATGAAGAAATGAAAAATATCATTGATGGATTTCCTAAAACAGCTCATCCGATGGGAGTTTTAGCTTCTCTTACAAGTGCATTAACGGCTTTTAATCCTAAAGCAGTAAATCCTCACAACGAAAAAGAAATGTATGAGGCGGTTTGTAAAACAATGGCAAAATTTTTAGTAATTGCTACTTGGACTTACAGAAAAAGTATGGGATATCCTTTAAACTACTATGACAACACCAAAGGATATGTAGAAAATTTTATGCGAATGATGTTTGAATTGCCAACAGCACCTTACAAATTCGATAAAAAAGTGATAGATGCATTAGATAAATTATTCATTTTACATGCAGATCATGAACAAAACTGTTCAACATCTACAGTGCGTATTGTTGGTTCTTCTCATGCAGGTTTATTTGCGTCAATTTCTGCTGGAGTTTCTGCACTTTGGGGACCATTACACGGTGGAGCTAATCAAGCAGTTTTAGAAATGTTGGAAGAAATTCATAACAATGGTGGAGATGTTGCAAAATATGTGCTAAAAGCAAAAGATAAAGATGATCCATTCCGTTTAATGGGATTTGGACATAGAGTATATAAAAATTTCGATCCAAGAGCTACAATTATTAAAAAAGCAGCAGATGACGTTTTGTCGGCTTTAGGAGTTGATGATCCATTGTTAGATATCGCAAAACAATTAGAAAAAGTAGCTCTAGAAGATGAATATTTCAAAGCAAGAAATTTATATCCAAATGTAGATTTTTACTCAGGAATTATTTATCGTGCAATGGGAATTCCAGTAGGAATGTTTACCGTTCTATTTGCTATCGGACGTTTACCTGGTTGGATTGCACAATGGAAAGAAATGCGTCTAAATAAAGAACCAATTGGAAGACCAAGACAAGTTTATACAGGATATAATCTAAGACCTTTTAAAGAAGTTAAAGACAGATAAAAATAAAAAAATCCCGTTTCTAGAATGAGAAACGGGATTTTTTTTCGTTGGAATGAATTAATCTGCTTCTTCAATGTTTTCTTTTTTCCCTCGCAATTCATCAATTTTGTCTTCAGCTTTGTCTGCAAAGTTAGCAGCAGCCACTTTAGCATCAATTGCTTTTTCTTCAACCCACTCTGAAGCATCTTCTAATTTTTCTTTGGCGGTATCCACAAAACCAGAAACTTTTTCACCAACACCCATTTCATCTAGTTTTTCGGCAGCATCATCAACTAATTTAGGAGCCTTGTCTTTTAAATCACCAGCCACTTCTGTGGCTTTGTCAATAGCATTTTCTGCTAAATCTTCAACTTTTTCACCAATGTTTTCAGCAGTTCCTTTGGCTTTACCAAAAAGTGAACTAAAAAAATTTGAAATTCCCATAATTAATTTGTTTTAGTTTTTTTTATTAGTAAAAATATAAAAAAGATTTAGTCTGTCATTATTTAATATTGACAAAAGTAAAAAGCATTTTATTAAAAAAGTACTATTTCTTCTTGAAAATATAAAAAATGTTGTTAAAAAAAGTTAGCTTTACATCTAATAATAAAAATATAACATATGAAAAAGACTATTTTTTTAATTTTAATAATTATAACCTTTAATAAGGTTAATGCTCAAACAAATACAAATTTAGGATATGAGTCTAATGTTAATAATAGTGGTACAAGAAATACATCTTTAGGTTATCAGGCGTTAAAGAATAATATTTCAGGAGATGGTAATGTAGCTGTAGGAAGTGAGACACTTTTAAATAATCAATCTGGAAAGCATAATATTGGAATTGGAAGAAATACGATGTCGAATAATAATTCAGGATCAAATAATGTAGCTTTAGGTTTTTATTCATTGTCTTGTAATTCAAGTGGTGAAAATAATTTAGCTATTGGTAATAGAGCATACAGTGGTGTGGGGACTAATAATTTGATTACTTATCCAGGTGAAATATTTACAGGGAGTAATAATATTGCATTAGGTTTTCAAAGTCTAAATTATAATTTTATGGGTAATTCAAATATATCTCAAGGTTATAAAGCTTTATTTGACATGAACACTGGTAATCAAAATATAGCAATCGGATTTTTATGTGGAGCAAATTTGATATCTGGAAATAATAATGTTTTTATAGGGAAAGTTACACTTCCATCAGCTTCATCTAATTTTAATGATAAAATAATTATTGCAAATGGGAGTGGATCACAAAGAATATATGTTGATGAGAATGGAAATACAGGAATAGGTCTAGGAAATAATGTAGCACCAAGTAATAGATTGGAAATCAAACATGGGTCTAATGGAAGTTCTGGTCTTCGTTTTACAAACCTAAAAAACACAAATAATGCTATAAATAATCCTACAAGTAGAGTTTTATCAGTTAATGATCAAGGTGATGTGATTTTGGTTAATGATATGGTAGGAACTGGTTCAACAAACCAAACTACAATTAATGCTGGGACTAATGTTACAGTAACAGGTGATCCAATATCTGGATATGTGATTAATTCAACTGCCACAGGAGAGACAGATGTTAATATTTATGAAGATAATGGGACACTAACAGGAGATAGAATTGTAACAATGGGCAATAATAATTTGAATTTTAGTACATCGAGTGCAACTGGAGGTAAAATAATTATTGGAAGTTCATCTTCTCCAGGTGATTACAGGTTGTATGTAGATAAAGGAATTTTGACAGAAAAAGTAAGAGTTGCTATTCCAAGTTCAGCAAATTGGGCAGATTATGTTTTTGAAGAGAATTACAAATTGATGACATTACAAGAAGTAGAGAGATATATTGAAAAAAATAAACATTTGCCTAATATACCTTCTGCTAAAGAATTAGAAAGTGAGGGTTTGGATTTAGGCGTAATGCAAGCTAAACAAATGGAAAAAATTGAAGAGTTAACTCTTTATGCTATAGAACAAAAAAAACAAATTGATAGACAAGCTAAAGAAATTGAGGAGTTAAGAGGTCAAATAAAAATTTTATTAGAAAAGAAATAAATTATATTGATAATATGAAAAAAACATCATTTCTTTTGTTTTTGTTAAGCTTTAATTTTTTTTACGGGCAAAATTCATGCATACCTTCAGGTAGTTTCGTTGTAAATGGTGATTTTGAAGCTGCAGCATCATGTAATTTAATTGATAACAATCCTGGATGGCAACCTTTTGTAGACACACCAGATGTGTTTGTAAGAGGATGTGTTATTTCTAATAATTTTAATACTGGTGTGTCAACTTATGGAAGTATTCCTGCTTCGGAAACTCATAATTTTCTTGTTCCTACAAATAATAATTTCATGGGAGTTTATGCTATTGAAAATGTAACAACAGAATCTGTTTATTATAATTCAGAGGTTACACAAACAATTTTAAATAATAATTTAATACCTGGATCAACTTATCAATTATCTTTTTGGGCTAAAGTTAATAATTCACCTGCTGAATCTATTCCAGCAGCTTCAACATTGCAGATGGCTCCTGTGGAATTTGCAGTAATGCCATTAGGTAATGGAGCAGAGGGATTTTATGATCAAGTTTGGTTTGATGTAGTTGATAATAATACAACATTTCAAGACTTTTTTCCTCAATCTTATAGAGTTGCTTCCCAAGTAGTACCAAATGATAATGAATGGCATTGTTATACAACTAGTTTTACAGTTCCTCAAACAATTGGGAATCAAAAAGTTTTGGTAATTTACATTGGGAGGAATTTTGAGACATCAAGTTCATATATTTTTCTAGATGATGTTTCTATAATGCCAAAAGATGAATCAACAGATGTTGTTTTTAACCTTCCCTCTACAATATGTTTGAACAGTGTGATTGAAGATATGGGAGTTTATTTATCAATGACAAATAATGGAACTTTCTCTGGGAATGGAGTTATTGATGATGCATTTACAGCATTAGAGGTTGGTAATCAAATAATAAGTTATGAGTATTTTAATGAAGGCTGTTGTTCAGTAGTTTTGACAGATACAATTCTCGTATTAGATTCTGATAATCTAAATTGTTCTTGCTTAAATGATGTAACTTTGGTTGTTCCTGATAATGAAAATTTATATCACAGGCATGAATTTATTATTGCAAAAGAAGATTATAGTGTAAGTGGTTCTAAAAGTGTTACCTTAAAGGCGGGAAGTTATATAGATTTACTACCAGATACCTATTACAATACTAACAATTTTTTTGAGGCATATATTGAAGATTGTGAATAGCTTTTATCTGTAACTAATTTTTTTCTAGTAAGCCCTTTTCTTATATTTGCTAAGTTTATTGGAAATTAATCTCAATTATATGTTACAACTAAATGTAAAAAACGAAACAGCAAGATTAAAAGCAGTAGTTCTAGGTTCTGCAATTAGCAACGGACCAACTCCAACAATAGAAGAGGCTTATGACCCAAAATCATTAGAACATATTGTCGCAGGAACTTATCCTGTGGAAGAAGACATGGTACAAGAAATGGAAGCTTTTAACCAAGTTTTTCAAAAATACGAGGTGCAAGTTTTTAGACCAGAAAAGATTGAAAACTACAACCAAATCTTCACAAGAGATATTGGTTTCGTCATCGATGATATTTTTATCAAAGCAAATATTTTACCAGATAGAGAAAGAGAATTAGACGCCATCCAATACGTTATTGACCAGATTGATCCAAAAAAAGTTGTGCGACCACCAGAAGAAGTGCATATTGAAGGTGGTGATGTAATGTTGTGGAACGACTACATTTTCATAGGAACATACAAAGGGTCAGATTACAAAGATTACATTACAGCAAGAACTAATATGGCTGGTGTGAAGTACATAAAAGAATTGTTTCCCAATAAAATTGTAAAAGAATTTGATTTAGTAAAGTCAAAAATTGAAGCAAGAGACAATGCTTTACATTTAGATTGTTGTTTTCAACCTGTTGGAACCGATAAAGGAATCATTTACAAAAGTGGTTTCCGAGAAGAAGCCGATTATATGTATTTGGTAAACCTTTTTGGAAAAGAAAATCTATTTCACATCACACGAGATGAAATGTATCATATGAATTCAAACGTATTTTCAATTGCACCAGATGTAGTAGTGTCAGAAAAAAACTTCACCCGATTAAACCATTGGCTGAGAGAAAAAGGATTCACTGTAGAAGAAATTCCATACGCAGAAATCGCTAAACAAGAAGGGTTGCTAAGATGCTCAACTTTACCATTAATTAGGGATTAAAAAGGTTGTCAGTTATCGGTTTCAGTCATTTACTAAATAAATTGTTTAGAAATGAGTGGTTATCAAGATTTGGATATTTATAAAATTAGCTTAGCATTGTTTTATAAGATTCATCCGACTTCATTACTTTTGCCAAAATATGAGTTATATGAATTGGGTAGTCAAATAAAACGTTCTTCAGATTCGGTAAATTCTAATATTGTTGATGGTTATGGAAGAAATCGTTACAAAGCTGATTTTATTAGATTTTTAGTTTTTTCACATTCTAGTTGTTTAGAAACAAAAGGACATTTAATAAAGATTAATCATCTATATATTGGATTAATACCTGATATAGAAAGATATATTACAGATTATGATAATTTAGGAGCAAAAATTTTCAATTTTATAAAATACGTTGGAAACAACTGGAAATCATGATTTTTTCTAACATAATAAACAAAAACAACAGATAACTGTCAACAGACAACAAATAAAAATATGAAACAAACCACCAACTCCATACTAATGATTCGTCCAGTAGCATTCCGAATGAACGAACAAACAGCTGTAAATAATTACTATCAAAAAGTATTAGACGGATTAACTCCAGAAAACGTAAACGCCAAAGCACAAGAAGAATTTGATACGTTTGTGCAGAAGCTCAAGATGGTAGGTATTGATGTAACAGTTGTAGATGATACAGTTAGTCCAGATACACCAGATAGTATTTTTCCAAACAATTGGATTTCTTTTCACGAAAATGGAGATGTAGCTTTATACCCTATGTTTGCTGAAAACAGACGTGCTGAAAGAAGAGAAGATATTCTGGATTTATTGGAAGAAAAAGGATATCAATTAAATGATATAGTAGATTACACATCAGCAGAAGAAGATGGCATCTTTTTAGAAGGAACAGGTAGCCTATTGTTAGATAGAGCCAACGGAAAAGCATATTGTGCCTTATCTCCAAGAGCCGATGAAGAATTGATGATTGAATTCTGTGAAGACTTTGACATGGGTCCAGTTATTTTTGAAGCCTTTCAAACGGTAGATGGAGAACGAAAATTAATTTATCACACCAATGTAATGATGTGCTTAGGTGAAACTTTCGCCGTAATTTGTGCGGATTGTATAGATGATAAAAGTGAAAGAAAACAAGTCTTACAAAGTTTAAAAGAAGACGGAAAAGAAATCATCTTGATTACAGAAGAACAAGTCAATAATTTTGCAGGGAATATGTTGCAATTAAAAGGTACAGATGATAAAAGCTATTTAGTGATGAGTAAATCAGCACACGAAAGCTTAACAGCAGAGCAAATAGCGAAACTCGAAAAACATGCCACTATCTTAAGTTCAAGTTTAGATACAATTGAGGCTTGTGGTGGTGGAAGTGCACGTTGTATGATGGCTGAAATATTTTTACCTAAAAATTAAAATGCTATCAAGAAAAACAAAATATGGAATTAAGGCGTTGATTTATATTGCTAAGCAAGATAAGTTAATGCCTGTTCTTATCTCTGAAATTTCAGAAAAAGAAAATATCTCCAAGAAATTTCTCGAAACCATACTGCTAGATTTAAAAAAAATAGGTTTACTAGGCTCTAAAAAAGGCAAAGGAGGAGGTTATTATTTGTTAAAAGATCCCAAAGATATTTCAGTAGCAAATATCATTCGCTTTTTAGATGGGCCTATAGCACTATTGCCATGTGTGAGTCTTAATTTTTATGAAAAATGTGTAGATTGTCCAGATGAAGAAGCATGTGCCCTAAATAAATTAATGATACAAGTTAGAGATAATGCCCTCAATGTTTTAGAAAATAAATCATTAGCCGATTTAGCAAATTTTTGATATTTTTTTGTTAAAATACTCTACTAAATCGATAGACTAATAGTATATTTGAAAAAAAATAAATCATAATGATTTTAGACATATTAAAACCAGTGAAAACTTCAATAAGTAAAGAATCAAAGATAGCAGCATATAAAGCTGTAACATGGAGAATAGTAGGTACAATTGATACAATTATTATTTCATATTTTCTCACAGGGAAGGTTGTTATAGCCTTGTCGATAGGAGGTTTCGAAGTTTTCTCAAAAATGTTTTTGTATTTTTTACACGAAAAAGCTTGGACGAAATGGACAAAATGAAAGACAATTTAGAGCACCATAACGCAAAATTACAAGAGCTCACACTCGAAGAAAGTATTCAGTATGTGATTGCCAATCTAAAAGGAAAAGTGAAATTTTCTACTTCTTTTGGCATAGAAGATCAAGTTTTAACGCATTTTTTGAATCCATATCACCATCAAATTGAGGTTTTTACCTTAGATACTGGAAGACAATTTAATGAAACTTATGAAGTTTTTCAAAAAACACAAACTAAATATCCTAAGATGAATATTCAAGTCTTTTATCCTGAAGAAAAAGATATTCAACACTATGTAGCAAAAAACGGAATTAATAGTTTTTATGACAGTATTGAAAGCAGAAAACAATGCTGTTATATTCGAAAAGTCAAACCTTTACAGCGAACACTTCAAAATACAAATGTATGGATAACAGGGCTTAGAGCAGAACAATCAAAAAATAGAGAGAATATGCAGTTTTTGGAATGGGATGAGGACAATAATTTAATCAAATTTAATCCATTATTGAAGTTCAATTTAGCCGATCTAGAATCCTTAGTGGCAGCTAATAAAATTCCAATCAATAGCTTATATGAAAAGGGATATGTAAGTATTGGATGTGCTCCATGTACAAGAGCTATTGCTAAAAACGAAGATTTTAGAGCTGGTAGATGGTGGTGGGAAAATGGTAAAAAAGAATGCGGACTCCACATACATAGGGATAATAATAAATAAAACGAAAGTATGCGAAATCATTTAGAAGAATTAGAAAACGAAAGTGTTTACATTTTAAGAGAAATTGCAGCTCAATTTCAAAAGCCAGTGTTGTTGTTTTCTGGAGGAAAAGACTCCATCACAGTAGCAAGATTGGCTCAAAAAGCTTTTTATCCTGCAAAAATTCCATTTGCATTTATGCATATTGATACAGGACATAATTTTCCAGAAACTATAATTTTTAGAGATAAATTGATTGCAGAATTAGGAGTTGAATTAATCGTAAGGTATGTTCAAGACAGTATAAATCAAAACAAAGTACAAGAAGAAACAGGCAAATATGCTAGCAGAAACGCACTTCAAACGGTAACCTTACTAGATGCTATTGAGGAATTTGGATTTGATGCTTGCATCGGTGGAGCTCGAAGAGATGAAGAAAAATCCAGAGCCAAAGAACGTATTTTTTCAGTGCGAGATGATTTTGGACAATGGGATGCTAAAAAACAAAGACCCGAAATGTTTACCATTTTGAATGGAAAGATCAATTTTGGAGAAAATGTCAGAGCGTTTCCTATTAGCAATTGGACCGAAGAAGATGTGTGGAGTTATATCAAACAAGAGCAATTAGACTTACCATCCATATACTTTTCTCACTCCAGAAAATTAGTGAAACGCGATGGAACAATTTTAGCATATTCCGAATTTCTGAATATTGTGGAAACAGATGAGATTGTTGAAGACCAAGTCCGATTCAGAACCGTTGGAGATATGACTTGCACAGCAGCTTTGCCATCTGTAGCTTCAACAATTGATGACATTATGTATGAAAATAAAGCATCAAAATCATCAGAAAGAGGAGCGCGAATTGATGATAAACGCTCAGAAGCAGCCTTAGAACAACGCAAAAAAGGAGGATATTTTTAATTATGAAATTACTTAAAATAAATACAGCAGGAAGTGTAGATGATGGGAAAAGTACCTTAATTGGACGTTTTTTAAATGATAACAACGCACTTACAAGAGAACAAGAGGCCTTAATCAGACAAAAAACAAAAGAAAAAGGGTTAGAAGATTTAGATTTTTCTGTAATAACGGATGGATTAATTGCCGAACGAGAACAAGGGATAACCATTGATGTAGCACACATTTATTTCTCATCAGATACTAGAAAATTTATTATAGCAGACAGCCCTGGTCATGTAGAATATACCAGAAATATGGTTACTGGAGCATCTAATTCAGATTTATCCATAATTCTAATTGATGCTAGAAAAGGATTGCTAGAACAAACCCATCGTCATTATTTTATCAGTAGGTTATTGCGTTTAGAATCAGTGGTTTTTTGTATTAATAAAATGGACTTAGTAGATTATAGTGAAGATGTATTTTTGAATATCTCCATCGAAATTAATAAAATGATTCAGCAATTAGAACCTTTGAATCAAAAGATAGCGATTATCCCTATTAGCTCTTTGAAAGGGGATAATATTGTTTTTCAATCGAAAGAAATGCCTTGGTATTCTAGTGAAACCTTATCGGAAGTATTGCATTCGTTTTCAAAAAGCAATGTAACAACTTCAGATTTTAGGATGGATATACAACAAGTTTATCACGTGCAAACCAAGGAATTTGTAGATTATCGCTCTTATGCAGGAAGAATAAGTTCAGGAAATGTTAGAGTAGGTGATGAACTAATTGTTTTGCCCTCTGGGAAGAAAGCAGCAGTAGTTGAAATTAGAAAATTTAAAACACTATTGGAAACAGCAGAAGAAGGCGATTCAATTCAAATTAGGCTAAGAGAAGATATCGATATTAGTCGAGGCATGATGCTTGTTAAAGAAGAAAAGGAAGATTTGTTTAAAAAGGAATTGCAAGCAAAAATTGTTTGGTTGGATGAAAAACCCTTGCTTACTTCTGCTAAATATTATATTCAAGCAGGCACTAGAGTTCAAGTGGGTAAAGTGCAAGAAATTGTCAATCTAATTAGACCAGAAGCTCCCTTGGAATTACATCAAACCTCAAGTATAAAATTAAATGATATTGCCACCGTTAAGTTGCACTTAGCTAATCCAATCTATTTAGATAAATTTTCAGAAAACAGAGCTAATGGTGCTTTCATTATAATTGATCAACAAACCAATAATACTGTAGCTGTAGGTTTTGTAGAATAAAAAGACAACTCCAAATTTCAATTTAAACTTGTAATTTGGAGTTCTATTTTGGAAATTATTTAAGAAGTTTTAGCAATATTTCGAATCATACCTCCGAAAATAAAGTAGTGAAAAGGCACTAAACTATACCAATACAATCTACCCAATAACCCTTTTGGTCTAAAAGTAGCAATTTGATGTAAAACGTTTTCTTTATCAATCCTGAATTCTAACCAAGCCTCACCAGGCAAACGCATTTCAGCAAAAAGAAGTAATCTCTTTTCCTCTTTGTCAGCTAATAATACACGCCAAAAATCTAAAGAATCACCAACAGCTATTTCATGTACATGCGTTCTACCTCTTTGTAAACCAACACCACCAACCAATTTATCCATAAAACCCCTAATTTCCCACATCCAATTGCCATAATACCAACCTTTGGCACCACCAATAGACCAAATATTATCTAAAACACTATTTGGATTCTCAATTTTTATAGATTTTTCATCCTTCAAACAACCATAAGTTGGTACTTGCACATAACCTGCTAATTCTTTTTTAAATCTACCACTAACCAAACTGTCTTTCCAGCTAGAAACGACTAAATTTTGTTCGATTTTCAAGAACGCTAATTTTATGGCATCCACATAAGAGATAGGTTTGATATTTAAAATGTCACGCAAACGGTTGTCTTTGCAAACCACTTCCATTTTCATACTATCTACAAGATTCACCGCTAATTTGTATGAAGTTGAGGTAACAAAATACAACCAATAAGAAGAAAGTTTAGGAGTCATTACAGGTAAAGTAAATATCCAAAGTTTAATTTTTCGTGTTTTGGCATACAACAACATCATTTGCTTATAAGTAATAATATTTGGTCCTCCAATATCAAAAGAATCATCATAGCACTTTTCATTCAACATTACGCCAATTAAATACTGAATTACATCTCGAATGGCTATGGGTTGCGATTTTGTCAAAACCCATTTAGGAGTTATCATCACAGGAAGTTTTTCACATAAATCTCTTATAATTTCAAAAGATGAACTTCCAGAACCTACAATAATAGCAGCTCTTAATACGGTTGTTTTAAAATTACCTTGATAAAGAATTTCTTCTACATTTAATCTTGATTGTAAATGCTTAGAAAGCGAAGATTGATTCACAATACCACTCAAATAAATGACTTGTTTTACTCCAATTACATTCAGGTAAAGGTTAAAGTTTGAAGCAGCTCTAGTTTCTAATTCATCAAATTTATCTGTGGAAGAAGTCATGGAATGAATTAAAAAAAAGGCTACATCAAATTCAGAAGGAAGATTTTCAAGAACAGGTTTATTCAAGAAATCAATTTCCCAAACAGTAATTTTAGATAATGTTATTGCATCAAGTCCTAAACGATTTTTGTTTCTAACACAACACACAACATCGTGTCCGTTATTCAATAATTCAGGCAAAAGCCTTTTACCCACATAACCATTAGCACCAGTAAGTAGAATTCGCATGTAGTTCAATTTTTCTTAAAGTTAAGAAAAAAAGAATCACTTACACGTCATTTAAGAAAAATTGGGAATTGTTTAGATGCCTCTAATAATACTTAAAATGGCACTGATGATGTATTGAATACCAATAGCAATAGTTAAGAAACCAACAATTCTCGAAATAGCCACAATTCCTGCAGAACCTAAGATTCTTGATAAATAGTAAGCACTTCTAAGAATTAAAAAAATTACAACAGCAACCACTAATATAGCAATACAAGACCAAATAATTTCACTAGTAGAATTATGTTCTTGATAAAAAGCAATCAATAAAGACATTGACCCTGGACCTGCTAGCATAGGCATAGCTAATGGAGTTAATGCAATGTCATTTCTCTCTTGAGCCTCTTCTTCCACTTTCTTGTTGATTCCTTTATTCTTACTAAATTTACCATTTAATAAGGCAAAACCAGAATTTGTAATTAAAATTCCACCGGCAATTCTCAAGGCTGTTATTGTGATGCCAAAAAAAGATAAAACATACTGCCCAATAAAAAAGGCAATCATCAATATAATAAATACATTAATAGCTGTCCATAAAGATGTTTTGGAAAGTTCTGCTTTAGTATAACCGTCTGTTAGTCCCACAAATATGGGTATGGTTCCAATGGGGTTTAAAACCGAGAATAAGGCAGCAAATAAGAGTACAAATACTTCCATTTGTTTTTTTTACAAATGTACTATAAAATGTTTTTATTTCATTTTAATAAAAGATTAATTTATGAATTCATAGGTCTGCTTGGCTTTTAGTGCCTCTATTTTACCCATGAATTCCATTATTTTTTTTGTATTTTTTGAAGTATCAATGCTAATGAAATGCTGGTCAATGTGGAAAGTTATGTGGTTACCAGGCTTAAAAATCACCAATTTATAAAACGGAATTATCAAAGCATAAACGTCAAGTTGAGATTGAAAACCAATGATGATGCCTTTTGGTCGTAACTCAATGTTAGCATACTTAAGGGTATTAGTTTTGTTAAGAATTAAGGCAATTTCTTGACTGGCTTTTGTGATGTTAAGTCTAGGAGAACCAATTCCTTTTAATTTGAAATTCTCTAAAATTCCAAAAGGATTTCCCACTAAATCATTAATAATTTTAGTTGTCTTTTTGTCGTTGTATGAGATGTTAAAAAGCATTTTTGTTTTAAAATTAATTATAAAATTAAAGTTAAAAACAACGGTTATGAAATATTTATAATTTGTTTATTCGTAATTTTACACAAAATTTAAAAAAATGAAAAAGACATTAGTTTTAGGAGCTTCTACAAATCCAGAAAGATATAGTTTTAAAGCCATTACTAGTTTAGTAAATCACAAGCATACAGTAGTTGCCGTTGGACAAAAAGTTGGAGAAGTTGCGGGTATTAAAATTCAATCAAAAGCAATTCCTGTTACAAAAATTCACACAGTTTCTTTATATTTAAATCCAGTAGCACAACGAGATTATTACAATTATATCATCAGTTTAGAACCCAAAAGAGTACTTTTCAATCCTGGTACTGAAAACCCAGAGTTTTATCAATTGCTAAAAGCAAATGGTATTAAATATGAAGAAGCTTGCACCTTAGTCTTGTTGGCTACGAATCAATATTAATCCCAAGAAAGTCAGCAATCCATTTACCATTAGGATTTCAAAACCAAAAGTATAATTCAACCAAACTTCCCCATAAGCATTCAATAATAGCGAAATTGCTACAGCCAAAAGAGCTACAACAGGAACCCATTTATCCTTTACATTCCATTTGGTAAACAACCCAAAAGCATATAGACCCAATAAAGGGCCATAAGTAAAGCCAGCAAATTTTAGAACTTTATCGATAATACTTGCATCGTTGAAACCATATTTGAACAGTAGAATTACAATGATGGAAACTAAAACAAAAGCAAGATGAATCTTTTTTCTCACTGCAATTTGCTCTTTAGCTTCATATCTTTTTTCAATGTTTAAAATATCTATACTAAAAGAAGTTGTTAGAGAAGTTAAGGCACTATCAGCAGAAGAAAAAGCAGCAGCAATAAGACCTAGAATAAAACTAAAAGCCACTAAAACCCCTAAATAATCATTGGCCAAAACAGCAAAAAGCTGGTCTTTGTGAGCATCAATACCATTTTTTAAAGCATATTCAGTAAATAAAAGCCCTAAGACCAAAAACAAGAAATTGACAAATGTTAAAACAATAGTAAACCAAAACATGTTTTTTTGAGCCTCTTTTAAACTTTTACAGGTTAAGTTTTTTTGCATCATATCTTGGTCTAAACCCGTCATCACAATAGCAATAAAAGCACCAGAGAAAAATTGTTTCCAAAAATATTTAGGCGAACTTACATCGTCCAAAAATATAGTTTTTGAAAAATCACTATCGGCAATATATCCTGAAATGGAACTAATAGAAAGGCCTAAATCTTGGGAAACGACTACAATGCAAATGACCACCGAAACCAACATGAATAGCGTTTGTAAAGTATCAGTCCAAATAATAGTTTTAATTCCAGATTTGTTGGTGTACACCCAAATTAAAAAAATAATAGAAGTCACAGTTATCCAATAAGGAATGCCAAGCGGTTCAAATACTAAAGTTTGTAAAACATCAGCAACTAACAAAAGCCTTAAATTAGAACCAACCGTTCTCGATACTATAAAGAACCAAGCACCAGTCTTATAAGAATAGTTTCCAAATCGATCATTCAAGTAGGTATAAATAGAAGTCAATTGCAATTTATAATACAAAGGTAAAAGTACAGTTCCAATTACAAAATAGCCAAGGATATAGCCAATTACAATTTGGAAATAAGCAAATTGAGCAGCTTCCACTTTTCCTGGAACTGAAATGAACGTAACTCCAGAAAGAGAAGCTCCAATCATTCCAAAAGCCACTAAATACCAAGGAGACTGCTTGTTAGCTTTAAAAAAAGTTTCATTGCTGGAATCTGATTTTTTACCTGTAACATAGGAAAATACGATAAGTACTGCAAAATAAGTTATGATGAGTAATAATATGGAAAGAGGCTGCATGAATTCAGTTTTTTTACAAAATTAATAGAATAAAATTAAGTTCAAATTTTTTATTGAAATAACTATATTTGTAGGGTATGGAATTATCGTCAAAAAAATTAGAAAAAGCAGTCAATGAAATGGCTCAATTGCCTGGTATAGGCAAACGTACAGCGTTGCGCTTAGTGCTTCACTTGTTGAAGCAACCCAAAGAACAAACACATTCTTTGGTAGAGTCACTACAAAATATGCGTGAAGAAATAAAGTTTTGTGTCAATTGCAACACATTATCCGACAATGATATTTGCGAGATTTGTGCCAATCCCCAAAGAGATAAATCCATCATCTGTGTAGTTGAAGACATTAGAGATGTTATGGCAATTGAAAATACAGGATTATACAAAGGGTTATACCATGTTCTTGGAGGAAGAATTTCGCCTATCGATGGTGTTGGTCCTTCACAATTGAGTATTATGCCCATAGTAGAGAAAGTCAGCATTGGAGAAGTCAAGGAAATTATCTTTGCTTTAAGTTCCACTATGGAAGGTGATACAACCAATTTTTACATCTACAAACAAATTCAATCATTTGGTATAAATATTTCAACCATTGCCAGAGGAATAGCTATTGGAGATGAACTAGAGTACACAGACGAAATAACCTTAGGAAGAAGTTTATTACACAGAATCCCCTTTGAAGTGTCTATTAAAAACGTTTAACCGTTTAATATTGTTATATTTATTACCACTTTTAAACGTTTTGTTTATATTTGCGAACTAATTTCCTTGGAATGAGAATTTTTAAATTTTTTGTGCTTTTTTGGGTTGCTACAGCCCTTTTTTCTTGTATTCCCAATAAAGACTTAATTTATTTGCAAGATCATGGTAAAACCCCTGAAGGGATCACCATCAATCCATTTGATGCTAAACCATATAGAGTTCAGGTAAATGACATCTTAAGCATAAATATCAAAGCCCTTGATCAGAAACTGGTTGATATGTTTAACGCTTCAACCCAGCAAAATCTAATACCTAGTGCACAAACAATATATTTTACAGGCTATTCGGTCAATTCACATGGAAATATTAGAATTCCTGTTTTAGGAGAAATAAATGTATTGGGATTTACCTTGGATGAAATCAGAGCAACAATAGAAAAAAAATTGACAGATGATTTCTTTACCGAAGAAGCAAGAATATTTGTAACCGTAAAATTAGCAGGCTTTAATTATACCATTAATGGAGAAGTAAACGGACCAGGCAGTCAAGTACTTTTTCAAGAAAAAGTTACGATTTTAGAAGCTATAGCTAATGCAGGTGATATCACCATAACAGGAAACCGAAAAGAAGTTCAAATCCTTAGAAAACAACCTCACGGTTTTGAAATGTTTTCCTTGGACTTGACCGATGCAAATGTGGTTAACTCACCAAATTTTTACATTCAACCCAACGATTATATTATTGTGAAACCCTTACGACAAAAATCTTGGGGTACGGGAACAACAGGAACACAAACCATCAGTACCATCATTGCAGCATTATCTTTAGTTACCACAACAATTTTATTGCTAAGAAATTAATTATGTTAGATATAAAGGATTTTAACGTATTAGAAACACAAAATAGCTTTGACTTTAAAGGTTTTTTAGCAAAGTTGATAAGCTATTGGAAATGGTTTGTGTTGAGTTTAATCATAACTTTTACGGTTGCCTATCAAGTCAATATTCGCAAAGAGAAAATTTATGGCATGGAAACCCTTATTGTGGTTAAGGATGAGAACAATCAACTTTTTTCATCCAACACAAGTTTGGTATTTAATTGGGGAGGAACTTCAGACAAAGTACAAACTGTAATCACTACCCTAAAATCGAGGTCACACAATGAGATTGTAGTTAGAAACCTTCAGTTTTATATCAACTACTTTAAACAAGGGGAATATAATCTTGTGGATGCTTATGGAGAAACTCCGTTTAGAGTTGTTATAAATGAAAACAAAGGACAACTGGCTAATCAATTGCTAAAAATTAGATTTTTAAACCAAAACCAATTCGAGCTTTCTACCACTTTTGAAAATCCAATAGCAGACTTATACCATTATGCCGATAATACCACCAGTGCTGTAAAAGTTCCTACAGGAGATTACAAAAGAGTTTTCAGAGTCAATGAAAAAGTGGAACTCCCTTTTTTGAGTTTCAAGCTTACACAAGATTTGTTAAATCTGAACAATTTGAAAAAAGAATATTTTATTAAATTTTCTGATTTTAATGCCACCGTAGCAGATTATAAAGGAGTAGATGTTGAAGCCGATGTAAAAGGAGGTTCTATCATAAAGATTGCAAAAGCAGGAACCAACAAAGCCCGATTGGTAGATTTTCTAAATTCAACCGTTAAAACATTAAAAAAACGACAATTAGATAGTAAAAATCAATTTGCTACCAATACCATACAGTTCATAGACAGTACTTTAGTGGATGTTGAAAGACAAATGGATGAAGCAGAAGGAGAATTGAAAAATTTTAGGAGAGATAAGAATGTGTACATGCTCGAAGGTGGAGGAGAAGCCCTGACTACAAAATTATCGGAGTATGATGTCCAAAAAGATGTGGTTAATCGCAAGTTAGCGTATTACAATCTGTTGAAAAATTATTTGGAAAAAAACAACGATTATTCAAAGTTGCCCGCACCAACAGTAGCTGGGATTGAAGACATAAATGTTATTGCCAATGTGTCCAAATTAATTGAATTGTCGAAATTGCGTTCTGAAAAAGCATACATGGTTAAAAACAACAAAATGTTTCAAGATTTTGATGTGGAAATGGATGCCGTTAAAAAAGTACTATTGAATAATATTGCCAGTTCAAAAAGTGCCTTACAAATTGATTTATCGTTGTTGTCAAAAAAAATTAATACTGCGGAAGGTACTATAAGTCAACTACCTGAACAACAACAAGATCTGATAAAATTCACCAGAAAGTTTAATTTAAAAGATAATATTTACACCACATTTCTTGAAAAAAGAGCAGAAGCTGATATCATAAGAGCCTCAAACCTTTCAGATATCGAATTTATTGATCCTGCTAAAGATGTTGGTGATGGTTTAATAGGTCCTAAAACAGGTGTAAATTATATTTTAGCCCTACTGCTTGGTTTGGGAATTCCATTTATTGTAGTTTTTATCAAAACATTATTGGATAATTCCATCAATACTACCGAAGATATAGAGAAATTAACTAAAATTCCAATAATTGGAGTCATAGGCAAGAATGTTGAGATAGGGAATTTGGCTGTTTTTGACAAACCCAAATCTGCCATAGCAGAATCTTTTAGAGGCATTCGTTCCTCTTTGCAATTCATATACAAGAAGCAAAAAATCCAAGGCTCAAAAATCGTTATGCTCACCTCTTCTATTGGTGGAGAAGGAAAAACCTTTTGTACCATGAATTTAGCAACTGTATTTGCTTTGAGTAACAGAAAAACAATTATAGTTGGGTTAGATTTGAGAAAACCAAGAATATTTGATGATTTTAATATTGATAATACCTTGGGGACAGTCAATTATCTGATTGGACAGAAGAAATTAAACGAGATTATTCAAAAAACCCATATCCCAAATTTAGATGTAATTACCTCTGGACCAATTCCTCCAAACCCAGCAGAATTAATTATCAGTGATTCCATGAGCGAACTCATAGAAGAATTAAAAGCAGTTTATGACTACATTATTTTAGATACACCTCCTGTGGGATTAGTTTCAGATGCTTTGGAGTTGACCCAATATTGTGATGCGACTTTGTATATTGTAAGACAAAATGTTACCAAAAAAGGAATGCTGTCTGTAGTTAACGAGAAACATAAAAGAGGAGAATTACACAATATCAGTATAATACTGAATGATTTTCAGAATAAATCCAAATACGGCTACAATTATGGTTATGGCTATGGAAATTATGAAGAAGGGAATGACCATTCTAACATAAAAAAGAGTTTGCTGAATAAATTTAAGAAAAAATAAAATGAACATTACAGGTAGAAAAATAGTGATAACAGGTGGAGCTGGGTTTATAGGGTCAAACCTATGTGATTATTTTTTGAGTAATGATAACCAAGTAGTTTGCTTGGATAATTTTGCTACAGGTCATCGTCATAACATCGAAAAATTTAATGATAATGCTAATTTTACTTTGATAGAAGGAGATATTAGAGATTTAGAAACCTGTAGAAAAGCTGTAGAAGGAGCAGATTATATTTTGCACCAAGCAGCTTTAGGGAGTGTGCCGCGATCGATAAATGACCCAATAACATCAAATGAAGTTAATGTTTCTGGATTTCTAAACATGCTTGTTGCTGCCAGAGATGCTAACGTAAAACGATTTGTTTATGCTGCAAGCTCTTCAACTTATGGCGACTCAAAAGCATTGCCTAAAATAGAGGATGTAATAGGAAAACCATTGTCTCCGTATGCTATCACAAAATATGTAAATGAATTATATGCAACAATTTTCAGCAATACTTATAGACTAGAAACTATTGGATTACGCTATTTCAATGTGTTTGGAAGAAATCAAGATCCTAACGGAGCTTATGCGGCTGTAATCCCTAAATTTGTAGCCCAATTGATCAAACATGAAAGTCCTGTAATCAATGGCGATGGAATGTATTCTAGAGACTTTACCTATATTGATAATGTAGTCCAAATGAATGAAAAAGCGTTATTGACAGAAAATCCAGAGGCTATTAATACAGTTTACAACACAGCTTTTGGAGATAGAACTACATTAAATGATTTAGTGAATTATTTAAAAGAATTTTTATCAGAATATGATTCTGAAATTGGTAAAGTTGAAGTTCTTTATGGGCCAAACAGAGCTGGAGATATTCCACATTCACTAGCCAGCATTGAAAAAGCAAAAGAGCTATTGGGCTATCAACCCCAATATTCTATGAGAGAAGGACTGAAAGAAGCGGTGGCATGGTATTGGAAAAATTTGAAATAGAGAACAGAAGATTTATAGAAAGTATAAAATAAATAATATTATAGTCTATTGAAATTATAAATTAAGAAGAATGATTAAAAAGATTTGTTGTATCGGAGCAGGTTATGTTGGTGGGCCAACGATGGCTATTATAGCTCAAAAGTGTCCCAATATTAAAGTCACAGTAGTAGATTTAAACGAAAAAAGAATTGCCGCTTGGAATGATACGGATGTAGAAAATATTCCCGTTTATGAACCTGGATTAAGTGCTATTGTAAAAGAAGCTAGAGGAAGAAATTTATTTTTTTCCACTGAAGTAGATAGAGCCATTGAAGAAGCAGAGATGATTTTTATTTCTGTTAACACCCCAACGAAAACCTATGGTGTTGGAAAAGGAATGGCAGCGGATTTGAAATATATAGAGTTATGTGCTAGGCAAATAGCAAAGGTGGCCAAAACAGATAAAATAGTAGTAGAAAAATCCACATTACCTGTAAGAACAGCAAGTGCAATCAAAAGTATCTTAGATCACACAGGTAATGGAGTGCAATTTCAAATTTTATCTAATCCTGAGTTTTTGGCAGAAGGAACTGCTGTGGAAGATTTGTTGGCTCCAGACAGGGTATTAATTGGAGGAGACTCTAGTGAGGAAGGACAAAAAGCGATACAAGCTTTAGTGGATATTTATGCCAATTGGGTACCTAAGGAACAAATTTTAACAACAAATGTTTGGTCTTCAGAATTGTCCAAATTAACCGCTAATGCGTTTTTAGCACAACGAGTTTCTTCAATAAATGCTATGTCTGAATTGTGTGAACGCACAGGGGCAGATGTAAATGAAGTGGCTAGAGCTATAGGTATGGATAGTAGAATTGGACCAAAATTCTTAAAATCTTCGGTAGGTTTTGGAGGGTCTTGTTTCCAAAAAGATATTCTGAATTTAGTATATATAGCTAAGTCTTACGGTTTAAATGAGGTAGCGGATTATTGGGAACAAGTAATCATTATGAACGATCATCAAAAAAAGCGATTTGCTAAAAACATAATAAAAACGTTATACAATACGGTTTCAGGGAAGAAGATTGCTTTTTTGGGTTGGGCATTTAAAAAAGACACTAATGATACCAGAGAATCGGCAGCGATATATGTGGCTGATGATTTGTTGGCAGAGCAAGCTAATGTAGTGGTTTATGATCCCAAGGTAAAAGAAGATCAAATATATTATGACTTGGATTATTTAGAAACAAGACCTTCAGCTCTTAATAAGTCCGATTTACAAGTGGTGAATAGTCCTTATGAGGCATGCAAAGACGCGCATGCAATTGCTATATTGACTGAATGGGATGAATTTAAAACTTATGATTGGCAAAAAATATATGCCAGCATGCAAAAACCAGCTTTTGTTTTTGACGGAAGAAATCTATTAAACAAAAAAGAATTAGAGCAAATAGGCTTTGTATATCAAGCCATTGGTTCGTAAATTAGAAAAATATGAGTGTAAAAATAGCAGTAATAGGATTAGGATACGTTGGTTTGCCATTGGCAAGATTATTCGCTACAAAATATCCAGTCATAGGTTTCGACATCAATAAAAGTAGAATTAATGAATTAAATTCAGGAAAAGACAACACCCTTGAAGTAGAAGATGATGTTTTACAAAAAGTTTTAGTAAAATCTCCATCTGAAGCTAATGGTTTGTATTGTTCGGCCAATTTGGACGATATAAAAGATTGCAATTATTATATAGTTACTGTCCCAACTCCAGTAGATAAAAACAACCGACCTGATTTAACACCATTGTACAAATCAAGTGAAACAGTTGGGAAAGTACTTAAAAAAGGGGATATTGTTATTTATGAATCTACGGTTTATCCAGGAGTTACAGAAGAAGAATGTATTCCAGTTTTAGAGCGAGTGAGTGGCTTACAATTTAATGTAGATTTTTTTGCAGGATATTCACCAGAGCGAATCAATCCAGGAGACAAAGAACACACAGTTGAGAAAATACTAAAAGTAACCTCAGGATCAACTTCAGTTATAGGAAAAAAAGTTGATGATTTATATAAAAGTGTAATTACCGCTGGTACTCATTTAGCACCAACTATTAAAGTGGCTGAAGCAGCCAAAGTAATTGAAAATTCACAGCGTGATATCAATATAGCCTTTGTAAATGAATTGGCTAAAATATTTAATTTACTAGATATAAATACCCATGATGTGTTAGAAGCTGCTGGTACAAAATGGAATTTTTTACCATTTAAACCAGGATTAGTAGGTGGACATTGTATAGGAGTTGATCCTTATTATTTGGCTCAAAAAGCTCAAGAAAAAGGGTATCATCCAGAAATTATATTAGCAGGCAGACGTTTAAATGACAGTATGGGTGAATATGTAGCTTCTCAGGTCGTGAAGGCTATGATTAAAAAAGGAGTTACTGTTAATGGAGCCACTTTGTTAATGTTAGGGATTACCTTTAAAGAAAATTGTCCCGATGTCAGAAATACCAAAATTGTTGATGTAATAGCTTCTCTAGAGGAATATGGAATTGAAGTTACTACCTATGATCCATGGGCTAATCCTGTTGAGGTGCAACATGAGTATAAAATTACAAGTACTAATGTAATCCCCAATCAAAAATACGATGCTGTTGTATTAGGTGTCGCTCACAAGGAGTTTTTAGAATTGAATATTGCTTCCTTGCAAAATGTGAAAAGTGTTTTATATGATGTGAAAGGAATATTAGGCCATGCAGTAGATGGAAAACTTTAATAGTTTATAGTATAGTATATTCAAGGCCTTGCTTTTTGCAGGGCTTTTTTTTGGAACACAGAAACCAAAAACCTCTCCACAAACCTGTCATCCTGTGAAGGGCTAACTAGTTTATCTTTCAGGTTCGGGTGGAGAAATCTTTTGCGTACTTTAGGGTTAAGTTGTAGCACTATGTAGCTCAAAATTGGGCACAGTGTTTCTCGAAGTTTTTTTTGGAACGCAGATTAGAGAAATTTTTTAAAATCTTTTTAATTTATAACTCACAACAGATAACCGACAACACCTAACTCACGCACATTATTTTATAAATTATAAATCATCGACGATGAACACTTAATCCAAAAATAACCTTAATTTCCAAAAATAAAGTTTAATTTTGCCCCTTACTATAGAATAGAAATGCTAATTTGTTGTTTATGAAACATATACTTATAACTGGAGGAGCTGGTTTTATTGGTTCTCATGTGGTAAGACGCTTTGTAACTCAGTACCCAGAATATCATATTTTTAATTTGGATGCTCTTACCTATGCAGGAAATCTTGAAAATATAAAGGATATTGAAAATCAACCTAATTATACTTTTGTAAAAGGTGATATTTTAGATGTCGTTTTTTTAGAAGACTTATTTGCAAAGTATCAATTTGATGGGGTTTTGCATTTAGCAGCCGAATCTCACGTGGATAGGTCAATTACAGACCCTTTAGCTTTTGTGAAAACAAATGTTATAGGCACCATGAATTTACTGAATGTCGCTAAAAAACATTGGAACAATAATTTTGAAGGCAAGCGTTTCTATCATATTTCAACCGATGAGGTTTATGGTACACTTGGCGAAACGGGATTGTTTACAGAAACTACTGCTTACGACCCTAATTCTCCTTATTCAGCCTCTAAAGCAGCTTCTGACCATTTTGTGAGAGCATATGGAGAGACTTATGGTTTACCTTATGTAATTACAAATTGTTCCAACAATTATGGACCTAATCATTTTCCAGAAAAATTAATTCCTTTGTTTATTAATAATATTATTGAGAAGAAACCTTTGCCTGTTTACGGAGATGGAAAATATACCCGTGATTGGTTGTTTGTAGAAGATCATGCTGTTGCAATAGATTTAGTATTTCACAAAGGGAAAAACCATGAAACCTACAACATTGGAGGTTTTAACGAATGGCAAAATATAGATTTGGTAAAATTGTTGTGCCAGCAGATGGACGAAAAATTAGGAAGAACTGTAGGTGAGTCTGAAAAATTAATCACTTACGTAAAAGATAGGCCAGGACATGATTTACGTTACGCCATTGATGCCACAAAAATCAACAAAGAATTAGGCTGGGAACCATCAGTAACATTTGAACAAGGTTTAGCCAAAACTATAGATTGGTATTTGGCCAATGAAGAATGGTTGAAGAATGTAACTTCTGGAGAATATCAGAAGTATTATGAGGCTCAATATAAATAAATATGTTCAAAGCAGCGTTTTGGAGTTCATTTGATAAAGTAGCTTTTCAAGCATTAAATTTTATTTTAGCTGTTGTAATTGCTGTTTATTTGGGTCCCAAAGAGTTAGGTGCAATCGCAATTATCAATGGATATGTGTACTTGTTAAATATATTTGTAGATAGTGGTTTAACAATTTCAATTATAAGAAATAAAGAAATTACTAATAAAGAAATTTCTTCTATTTTCGTTTTTAATTTATCCATAAGCATTTTTTTTGTTATTATTACGCTTTTATCATCAACAGTAATTGAGAGTTTTTTGAATGTTAAACATTTAGCCTATTACTTAAATCTTTCATCATTAATTTTATTGTTTAATTCTTTTTCATTTGTCAGGTATGCTAAGCTTGAACAAAACATGGAATTTAAGAAGGTAACTTTTGCAAACGTATTTTCAATGTTATTATCTGGATTATTATGTTGGATTATGCTATATCTTGATTATGGTCTTTTTGCTGTTGTTGTTTTCGGGATATCCTCCTCTTTTATAAGAAATGTAATTTATTTTTTTATTACACCTAGATTCAAATTAGAGAGATTCAAATATTTAGATTTACAACCTCATTTGAAATTTGGAAAGAACTTATTGTTCTCAAGTAGTGTAGAAGCAATATATAACAATGGTTTTCCAGTATTAATTACAAAATTATTTACCGGTTACAGTGCAGGAATTTTTTTTCAATCAAAAAGGTTAATTGATGGTCCAGTAAATTTAATTTCAACATCAAGTAGGAGGTTGTTTTTACCGATTGCTTCTAAACATAATAATGATTTGAGTGAAACACATAAACTTTTAATAGATATTTTAAGATTAGTAAATTATATACTCGTTTTTATGGTTGCATTACTTTTTATAAACTCACAATTTATAATTGTTAATGTGATGGGAGAGAAATGGATTGAATCAGTATTAGTGCTTAAGATTTTAATTTTTGGAATGATATTTTACACCCCTTTTTTTTTATGTTTGGATGTTTTTAAAATCACAGGCGATTCTTCAACTTATTCAAGAGGAGTGCTCGTAAGTAGAATATTTTCAATTGTATTGATATTGTTTTCTTCAATATTTGGTTTTTTAACCCTTGTCATTTTCTTTTCTTTTTCTCAATTACTAATGTTTCTCTATTCCGTTTATTTAGTAAATAAAAAGTATGACTATTCAATTAGAAAAATTTTAGGGACAGTTGTCCCATATGTAATTATAATGATTTTTGGATTAGTTGTTGTAAATTTTATTAAATTTGGAATTAATCCAATTTATGTTTTACTAACCAAGTCAGTTATGTTTTCACTATTATATATAGTTTCTACAATATTTATATTGAAATATAATCCATTATTATCATTATACAAACAAATAAGAAAATGAAAATAAAATTATTATACATAACAAATATTCCTGCTTTATATAGACAGAAAAGATTCAATACTATGGCAAAAATTTTTCCAGAATATGGAATAGATTTTGAGGTTTTGTATATGGCAAAAATTGAGCCCAATAGAGAATGGGTAATACCTGAGGATTCATATAAATACTCTCATAAATTTTTTAAAGGAATACATCCAACCATTGGTGGTTTTTTTGCTCATTTTAATCCTAGTTTGTTGTTTAGACTGTTGAAAAATGATTATCAAATTGCCATTGTTGGCGGTATGGCTAGTCCAACACATTGGTTAGCTCCTTTTTTTATAGGTAAAAATAAGAAGCAAGTAATGTCTATAGAATCTAATTTACATTCTGTCGAGAGAAAGACAGGGTTTGGAGCTTGGTTAAAAAAAGTTTTATTAGGAAAAGCAACTGCTTACCAAGTAACAGGTAATCCACAGATTGATTATGTAAATTTTTTTAATAGCAAGGCCAAAAATAAGAAGTTTATTAGAATGCCTAACTTAATTGATGAAGATGTATTTGTTAATGAAGTTAATGAGCTTAAGAAGAAAAAAAATGTTTTAAGAAATGAGTTTGGTGTTGATGAAGTGACACAAATGTGGGTTTTGCCAGCTAGACTAATTGAAATTAAAGGTATTATACCCTTCTTGAATTTACTTGAATACGTTAAAGGAATAAAGTTATTTTTATTAGGAGAAGGTGAGTTGTCTAATGAGGTACAATCTATAATAGAGTTAAAAAAATTACCAGTTATAAAAGTAGGATTTGTTCAACAAGATCAAGTGATTAATTATTATGCAGCTGCTGATTTATTTGTTTTACCTAGCCTAAAAGACCCTTCTCCACTATCTCCTATTGAAGCTAGTGCAGCTGGATTACCAATATTAACATCTTCTCGAATAGGTAATTTAGAAGATGTTGTAGAGGAAAATGTAAATGGTTGGTATTATGATCCTATTAATGAAATTCAAAAAGGAAAAGATTTAATTCTTAAAATATCAAAAATTAGCAGAAGTGAACTTGAAGTTTTTGGGAAGAAATCTCAAAAGCGTTATGAAGAAAAATTTAATACTGAGAAATGTATTAAAAATTATGCAGAACAATTAAAAAGTCTTTTTTCAGAATAATGAACAAATTTATTAAAATAGCATTATTAATTATATTGTCTTTAATCACTATTGCATTTGATGATTTGTATAATCTTGCTACGTTTTATTTTTATACTTTATTACTGATGATAGTATTTGATATCATAAAAAAAAGAGAGATTAATTTAATACACGTTTGGTGTATTGGATTTATTTATATCATACTTTCAGAGGTTTTTATAATATTTGAACTTCAAAAAAATCCATATAGTCTTCTTGCATTAAAATATTTAATTATTGCAAATAATATTATTTTAATTGGGTATAGTAGTAAAAAAGGAATAAAAATGGAGAATGTTAGAATTAAATTATCAAATTATAAAGCAAAAAGAGGTGGTGGAATAATATTGATAATGTTAGTTTTATTCTACGTTTCTATGTCTTGGCAAGCAGCAATTTTATCTTTTACGTTGGGAAGAGATTCTGGATCAGAAGGAGAAAATTTTATTTTATCTTCTATTCTCAATGCAATGGGTTTTATACTTCCATCTGTAATTCTATTTTACTTTTATTATATAAAAAAAAAATCATTACTATACTCTTTTATTATTTCAATTCCTATTTTTATTATATTGTTCATGGGAGGATCTAGATTTCCTCTCCTTTTTTCATTTGTGAGTTTTTTTATTACTTACAAGAGCCTTAATCCAAATAGAATATCTGTAAAACAAATAGCTCTATTATTTTCTGCATCAATAATTCTTTTAAGTTCTTCATTGGCAATGAAGGAGTTTAGAACGGGAAATCAATTCGACGATAATTACAAAGAATCTAAAGTAGAGTCTAAAGATTTTCCAACATATATCTCACAATATTTAAGCAATGAAGGTGTAATTGATATGACTTCATTAATGATTAAGCATTTTGATTCAAATGAACATTTATATGGGGCTTCGTCTAGTTTTATATTATATTTTTGGGTTCCCAGATCAATATGGAAAGAGAAGCCTACAATGTTAGGATATTGGTTTATTAGAAAATATAGGAGTGGCTTTGGAGACGGGCACAGTGCATCATTCGGTTTTACAGGAGATCTATTTGCGGATTTTGGATATTTTTCTCTATTCTTTATTTTTTTTATAGGAAGATTTATTAAAATTGCAGAAAACTTTAATGAAAATGCGTTAAAATCTAAAAATTATAAAGTTATAATTGGGGCGATGCTATTTCCATATATTTTCTTTTTTGTAAGATCACCTATAACAGCTTCAATGACATTTCTTGGGATTATTTTCTTTTTCTATTTTTTTAAAAAGACTGTTTTTACGGAAATTATTAATTCAAATAAATAATAAATTTTAACTATTTTGAAGATAAAAAATAAAGCATTTGATGAAGTAAATGTTCATGATATTTCTAAATTATTTCACATAGTTTGGGATAATCAAAATTATGATGAAATTGTTTCTAAAACAAATTGGGCTTTTTTTAATGGGAATTCTAAAGTAGTTCTTTTTGAAGATGATGATTGTTTAATAGCCGCAAGAGGTTCTTTTAAATGGCCCCTCAGTTACAATAATATTTTTTTTAAAACATTCCAGTTTCACGGAACTTGTGTTCATCCAAATTATAGGCGAAAAGGGATATTTACATCAATTAATAAGCAGTTTTTAAAAGAAGCTCAGAATGATGAATTTGATTTGATTTTCAATGTTTCTGTTGATAATTCAAGAGCCGGTTATGAAAAGTTAGGATGGATATACTTGAAAGGATTTAGAAGAATGACGTATGTGAATACGCCAATTGATTTTATAAAAAAGCATGTGTTTAAGAGAGAAGTAAATGAGAAATTACGTGAGGAAGAGACAGTTTCTAAGATTTTTTTAGCTAGTATAGAAGAGATTATTCCAAGACAATTTTTGTTAACAAGGAAAGAACATTTTAAGGACACAATACACACAGATTACTCAAGTGAATTTTTAAAATGGAGGTTGAATGATCCTCTAAGCAATTATAAAATCCATTGCACAGATGAATGTATAATTATTTATAAACTTAAATTTAACGGAGGATTAAGAGAATTAATCATAGGCGATTTTTTTATGTTAGAAAAAAAATATAGTGTATTTAAAAATTGTTTAAAATCTTTGATTAAATCTGAAAGGCCCAATCTAACATATACATACATTTTTAATGAGCATCCTTATTTCAAGTATTATAAAAGATTCTTTTTTTTGCCAAACCCTTTTAATTACAATTTAAATTTTGGGTACAGATCATTGAATGAAGAAACAAAACAGAGTATTAAATTTAAAAAATGGGGTATTGGTTTCTTAGATATCGATACTTTTTAATTTTATGAGAAACTTTTTAAGAAATTTATATTTAAATATGCTTGGGTTTATTAGAAGACCTAAGCCAGGAATACATATAATTAATGCCCACTATGTAACACCAAATAGAACAGAAGAAAATGATATTAAAATTTTTGAAAATTTTTTAAAAATTATAACAAAGAATGCTTCTTTAATAACATTGCAAGAAGCAACAAAATTAATTTTAGATAATGAAATTCCAACTAATCGGGTATTTATAGCTCTTACTTTTGATGATGGTTTTGAAGAATGTTATTCTGTAATTGCACCATTGTTGGAGCAATATGGGACAAGAGGAGCTTTTTTTATAAACGCAAATTATATTGGTTCGAATGTTGAATATCAAAAAGAGTTTAATGATAGGATAAAAGTATATACAAAATCGCCAATGTCTTGGAGTCAAGTTTCTGATTTACATCAAAGAGGACATTTAATAGGGTCTCATAATTTAGATCACACAAATATGTCTGAATTAGATTCTGATGAATTAGATTTTCAATTAAAAAAGAATAAGGAAATATTAGAAAGTAAATTGAATTATAAATGTGAATATTTTGCATGGACATATGGACAATTGCAGCATTTTTCAGAAAAAGCTTTAATGACATCACTTAATTATCACAAATATATTTTTAGCGGTACAAACTATCATAAATATTTCTCAATGAATAGTAGAGTCATCAACAGGAGACATTTAGAACCATTTTGGTCTAAAAAACATATTAATTATTTTTTATCAATCAACAAGACAAAATGATTTTAGTTGACGCTTTATATATTAATAATAGTGGAGGAAAAGTTCTCCTGGATTACCTCATTGAAAAATTAGAAGTCTCCGGTTTGGATGTTTTTTATTTGTTAGATGATAGGATAGCTAGCAATACATACAGCATAAAGAATGAAAATGTAGTTTATTTAAAAGCATCTTTAATCAAAAGATTTGTTTTTTACAAAAAAAATAAGAATAAGTTTACCAAAGTTTTTTGTTTTGGGAATTTGCCGCCTATACGGCAATTAAATGTTCCAGTTTATACTTATTTTCATCAAAAATTGTTTATTGATGAGCCTAAAGAATTAGGTTTTAAACAAAAAATAATTTTAAAATTAAAGGTTTTTATTTTCAAAAGGTTGATGTTTAACACAACATACTGGATTGTTCAGACAAGAGCCGTTAAGACTGATTTTTTAAAGGCATTTTCAAATGTTAGGAAAGAACAAGTTCTGATAATTCCTTTTTATCCTCAATTAAATGAAAATAATTTAATGAAAATTGAGAGAGAAAAAACTAGTTTTGTTTATGTTAGCAATGGGAGTCCACATAAAAATCATGAAAGATTAATAGAAGCTTTTGTCGAATTTTTTGAATTACACAAAGTAGGTAAATTATATTTAACTATTGCTCATGAATTTCCTACCTTGCAGACTTTAATAGAAAGCCATCAAAGAAAAGGCTACCCAATTATAAATGTCGGCTTTTTAGGTAGATTAGAGTTGGAAAAACTATATAAAACTAGCGAATTTTTAATATTCCCATCTCTATCGGAAAGTTTTGGATTAGGATTGCTTGAAGCCATGGAAAATGGTTGTAAAATAATAGGAGCAAATTTGGATTATACTTATTCAGTTTGTAATCCTTCTATAGTTTTTGAACCAACTAAAACTAATTCGATAACTAATGCTTTTGTTGAAGCGGCCACTAAAGATGTGAAATCAACAGAACAATTAGTTTTCAATGAAATAGATAAATTAATTGAAATTTTAAAAAAATAATGAAAATACAGGATAAAATATTACTTATAACTGGAGGAACTGGCTCTTTTGGAACCGCAGTTTTACATCGTTTTCTACATACCAATCATTTTAGTGAAATCCGAATTTTTTCACGTGATGAAAAAAAACAAGACGATATGCGAAATCTTTATAAAAATAATAAAATCAAGTACTACATTGGAGATGTTAGAGATTTTGCAAGCGTTGAGCCTGCAACTAGAGGAGTAGATTATGTATTTCATGCAGCAGCATTAAAACAAGTTCCATCTTGCGAGTTTTTTCCTATGCAAGCGGTAAAAACCAATGTAGAAGGAACGCAGAATATAATACGTGCTTGTGCTCTAAATAAAGTAAAAAAAGTTATTTGCTTATCAACAGACAAAGCAGCTTATCCCATAAACGCGATGGGGATTTCAAAAGCCATGATGGAGAAAGTAGCCGTTGCGGAATCAAGAAACTTAACAGACACCACAGTATGCTTAACTCGCTATGGAAACGTAATGGCTTCTAGAGGCTCTGTAATTCCTTTGTTCTTAAACCAAATTCAAAAAAATGAACCCATTACTATTACTGATCCAAATATGTCTCGATTCTTCATGTCGTTAGATGACGCAGTGGATTTAGTTCTTTTTGCATTCGAAAATGGTAATTCTGGTGATTTGTTTGTTAATAAAGCTCCTGCTGGTTCTATTGGAGATTTAGCAAAAGCATTAATGGAATTGACTCAAAAAGAAGTACCTGTAAAAATTATAGGTACTCGTCATGGAGAAAAATTATACGAGACCCTTTGTACCCGAGAGGAAATGCTAAAAGCTGAAGATATGGGTAACTTCTATAGGATTCCTGCTGATAATAGAGACTTAAATTATGCCAAGTATTTTTCAGAAGGCGAACAAGATGTATCAAAAATTGAAGATTATCATTCGCACAATACCAAACAGAAAGGAGTAGAAGGGTTGAAACAATTAATTTCAAAATTACCTCTAATTCGCAAAGAAGTTTTTGGAGAAGATGTCTTACAAATGCCTATCTAAAATGTTAGTTGAACCTCATATAATCATAGGAAATAGTTTTTCAGATGACCGTGGAAAAATTTTTTTTAATAATGAGTTTAATGCTGTAGAGGTAAAACGAATTTATTTTATAACAAACCATTCGTTAAATTTTGTAAGAGGGTGGCAGGGACATCAAATTGAGCAACGTTGGTTTATGTGTGTAAAAGGTGTTTTCGAAATAAAAATAATAAAAGTAGATAACTGGGATAAGCCATCACGTGATTTGCAAGTTTTGGTTTATCATGTAAATTCAGATAATGCAGATGTGTTATATGTGCCAAAAGGTTATATATCAAGTATTCAAGCTCTAGAAGAAAGTTCAAAATTGATGGCAATGTCAGATTATCAATTGGGTGAAGTAAATGACGAATATCGATTCGATAGTCAATATTTTAAATAAGAGAAAATGTTAAAAATAGGAATAACTGGTCAAAAAGGATTTGTAGGGACACATCTTTTCAATACATTGGGATTGCAACCAGAAAGATTTGAAAGAATTTCTTTTGAACGAAAATTTTTTGAGGATGAAAGTTTGTTGGATACTTTTGTAAAACAATGTGATGTAATTGTTCATTTAGCAGCTTTAAACCGACATCATGAAGCTGAGGTGATTTATGATACCAATGTCAATTTGGTTAAAATGTTAATAGCTTCTTTGGAAAGAACAAAGAGTAAAGCCCATGTACTTATTTCTTCCTCTTCACAAGAAGAACGTGACAATTTATATGGAAAATCCAAAAAAGAAGGAAGAGAGCTATTGGCAAATTGGGCAATAAAAGCAAATGCAACTTTTACTGGAATGATTATTCCAAATGTTTTTGGGCCATTTGGACATCCTAATTACAATTCTGTAGTTGCTACATTCTCTCATCAAGTAGCTAATGGTGAATCCCCAAGAATTGAGGTAGATGGGCAGTTAAAGTTAATATATGTAGGAGAATTAGTAGCCGAAATAATAAAAGCTATCGAAGAAAAGAACAATCAATCAAGTTATATTGTCAATCATACAAGTGAAGCAAGAGTTTCTGAAATTTTAAATTTATTACAACATTACAAAGAGATATATCAAGATAAAGGAGAAATTCCTTTATTAAGTACTACTTTTGAATTGAATTTGTTCAATACATATAGATGTTATATGAACATTAAAGAGCATTTTCCAGTAAAGTTTATCCAACATACAGATCCAAGAGGAAGTTTTGTAGAAGTTATCCGTTTGGGAATGGGTGGTCAAGTTTCATTTTCGACCACTGTTCCCGGAATTACAAGAGGAAATCATTATCATACAAGAAAAATAGAACGTTTTGCTGTAATTAAAGGAAAAGCGTTAATTCAGTTAAGAAAAATAGGTACAAATGAAGTGCTCGACTTTTATTTAGATGGCAATGAACCAGCTTATGTGGATATGCCTATTTGGTACACCCATAATATCAAAAATATAGGAGAGGAAATGCTATATACTAATTTTTGGATTAATGAGTTTTATAATCCTAATGATCCTGATACCTATTTTGAAAATGTATAAATTTCAAATAAAGAAATAAAAGTATAAAAAATGAAAGCAAGATTAAAAGTAATGACTGTAGTAGGTACTCGACCTGAAATCATTAGATTATCTAGAGTAATGGCAGCTTTAGATCATTCGGAAGCTATTGAACATATCATAGTTCATACAGGGCAAAACTATGACTATGAACTGAATCAAATATTTTTTGATGATCTAGGTATTAGAAAGCCAGATTTTTTTTTAGATGCTGCTGGAGCAACAGCTACTGAAACTGTTGGACAAATTTTAATTAAAATTGACCCACTTTTAGAATCTGAAAAACCTGATGCTTTCTTAGTTCTTGGGGATACTAATAGTTGTTTATGTGCCATTCCAGCCAAGAAAAGACATATCCCAATTTTTCATATGGAAGCAGGAAATCGTTGTTTTGATCAAAGAGTTCCAGAAGAAACCAATAGAAAAATTGTGGACCACATCTCTGATATTAATCTTACTTACAGTGATATTGCTCGTGAATATTTGTTGCGTGAAGGACTTTCGCCAGATAGAATTATAAAGACAGGTTCACCCATGTTTGAAGTTTTAAATCATTATTTGCCAGTAATTGAAAAATCAGATGTTCTAGAAAAATTAAATCTTCAAGAAGGTAAATATTTTGTGATTTCATCACACAGAGAAGAAAACATCAACAGCGAAAAGAATTTTAAAGGATTAATGGATAGTCTTAATGCTATCGCTGAAAAATATCAATATCCAATTATTGTCAGTACCCATCCGAGAACACGTAATATGATTGATAAAAAAGGAATCAAAATGCATTCAGGAATTCAATTCCTAAAACCGCTAGGATTCAATGATTATAATGCATTACAAATGAAATCTTATGCAGTTTTGTCAGATAGTGGAACCATATCAGAAGAATCATCTATTTTAAATTTTAGAGCTCTTAACATTAGAGAGGCACATGAAAGACCTGAAGCTATGGAAGAAGCATCAGTGATGATGGTTGGGTTAAATACAGAAAGAATCTTGCAAGGTTTAGTGGAAGTGTTAAACCAAAAAATTGGAAAAGAGCGCAATTTTAGACCAGTTGCAGATTATTCAATGCCTAATGTTTCTCAAAAAATGGTTCGTATCATTTTAAGTTATACCAATTATATTAAAAGGGTTGTTTGGAGCGAAAATATATAAGTAAGTAGTATGAAGATTCTCTTTTTGACTTTAGTGAAGACAAAATCCCTTAATGACAGAGGGATTTATACTGATTTATTACGTAAATTTAGACAAGAAGGTCATGAGATTTTTGTAGTAAACCCTGTAGAGCGAAGAGAAAAGAAGAATACTTTTTGCGTTTACGAAGAGAATACAACCATTTTAAATGTAAAAACGCTTAATATTCAAAAGACAAATATTTTTGAAAAAGGGTTAGGAACACTATTAATTGAATACCAATATTTGAACGCTATCAAAAGACACTTTTCAAATGTGAAATTTGATTTAGTTCTTTATTCTACACCTCCAATAACTTTTTCAAAAGTAATTAGCTACATTAAAAATAAAGATAATGCGTTTTCATATTTACTGCTTAAAGATATTTTTCCTCAAAATGCTGTAGATATGAAAATGATGAAAGAAAATGGAATCTTGCATAAGCTTTTTCTAAAAAAAGAGAGGAAATTATATAAGCTTTCAAATGCAATAGGTTGTATGTCAGAAGCTAATAAACAGTATGTAATTAAATATAATCCTTACCTCAATCCAAATATTATTGAAGTTAATCCAAATTCTATTGAACCTATTTCAAAGCATATTTCGGATATTGAAAAAGAGAATATAAAAGCAAAATATCAATTACCTTTAGATAAAAAAATATTTGTTTATGGTGGAAATTTGGGTAAGCCACAAGGATTAGATTTTTTAATACAAACTATAGAAAATTGTAGAAACTCTTTGACTTTTTTTTTAATTGTAGGCTCTGGAACAGAGTTTTCTAAAATGGAAAAGTGGTTTTTAGAAAATAAACCTGCAAATGCTAAATTATTATCGAGTTTACCTAAGAATGATTATGATATTTTGTTGCAATCTTGTGACATTGGTTTAATATTTTTGAATCCTAATTTTACAATTCCAAATTTTCCATCTAGACTATTGTCTTATCTAGAAATGAGAATACCTGTCATAACTGCTACTGATTCTGCTACTGATATTGGTAAGGTGATTCAAGAAAATGATTGTGGATTTTCTGTTCAATCGGGAGATATCAGAGGTATGATGAAAAGTATTGATACGATTATTGCCGATGAAGAAAAATTTTTAGCAATGAAGGAAAATGCATGGAAACTTTTGAGTGCTAAATACAATGTTTCAGTTTCATATAGTTTAATTATAAAAAGAATGAATAATGTATAAATCCTTTATCAAAAGATTATTAGACTTTACAGTAGCCTTAGTAGGATTTGTTCTTCTAAGTCCTGTTTTTATTCTGGTAACATTTGGACTATTTATAGCTAATCAAGGCAAACCTTTTTTCTTTCAAACCCGTCCTGGAAAAGATGAAAAGCTTTTTAATATTATCAAGTTTAAAACTATGAATGATAAAAAAGATAGTAAAGGAGAGTTGTTGACCGATAGTGAGCGATTAACTACGATTGGTTCTTTCGTTCGAAAAACTTCTTTAGATGAAATCCCACAATTACTGAATGTGATAATGGGAGATATGAGTTTAATTGGGCCAAGACCTCTATTGGTGCAATACTTACCGTTGTATAATGAGTTTCAAAAGCAACGACACCAAATAAGGCCCGGAATAACAGGTTGGGCACAAGTAAATGGAAGAAACGCTATCAGTTGGACGCAAAAATTTGAATACGATGTTTGGTATGTGCAACATTGTAGTTTTTTGTTAGATATAAAAATACTATTTTTAACCGTTAAAAAAGTGTTTGTGAGAGAAGGTATTTCACAAGAAGGACAAGCTACTATGGAATTTTTTAAAGGAGATTAATAAAGTATTAAAATGGAAAATATTGTAATTATCGGAGTAGGAGGATTTGGAAGAGAAGTGAAAGTTTTGCTCGACCAATTAAACCAAGTTGAATTAAAGTATAATCTTTTAGGGTATTATGATGATGCAGAAAATTTAAATTCAAGGTATAATGGTCTGCCATATTTAGGGACTATTGAAGATTTGAATCGAGTAGAAGCCAAAACTGCTGTTGCAATAGGAATAGGTGATCCAAAAGTCAAAGCCAAAATTGTTGCTAGATTGACGAATTCTAATTTGAATTTTCCAGTATTAATTCATCCAACTGCTCTAGTTAGTAATGACGATGTGCATATTGGAAAAGGTACTTTAATTTGTGCAGGGTGTATAGTAACTTGTAATATACAAATTGGTGATTTCGTAACTTTAAATTTGTGTTGTACAGTAGGTCATGATACTGTTGTTAATAACTTTGCATCTTTCATGCCTTCTGTTAACATTTCAGGAGAAGTTGTTATAGGTAGTCATGTATATGTAGGAACTGGTGCAAAAATAATAAATCAGCTTGAGATTGGTCAAAACACTGTGGTTGGTGCTGGTGCAGTAGTGTCAAAAGCCTTGCCTGATAATTGTACAGCTGTAGGAATACCCGCTAAACCTATTAAATTTCATTGATGCATTCGATTTCAAAACGAGTTTTTGATATAGCCTTAGCAATTTTTTTTCTGCTGTTTTGCTTTTGGATCATTATAGTTTGTATTATTGTAGCCACAATAGACACTAAATCCTTTGGCCTTTTTTTTCAAGAACGCATCGGGCAACATGGTAAACCTTTTACAATCTTCAAAATCAAGTCAATGCGTAAAGGTCTTTCTAGTTTGTCTCCTTTTGGTGCTTTTTTGCGAAAAACTAAATTGGATGAACTTCCACAACTTTTTAATGTTTTACTAGGTCAGATGAGTTTTGTGGGGCCTAGACCTGATGTTGCAGGCTATTATGATGTTTTAGAGGGAGAAGAACGCAAGATTTTACAGTTAAAGCCCGGGTTAACATCTGAAGCTTCATTGAAATATGTACACGAAGAAAAACTTTTGGTCGAACAAATTGACCCTTTATCGTATAATGATACTGTTATTTTTCCCGATAAGGTAAAAATGAACTTATGGTATTATTACAATCAAAGTATTTTATTAGATTTGCGTATTATTTTGAAAACTATAGTACAAGTTTTGAAAAAATGATAATAGTTTGTCTTTAGTAATTTTTTCCTACAGTTTACAAAATATATTTAAAAACTCGAATTAATGAATTCAGAAAAAATATGGTTGTCATCTCCTCATATGGGAGGTAATGAACAAAAATATGTTCAAGAAGCGTTTGATACAAATTGGGTAGCTCCTTTAGGGCCTAACGTTTCTGGTCTTGAGCAGGCCATAGGTGACTATTTGCAGCAAGATATGCATGTTGCGGCTTTAAGTTCAGGAACAGCAGCTTTGCATTTAGGGTTGGTTTTGTTAGGAGTAAAGGCTGGTGATGAGGTAATTTGTCAGAGCATGACTTTTTCTGCTTCTGCTAATCCAATTTTATATTTGGGAGCAACTCCAGTTTTTATTGACAGTGAAGAAGAAACTTGGAATTTATGCCCTAAAGCATTAGAAGAGGCCATAGTGGATCGTATAGCAAAAGGGAAAAAACCAAAAGCCATAATAGGTGTTCATCTATATGGTATGCCTTTCAAAGTGGATGAAATATTAGCCA
This sequence comes from uncultured Flavobacterium sp., assembly GCA_964643105.1. GTDB lineage: Bacteria > Bacteroidota > Bacteroidia > Flavobacteriales > Flavobacteriaceae > Flavobacterium. The sequence goes on along the minus strand of CAZXPF010000012.1, from coordinate 43,526 downwards.
TTGCAAAAAAACATGAGATTCCTGTTTTGGAAGACAGTGCAGAAGCTTTAGGAAGTACATTTAAGGGACAGAAGTGTGGTACCTTTGGTCCTTTAGCAGCCTTATCGTTTAATGGTAATAAGATTATTACTACTTCAGGTGGAGGTGCCTTAGTTTGTGCTAGTGAACTTCACAAAGAGAAAGCTGTTTTTTTTGCTACCCAATCGAGAGATAACGCTCCTCATTATCAACATTCAGAAATTGGTTATAATTATAGAATGAGTAATGTATGTGCAGGTATTGGCAGAGGTCAAATGGAAGTTATAGATTTGAGAGTATCACAAAGAAGAGCTATGCATCAGTTCTACCAAAATCTTTTTAAGGCTAATGACCAAGTCACAGTATTTAAAGAGCCTAATGAAGATTATTTTTCAAATCATTGGTTAAGTGCTATAGTCTTACCTTCTTTTGAGCAGAGAGAAGCTTTGCGTTTGTATTTAGAAAACGAAAATATTGAGTCTAGACCTCTATGGAAACCAATGCATCTTCAACCTGTTTTTGCAGCGTATCCTTACTATGGAGGAACGGTTGCTGAATCTTTATTTGACAGGGGATTGTGCTTGCCTTCGGGATCTAATTTAACTGAAGAAGATAAAGTGCGTATAGCGAAGCAAATACAAACTTTTTTTGCTACATTTGCCTAATGTTAACATTTTTTTAAGTTTTCTAATTCCTCCAGCATTTGAAAAAAAACCTATTGCATAAAGCACTGCAAGTTGCGTTTACCAAAAAAGTGAACACTTTTGGCTATTTACCTAGGTGGATTATTTTTTGCATAGATATAGTAATATTAGTTTTTGCTAATTTTCTTACTTATATTATGCTTTCTAATTTAACTCCTCGTTTTTATGATGTGTTGAATGTATATGAGCGTTATGGTCTTATCATTTTGGTAAATATCATTTTTTTTGTTCTATACAGAACGTATGCAGGAATTATTCGCCATAGTAGTTTTGTAGATGCCGTTAGGCTCTTGTTTTCTACATTCTCTTCCTTAATGGTTTTAATAACAATAAATTATAGTTATTATTTTTTGGCAGGTGAGAAAATTTATTTATTTCCTGGGTTGATTTTAAGTTTCGTTCTCTCGTTTACCTTTTTGTTTTTCTTTCGAATTGCAGTAAAATTTATTTTTGAAAATTTTATTCATTCTACAAATTCTAAAGAACTGGTTTCTACCTTGGTTTATGGGTCTGACGCTAACGCCATAGCTGTAGCAAATGCTATAAAAACAGAAAGTCCAGCAAGATTCAAGGTTGTGGGCTTTATTGATAATTCTAAATCCAATAAATCCAAAAGTATTTTGGGTTTGCCGATACTATATAACAGCAAGAAGACTTCGGTACTCATGCGTAGCTATAGAGCAAAAGCATTGATTATAGCAGAAAAATCTCTTTCTAAGGATGAAAAGTTGACCATTATCGATGATTGTTTGGAGCACAATGTCAAAGTTTACACCATTCCTATTATTACCAATTGGGAGAATGAACAAGAAATTTCCAAACAAATTAAGAGTTTTCAGATTGAAGATTTGTTGGAACGTAAGCCTATAGTGTTGGATAATAAGTTGGTATCGAGTCAATTGTCTAACAAGACTGTTTTGATAACAGGTGCTGCTGGTTCTATAGGTAGTGAGATTGTTTGGCAAGTTTTGGAGTTTAATCCCAAGAAATTGGTAATAATCGATCAAGCAGAAACACCTCTACATCATTTGTCTTTAGAAATAGGTAAAATGGTTACTAAAGTAAAGGTGGTAACTATAATTTCTGACATAAGAGATAAATCTAGTGTAGCCATCACTTTTGCAGAGTATAAGCCTGATGTCGTTTTCCATGCTGCTGCATACAAACATGTGCCTTTGATGGAAGACAATCCTTTTCAAGCTATTTGTACTAATGTTTTGGGTACTAAGAATGTAGCAGATTTAGCCGTGGAATATAAAGTAAAGAAATTTGTTATGGTCTCTACTGATAAAGCTGTAAATCCTAGTAACGTTATGGGAGCTAGTAAGCGTATAGCAGAAAAATATGTACAGTCTTTACATTACAAACACGCAATCGAGAATAATGAAAGCACAAAGTTTATCACTACTCGTTTTGGCAATGTTTTAGGTTCCAATGGGTCAGTTGTGCCTTTGTTTAAAAAGCAAATTGAAAATGGAGGTCCTATCACAATTACTCATCCTGAGATAATTCGCTATTTTATGACTATTCCAGAGGCATGTCAGCTGGTTTTAGAAGCTGGAGGAATGGGTAAGGGAGGTGAAATTTATATTTTTGATATGGGAAAACCTGTTAAAATTATTGATTTAGCTAGAAAGATGATTCAGTTGGCAGGATATGAACCCGAGAAAGATATAGCTATTAAGATAGTTGGGTTAAGACCCGGTGAAAAGCTGTATGAAGAACTCTTAAATGATACTTCAAAAACGTTACCTACTCACCACGAAAAAATTATGATTGCACAAGAGGAAGAAGAAGATTGCTGTCAAGTAATTGCTGCCATAGAACAACTCATTGCCATTTCAAAGACTAAAAATGCCATAGAAATAGTTCAGGCTATGAAACAGCTAGTGCCAGAGTATAAAAGTTTGAATTCAAGTTATGAAGTTTTAGATTAATTAATTGCCATTATTTTCATACCTCTTAATTTAATGTATCTTTGTGGTTTAAAAAAAAGACTATGCTAAAAGCCCTTTCTTATGTTTACCTGTTTGCACTAGTTATACTTTTGAATTCTTGTGCATCTTCTGAAAAGTTTGCTTTGTTGCAAAATGCTCCAGCAACTGCTGAAGGGAAAACGGCTGATTTTCAAGCTATACTTCAGCCTGATGATTTGTTAATGATTATTATTTCAACAGATAACCCAATTGTGTCGCAACCTTATAATTTGTCAACAGTTAATGTTGCAAGTATTGAAACCGAGATCGGTGTAATGCAACAAAGACAATTGAATTATCAAATTGATCAAGAAGGAAATATTCAAATGCCCAATTTAGGGACTGTGAAGGCAGCTGGTAAAACAAGAAATCAATTAATGGCCGACATTGGCAAACTTTTAGAAGGTAAAATCAATAACCCAGTTATAACCATCAGAATTTTAAACTACAAAGTATCTGTACAAGGAGAAGTAAATCGACCAGGCACTTTTACTATCGCTACTGAACGGATAACATTGTTAGAAGCTTTAAGCATGGCAGGAGATTTAACCATCTATGGCAAGCGAGAAAATATTTTGGTCATTCGCGAAGAAAATGGCGTTAAAAGTTTTCAAAAGGTAGATATAACCAAAGCAGATTTTATCAATTCTCCCTATTATTATTTGTCTCAAAATGATGTCGTTTATGTGGAACCAAATAAAACAAGGGTAAACTCCTCTGTAATAGGTCCAAATATTACGGTAGGGATTTCGGCTTTGTCTTTGATTATTACCATAGTAGCTTTAACAACTCGATAAAAATGCAAGAATATACCAAACACCATAAAGAACAAGACGACTCCATTAACATAAGAGAAGAAGTTGAAAAATACGTATTACAATGGCGTTGGTTTCTATTGAGTGCTATTGTTTTTGTGGCATTGGCTTTTTTCTATTTGCGTTATTCTACCCCAATTTATAAGTCCACTACAACTATATTGGTTAAAGATGATCGAAAAGGAGGCATTACTAATGAGTTAGCCGCTTTCTCGGAATTGGGTTTATTGTCCGGTGTAAAAAGCAATGTTGACAATGAAATAGAGATTATCAAATCTAGAACTTTAATTGAAAAAACGATTAAAGATTTGAATCTAAATGTACAATACTACAACAAAGGAAGAATAAAAGATGGTGAATTGTACGAAAAACTTCCTTTCAAAGTTTTCTTTTCTAATTTTGAAGAATCCTTCTACACAACGGCTAATTCTTATTTTATTATAAAAATCAACAACCAAAAGTTTAGTCTATTTGATGCTACCGATAAAAAGCTAGGAGATTTCATTTTTGGACAAAAGATTAAACTTACAGATTGTGATTTAGTAGTTGTTAACCAAGATGCTAAAAGTCTAAAAAACAGTTCAATCGTTATTCAAGTAGTCCCTTTGAAACGATTGATTGAGAGTTTTTCCTCTCGTTTAGTGGTCTCAGCTTTAAGTAAAAATACTAGCGTTATTGAATTGTCTCTTACAGATCACAATAAAGAAAGAGCTGAGGATTTTTTAGATACTTTAGTTAAAAACTATAATTTAGACGCAATAGCTGATAAAAATTATATTTCAGAAAGTACTTCTAATTTTATTGATGAGCGTTTGATTTTAATTTCTAAAGAATTAGAAGAAGTTGAAACTGATGAGGAATCTTTTAAGACCAAGAATAAGCTTACTGATATTCCTTCTGAAGCGGGATTATTTTTAGAGAATGCTTCTGAATATGAGAAAAAAGTGGTGGAAAATGAAACCCAGATTAAAGTGGTTGCTTCAATGAACGAGTACATATCCAACAATGATAAAGAATTGATTCCAGCTACAATTATTACTTCAGAGAGTGGAGCTAGTGAACAAATTAATCAGTTTAATCAATTGATTTTGACACGCAATAATTTGCTAGAGACCAATGCAGGTCCTGATAATCCTAGAATATTGGCTCTTGATAAACAAATTGCTGAATTAAAAGAAAATATAAAAAGTAGTCTGAGAAGTTTGCGTCAGACTTTAGAGATCAGAAGAAGAGATTTAAACAGACAAGGTGCTCTGTTAGATGGACGTATTTCTCAGATTCCTGGGCAAGAAAAGGAATATAGAAGTCTTACAAGGCAACAAAACATAAAACAGTCATTGTATTTGTATTTGTTACAGAAGCGAGAAGAGGCAGCTATTTCATTGGCCATTACTTCTGCTAATGCCAAAGTAATCGATCCAGCAATTTCAAGTGTGAATCCTGTGTCGCCTAACCGAAAAATCATCTATTTGGGATCCTTTTTAGTGGGGTTGTTGTTGCCTTTTAGTGTGATTTATCTTAAGAATTTATTGGATACAAAAATAAAAACTAGGCTGGATGTAGAGAAAAATACTTCTATACCTTTCTTGGGCGATGTGCCAAAATCAAATTCTTCTGATGAAATTATTGATACCAACAGTCGCTCAAGTTCCGCAGAAGCACTAAGAATTATTCGCACCAACATAGAATTTTTATTTAACAGCAAAACAGACAATAGTTCAGCTAAAACTATATTTGTTACTTCTACTTTTCCAAAAGAAGGAAAAACCTTTTTGTCCATAAATATTGCAGCTACAATAGCTTTGTCAGGGAAAAAAGTATTATTAGTAGGAATGGATGTTAGAAATCCAAAGTTAAATGAATATTTGAGTGTCCCATCTTCTGGATTGACCAATTATTTAACTTCCGAGGCCAAAGACATATCTCCGTTTATTGTTAAGCATGAGAGTTTTGATCAATTTTATATTCTTCCTTCAGGAGTTATACCTCCTAATCCAGCGGAATTATTGATGAGTAAAAAGGTGGATGAATTGTTTGACCAACTGAAAGCAACATATGATTATATAGTTGTTGATACAGCACCAGTCGGATTAGTTACAGATACATTTGTAATTGCTAAGCAGGCTGATTGTTTCTTATATGTTGTTAGAGCAAATGTGTTAGATAAGCGTATGTTGCGTATCCCAGAGGAATTGTACATAGAGAAGAAACTACCTAATATGGCCGTTATTTTAAATGATACAGACACCAATAAAGGCTATGGTTACGGTTATGGTTACGGTTATGGTTACGGTGTTGAGGTTGAAGAGAAGAAGTCTTGGATTAAATGGATTTTTGGGAGATAAACCAATAAGAAGCGATTTAAACTTCCGATTGTGTATTAATTTTTATTAAATAGTTTGAAATACCTGTTGTAAAGAATAAATTTAGTTAAAGAAGCAGTTGTTTTCAGCTGCTTTTTTGATTCTGTCAATCTCTTTGATAACTATTGGTTTAGAAAAGGAAGCTACATGGTGTTTGTGATGAAAATCTGAGCCTACAAAATCAATCATGTCTTTTTTTAATAATTCATCCGCAATTTTTGCCACTTCTTTACCATAATATCCTGTTGCAGAAAGCAAATTCATTTGAAAATAACAACCAGCTTTTTTTAGTTTCGTATAGTTAGACAAATCAGCATGATAGAACACATAACGTTCAGGGTGAGCTAATACAGGAGTATAACCGGCAAGTTGAAGTTTGAATAAATAATCAAACAATTGAATAGGTGGATTGATGTAGGACATTTCTACCAATACAAATTTATCCTTCAAAGGCAATAAATTTCCTTGAGCCACCAATCCCATGAAATAATCATCTAAAATATATTCCGAAGCAGCTTTAAGTTTTACTTTTTCGGTTAAAGGAGCTAAATTCTCGTTAGTCAATTCTAAAGCATTTCCAATCGTTACAGGTGTGTTGTTCCAGATATTTTCTATGGTATGTGGAGTAGTAATGATTTTTGTAAATCCAAAATTAATCATGCTCTCTAATAAAAATTTTGAGTCCTCTATATTTTTTGCACCATCATCTATATTCGGTAAGAGATGGGAATGGATGTCCACGAAATGAGAAGGAATTAAGCTGCTTAAATATTGTTTTTTCTTAAAAATTGAAATCACCTTTTTATTTTTTACAAAAGTAATTGTTATTATTGAAATCATAACATTGATTAGTAATTAAAAAGTTTGTTCCTAACTCCAATTTAGTTTAATTTTGAGGGCAACTATAAGATTTTGATTTTAATGAAAAAAGACATACATAATGAAGAAGAATGGTTGTTTGAGATAAAGCCAAAAGAAAATTTTTTTTCATTGCATCTTAAAGAAGTATGGCAGTATAGAGATTTGCTTTTTCTTTTTGTAAATAGAGACATAGTTACGGTGTATAAACAAACTATTCTGGGGCCTTTGTGGTATTTGATTCAGCCGTTATTCACCTCAATCATTTTTACTATAATTTTTAATAATGTTGCTGGAATTAAGACAGGAGAAACCCCTGCTTTCCTATTTAATTTGGGAGGTGTTATGGTTTGGAATTATTTTACTTCGTGTTTGAATGACACATCAGATACTTTCAAAAAAAATGCTAATATTTTTGGTAAAGTTTACTTTCCAAGAATTATAATGCCATTGTCTATTGTTATCTCTAACCTCTTAAAATTTGGCATTCAATTTTTGATATTTATAATTTTTTATTGTTACTATGTTTATCAAGGCATGGAATTTCGATTGACCAGTATTTCATTATTATTTCCATTGTTAATTGTGTTGATGGGTTTTTTAGGTCTGGGATTGGGCATGATTATTTCCTCAATGGTCACAAAATACAGAGATTTGAGTTTTTTAGTTAGTTTTGGTGTGCAGTTGCTGATGTATATTTCTGCAGTTATGTATCCAATGAATTTATTAAAAGAAAAATTACCTTCTTTAGGATGGTTAATATCATATAATCCATTAGCTTATGTAATAGAATCCTCTAGATACTTGTTGTTAAAAGAAGGAACTATTTCAGCATTTGGAATGGTTTACACCGTTATAATAACATTTGTAATTGTACTTTTAGGATTGTTAATTTTTAATAAAACAGAAAAAAGCTTTATAGATACCGTTTAAAATGAACAATAAAAGCATCATATTAAAAGCTGAAAATATATCTAAACAATACCGTTTAGGAACAGTTGGTACAGGTACTTTAAGTCATGACTTGAATCGATTTTGGCACAAGATAAGGGGTAAAGAAGATCCTTATTTAAAAGTAGGGGAAATTAATGATAGAAGCTCAAAAGGAACCAGTGAGTACGTTTGGGCTTTAAAAGATATAAATTTTGAAGTAGAAAAAGGAGAAGTTTTAGGTATTGTTGGGAAAAATGGAGCTGGAAAATCCACTTTACTGAAAATACTTTCTAAAGTAACTGCCCCAACAACAGGTTCTATAAAGTCTCGTGGTCGAATTGCTTCTCTATTAGAAGTTGGAACTGGTTTTAATCCTGAATTGACAGGAAGAGAAAATATCTATTTGAATGGAGCTATTTTGGGAATGACTAAAAAAGAAATTACATCCAAATTGGATGAGATTATAGCATTTAGTGGCTGTGAAAGATATATTGATACTCCTACAAAGCGTTACAGTAGCGGAATGACTGTTCGTTTAGCCTTTGCAGTAGCTGCTTTTTTAGAACCTGAGATATTGGTAGTTGATGAAGTTTTAGCTGTTGGTGACGCTGAATTTCAGAAAAAAGCTATTGGTAAGATGAAAGATATCTCAAAACAAGGAGGAAGAACGGTTTTGTTTGTTAGTCATAATATGGCAGCTGTGAAAAGTCTTTGTACTAAAGGTATTGTGTTGGAAAACGGAAGAATTACCATGAATGATGTCATAGATAAAGTAATATCCTATTATTTGTCAGATAAGAACAGAATTGGTAATCTTAGAAGGTTTGGTCAAGAAATGCAAAACAATCTTTTTGAAATAAAAGAAATTGGTATTCGCAATAAAGATAAAACCTATGATGGTACAATATTAGAAAATGAAAAAATTATTCTATCCACAAAGATTAATATTAAAATTAATCCAGAGAAGTATCATCTTACGTATCATTTATATAATGACATTGGAGAAGTTTTATTCTCTTTTTATGATCAGTCTTTAAAGATGCAATTAAATGAGAATATAATTGAGTGCGAGTTTCCTGCTAATTTTCTACAATCTGGAAATTTTAGTATAACATTATTAGTGGTTGAGAATAAGAAAAAAGCCATTTTTATTGAGAATGATATAATAAATTTTACTGTTGCAGATGGAGGTAGAGAGCTTGGAGTTTTCATGGGTAGGGAGCCAGGCAATATTCGTCCTCAATTTCTTTGGAATAACTTATCTTTAAACAATGATTAACGTAACAAAAACTTTTTTTCCACCTTTGCAAGAGTATGAAAAGCAATTGCAACGAATATGGACAAACCAATGGCTCACAAATCGTGGTGAATTAGTGCTGGAATTGGAAGAAAAGTTAAAAGATTATTTATCAGTTAATCATATTTTATTGACTAATAATGGCACCACTCCAATTCAGATTGCGCTTAAATTATTAGCTAATAGAGGAGAGGTAATTACAACTCCATTCAGCTATGTAGCAACATCAGCGGCTATAGTATGGGAGAATTGTAAACCGGTTTTTGTGGATATTCATCCTGATTTTTTAACTATAGATGAGACTAAAATTGAAGCAGCTATAACAGAAAATACGACTTCAATATTGGCCACTCATGTTTTTGGAAATCCATGTCATGTTGAGGCTATTGAGACTATTGCGAAAAAATACAATATAAAAGTAATTTATGATGCGGCCCATGCTTTCGGTGTAATTTATAATGAAAATTCTATCTTTGACTATGGAGATATTAGCACATGTAGTTTTCATGCTACAAAGTTATTTCACACAGGAGAAGGAGGAGCTTTGTTTACAAAAGATGCTAAATTACAACATCAATCATTTTACAGTCATAATTTTGGTCATGATGGCCCTTTAGCGTTTCATGGTTTGGGTATTAATGCAAAAATTTCTGAACTCCAAGCGGCCATGGGATTGGCTGTTTTGCCTTATATGCAAACTATCATATTAGAACGAAAGAGAGTAGTTGATTTTTACAACCAAAATATAGATTTTTCTCGCGTAAAAACTCTGAAAATAAGAGAAAATACCCAATGGAACTATAGTTATTATCCTGTTATTTTTCAAGATGAAGCAACCTTGTTAAGAGTTCAAAAAGCCCTAAATGAGGTAATGATTTTTCCAAGACGTTATTTTTATCCATCTCTTAACACCCTTGAATATTTAAACGAACAAAAGAAAATGAGAGTTTCAGACAGTATATCATCCAGAATACTTTGTTTACCTTTGTATGTAGATTTAAATTCAGAAGAGTTAAAAAGAATAGTTTTCATTTTAAATACCAGCATATGATAATTTTGGGAGCTAAAGGATTTGCAAAAGAAGTCCTTGAAGTTTTACACCAGCTCAGTCAATTGGAAAATTTAGTTTTTTATGATGATGTAAATAAAGATATTCCAAAGTTTTTATATGAACAATTTCCAGTATTAAGAACTATAGATGAAGCTTCAGATTATTTTAAAACTGTTGATAATCGATTTACAATAGGTATCGGAAATCCTGTTTTAAGAAAGAGGTTATATGATAAATTTACAACAATAGGAGGTGAATTTACAAGTGTCATCAGTCCATTTGCAAATGTTGGACATTTTGGAAGTATAATCGAAAAAGGGTGTAATATTATGACTGGTGCCATTTTATCAAATGATATTTATATAAAAAAAGGAGTGATAGTTTATTTTAATACCTTAATTACTCATGACTGTAAAATTGGTGAATTTGTAGAGCTTTCTCCTGGTGCAAAAGTATTAGGAAGAGTAGAAATTGGTGATTTTTCGATAATTGGATCAAATGCTACTATATTACCAGATGTTAAAATAGGAAGGAATGTTGTTGTAGGAGCTGGATCAGTTGTTACAAAAGATGTGCCTGATAATTGTTTGGTAGTAGGAATACCTGCAATTATAAAAAAAGAATTAGTCAAATTAGAATTTTAAAATGGAACCAAAACCATTGGTAAGTGTTGTTATGATTACTTATGCTCATGAAGAATATATTCGTGAAGCCATAAATGGAGTCCTAATGCAATCTTGTAATTTTGATGTTGAACTAATTATAGCCAATGACTCATCTACAGATGATACTGAGATTATAGTTAATGATTATATAAAAACAAACTCAACAAGAGTAAATATTGTTTATTACAGGCACAAAAAAAATATTGGGATGATGCCTAATTTTATTTTTGCATTAGCAAAAGCAAAAGGCAAATATGTTGCATTATGTGAAGGAGATGATTTTTGGACTGATCCTTTCAAACTACAAAAACAAATTGATTTTTTAGAATTTAATAAGAGTTTTAGTGCCTGTTTTACCGATGTATCTTTACTGTATGGAGATGAATATATTTCTAAAGCTTTGAAAGATAAACATAAAAAGAATAGTGATGCTATTTCTGTTTTTTATGATTTATGGATTCCTACTTTGACTTTAGTTTTTAGAAATGAAATGTTAGTCAAACCATTACCCAAAGAATTTTATAAAGTGAAAAATGGAGATTTATTTTTATTTTATTTGTTAGCACAAAAAGGGAATATAGGATATATTGATATAGTAACAGGAGTATATAGACAGCATAGCAACGGTGTATGGAGTGGTAGTAATAAGTTGCAACAACTGGATAAAAGCTTAATTTCATTAAATCTGATAAGTGCTTATTTTTCAAATAATAATATAATACGTCCCATATTAAAAAAGAGACTTCTGGAAACATATTGGTCAAAATGTAAACTATTATACACTTTAAAAAAATACAATCATTTTGCAGTAAGTTTATTTATGTTGTTTTTTAAAAACCCAATCTTCACTTTAAAAAAGATAGTAAATTGAAATCCATACTTCTCATATTACCTTATTTTGGAAAATGGCCTATATGGTTTCAAGCTCATTTATTGTCTATTGCTAGGAATCCTACTATCAATTGGCTCATAGTTACCGATTGTGAATTACCGAGTAATTATCCTGAAAATATTAAATTTGTCAGTACAACTTTATTGGAGTTAAACAGTAAAGTTAATACAATTATAGAAGTAGATGTTCCTTTAACGCCAAGAAAATTTTGTGATTTAAAGCCTGCATACGGTACTATCTTTAACGAATATATCGGAGCATATGATTTTTGGGGTTTTTGTGATATGGATATAATTTGGGGTGATATAAGAAGATTTATTACTGATGAAATATTGAATTCTTTTGATATAATTTCAAGTAGAAAAGAAGCTATTTCTGGACACTTTAATTTGTTTAGAAATAATCATGAAATAAATAAACTTTTTAAATCGGTACCCGATTATAAATCACTATTTAGCAGTCAAAGAGGTGTCTTTTTCGATGAGTGTCATTTTTCAAAGTTCTTAGAAAACCACTATAGAGAAGAAAGAAGGGTAGAAAAAATTTATTGGTCTACAATTCTATTAAATCAAGAAAAAGGAAGAGATTCTCATCAAGAATATTATTTGGATAAATGGCAATGGCAAAATGGAAAAATGGTTGATATGCATACAAAAGAAGAAGTCATGTATTTGCATTTCATCAATTGGAAAAAAACCATGAAAGAATGTGAAGTAAAGTATTTAAGTAATACAAAAGAGTTTTATGTTTCTTATTCAGGAATTCATTATGATAGACATTCATCTTTTGAGTTGTTTTACAATAATTTTACAAATCTATTCAACGGATATTATAAAAAAGAGTGGAGAAGAATTTTTAGACATAAAATTACTTCATACAGAAAAAGAATAAAAAGAAAAATTATACAGTATTCATGAATAAAATTTCTCTATTTCATCCATTTTCAGCAAAAGCTATTGGTTTACAAGAGCAAGATTTATTGAAGTCTCACAGTAAACCTCATATTCTTGCATTACAAGCTATTAGAGAAAAAGATCAAAGACTTACTTTTACGGTCGACTATTTTACAGGGTCATTATTCAAAAAACAAAAAAGAATCAATGGCGTTTCAAAACAGTTTTGGCCCATCTCTTTTCCATTTCTTAAAAGACATCAATGGAGAAATCAGTTTTCTCAAAGTCATTTTAATTCGTTTAACAAATCAATTCCTGAAGTTACCATCATCAATATGTCAGGCCACGGCAGTAAATATATATTTAAACTTGCCAAAAGAATAATAGAGAAAAAGAAGCAATACATTGCAATGATTGGAGGATTACACATGTCTTTTGATGGGCAAGCTTTAGATTATTATAAAAATGCTCATCATATTATAGTTCATACAAATTATCAGAAACAAGAATTATTAAAACAGCCTAATTTTTCCAATTTTGATATTCGGGTTTTGCCTTTAGGAATTGATACCGAATATTTTAAACCCATTGAAAAACCAAATCAAAATGAAGTTTACACCATAACTTTTGTGGGTAGAATATCGCGTTTGAAACAAGTTGAATTAGCTATTGAAGCAGTTGCTTACTGTAAAAAGAAAGGAATGCATACCATACAATTAAATATTATTGGACCTAAAAGTGATGCGGTTTACTTTGATGAATTAACCTCATTAATAGAAAAATTAGATTGTCAAGATACTATTCATTTTTTAGGAACAATTTCTCATGAAAATTTAGTGATACATTACCAAAATAGTGATATTTTAGCCTTGCCTAGCAAACATGAGTCATTCGGGATGGTGATGACGGAAGCTATGGCATGTGAAGTTCCAGTAATTGCACTAAAAGATTCAGGCGGTCCAGATGAAATTATATCAAATAATGAAGATGGAATTTTAACAACAAAACAATCATATAGTCAAGCTCTTTATCAATTGCTTTCAGATAAAGAACAATTAAAAAGAATTAGTGTTAACGCAAGAAATAAAGTTAAAAAAAGATTTAGTTTAAATAATACTATTGAAGTTTTGCATGAATCTATAAAATCAGCTCTAGAATAAATGAGTTCTATAAAAGTTAACATATTTACGCCTCAAGAATTAAATCATTCCTCTTACATACAAACAGGGTTGTTCGAATTGGAAAAGGAAAAATTTCTATCAACAAAAGTAAAATTGTCTTTATCAAAAAGATTAGGAACCATTAAAGTTGCCAATAATAAACTGCTTAAAACCAACGAACCACATCCTAAAACTTCATTTTATGAATTAGAAGATGCAGGTACTGGAAAAAAAATAAAATTTGCCACTGATTTATATGATGCTTCTTATTCGTTTTCAGCATATGCTTTGGATCATTGTGATTTTGTGTTTAAGAGAAATTATGAAATCAAGAATATTGAAAAATTACCCAAAGAATTTCAAAATAAAATTTTTCCTCTTGGCTTAACATTCAAAGTAAAACCAGAAATTAATAATGGTTTTTTTAGACTTTTCTTAGGATTGTTACTTTCTAATTTGAGAATTTCAATAAAAATAGATAGATATTTACTTAAAAGAGTTTACAGAACTATAAATAAGCAGCTTCATCATTGGAAAGATTTTAAAAAATCTCCTAACTTAGCACATTATGGCAAAAATACTAATACTGTTAATACACAAAATACTATTCTCTTTCAAACCAGATGTTTTGTTAATGAAGATTCCCAAGATGTAAAAGAAATTCATCAACAACGCTATAATATTATAAAGTTATTAAGAGAAAAATTTCCTCAAAATTTTGTTGGAGGATTTATTCCTTCAAGGATAGTAGATGAAAAATATAAAAAAGCGATTACTAATTTACCAACAAATCCTTTGGCTTATCTCAATGAAATTAAAAAAGCAAAAATGGTTATTTATACCAGAGGCCTTTTAGATTCTCCAGCATGGAAAATGGCTGAATATTTATCACAAGGCAAAGTTATAATTGCAGAAAAATTAACAGCTGAATTACCTATTCCATTAACTCATAGAAAAGAAATATTATTTTTTGAAAATGAAGATGATATTCCTAATCTTATTCAGGAGGTTATTAATGATGACGAAATGTGTAATGTTTTATCTAAAAATGCAAAGATGTATTTTGATCAAAATGTGCATCCAAAAGAAAATGTAAAAAGAATACTGACCCTTATACTTCAAAATAATCTCTAATGACAAACATAATTATTCATCATCGCTCAATTCATCATGCCCAAAATTCGGGTTATGGCCAGTTGGCAGATTATTTAGAAGGAGAAAAGTTGTCATATTTATCATCCAAGTTTCCATATAAAATAGCAAAAGGCTTAGCCAGTATGGTAAGTAATGAATATGGGAATTATGATACAATGAGTGTTATAAAAGATTATGAGCTTAGTAGAAAAATTTTAAAGAGTAAAGATAAAGGGATAGTACATTACTTAAATGGGGAACGAGATATTAGATATAGTTTACAAATTAATAGAAGGCAAAAGAATTATAAGTTTATAGCTACTTTTCATAAACCGCCTGAAGTTTTAGTAAAGAATTTTAATCCAAAAATTTTAAAGAAATTAGATGGAGCAATTGCTGTAGGAGAAAATCAAGTGGATTTTTTGAAGAATTGGCTAAATATGGATAATGTAAAGTATATCCCACACGGAATTAATACTGATTTTTTTGTGCCCAATTCTACAATCAAAGAATCAAATACAATTTTATTCGCAGGACAGCATTTAAGAGATTTTGAAACATTTAATTGTGCTATCCCTATCATCAAACAGACTATTCCAAATTTAAAGGTAAATGTAGTATTAAGAAAAGATTTTGCAAGTAAAATTAAACCAAATTCTTATACTAATATTTATTCAGGTATAGATGATATACAATTAAGAACCTTGTATCAAAAAGCAACACTTTTATTCATACCTTTGAAAAACAGTACTGCGTGTAATTCGATATTAGAAGCTATGGCTTGTGGTTTACCAATTGTATCTACTAATGTTGGAGGAAATAAAGGTTATGTCAGTGAAGATTATGGTAAGCTAGTTCCATTGAATAATCATGAAGCTATAATTGATGTTACTCTAAAATTACTTTCAAACAACAAGTTAATCAGTATGATGTCTGAACAAGCTATAAAAAATTCTAAAAAATATGATTGGAAAAACATAGCCAAAGAAGTTTCTCTTTTTTATAATTCACTTCTAACATGAGAGTATCAGTAATATTACCCATTTATAATGGAGAGAAAACCATTGCCAAAACACTTGAGAGTATAGCCAATCAAACTTTCAAAGATTTTGAATTAATAGTTTGTATAGACGGGAGTAATGATAATTCAATTGAAATAGTTAAAGGTTTCTTACATCGCTTTTTACAACTTAATATTATAACCAACATATACAATCTTGGATTAGGACCAACTATGAATAAATTAGTTGCTCATGCTAAAGGAGAATTAATAGCTGTAGCAGAGCAAGATGATTATTATTATCCTGACAGATTAAAAGAGCAAGTAGCTATATTTGATAGTATGTCACAAGTCGGAATGGTCTCAGGAATTGCTGATTTTTATAATGGAGAGAAAATAAGTTTTAGATTTCCAGGTATTTTAGTCAGCGGAAAACAATATCCAAATGGCGAAGAAATGTTCTTATTAAATTATAGAAATCAAGTTAAGGTAGCTAACAGTTGCATGATGTTTAGAAAAGAAGTACATGTAAATTATGGGTTGTATTTCTCCAAACATTATCCGAGTATTGGGATAGATTGGAGTTATGTATTGCGTTTTAGTTTACATTCGGAGATTTATGGAATTCCAAAATCACTTGTTTTACTTGATAGAAAAAACGATCGAACTTCAGTTACAACCAACAAAAAGAAGATGTTTAAAGCTTCTAGAGAATTAATACGTTCGTTTTATTATGAATATCCTGAAATTATTAAAAAAGAAGATTTTAAATTTGCCATGACGACTCAGCATCAAATGGAATTATCACATAAAAACAAATATGAATTTGTTTTCTTTCTATTTTTGTATTATTTACAAAACCCAAAGGATAAAAGATGGTTTTCATATTTAAAAAGAAAATTTTTAAAAAAAGAATAGTATGAAAAAGAGAGATTTATTAAATATTCCAGCATTACTTATTTCAAAGTATAAAATAAAAAAAGCATTTCTATTAAATGATTTAGATGATTTATATGAGTTTGCCCAAAACTATGTAGGTAAAGGACATTTTGATAGATTATCACTCAATCAATTTAAAAGCGAATTTTTAGATTTTGCAAAATATATAAAGCAATCTAACCCTAAAATCGTTGTTGAAATAGGGACTAAAAAAGGAGGTTCTTTTTTTATATGGGCAAGATATTTGAAACCAAGTCACTTAATTTCAATTGATTTGCCAGGAGGTATTCATGGAGGAGGATTTAATCCAAAGAAAATTCCCTTTTTAAAATATTTGTTAAGTGATCATAAAAATAGTAAAGTGTCTATTATACTTGGTGATTCTCATAACAAAAACACTTTAGATAAATTAATTAGTGTACTAAATGGCTCACAAATTGATTTTTTATTTATTGATGGAGATCATACATATGAAGGTGTTAAATCCGATTTTGAGATGTACAAAGGACTAGTTAAAAAAGGCGGATTGATTGGTTTTCATGATATAGCCAATACAGATTATCATCACAACTTGAATTGCTATGTAGATGTTCTTTGGAACCAAATAAAAGAAGATCACGAATACGTAGAGTTTTTTGAAAATAAAAACCAAAGAAAATATGGAATAGGAGTAATAAAAGTTTAAAATGAATTTAAAAAAAACAAAAATTCTTTACACCATCCCAAATTTCGATACCGCAGGAAGCGGTAAAGTGCTCTATGACCTAGCCAAAGGATTGGATAAAGAAAAATTTGAAGTGCTAATTGCATGCTCCAGTGATAAAGGAGCTTTTTTTGAAGAAGTAAAAGCTTTAGGTTTACCAATTTTCATCAGACCAATCACCAAACCTTTAAAGCCTTACTATTCCCTTTTGTTTCGCTTAAAAGAAAACATTCAATTTATAAAAAACAATAATATCGATATTGTACATTCATGGCATTGGAGCAGTGATTGGACAGAAGTTTTAGCAACTCGTTTGGGCGGTGCAAAATTTGTTTATACCAAAAAAGCCATGACTTGGGGCAATATCCACTGGAAAATAAAAAGTTATTTAAGCAATTTTATCATTACCATCAATGAAGAAATGAAAAATTATTTTCCATCAAAAAAAGCACAACAGCTTATACCTTTAGGTTTAGATACGAGTTATTATAATCCTGAATTATACCAAAAGCAAGATTTAACTTTTTTCAAAATCATTACAGTAGCCAATTTAGTTCCTGTTAAAGGAATTGAAGTTTTAATCAAAGCTATACAAGTACTTTCAAATGAAAAGATACATCTTGAAATTTTAGGTGACGATAGAGCCGAATATGCTTCTGAATTAAAAAATATGGTAACCAAATTAGGATTGCAAAACCAGATTAGCTTTTTGGGTAAACATACAGATGTAAGACCTTTTTTAGCACAAGCAAATTTATATGTTATTCCTACACTTGATGAAGGAAGAAAAGAAGGAATGCCAATGGCTTTAGTAGAAGCAATGAGTATGGCTGTTCCTGTTTTAGGATCCAATATTTCAGGCATAAACTATGTCTTAAAAGATTTTTCTAAATTCTTGTTTCAAGCCAAAAATCAAAAAGAACTGTCAGAAAAGATTAATAATATATTTCAAAAAACGACAAACGAAAGAAAAGAAATAGGAAACAAATTGAGACAGTATTGCGTGGAACACTTTTCCTATGAAAAATTTGTGGCAGAACACGAACGGTTATATACTAAATTAGTCAATTAAATCATGCAGTATATTGAAAATACAGTGATTCCCAGCTCACCAACTTTTGTTGGAGCAAAGAAAACCCTTGATTATAAAGCTATTTGTGTTTTTGCCGCTACAGGCTTTTTCTTAGATACTGATACTTATTATAATGAATTAAAAACACTAAAACCAGCAACTTCCTATTCCATTGATGAGAATAAAATAATTGCTGAAGCATCTAATTTTAAGTGGCATTATACACCAAAAGAAAGACCATTACAACAAATTGTTCAAGAGTTTGCTTCCCTATTTGAAACAATTATAAAAGAACAAGTTCAGGATAAAACCGTTATTTTACCCCTTTCAGGAGGATTAGATAGTCGTACACAAGCCGCTGCTTTATATCATCTAGGAAACAAAGTAAATTCATACAGTTACGAATTTCAGAACGGGCATAATGAAACAAATTATAGTGAAAAAATAGCCAAGGCCTGTGGGTTTTCTTTTCAAAAATGGCAAGTTAAAGAAGGATATTTGTGGAATAAAATGGAAGATTTAGCTAAAATAAATCAATGTTATTCTGAATTCACCCATCCCAGACAAATGGCTTTTATAGAAAACTATGCAGCAATGGGCGATGTGTTTAATTTAGGCCATTGGGGCGATGTTTTATTTGATGACATGGGTGTGGCAGATAATTTGTCAAATGCACAACAAGTAGATGTTTTACTAAAGAAAATTATCAAAAAAGGAGGAATAGAATTAGCAAATAGTTTATGGAATTCATGGAATTTAGAAGGTGATTTTGAAACCTATTTAAAGAATAGAATCAAGCTTTTGTTAGAACATATAAATATTCCCTCAAGTGCTAATGCACAAATCAGAGCGTTTAAAAGTTTGTATTGGGCACCCAGATGGACAAGCACAAATCTCTCAGTATTCGAAACCGTAAGGCCAATTGCGTTGCCCTATTATGATAATCGAATATGCGAGTTCATTTGTACCATTCCAGAAAAATATTTGGCAGGAAGACAAATTCAAATAGAATATTTAAAATTAAGAATGCCTGCTTTGGCAAAAATAACATGGCAGGCTAACCGACCTTTCAATTTATATAACTATAAAAAGAATAAGTTTCCCTATAATCTCCCTTTTAGGGTTTTTGATAAATTGATACGTGTCGTTTCCAACAAACATTTCATTCAAAGAAATTGGGAGTTACAGTTTTTAGGTAAGAATAATCAAATTCAACTTGAAAAATGGTTGCTTGAAAATGAAAATTTTAGAATGTTTGTAAGTCCAGCAATAGTTCAAGAGTTTTATACAAATTTCAAAAATAAAGATTCAGTTTATTATTCACACAGCTTGAGCATGTTGTTAACACTTTCTCTATTTTCTAAACTATATCACTTTGAAAAATAAAACCATAGCAATATATTCAGGTGAAATTCCATCCACTACTTTCATTGAAAGACTGATAATTGGAATGGCTTCGACTGAAAACACTATTTTTCTTTTTGGAAAGCAAAAAAGTAGAGTTAATTATCCAAAAAATGTTAGAAAGGTCACTTATTCAAACAAGTTCAATAAGTTTACATCTTTATTAAAATACACAATTTTACTTACCATTTTTAAGGCTAAAGAAAAGCGAAAATTAGATAAAATAATTGCGAATCAAACAGGAAATAAGAAAATAAAACAATTAAAATATTATCCTGTTTTGTATCACAAACCTGATATTTTTCATTTACAATGGGCAAAAGGTATCGAAGATTGGATTTGGGTTAAAGAATTTGGCATCCAATACATTTTAAGTTTAAGAGGTACACATATTTCAATTAGCCCAATTGCTGATGCAACTTTAGGGGAAAAATACAGAGCAAACTTTTGTAAAGTGGATGGTTTTCATGCAGTTTCAAAAGCTATTCTAGAACAAGCTAAAACCTATGAACCCCATTTAAAAAATACCACTGTAATTTATAGTGGATTAGATTTAGATAAGCTGATTTATAAGCCCAAAACAACCATGAATTCTGAGCTAAGAATATTATCTATAGGTCGATCCCATTGGTTGAAAGGCTATAATTATGCTTTAGATGCTTTTGCCCTTTTAAAACGAGAAAATATCAAGTTTCATTACACAATTATTGGAGTTAACAATGAAGAAGAGATATCTTTTCAAAGAAAACAACTAAATTTAGAAGCAGAAGTTACCTTTCATAAAAGTATGTCTTTTCAAAAAATTGTTCAAGAAATTTATGATGCAGACATTGTTTTATTGCCAAGTTTAGAGGAAGGAATTGCTAATGTTGTTTTAGAAGCTATGGCCTTGGGAACTCTGGTAATTTCCTCCGATTGTGGTGGTATGACAGAAATCGTAAATCACGCAGAAAACGGATTTATCATTTCAACTAGGGATTCAAAAGCAATTGCAGAAACGGTTAAACAAGTAAAAGCCCTTAGCATAGAAAATTATAAAGAAATTACATCAAAAGCAAGAAAAGCAATTGAAGCTCAACACAGAAAAGATAAAATGATTTCCGATTTTGAATCTTTTTATGATAAAGTAATTAATTCAAATTAAACTCAAATGAAAATAGGGATAGTGCTTCCATCAGTTCCAGGTTATTCGGAGACTTTTTTTACCAGTAAAATTAAAGGTCTTCAAACTAATGGCTTTGAGGTAATATTATTTGTGAATAATTTTTCTACAAAAACAGCTTTAACCTGTGAAATAATTCCAGCACCTAAATTTTCTAAAAATAAATTTAAAAATACCTTCAAAGGATTATTTCATTTTTTTAAGACACTACTATGGAACTATTCAAGAGTCAAAAAGTTATATAACCTAGATAACAAAGATAATCAGCCCTTTTCTAAAAGAATAAAAAGTATTCTTATCAATAGTCATTTGCTTTCACAAGAGTTAGATTGGTTGCATTTTGGGTTTGGTACTATGGCAATTGATAGGGAAAATGTGGCAGAGGCAATAGGAGCAAAAATGGCTGTAAGTTTTAGAGGTTTTGATCATTACGTTTATCCAATTAAACACAAAGATTGCTATAAAAAACTTTTTGGAACCAAAGTAAAATACCACGTATTGTCTGAAGCAATGAAAAAAGACTTATTTACGTTAGGTGTTCAGCAAAAGAATATATTTAAAATTACGCCAGCTATCGATAATACATTATTCAATAAAAAAAGTCTAGCTTTAAATAATGAGAATTACTTTGTTACAGTTGCTAGATTGCATTGGATTAAAGGTTTAGATTATACATTAGAAGCCTTACAAAAAGTAAAACAAAGAGGTGTTGATTTTACATATTGTATTATTGGAGAAGGAGTTGAACGAGAGCGGTTGTCATTTGCCATTCATCAATTAGGTTTAGAAAAAAATGTTTTTTTACTGGGAAAACTTACTAGAGAAAAAGTAAAAGAAGAAATGGAAAAAGCCACTTACTATATTCAGTATAGCTTACAAGAAGGGTTTTGTAATGCTGCTTTGGAAGCACAGGCTATGGGTTTAATTACCATTGTTAGTGATGCAGAAGGGTTGATGGAAAATGTTATAAATGACGAAACTGGTTTTGTTGTTCCCAAAAGAAATCCAGAATTATTAGCTTCAAAAATTTTAGAAGTAATGGATTTAGAACGAAATGAAAAAGAAACTATTGTTGATAAAGCCATCGAAAGAATAAAGACTAATTTTGTTATTGAAAATCAAATTAAACAATTTGTTGATTTTTATAAAAACTAATGCAACTGAAAATATACATAGCTCACAAAGATATTCCCATAAAAAGCAAAAAAAGTCTTTTTATTTTGACCAGACCTTTTTTGAAAGATTCTAATTGGCAATCCATAAGTACTGAAAAATTTCAATATGAAATTGATATCAATAAAGCCGCTATTGTTTTGTTGCCATTTTCAATCAATTACTATTTTGAATCAAACCAAAGTCACCTACTAACAGAAATCAATTCAATTTGCATTCAAAATAAGATAAAGGCTTTCGGCTATGTTGGAGGTGATTTTGGAGTTAAATTTCCCGAATTTTCGAACATCATTTATTTTAGACAAGGCGGTTTTAAATCACAATTGTCTGAAAACAATACAGGTTTTATAGTTGGCTTATCAGATCATTTTCAGCGATTATATCAACAAGAAAACATCAAACCTACTTTAAAAAAAGAAGTTCCCGTTATTGGTTTTTGTGGACACGCTTCGCATTCAATTTTAAAAAAGAGAAAAGAGCAACTCAAATTTATAGTTGAAAATGCCAAAAGATTTACTAGAAACCCTTTAAATGCTATTTACGAACCATTATTTGCATCTGCATATGAAAGGGCTAAATTACTGGATAGTTTAATGAGATCAGATGGCGTAAAAACAAATTTTATTTTTAGAGAGAATTATAGAGGAGGAGCAATATCAGAAGCAGAAAGAACAAAAACAACTTTAGAATATTATGATAACATATTATCATCGGATTATGTTTTATGTGTTCGAGGAGCTGGAAATTTTTCTGTTCGTTTTTACGAAACCTTAATGATGGGGAAAATTCCAATTTTTGTTAATACCGATTGCTTATTGCCTTTTGAAAATCAAATTGATTGGAGAAAGCACGTGGTGTGGATAGAATGGAACGAAAGAAAAGATATAGCGCAACTTGTAGCTGATTTTCATAACCGTTTATCTGATGATGAATTTGTACATTTGCAAATCAATAACAGAAAATTGTGGAAAGAAACACTTTCTGTAGCAGGAATATTAGAAATGATTTCAAATGATATTTAACCATTTAAAATATGTAAAACCCATTTGGTATTTCAACTTGAAATCCCAAAAAGATTTCTGCTATTTCCCAACCGATGAGCAGTTAAAAAGGAATGGATTTTATCTTAAAAAGGATACTGATTATACAAGTGAAATGGCTCAACAGTATGATTTGGGTTGGAGTGCATTTCAATCGGGTTTTATTTCTACTCAAGAAGAAAGAGGTATTGATATCTGGGAGAAAAATATTTTTTCAATGGAAGATGAATATCGCTTTTTGCGAAAAAATTTTCACAAAGCTTGGCTTTTTTATGTTTTACTACTTAGGCTGCTAACATTTCACAACCCTTTTAAAGAAATTATTGGCTTTTTTAAAGCTAGAAATGTAAAACGAGTTGATTATTCAAAAAATATTTTAAATGATAACACATACGAGACGTTTGAAAGTCAGTTAATAGCTTCAAATCCGTTTATTTCTGTGGTAATCCCAACATTAAATCGCTATGAATATTTAAAAGATGTATTGAAAGATTTAGAAAATCAAACCTACAAAAACTTTGAAGTCATTATTGTAGATCAAACCGATGATTTTAAAAAGGAGTTTTATGAAGGATGGAACTTGGATTTAAAGTTTTGGTTTCAATCAGAAAAAGCCCTTTGGAAAGCTAGGAATGAAGCTATTCAATCTGCCAAAGGTGATTATGTTTTATTGTATGATGATGATTCCTTAGTAGAAGAAGATTGGATTTATCAACATTTAAAATGCTTGGATTTTTATAAAGCAGATTTGTCTTCTGGGGTTTCTATTAGTACCGTTGGTGCTGAAGTGCCAAAACATTACAGTTACTTTCGATGGAGCGATCAATTAGATACTGGCAACGTTTTATTAAAAAAAGAAATTTTTCAGCAAATAGGTTTTTTTGATTTGCAATTTGAGAAGCAACGCATGGGTGATGGAGAATATGGCTTGAGGTGTTATTTGAATGGTTATAAAAACATTTCCAATTATAAGGCTAAAAGAATACACTTAAAAGTAAGCCAAGGAGGATTGCGACAAATGGGAAGTTGGGATGGTTGGCGACCAAAGAAACTTTTTGGGCCAAGACCTGTTCCAAGTGTACTGTATCTCTCCCGAAAATATTTTGGAGATAAATTGTCAAAATTTTACATTGTCAAGACAATTTTACCTTCTTTAGTTCCTTACAAATATAAATCAAATCAAATACTTAAATTTTTTTCGTTTATTTTTTTACCATTCTTTCTTCCCTTAGTTTTATTTCAGGTTATTAATTCTTGGAAGAAAGCATCACTAATGCTAAAAAAGTCTCAAGAGAATGATTGAAAATAATTTAAAAATACTTCAAGTAATAGATACATTAGCGGTTGGAGGTGCTGAAAATGTTTTTGTGAACACTTGTAATATTTTGCACGAAAAAGATAATGACATTGCAGCTTTATTTATTTTAAAAAAAGGTGTTTTAGCTACTAAAATGAATCCAAATATTCCTTTTTTTGAACTTAATAGAAGAAATAAATGGAGTATATCAAAAATGAAAGAGTGTTTTATTATATTAAAAAAATTTAACATTATTCATTGTCATTCGAGACACAACTATAGATATATTAAAATAGTTTCATTGCTATTCAATCTAAAAAGTAAAATTATTTTTCATGATCATAGTAGCAATAAGCAGATACCTACATTTTTTAATTCATTTTTAAGACCAACATTTATTATTTCAGTCAGTTCAGAAATGGAAACTTTTCTTAAAGATAAAATTAATATTAACCGTGAAAATGTTTTTGTACTTCCAAATTCAATTCAAAAAATTTCTGCACAAAATAAAGTCAACTATGATTTTACCTATGATTTTGTTTTAATTTCTAACTTTAAGAAAAACAAAAAAGTAAAGTTTGTTGTAAATTTAGTACATACTTTAAATTCTTCATTATTGTTAATAGGTCAAAAAAGTGATAAGCTTTATTATGATGAAATTATAAAAGAAATAGAAGACAAAAACATAGATGTCACTTTAAAAAGCGAAATTGCTAATGCTCAAGAAGTTTTGAATAATGCTAAAATGGGTTTACATGCTTCTGTAAAAGAGACAGGTCCTTTGGTACTTATAGAGTATTTGGCTGAAGGACTCCCTTTTTTAGCTTATGAAACCGGTGAAGTATCTAAAATAGTAAAACCCTATTATCCTGAATTTTTTATAGATAACCTAGATATCACTGAATGGAAAAAAAGAATAAATCACATTAAAAGCAAAAAATATAACTCTCTCGACCTGCAAAATATATACAAGGAGCATTTTAGTGAAGAAATTTTTTACGATAAATTAATTAATATTTATTCATGTATAACAAGTTAACAATTATATCTGATACAGCCATTTACAAAGATGGTGATAAGTATTTTGCGTTTGGACCAGTTGTTAGAGAAGTTGAATCTGTAGATGATTTGTTTGTACATATTACTTGGATTGGATATAACAGAATTGATAAATTTGATGATTTGTCCATGCTAGAGGTAAAATCAAAAAACGTAAAAATTATTCTTTTAAAAAGAAATGGAGGAAAAGATTTTTTTTCAAAAATTAGGACAATTTTTCTGTATCCTCTAATCTTTTTTGAAATATTAAAAAATGTAAGCAATGCAGATGTAGTTCACACAAGAGCACCATCACACCCAGCATTTATTGGTACAATCATTTCTTTTTTTCTTAGAAATAAAATTTGGTGGCATAAATTCGCAGGAAGTTGGAATGCCGACATCTTGCCTTTTTTTTATAAGTTTCAAAGAAGTATATTGGTTAAAGCTAAACATTCTAAAGTAACTATAAATGGTTTTTGGAACAATCAACCTGCCCATTGTCTATCTTTTGAAAATCCTTGTTTAACAGATCATGATATTATAACAGGCGAAGAAGTTATTCAAGCAAAAAAGTTTAACGGTAAATTTATTTTGAGTTTTATTGGAAGATTAAATGAGTCGAAAGGAGTAGATGTTATTTTAGAATCTTTGAAACAAATCGACTTAAACAAAGTAGAGAAGATTCACTTCATAGGAGATAGCAATAGACGCAATCATTATGAATTAGAAGCTAATTTTTTACAAGGAAAAGCAATTTTTCATGGCATTTTGAGTAAAGAGGAGGTTCACCTCATTTTAGCAAAATCTCATTTTTTATTATTACCTTCAAAATCAGAAGGTTTTCCTAAAGTAATTGCTGAAGCAGCTTGTTATGGAGCCATTCCAATAGTGTCAGATGTAGGAAGCATATCTCATTATGTTGATGATTCAAATGGATTTTTGTGGAAAAGAGATTCAACCGTTACATATGACAAAATTTTAACTAGTGCTTTTGATGAAGCCCCCATTTTTTTAGAAAAAAAGGCAAAGCAACTCCTCAATCTTGCTAAAAAGTTTACTTTTACCAATTATATTTTAAAATTAAAATCGGAAATTTTAGGTTAAATGGAAATTAAGAATGCAACTTATTTTAAATTATTGTTATTTCACATTTTTATAGGTGCATTAGTTTTTTTTGTTCCTTTTTTATCAAAGATTATCACTATTCTTCTTTTTTTTCTCTTTACTTTAGTTATAATAAAAAGAAAAAATAGAAACAATGAAGCTTTAGTTTTAGCTGGGTATATCGTGGCTAGTGAGGTTTTTTTTAGAATGACAAATGGAGTTCCAAATAATGAATATGGCAAGTACAGTGCTATTTTATTTCTAATCATGGGAATGTACTTTTCTGGATTCTCAAAAAAAGCCTATGTTTACGGACTATTCATTTTATTTTTGATTCCTGGAGTTTTTATTGGTGTTTATGCTCTAAATTTTGAAGTCAATATAAGAAAAGCAATTGCTTTTAATTTGTCAGGGCCAATTTGCCTTGCCATTTCTGCTATATATACTTATCAGAGGAGGATAAGTAGAAAAGAGATTGAGGGATTAATTACCTTAATGATTTTTCCTATAATTTCGATGGTAACATACATGTATTTATACACGCCAAGTAATAGAAATGTTTTTACTGGCACAGAATCTAATTTTGCAACTTCAGGAGGATTTGGACCCAATCAAGTTTCTACGATACTAGGTTTAGGAATGTTTCTCGTTTTTATCCGTTTAATTCTATTCACTAAAGAAGTAAAATATCAGTTTATAAACATTTTTGTATTAGCTTTTATTACTTATAGAGGAATTTTAACTTTTTCAAGAGGGGGAGTATATACAGGAGTTATAATGATTTTTCTATGTCTAGGTTCTATATATTTGATAACAAATGCGAAAGGAAAAGTACGGATCAATTTAATATTGATTTTTTCAACCTTTTTAGGAATGTTGATTTTTGCATTTAGTTCTTACCAGACGGGAGGAATGATTAACAAACGTTATGCAGGAGAAGATGCTTTGGGTAGAGAAAAAGTAAGTAAATTTTCAGGAAGAGAGAAACTGGTCGAAAGTGAATTTAAAATGTTTATGGATAATCCTATTACAGGAGTTGGGGTCGGAGTTAATAAACAATTTAGAGAAGAATTAACAGGAATAGAGGCAGCTTCTCATAATGAAGTCTCTAGAATGCTAGCAGAACATGGAATTTTAGGGGTCATTAATTTATTGATTTTATTACTGACACCACTATTTTTATATTTTGGCAACAGAAGTAATATTTTTTTATTTTCGTTTTATTTGTTTTGGTTGTTAACCATAAATCATGCAGCCATGAGAATAGCTGCACCTGCTTTTTTGTATGCATTATCGTTATTAAAAGTATCATTTGATGAAGAAGAGAATTCTCTACATAGGCAACCAACTGCATAAGCATGGCTACAATCAAACGTCTATTGAAACCTTGGGTGTTTTTTTAGCTGATGAAGGATATATTTTGGAATATACATCAGATAAAAAAAATCAAATTATAAGATTGTTAGATATGATGCTAACCACTTTTAGGAGAGCTGGTAAGGTAAACTATATTTTGATTGATACCTATAGTACGTCAAGTTTTTGGTATGCCTTGTTTTGTAGTCAAATAGCTAGACTTCATAAAACAAACTACATTCCTTTGCTTAGAGGAGGAGATCTGCCTAATCGTTTAAAAAACAATCCCTATTTATGTAAATTACTTTTCAAGAACGCTTATGTAAATGTAGCTCCTTCAAATTACTTACTAGAAAAATTCAAAGAGAAAGGTTTTGAAAACTTACTTTTTATCCCTAATTCGATACCGCTGGAAGAGTATGAGTTTAAAAGTAGAACTGAGGTAGAGCCTAAATTGCTATGGGTAAGGTCTTTTGCTAAAATATACAATCCAAAAATGGCTGTTAAAGTTTTGAAATTGATAAAGTTGAAATATCCTGCTGCATCACTTACAATGGTTGGTCCAGATAAAGATGGTAGCTTAATAGAGACACAAGAGTTGGCAGAAAGTATAGGTTTGGAAGTGAGTTTTACGGGTAAACTCTCTAAAAAACAATGGATTGCCTTAGCTAAAGAGCATGATGTTTTTATCAATACTACCCATTTTGATAACACTCCAGTCAGTGTAATTGAAGCCATGGCTTTGGGGTTGCCTGTGGTTAGCACAAATGTAGGGGGTATTCCTTACTTGTTAAAAGATCATGAAAATGCTTTATTGGTTGACGATGAGGCATCTGATGCTATGGTTGAGGCGATTGAATTATTAGTGTCAGAAGCCCATTTGGTGCAAAAACTTACACACAATGCTAAATCCATGGTTGATAGTATGGATTGGCAACAGGTAAAGCTTCAATGGCATAAATTACTGGTTTAACTGTCTTTTAAAAAAAAACTTTTTTTATAGCTTAACTGTAAAATTATTGGTTAATTTGCATAGGCATACCTATAGATGAAAACAAAAAAGAAAATCCATTTAGAAATTTCGGAACGAAAGATTCTACTTCGAATCATCGATGTTGTTTTTGTGCTACTTGCTCTTTATTTAGTTGGGAGAGCTTTCAATTTTTCCTATTTTCAACTTGATTTTCATAATTTCTATTGGGCCATTGCTTTTGCTATTTATTTAGTTTTTTTTGGAACCGTATTTGAGTTGTATAACTTGCAAGTAGCCAGCAATCAATACCAAATGGTTAAGAGTGTGATTTTAACATCTTCCTCAACGGTTTTGTTTTATTTATTAACACCAATATTTACACCAATCCTTCCTGAAAATAGAACTCAAATTATATATTTTTATGTATCAGTTCTATTGGCGTTATTGCTTTGGCGGTTTATTTATTTGAAATTCTTCGCCTCTACTAGATTTGTAAAGCGAGTAATATTTGTGTGCGATAGTAAGTCTTTGAATAAAATGGTAAAAGATTTGGTGTCCGTTAATCCACACTATCAAGTTTTAGGATTTGTGGCAGCTAGTGTTGAATCAGAAAATAAATCTTCTTACTTTAAAATACCTTTTGATGAATTAGAAGATTTTGTGTTTGATAATTTTCTTAACGAAATTGTTATTGCGTTTAAACGTAAAGATGAGATTTCTGTTGAGCTGTATGATAAGCTATTGAATCTTCTAGAAAAGGGTGTCGTGGTTAGGGAATACGATCAGGTTTATGAAAGCAGTACTAACCGTTTGCCAGTTAATTATCTTTCAAAAGATTTTTATAAATATTTTCCATTTAGTAGGAGTAATCAAAATAAATTTTATCTGATTGTCTCTCGTTTTTTTGATATTACTCTTTCACTAGTAGGCATTTTAATAGGAATATCTATAACGCCATTATTATTGGCTTTAAATTTGTTATGGAATAGAGGATCATTTTTTTACACTCAAGAACGAGTAGGTAAAAACAATAAGATTTTCACAATTTACAAATTGAGAACAATGGTTAAAGATGCTGAAAAAGATGGAGCTGTTTTCGCAGCTACTAATGATGTTAGAGTTACTCCATTTGGTAAATTTCTTCGCAAAACACGTTTGGATGAAGTGCCTCAATTTATAAATATTTTAAAAGGAGATATGTCTATTGTTGGACCAAGACCGGAGCGACCTGTTTTTGTGAAGCAAATTGCGGAGCAACTTCCTTTTTATCAAACTCGTCATGTGATTAAGCCAGGTTTAACGGGTTGGGCACAAGTCAATCATGCATATACCAATACTATAGATGATGCCTTGATAAAGCTACAATATGATTTGTTTTACATCAAACACCGAAGTATTTTTCTCGATATTAATATTTTGATTAAAACCATTGGAACAGTTTTGTTCTACAAAGGACAATAGTTACACTAAAATTTCAATACTGAAATTCCAAAAATTATGCTTTTTGATTTGTGTAAGTAGTATTCATTCTTGTTCGTATGAGCAATATGAAATTAGTAATGATAATGGGTAAAACAGAAATAAGATATACTTTGTAACTCACGACAATTACATAAATAAGCAACATAAGTATAATCAACCATTTAACTCTTTTCAATTTTACCACGTTCTTTTTTGTGAAGAAATAAATCAGTAATAGATAGAAAGGATTAAATAATAAGACATTGTAATTCCAAAGCACTTCTTCATGCCAAGAATACAGGCCTATACCACTAAAAAATAAGCCTAACAACCCCAGTAGTATAAAATAAGTAAAAGTTAGTATTCTGTTATTCAATAAAATTACACTTCCTAGAATTACTATTAATAGATAAATAGAATCAAAAAAATTAAATGGAGTTTTTACTTTTTGTGCTTCAAAAACGGTTGAGGTTTCTTTTACTAATGGTTTTCCCTTGTATTGAATTGTTTTTAACTCTTCCATCAAATCCAGAGGAAGAAAAAGTTTAGTAGCTTTTTCATCTACTTTTGTTCCAAAGATAATATTAATACCTAATTGTTGGAAAAACTGGTTACTTGTGTAAGGAAATAAAACGCTCCTGTAGGTTTGTTCTTGAGGCTTTTCAAAATCAATCACTTTGCTTTCTAACACTTCATTGACCTTTTCAATGACCATAGTGGTGCAATTCTTATCGATGAATTTATAGGTATAGAAACGTTCGTCTGAAGTTAAAGAATTGTTGATGGTAGCATATAAAGTTCTTATTTTATCAATAGGAAGGTCTAATTCTTGTTCGTAGATACTGCGATTTTCGTATCGGTATGTGTATTCAAACTCGGCATAAGTGTTACTGGTTACAAAATATTGCAAATCACCTTTCACAAAACGCAACATGAAATTAGGTGTTTCAAAGTCAAAAGCACCATAGTTAAAAACAATATCAAGGTTAGTGATAGTGTCTTTAAAACGAATTCCTGTATGGCCATATAAAGCATACGAAGGAGAAGCTGTACCGATTGTAATTATAGAAACTTTTGCATTATCAGATAATTGAACATTTTGAGAATGTCCTAAAAGAAAAAATGTAAAAAAAAATAAAGTAAGTATTTTTCGAGTCATATTCTTTTAATAATTTTCTAACTTCTATCTGCTAAAAATATCTAAATCTACTTTTAGCGAAAAAATATTAGAATATAAAGCTACACTTTGATCACCTAAATCCGTTAACGCATAATCTACTTGAATGCCTTTGTATTTGAATCCTAAACCAACATTAGGTTGAAAACCAATTCTTTTGGAGTTGTCAATCTGTGTAATTTGCTGAAAATTTCCCACACCAGCTCTAACAAAAACTAAATCAGTATAACCCCATTCAAAACCCAATGCAGGATCAATACTTACCGCTTTTGTGGAGATGATGTCATTGGTTTGAGCAAATTGCATGTTTAAATTTCCAGCAGCCAATAAGCTCATTTCGTTATGGAACTCAAATTTTTTGGACAAACCTACTTGTGCTTTTGGAAGTGTAATTTCGCTAGTTTCGGGTAAATCTTGGTTTTCACCAGGCACAGCATCTTTTATTTTTTGAAATTCTTCTTCATTAATGGTCCAAGTATTGTATGTGGTGGTAATGTCTCTTAGCATTAATCCTACTTTCCAATCGTTTCTACTTTCAAATTGAAAGCCCAAATCAAAACCAAATCCCCACGAATTGGCAAAATCTCCAATTATTCTTCGTACCACTTTAGCATTTATACCATAGTTAAATCCTTCAATAGGTAACGCTCTGGCATAAGAAACCGTCAAGGCGTAATCTGCTGTAGAAAATAATGAAATTCTGTTGTAATCAATGTTTCCTTGACTGTCTATTAATTGGGTAGTATTCAAGATGTCATCTACTCCAAATCGGATTAATGAAATACCAAAAGCACTTCTGTCATCAATAGGCATTCCAAAAGCAGCGTAGTCATATTGGGCAATATTAGCAAAGTAACTCGCATGCATCAAAGCAACTTGTTTATCCTCTAATTTCAATAAACCCGCAGGATTCCAATAACCAGCATTTACATCACTGGTGCTTGATACAACCGCATTACTCATTCCCAGAGCTGCAGCATCCACACCAATGCTTAAAAATTCATTGGAATATTTACGCACGGCTTGACTCCATACCCAAACAGGAAGTAATATGAGGGAAATTACTACTAACTTTTTCAATGCAATTGATTTTTTACAAATATCGAATAAAATTCTTAATTACTAAACTCCAAAAGTATTAACTTATTGTATTACATTTGCTATAAATATGCATAAACAATTATGGAAATTAAAAAACACCTACCTAACTTAATCACATTGTTAAACCTTTCAGCTGGCTTGTTAGCTGTAATAGCTATTTTTAAAGGCTATTATGACGAAGCTTTCATTTTTGTTTGTTTGGGAATTTTCTTTGATTTTTGGGATGGATTTTTAGCCAGAAAACTTCATGTTTCTGGAGAATTGGGATTGCAGTTAGACTCGTTAGCCGATATGGTTACCAGTGGAGTAGTGCCAGGATTAATGATGTTTCGATTAATTGAAACCATCCAAAATACCCAACCACAATATAACGTTACCGAAGAAACATTTTATATGGGTGTTGTTCCTTATTTTGGGTTTTTAATAACTATTGCTTCTGCCTACAGGTTAGCTAATTTCAATATAGATAAACGTCAGATAGATTCTTTTATTGGGTTGCCAACACCTGCAAATGCCTTATTTATTATGAGTATTCCAATGATTCAATATTTTGATGCTTACACCTGGGTAACGAATTTGTTGAACAATCCATTTGTACTGATGTTTATTACTTTTATAAGTGCTTATTTCTTAAATGCCAATATTCCATTGTTTTCATTGAAATTAAAATCATTTGGTTGGGCAGCTGCTAAACTGCAATATCTATTCATGGGATTTGCAATACTATTATTCTTGCTTCTTGATTTCATAGCCATTCCAATTATAGTATTATCATATGTACTTTTATCTGTAATTATCAATTCAAAATCCAAATCTTCCATTGGCTAAAAAGAGAACAACAGTAAGATCTTCCAAAAAAAATAAAAGAACATCACTAACCCAATTAGTGGTGTTTTCTGTTTTAGCCTTATTATTGGTGATGTTTGCAGTAGTTGTTTATCAATATAGAGATGGAATTTTATATTATTTGGGATACAAATCAAAACACACTAAAGTTATGTCTCCCAAAGATAGAGAGTTACACGATATTAGAATTTATGAAGTATTATCAACCTATAAAGAGAAAACTATAGGTATTGATATATCTCAATACCAAGGAAATATTGATTGGTCTGAAAGTAAGAAAATCGATGAAAGTTTTGCAGTAGATTTTGTGATTGTTCGCTCTACTGCAGGTAAAGATAAGATTGACGAAACGTTCAATTATAATTGGAAAAAAATTAAAGGCAAGTACATCAGAGGTGCTTATCATTATTATCGTCCCAATGAAAACTCCCTACTTCAAGCAGAGAATTTTATAAAAACAGTTCGCCTTTCTAAAGGCGATTTGCCACCTATTTTAGATATTGAAAAGTTACCCAAAACACAGTCTATAGATAGTTTAAAAGTAGGTTTAAAGCGTTGGTTAAAAAAGGTAGAACAACACTATAAAATTAAACCCATAATTTATTCTGGAGAAAGTTACTATAATGATTTTTTAAAAGAGGAATTTTCAGAATATCCTTTTTGGATAGCCAATTACAATTTTTGGAGAAAAGAAATGGATGCTGATTGGATGCTATGGCAGTTTACTGAAAAGGCTCAGGTAAATGGGATTGATGGGTTAGTGGATGTAAACGTATATGATGGTTTAAAAATTCAGTTGATGGAGCAATGTGTGAAGTAGGAATGAATATTTTTGGAACACAGATTTACTTCGTCAGTTCGCACTTTCAGGCTCGGATTAGAAATTAGAGAAATTTTGAAAATGATCTTTTGTTTTTTGTCAAACAGCACTTGTTTTAGTTTCTATTTTGTTTTAGATGCTGAAACAAGTTCAGCATGACAAGTTTGAGGTTTTTTTGCATTGAATTTATAAATCAGAAAAAAAACAATTTTCAAAACTATAAGCTTTCCTTAAAACTCCAGCTTCTTTTTTCTCAATTCAAAATTCTGACCTAAATATACTCTTCTAACCATTTCGTCTTCCACTAACTCTTCTGGGATTCCTGCTTTTAAAATTCCACCTTCAAACATCAAATAGGTTTTATCCGTAATAGCCAAAGTTTCTTGTACGTTATGGTCTGTGATAAGAATTCCGATATTCTTGTTTTTCAATTGCGCTACAATTCTTTGAATATCCTCAACAGCAACAGGGTCAACACCTGCAAAAGGTTCGTCCAATAGAATAAACTTTGGATCAGTAGCCAAGCACCTTGCAATTTCCGTACGACGACGCTCACCACCCGAAAGTAAATCACCACGGTTGGTTCTAATGTGTTCCAAAGAGAATTCGGCAATTAACTCTTCCATCTTGGCCACTTGTTCTTCTTTGGTTTTATTGGTCAATTGCAATACACTTAAAATATTGTCTTCAATGCTTAATTTTCTGAAAACAGAAGCTTCTTGTGCTAGATAGCCAATTCCGTTTTGTGCTCTTTTATACATTGGAAAATCAGTGATATTCATGTCATCAAGATAGATGTTACCAGCATTTGGTTTCACTAAACCTACAATCATGTAGAAAGAAGTAGTTTTTCCAGCGCCATTTGGCCCCAAAAGTCCCACAATTTCACCTTGATTTACTTCTACCGAAATGCCTTTTACCACACTTCTTTTTTTATAGGTTTTAATTAAATTCTCTGCTCTTAATTTCATTTTCTACTCAATTTAGTTCAACATCTCTTTGATGTTAAACGAATTTTCTGATTTTCTTCACAAATAAACAAATAAACAATTTAACAATTAAACGAATTAACAATAAATTATTTCATTCACTCCACAATCAAAAATCGGTATTCATTAATCTTCAATCGTTTCAAGTGCTTCCCAAAACTCATAGGCTCTTCTCAAATGAGGAATTACAATTGTTCCACCAACTAAAGTGGCAATTCCCATGGCTTCCATCATTTCTTCTTTGGAAACTCCGTTTTTGTATGCTGTTTCTAAGTGATATTTGATGCAATCATCACAACGCAATACAGTTGAAGCTACAAGTCCTAAAAGTTCCTTAGTTTTTACATCTAAAGCACCTTCAGCGTATGCATTGGTATCTAAATTAAAAATACGCTTTACAATTTTATTATTATCGGCTAATAATTTTTCATTCATTTTAGAACGATAGTCATTGAATTCTTTTACAATAGTTGACATTTTTAGGCTTTTTTAAGTTCTTTTTTTACAACAACACCACTAATTAAAATACTAATTTCATACAGCAACATGATAGGTATAGCTACAATAATTTGACTAATAACATCTGGTGGTGTTATAATAGCAGAAAGTATTAGAACAATAATTAAAGTATATTTTCTATATTTTCTTAAAGATTCAGGAGTAACAAGTCCTAGTTTTGTTAAGAAATAAATTAGAATAGGCAATTCAAAAATTAAACCACTGGCCAAAACAGAAGTTTTTATCATGCCTGTATATGATTCTAAATTGAACTCATTTACGATTTCTGGACTGGCTGAGAAGGAACCAAAGAAATAAACCGACAAGGGAGTTATTATGAAATAGCCAAATAAAACCCCTAAAAAGAATAATAATGAAGAAACTACAATAAAGAGAATAGCATGTTTTTTTTCCTTCTCATAAAGTGCTGGACTAATAAATTTCCATATTTCCCATAAAACATATGGAAATCCTGTGATGAACCCTACAGTTATGCACGTCCATATCATAAAAGAGACTTGTCCGCCCATATTAGTGTTTTGAATGATAAAAGGCATTTTCGCATCACAAATATCAGAATCTTGAAACCCAAAATAAGTAGAAATATCACAAAAAAACTGATAGGTTATGAATTGTGGATTTTTTGGGCCAAATAAAATATCGTTGTAAATAAAATCTATAAAAAAATAAGAAGCACCTGCAAAAACCAAAATGGCAACAGTGCTACGTATTAACAACCATCTTAATTCTTCCAGATGATCTAAAAAAGACATTTCTGCTATATTCTTCTTTGCCATTATACAATTCCTTCTTTGAGAATATCGTGTAAATGAATGATTCCTGTGTACTTACCTTCATCAATCACCACCAATTGAGTGATGGCATTATTTTCCAAAACATTCAATGCTTCACTGA
Source organism: uncultured Flavobacterium sp. (assembly GCA_964643105.1). Taxonomy (GTDB): domain Bacteria; phylum Bacteroidota; class Bacteroidia; order Flavobacteriales; family Flavobacteriaceae; genus Flavobacterium. The sequence continues at coordinate 6,696 of CAZXPF010000012.1, read as the reverse complement.
CTAAAATATTAGAAGAAATATGTTTTGGATTTTTAGTCATGATGTCTTGAGCGGTCAAGTCAGAAAAAGTATCTCTGTCATTTAGCATTCTACGAATATCACCATCCGTTATAATTCCAATGACCTGATTGTTATCTATGACAGCAGTTACACCTAAGCGTTTTTCGGAAATTTCCATGATGACTTTTTTAATGCTAGCGTTAGGACTTACCTGAGGAGTATGTGTGGTGTCTAACATATCTTTTACCCTAAGTAATAATTTTTTACCCAATGCACCACCTGGATGATACAACGCAAAATCTTCACTTTTGAAGTTTCGCAATTCCATCAAACAAACGGCTAATGCATCACCTAAAACTAATTGAGCAGTAGTGGAATTTGTAGGAGCTAAATTATTTGGACAAGCTTCATTTTCAACGTAAGCATGCAAAATATGATGTGATTCTTTTCCTAAAAAGGAGTTTATATCAGCAGTCATACCTATCAATGTGTTTCCAAAACGTTTTAACAAAGGTACAAGAACTTTAATTTCAGGACTGTTTCCGCTTTTTGATATGCATATAATGATGTCTTCTTTTAAAAGCATTCCTAAATCTCCATGAACCGCTTCAGAAGCATGTAAAAACATAGATGGAGTACCTGTGGAATTTAGTGTAGCTACTATTTTTTGTGCAATAATAGCACTTTTACCTATTCCAGTTATGATTACTCTTCCTTTACAATTAAAAATTTTTTCAACACTACTTGTAAAATCTTCAGTCAAGTAATCAACTAATTTTGCAATGCTTTCGCTTTCAGCTAGTATTGTTTTTTTTGCGTTAAATAAGATGGTTTCGGATGTGTTCAAAATTTATTATTTAATTTTTTTTTGTTTTTTAAAGAAAGTTGTATATTTATGATTGCAAATTTAGGCAAAATCATATTAATACGTTATAAATAGTTAAGTATAAAATTTACTTAATTTTTTTTTCTGATTCATATGGGTGTCCTTCAAAAAATTAAATGCATATAAAAGAATGAAATCAAGCGAAATAGATTTGCATAAAGAATTAAAGAAGTATTTTGGATTCAATCAGTTTAAGGGATTACAAGAAGGTGTTGTAAAAAGCATCATCACAGGTAACAATACGTTTGTTATTATGCCAACTGGTGGCGGAAAATCGTTATGTTATCAACTTCCAGCTCTAGTGTTGGAAGGTACAGCTATTGTTGTTTCACCTTTGATAGCTTTGATGAAAAATCAAGTGGATGCCATGAGAAGTATAAGCTCTGAGTATGGTATTGCACATGTGTTGAATTCCTCTTTAACTAAAACCGAAATCAACCAAGTTAAATCTGATATCAAATCAGGTATAACCAAGTTGTTGTATGTGGCTCCAGAATCTTTAGCGAAAGAGGATTATATCCAATTTTTCAATGAGGTACCTATTTCATTTGTCGCTATTGATGAAGCACATTGTATCTCTGAATGGGGTCATGACTTCAGGCCCGAATACAGAAATTTAAGAAACATTATCAAGCTGCTTGGCAATATCCCAATCATAGGATTGACAGCAACGGCTACACCAAAAGTGCAAGAAGATATTTTAAAAAATCTTGAAATGTCTAATGCCAATACTTTTAAGGCTTCCTTCAACAGGCCAAATCTGTTTTATGAAGTACGAACCAAAACCAAAAATATAGAATCTGATATCATTCGTTTTATAAAACAACACAAAGGAAAATCAGGTGTTATTTATTGTTTAAGTCGAAAAAAGGTTGAAGAAATAGCCCAAGTACTTCAGGTGAATGGTATTTCGGCAGTGCCTTATCATGCAGGTTTAGACGCTAAAACTAGAGCCAAACACCAAGATATGTTCCTTATGGAAGACGTTGAAGTTGTCGTAGCAACTATTGCTTTTGGAATGGGAATCGACAAACCTGATGTGCGTTTTGTAATTCACCATGATATTCCAAAATCCTTAGAAAGTTATTATCAGGAAACAGGACGTGCAGGACGAGATGGTGGAGAAGGACATTGTTTAGCTTATTATTCTTATAAAGATATTGAAAAATTAGAAAAATTCATGTCAGGAAAACCTGTAGCTGAGCAAGAAGTTGGTTTTGCACTTTTACAAGAAGTAGTGGCTTATGCAGAAACCTCCATGAGCCGTAGAAAGTTTTTACTGCATTACTTTGGAGAGGAATTTGACGAAGAAAATGGGGAAGGAGCAGATATGGACGATAATGTTCGCAATCCAAAGAAAAAAGTAGAAGCTCAAGATCAGGTAGTTGTTTTACTAAATATGGTGAAAGATACCAAACAAATTTTCAAATCTAAAGAATTAATATTCGCATTAGTAGGAAAAGTTAATGCCATTATTAAAGCTCAAAAAATTGACGCTCAGCCTTATTTTGGCCAAGGGAAAAATTTTGATGAAAAATATTGGATGGCATTAATTCGTCAGGTATTAGTGGATGGATTATTGAATAAAGATATTGAAAGTTATGGTGTTTTAAAGCTATCTAAAAAAGGAGAAGACTATTTGAAAAAACCTTCATCTTTTATGATGTCAGAAGATCATGAATACAATGAAGTAGAAGATGATGCTATCGTCACGGCTTCAAAATCATCTGGAACAGCAGATGAAGTCTTGATGAGTATGTTAAAGGATCTTCGCAAAAAAGAAGCTAAAAAATTAAGTGTTCCGCCTTTTGTGATTTTTCAAGATCCATCTTTAGAAGATATGGCATTGAAATATCCAATTTCTATTGAAGAGTTAAGTAATATTCATGGAGTTGGCGAAGGAAAAGCTAAGAAATATGGGAAACCTTTTGTGGAACTAATCAACAGATATGTTGAAGATAATGATATTATTAGACCTGATGACCTAGTAGTAAAATCAACAGGAGCTAATTCAGGATTAAAATTGTACATCATTCAAAATGTGGATAGAAAATTAGCACTTGATGATATCGCTAAAGCTAAAGGGTTGACCATGGATGATTTGTTGAAAGAAATGGAGCAGATTGTGTATTCAGGGACAAAGCTGAACATTAAATACTGGATTGATGAAATTTTAGATGATGATCAACAAGAAGAAATTCATGAATACTTTATGGAATCTGAATCCGATAAAATAGATGCCGCTTTAAAAGAATTTGATGGAGATTATGATACTGAAGAATTGCGTTTAATGCGAATTAAGTTTATCAGTGAAGTGGCGAATTAAAGAATTAATCCAATGCAAATATACCCTCAGAAATTTGATTTTTTGAGGGTTTTTTTATGAAGAATAATTCTTGAATAAATAAATCCAAATCATTCGAGAAAACTTAATATTAAACCTTGTTAGTACAATAATAACTACAGCAATAATTGGAATAATTCTCAAGTCAAAATTCTTTTCAAAAAAGAATGACGCAATACCATAAGTAAGTATAGCTTCTGCAACACCAACTCCATAACTAACAAACATGGCTCCAAAGAAAAAGCCTGGCTCTTTTTCAAACTTAGTTTCACAGTGGTTGCATTTTTCGTTCATCTTTGGGAAACTAAAGTTAAAATGAAACAAATGATGTTTAAAAACATTTCCCTTGTGACAATTTGGACATTTATTATTTAGTATATTTATAAAACTTTTTAGCATTGTAATTTTTACTGGCAAATGTAAGACATAGAAGTTATTGCAATGTTTATTTTTTTTCGCTTTTTATGGTACAAAAAAGACATGAATCATGAATAAGGTTTATCGAATTGATAATTTTAGAGAAAATGCTTTTCACAGCAATTTGTATGTAAATACATTTCACAAGCATTTAGAACAACACAGTTTTATAGAAACGTTGCACCGTCATGATTTTTATGTACTGGTTTTGTTTACCCACGGAACAGGTTCACACAAAATTGATTTTGAAGAGTTTGCTATTAAAAGAGGAAGTTTGTTTTTGATGCAACCTGGACAAATTCATTCTTGGGAGCTTTCATCGGATATTGAAGGGTATATTGTTTTTTATTCTCAAGAGATTTACAACCTTCATTTTGGGATGAAAAAAATTGAATCCTATTTGTTTTTTCAATCTTCTAATACTAATCCTGAACTACATTTAAATGATCAAGAAATGGAAGGTATAATTCCTTATTTTGACTTAATGATTGCCGAAAATAAACACGACAAACTTCTGAAAAAAGACAAGATTTTAAACCTTTTAGATTGTATTCATATCGAAATTTTGAGAATTTATAACTTCACAAATCAACACAAAATCCATAGTTATAATAGTAAATTGATGGAATTTGAAACCCTTTTGGAACACCATTACAAAACCGAAAAATCACCTTCGTTTTATGCTAATAAGATGGCAATATCCTTGAAGCATTTGAATAGAATATCAAAAACAATATTAAACAAAACTATTACCGAATTGATTGCCAAAAGAGTAGTGTTGGAAAGTCAACGACTTTTAGCAGAAAAACAAAAAACAATAGCTCAAATTGCAGATGAATTAGGTTATGAAGATTATTCCTATTTTTCAAAATTGTTCAAAAAACACCTTGAAATGACTCCGAAAGAATTTTTAAATCAGTTACGTTGATTTAAACTTTTCTTAATTATACTTAATCAAACGAAATTCATGATGTTTACACTGTGTAATTCCATCACAACTGTGTAAAAAGGACACATTGAAGAATTACAAATAAATAAATAAAATATTGTATTTCAGCTGTTTATGATAAAGGCATGTGGCTTGCTTATGATTTACTGTAAAATTTAAACGATTTAACACAAGTAGTTTAAACCTAATAAATTCACATCAAACAGAAGTCCAACAAAATACATAAACTATGAAAAGCCAAAATTCTTCACCCTTGAGTTCTTCCTCAATTCAGAAAAGAGACAATGAACAAAATTTGAATAGTTACATATTGCCTATTTACAATAAATCAATTCATAAAGTTATTTCAGAAAAAGTGACCGATATTCGTGAGCATTCCAATCGTGTATTTTCAACTAATTTTTTTAAAAAAGAAATCTTAAATGTAGGAGTTTTGATTCTTACATTTTTAATGATGATTGGTGCTGCTTTTTTGGTTTATCAATTGCAACCTAGTTTTGAACAATATAATTTGGAGCAATTAAATTCGATTTGGGGAAAACTATTTTTGGCAATTTCCATTACGTTATTAGCTTATAAAGCCAGTTTTTTCCTTTTTAAAATTTATTTATACATCCGTTATAAGTCAATTAAATCCGTTTCAGACGAAGATTTGCCTACTTGTACGGTTATTGTACCAGCCTATAATGAAGGTAAATTAGTCTGGGATACATTGCATAGTATTGCTAATAGCGATTATCCAGAAGCTAAACTACAAATTTTAGCCATTGATGATGGAAGCAAAGATGATACTTGGACTTGGATGGAAAAAGCTAAATCAGATTTAGGAGATCGTTTGACTATTTTTCAACAACCACAAAATAAAGGAAAACGTCATGCTTTATATCGTGGTTTTAATCTTGGAACGGGTGATGTTTTTGTAACTATTGACAGCGATTCAATTATTAGAGAAAATACTTTGCGCAATTTAGTAAGTCCTTTTATTACTAATGAGAATTGTGGAGCAGTAGCTGGAAATGTTAGGGTTTTAAATAATGAAAAGGCGATGTTGCCAAAAATGCTCAACGTTAGTTTTGTAATGAGTTTTGAATTTGTACGTTCCGCTGAAAGTATGTTGGGTTCAGTATTGTGTACACCAGGAGCATTAGCAGCATATAGAAGAGATGCAGTATTTAATTGTCTTCCTGAATGGATTAATCAAACATTCATGGATAAGCCTTCAGATATTGGAGAAGATAGAGCTATGACCAATATGATTTTAAAGCAAGGTCATGAAGTTTTGTTTCAAAGAAATGCCCATGTGCTTACGAATGTTCCTGAGTCATACAAAGGGTTGTATAAGATGTTTATCCGTTGGGGAAGAAGTAACGTTCGTGAAAACATCATGATGGCAAAATATGTTTTTACCAATTTTAGAAAAGAGTCTAAAATAGGGGCTAGACTTTTGTTTTTGAATCAATTTTTAAATATAGTTTTGGCTTATCCAATGCTAGTGTTTATGCTGTTTTTCATTGCAACTCATCCTATTTTGTTTTTGAGTTCAACATTAGCCAGTATATTAATTGTCTCTTCTTTTCCAGTGTTGTTTTATGCAAAAAGATATAATTTTTCAGAATCAATTTGGGCTTATACTTACAGTATTTTATATACGTTTGGCTTGTTTTGGATAACACCTTATTCTATTGCAACAGCAGGAAAAAGCGGTTGGTTAACGAGGGAATTACCTGTAAAATAAAACCATAATTTTTTTGCGAATTTTAAACTATTTCATGAAAGTACTATGCTGTAATGAGGTATTTTAGAATTCGCTTTTTTTAATGCAAAAAATTATTTATTGAAACACTTCCCCACGATGAGGTTTCAAAGCATCTCTAACAAAAGTCATGTCTTTTTCTTCTACTACCATAAAAGCAATGGCATACATTTCGTTTAGAACTTCAAAACCAGTGACTAGCCCATATTATCGCATATTCATGTAATAAAAATTCAGATCAAGTTGGTTTTGCAATTTTTCACCTTTTTTGTAAGAAATAAAAACTCATTTCCAAAAATAAATCTTTAAAACTGAAACTAAAATTACTAGACTTTTGCTAAAGCAGA
>CAZXPF010000011.1:0-103786 GCA_964643105.1 uncultured Flavobacterium sp. | reverse complement strand
ACCAAATCAGCTACAGTTGCGCTATTACAAAATGTTTGAGCAGTAGCTGTTGGAGCCGTAGTTACATTTACCGTTACACTTACCATAGTTCTTGGACTCTCACAAGCATTTAAAGTTTGAGATACATAGTAATTTCCAGTAGCTAAAGCAGTAGTACTTGCTAGAGCAGTTCCACCCGTTGCATCAGCATACCATTGTAAGTCAGTTCCAGTTGCTACCAAATCAGCTACAGTTGCGCTATTACAAAATGTTTGAGCAGTAGCTGTTGGAGCCGTAGTTACATTTACCGTTACACTTACCATAGTTCTTGGACTCTCACAAGCATTTAAAGTTTGAGATACATAGTAATTTCCAGTAGCTAAAGCAGTAGTACTTGCTAGAGCAGTTCCACCCGTTGCATCAGCATACCATTGTAAGTCAGTTCCAGTTGCTACCAAATCAGCTACAGTTGCGCTATTACAAAATGTTTGAGCAGTAGCTGTTGGAGCCGTAGTTACATTTACCGTTACACTTACCATAGTTCTTGGACTCTCACAAGCATTTAAAGTTTGAGATACATAGTAATTTCCAGTAGCTAAAGCAGTAGTACTTGCTAGAGCAGTTCCACCCGTTGCATCAGCATACCATTGTAAGTCAGTTCCAGTTGCTACCAAATCAGCTACAGTTGCGCTATTACAAAATGTTTGAGCAGTAGCTGTTGGAGTAGCAATGCTATTCACCGTTAATACGGCACTTACATTAGAAGTTCCATTCCAAATACCACCACCAGTTGGAGTATATCCACCATAAACATAATTACCAGGTGTAAACACAAATCGACTGGCAACATAATACGTTCCGGCACTTAGTGGACCAAAAGTAGCTTGGTATTCATCATTATTACCAAATTGAACATTAAAAGTAGCTAGTTGCCAGCTAGATTCTGGCCATGTTGCAGGATCAGTATTGGAAGTGTTTATTCCAATCCAAGAAGTTATTCCTGCTCCTTGTCCAGCACTTTCAGTTACACCAGCTTTATATACTTGCGCATAAAATACTTGAGTTTCACAAGTGTTTATTGTTGCAGATCCTGGGAATTGTAAGTTGGCATAAGGAATACTGCAGTCTAATGTTGTAACTGTAACGTTTGTACTTGACGAACAGTTAGCTAAACTTGTAGAAGTAATAGTGTATGTATCTGAGTTAGTATTTGAAGATTTGTAATATACTGTCGTTGCATTAGTTCCTGCTATATAATTAACAGTTGCAGCTGCATCAGAATACAAATTAGTTGTTGGTGACCATGTGATGTTAGTGGATTCTACAGTAGAAATTCTAAGGTTTGGTCGAGAATTCGATAAAGTGGGTAGTGTTGTATTTGAACAAACAGTAGCGGTGTTGTCTTGTGAACGATATAAATTTAAACCTGACGCAACTGTTGAAGATTCAACAGATATAGAATTTGTAGAAGCTCCACCACCATTATTGTTATTAAAACAAGTTTCAATCAATAAACTGGATACACCATCCCAGTTTAAAGGTGTTGATAAAGTAAAGTCTAAATTTCCAGTACCTGTCGTTGGTGTATAATTGACAGGTGCTAAAACTACATTTGTTGCTCCGTTAATAAAATCTGTTCCTAAAGTAGTATTAGGCACAAAACCTGCGTTTATAGAGAAGCCGTTTAATACTAATGGAGTGCCTGACAGTGCTATAAAACCTATGGAGTTAATGTTTTGTCCTGCAACAATTCCTAAAGCAGTTAATTCTGAAGCGGTGTATAAGGCTTGAGTTTTAGAACCTCCCCAAAATCCTTTGAAAGGTGTAGATGTGGTATTGGTTGAAGTTCCAGAACCTATTTTCCCTTGAACGCCAATTGTTCCACCTGAGGCAACTAAACTTTGAATAGCGTCAACACAAACAGTTGGTGATACTGGATTAATAGTAATTGCTATAGGTTTAGGATTTACTGTAACAGTAAAAGAAGTTACTGTAGAACATAAACTTCCACTAGTTTGTGAAGCTGTTAATGTGTATGTAATTGTATAGCTAGGATTAAAAGACCAGCCTGTAGTGCTATCACCAGATATGCCAGTGGTTGGAGACCAAACATATGAATCATAATCTGTAACTGCTGAAGTCAAGGTTACCACTGATGAGGTATCGCCATTACAAATAGTAGTTGATGAATTACTTAAAGTCAATGCTGGTGGAGGAGTAACTGTTGCAATTACAGGTACCCTAGCTGATGAGCACAACAATTGTCCATTTATTGTAAATTTAGGACGGTTAGATGAGGTAGTATTTACAGAAGTCTCATTTAACATTTCCGTTGGTGTAAAACTATCTCTTTGTCTGTAAGCTGCAGCTGTAAATCCAACGTTATCAATCTTCATTGTTGTTGAAGTTGACGTTGTAGCTGACGGAACTCTTGACCAAGAAATTGAAATAACAATATTAGATGTTCCGTCCCATACAAAACTACTTGCTGATCCATTTCCAGAACCAAAAGTTAAATGATTAACTGTATTTGCTACAGGAGTAAATCCATCATTTGCCTCTGTTCCAGCATAAACAAGCGTCAATCCGCCATTAGGAATAAATGTGCTACTTGGAGCTGTAGTGTTTGTAGTATGCCCAATATTTACATAAAAACCTTGATATGTTTGCCCAGAATTTGTTGGTTCAAAACCAATACTAGTGATTGGTCCAGCAGCAATTCCAGCTTGAGCTAGTTCAGATGCTCTTATAATATATTGAGTTTTAGTACCACCCCATGAGCCAGGGAAGAAACTAGCCGCTGTACTGCTAGAATTTGTTGCACCTGAACCTAAAGTTGTGCTGCCAGTATTTGAGTTTATGGCAGAAGCATAATAGGTTGTAGTAGAAGAAATACTTGGGGTTGTAAACGTATTTCCTGAAGCCAAAGCAACACCACCTGTTTGTGTTGCATACCAATTAACAGTTGTTCCAGAATTTGCTGTTGCTTCAAGTGTAACTGTACCTATTCCACATCTTGTTGCAGGTGTGGTAGAAGTAATACTATTCGTAAAGTTAATTTGAATTGCAACAGAACTTCCTGTAGACGGTCCTGTTGTACAAGTGACATCACATAGGTAATATGTAGCTGTAGATGGAGTAACGATAAGAATAGGATTTGTAGCTCCAGAAATGTTTGAGTAATTTACTCCATCTGTTGAAGATTTCCATTGATAAGTAACCCCAGACCCGTTTGTTATGTTTTGTAAGCTTAAAGTAACACTTTCTCCCAAGCAAATTGAATTTGAAGAAGCAATTGTATTTCCCGGAGTTGGCGTACCATTACATGCATTAGAGTTAGCATAAGATATAAATCCAGTATAACTTGAGCTTGGAACAGAAAGATTAGATTGAACGGTATTTGGTGTGCCAGCAGTATAAGTTGCTACACTACCAAAAGCAGAACTATACAAGCCAGAAGCTGTTGGAGCCTGAACTGGAATATTCGAAGAAACTAAAGCAGGCTCCCCTAATCTCACGTTCATGTCTGTGAATGTACCAGAATTTAAAAGAGCTTCCCATCTTCTAGTTGAGGATAAATCGATTATTGAAGCATCTGTTGTACCTGTATTACTAGCAAATGTTTCTGCCCTAAATCTTGATGCAGATGTAGTCGTAGGAGCTAACCAAATAGGAGTATAAACTCCTAGCTTTCCAACTGGATATAATACAAAATTTGAAGCTAAATTGGCATCATTTATTGTTCTTACAATTGGACCATTAATGTGTGAAGCCAGTGAACCTCCAGTCAATGTTCCAGCTGTGGTAGATGATCCATGTATAATATGATTTGTTGAAGATGTGGTTATAATTCCGTTGGTTAATGTTAATCCATTAAGTACTTCTATAGTACCACCAGCAATAGTCAAGCCATTGGCATTGTCAATGGTTAGATTGTTTATAATTCTTGTTGGAGGAACTTCAACCCCAGTTGTTCTTGGCGTAGTTTCTCCAAGATATAATAAAGAGTAAATTCCAGTTCCAAGATTGTATGTTGGTGAAGCATCAAAATTTCCTCCAGAATTTGGATTGGATGCTAATCCAATTTGTACTGCAGCCGCAAGAGCTAATCCAGTTCCTATGGTTATGTTAGAGGAACCTGTTATCGTTCCAGTAAATAAGTTTACTCTTTGAGTTAAAACAGGAGTAGTTAAAGTTAAGCCTGATGGATTTGAAACGCCAAAAGAGGAAATTCTACCAGTAAAAGTTCCTGTTCCTGAAAATGTTTGAGGAGTTGTAGTTCCAATAAAATTTAATCTAGAACTAGTTGTTGTTGTTTCTGAACTTAATACTGAACCATTGTTAATCATATTGCCTTCATTTTGAAGAGTAGCTTGATTTACATCTATTGTAGCTCCGCTTTCAACGACAGTATTCCCTTTTACAATTACTCCACCATTGCTACTGCCAACATCAAATATACCAGCATTAACAATCAAATTACCATTGATTTGAAGAACACCACTAGTGACAGCTCTAAATCTACCAGTTCCTGTGCTGTTTACTGTTAGATTTCCTTGAATTATTCTTGAGGATGAAGTAAATGCACTTAAAGTAGCACTAGATAAAGTAGTATTGATTACCAAGTTACCCAAACTAGTAGAACTGGAGGTTAAACTCGTTCCAGTAGTATTGCCGTTTAAAGTTGCAGTAGCATTTGCTTGCCAAGTTGCTGTTGGAATATAGTTTACGGTTGTGCTGTTAGAATGAGTATAGTTACTTCCGTTTTCAAAGACTAAAGTTGCTATGCTTCCTATAATTGCTGATGTGCTCGAGTTTATAGTGCTTGTAATATTTCCTGTTGATGTAACTGTTAGCACTGTATTTACTCCACCAGTAGAATTTATAACATTTGAGCTTGATCCACTTGCATTGTATGAGCCAGCAATCATTCCTACATTTCCAGTACCTGAAAAAGCAAAAGCTATAGCATTAGTGGCAGAGTTAAGATTTAAAGAGCTTCCGTTTTCTAAAATAAAATCTTCACTAGGACCACCAGAAATAGTTATTGTTCTTGTTGTTGTAGTATTTGAAGTTAATGTAAGATTTGTATTGTTGATAATTTTTATTTGTCCTACAGTAAAGCTTACTCTGTCTACGGAAATAGACAAATTACCACCAGGTGTAGTTCCTGCTCCATCTATCACATGTATGTCAGAGTTTGTCCATGCAGTTGGCACTGTACCAGTTCCATCAGAGGATGTATTCCAGTTGGTAAAAGTATTCCATGCATCACCTGTAGCACCTATCCAGTAATATGTCTCAGCATTTAAAGTGGATTGATTGCTGTTAATTCCAGGAGATTGACCAGCTTCAACTATTGCTGTTACCTTATAAAAGTAATTTGTTCCTGAACTTAAACCAGTCTGAATTGATGAGTAATCTGTTCCAGTTCCAGCAGATGTTGTTGAAGTTACAATGATGTTAGAAACGTTTTGAGTAAGAGCTGCATCTGTTGCACGTGTAACTAAAAATCCTAATTCATTAGTCGCATTGTCTGTCCAATTTAGAGTAGTGCTATTAGTAGTTATGGTGTTAAAAGTTAAGTTAGCAACATCTCCAGTGACTACTGTTGGTGGTGTAAAGCTATATATTCTTCTACTTCCATCAACTGATGAATGTAAATTAAGAATGTTTGTACCCGAAGTATATGAATTCGTTGCGAATGGCACATTATAGCTTACAGAATTAGTAGCAGATGTAATGGATGCTACTTGATTAATTAAGGCTCCAGCTGAGAATCCTATAGAATAGTTGCTTGAAGTTAATGCCCCAACTGGCATTTCTCCATAAACATATTCAATCACTCCTGAGTTTTCATACAAGCGTATTTGAAACTTTGCGGCTCCTGTGCTATTTTGATACCATAGGTATGTAACCCATTGGACAACTAAGCATCTGTTTGGAGCGGTACCTACAAGTTTAGTGGTTACGCCACCGCCATCAGCAGTTGAGGCAGTAATAGCATCTGAACCCATAGCAGAAAACTTGGGAGAAGTTGAGACTCCACCACTAGCAACATATGTTGACCCAGATACAGCTGAAGATCCTAGTTGTAGAATTCCATTTGCTGAAACACTAAATTGTGAATAGATATTGCCATAAAATAGGAAGTTAAAACCAATATTTGTTATGGGAGAAACTCCTTGGTCAGAGCCAGCAGCCACTAATGGTGTTGTACCTGATGACATGTCAACGGTATTTCCATTTGCATCCAGTGCTAATGATCCTGAAGTGTTTGTGCTAAAAGCATAGTTTGCTGTTGACTGTGCTTCTACGAGAACAAAAGAAAACAACGCTACAAACCATATTAAAAACGATAATGGTTCTCGTTTTTTTGTTTTAAACGATGTAATTTCTTTAGTTGAAGAAATTGTTGAGCCTAACAATAGAGAGGCTTCAACGGGATCGTAATTTTTTGCCATATTTGATAAATGTTAGTGTATACAGCAAATGTAATGTTAAATAATTTTCAAATTAATAAAGGAATAAATATTTGTTTAACAATCTGAAAGTCCAATAATTTCTAACATTCTTTAGATAAAAAGTTATATTTTTAAATTTTTTAAAAATTTTTTTGTAAGAAAAAACAATCCGTGTATTTTGTGGATAGTGGGATAGTGGATTTATAAATAAATAGTTTTATTTTGAAGTATGTGATAAGATTTATTATTGTTCTAAATAAAGTTTCTATAAAATGTCTGTAAGAACTATTTTTAGATGTTATTTAAAAAAAACCGTTGACAAAATTATTTGAAAACGGTATTTTTATTTATGTGTTGAAAGACCTAAAATGAATTACAAAAAAAAGGATTTTTATTTAGAAAGTTCTACAAAATATTTATAGAATAATGGAATTGTTTCAATGCCTTTCAAATAATTGAAAATCCCAAAATGTTCATTAGGCGAATGAATGGCATCAGAATCTAAACCAAATCCCATTAAAATAGTTTTAGATTTCAACTCTTTTTCAAATAGTGCTACAATTGGAATACTTCCACCAGAACGAACTGGAATGGCAGGAACGCCAAAAGTTTCTGTATAAGCCTTATTGGCAGCTTGGTAACCAATACTATCGATAGGCGTTACATAGCCTTGTCCTCCATGATGAGGTTTTACCTTTACTTTCACACTTTTTGGAGCAATATTTTCAAAATGATTTTTAAATAATTCAGTAATTTTTTCCCAATCTTGATTAGGAACTAATCGCATTGATATTTTTGCATAGGCTTTACTGGCAATTACGGTTTTTGCACCTTCACCAATGTAGCCACCCCAAATTCCATTTACATCTAATGTTGGACGAATGGAATTTCTTTCATTGGTAGTGTAGCCAGTTTCACCATGGATATCTTCAATATCTAACGCTTTTTTATAATTTTCTAATGAAAAGGGTGCTTTTGCCATTTCTGCTCTTTCTTCTAAGGACAATTCTTCCACTTTATCATAAAACCCCGGAATGGTAATATGATTATTTTCATCATGAAGCGAGGCAATCATTTTAGTCAAGATATTTATTGGATTTGCTACAGCTCCTCCATATAATCCAGAATGTAAATCTCTGTTTGGGCCAGTAACTTCCACTTCAACATAGCTTAAACCACGCAATCCAGTTGTTATTGAGGGTTGTTCGTTTGAAATCATTCCAGTGTCTGAAATCAAAATTACATCATTGGCTAGTTTTTCTTGATTGCGTTCTACAAACCAACTCAAGCTTTTGGAACCCACTTCTTCTTCACCTTCAATCATGAATTTTACATTACAAGGCAAACAATCATTAGCAATCATATATTCAAATGCTTTTACATGCATATACATCTGACCTTTGTCATCACAAGCTCCTCGGGCGAAAATTGCACCTTCAGGATGAATGTCTGTAGTTTTTATAACAGGTTCAAAAGGAGGGGATGTCCAAAGCTCAACGGGATCTGGTGGTTGAACATCATAATGGCCATACACTAATACAGTAGGTAAAGATTTATCAATTATTTTTTCACCATAAACGATTGGATATCCGGGTGTTTCACACAATTCTACGAAATCACAACCAGCTTTTTCAAGACTTTCTTTTACTGCATCTGCTGTTGCAATAACATCATGAGAATATGCACTATCGGCACTTACTGAAGGAATTTTCAACAATTCAATTAACTCGTTTAGAAAACGCTCTTTGTTTTCTTGCACATATGCTTTTATAGTATTCATTATATTTTTTTAGTATTCTGTCAAAGATACAAATTGATATTCAAAATGAAAATGCAATATTAAATTAACTTTTTTTTGAAAACTCAATTTTGGTGTTTGTTATTTAAAAATATTACTTATATTTGCACCCTCATAATAAGAGAAACCAAATTCGCGGGTATGGTGAAATTGGTAGACACGCCAGACTTAGGATCTGGTGCCGCAAGGTGTGAAGGTTCGAGTCCTTTTACCCGCACAAAAGTTCAGACGAAAGTTTGGACTTTTTTTATTGATATAAATTAATAAAAAAACAAAACCTTCTAAATGCTTAGAAGGTTTTGCTCTTTAAATAAACTGACTCAAAATTTATTTATTGTTTGATAAATTTCTTTGTAGCTTGATTACTGTTGTTATCAAATACTTTTACCAAATAAACTCCTTTTTGTAAATCAGAAACCGATAAAGATTCATCACTAAATGTATTAGTAAATGTTTTAACTAATTGTCCAGTTACATTATAAATTTCGATTTTTTTGGTGTCAATTGTAATTGCAAAAGCATCATCTACAGGATTTGGATAAATTGTAAAGCTAGAATCAAAATTGAAGCTATCATTTTTTAAAACTGCTGGTTGATTTCCGTATATTCTGAATCCTCCTGATTCTATAGTGATAGGTGAGGTTGAATTGGTAATGTTTATAGGTGTATTAGTCATTAGATCATACCACGTACCTGTATATGGGAAGTTAGGATTTACAGCTAAGTCTGATAGAGAAAAGTTTGCTAAAACAATCACATTTTTTAATTCTGTAGCAGGTAATGAATTGTCAAAAATATAAATTCTGGGTTTTATGTTGTCACTATCTGGACTTATCGTGTAATTTCCATTGAAAACGGGTAAATTAGTTTTAAAATCAATAAATTTAGCCCAATTGTTATATACTGTATTTCTGATGGTATTACCAAGCCAGTTTTCAGACCATTGAGGTTGTGGTTTTGTATCTAATTTGCAGTTTCCTGCTATAGCATCAGTTTCAGTGTTTACGCTGCCATTGTTGCAAGTGTATATAGATAGGTTCATCCCTAAAGCACTAAACTGCCATAGCATTTTTGGACCAGGAATCAATAGACTTGTAGCCCCAATTGCAGACATTCTTTTTATGGCATTATTTAAGTTACCTCCAACAGGGTTTGGGCCAGAAGTGTTCCCAAAAGTTATTCCCTCATATACTAGTCTGTCTTTATCGTGACTCTCAGGATAACCTATTAATCTTTTGCCTAAAAATCCTCTGCTATTGTGTCCCATTCTAGTAATACTAGCGTTATTAGAGTACCCAAGTTCAAGCTGTTTGTATGCTTCATGAAGTTCTCCCCACATTAGAATACCTTTACCTTCATTTAATCTATAATTTGCCCATTGTTGTTCTTCATTGTCTTGGCCTAAATGTTCAAAAATTGCAATATGAGTAGGATCTAGTGACCAAGAATAGTCTGCATATTCTTTAAGGACATCTACTCTGTCTTGTTGATAAGCATTTGTTTGAGCATCACTACCAGTTGCATTTTGGGTAAACCCTTTGGTTAAATCCCATCTAAATCCATCTATCTTATATTCTTCAATCCATTGTTTAACCACTCTTTTTACGTAGTTTTTGGTTCTAGTTTGTTGGTGGTTAAAATCGTTTCCTACACTATAACTGTGTGTTGCTATTTGATTAAAATAAGGGCTTTCAGAGCTAGGTTCTCCCCAGCCATCACCATCTGGGTCATTCATCCACATGCGTACCATTGGATTACGGCCAAAGGCATGGTTTAACGCTACATCAAGAATAACGGCTATCCCATTTTGGTGGCATAAATCTATAAATTCTTTTAGTTTTTCACTTGTTCCATAATATTTATCCAAAGCCATATGAAAAGAAGTGTTGTATCCCCAACTTTCGTTTCCTTCATACTCCATTACTGGCATTAGTTCGATAGCATTTACATTGAGGTTTTTAAAATAATCAATTTTATCAATCAAGTCTTGATAGTTTCTGTTCGAATCAAAATCACGAATTAATACTTCATAAACCACTAAATTATCTTTGTTTGGTTTAGTGAAATTCGTTACTTGCCAGTTATAGGGTGTTTGACCTGTTTTTAGGACAGTAACTTCTCTTTGTTGACCAGCTGGATAAGCTGGAATATTTGGATAAGAATTTGCTGGAATATAAGGATCATCATCTGGGGATAATACCAAAGTAGAATAGGGATCAGCTGTTTTTACCAAAGAAGGAGAATTTGCTATAGGTGTTTGATCTACCACCCAATACTGATAGGTTTCTGTTTGACCTGGTGTTAATCCTGTAAGTTCTATCCAAAATTTAGAGGAAGCGGGATCTTTTTTCATGGCAAAGGTTCCGTTTGGTTGCCAATTATTAAAGCTCCCTGCAACATACACAAAGTCTTTATTTGGTGCATCTAAAACCAAAGTAGCTTTTGTTGGGTCGCTGTTGTTATAATTAATTCCTTCCACAAGTCCAGCAGGTAAATTATCAAAACTTATTCCTGGGTTGACTATTACATTGAATTTTCTAGAAAATGATGTTGAGCCTTGCGTAATAATTAATTCATAATTTTTGTTTTGAGTTATATTGTTATCCGAAAAGGAATATGTAGATCCAGTTGATGTATTAATTGATATTCCATTAGCTAATAAGTTATAGGATGCATTGCCATTAGTGTTATTTGCATTTATAACTAAATTGTTACCAGCATTTATAATAGTATTGCTATTTGCTGCGGGAGTCACTAAATTAGCTTGAAACACACCAACATTAAGTTCCAAGTCATTAGTTTGAGCATTTCCGGCGGCATTTCTAAAAACGACATTAATTTTTGTTATAGATCCAGCTGTAACTCCAAAAAAGCTCTGAATGGACGGAGTTAAATCTAATTTATACGTTGTTCCAGAAACTAAAGTTAAAGGAGGTTGAATAGTATTATTTCCCCATGTTCCAATAACATTTTGCCAAGGAGAACCGTTTAGTGTTACACCAATGTGAGCATAAATTGTACCATTATAAGAAGCTAGACCAGTGCCTGTTTTATTAAATAAGATTGTTCCACTGTTTGCTTGTTCTGGATTTACTCCTCCTTGCCATGAAACTTGAGCAGAAGCAAATATTGAACAAAATAGTAATGTTATAAAGATTATTTTTTTCATAATATTTTTTTAAAAAATTGTCCAGTAAAGTAGAATGTTTAACTTAAAGAGAAATAAAATTTGTTTCTCAATAAATATGACACGTTCCACAACACTGGACAATTAAATTATCTATTGTGCAATTAAAATATAACTCGCATCTAAATCATTAAACCATATGTCATATATTCCAGCGTTTGTAACAGGTATGTTATCAGGAGTATTAAAAAGAGCATTTCCATAATTTTCAGTACTTCCATTATGACCCCAATTTGCAGTCCAGTTTCCATTAGCTCTAAACTTCATTTGATTAGCAGTTAAATTCACACCATTAATATACCATAAATGTGGGTTATTAGGATCTTGAGTCATAAAAGTATCAGCACCCCATCCGTTTGGAGTTGCATCACCAATAATTGCCATTGAAGTATAAACTGTTGAAGATGAAGCGTCAAAAGGAACAACTGTAAAACTTCCTGATTGGCCAACTGTGGTGAAATTATAAGTGTAATATCCAGCTGTTGGAACATTAAAAGTTCCTGGGTCAGAACCACTACCAGTATTAACAGCTAAAGAAGAGCCTCCATTTGTGCCCCATTGAGGCTGCCATTGACCTTTAACTTCTAACAATTTAAACTCACCAGCACTGAAATAACCAGTAAATACGTAGTTGTTAGGAATATTTTCATTTCTAAATAATGGTGTATTGTTGTTGTTGTTATTCCATCCTGGAGTAGTTGCATTACCCACAAAATAAAGATTTGGAAATGAAACATTATATGGCGTAACGGCAATGGTTAATGGTAAAGAAGTTCTTTCAAGTACATCATCACTTTCATTAGAATTTGTTGCTATAATTCTTAAGTCCAAATTACCCTGTGTACCTGCAATTAAACCTAGTCCAAGTGCAGCAGCATTTAATTCAGAGTGAGTAGAGGAGATTGTAGTTGAGTTTTGTACACTTCCAATAGATACTGGATTAGCAAAATTTGTACCTGAAATAGCCGCTTGTACATCATAGTTTATATCTAAACCTAGTCCTGAGTTTAAGATGGCATCAGTCCATGTTACAGTCAGAGCAACATTTGTTGCATTAGCAATTGCTAATAAATAATTACTATTAGCTGCAGGTGCTGAAAATGTTGGTGGATTAACAGGATATGTAGTCACAAAAAAGAGAACAGTATTACTAGTAGCATTCCCAGCATTAACCCTTAAAAACACTGAAATATCTTTAAAATTTGTTGCACCACTTTCATTAATTGCGTCATTTAAATCTTCAACTGAGATTGTAAAATTTTTGGCATTGGTATTACCTAGTGGTGTAAAGTTTGAAAAATCTTCGGTTAGTGACATTTCTACAGTGTAGTTAGAACTTCCTGTTATATCATCCATCCAAGTTATGGTTAAAGCTGGATTTTGAGGAAGGCCAAAATTTAAGAAAACACTATTAATTGCTGGGTCTTCTATTTCAAAAACAGCATTTGGCTTAGTTATTTCAAGATTATCTTCTTCTTCACACGAGGCGAAAAACGAAAATAACGTAAGTAGCATAAGACCACTTATAATTTTCATATATACTTTCATTTTTTTCATTTTTAAGGTTATAAATTCAATGGAATCATAATGTAATGACCTGTTAAATCATTAAACCAGATGTCATAATCGTCTTCAACTAACACAGGAATTGATCCGCCATTTTGAGTGGCAGTCCCTGAAAATGCTGTTGTTGCAGACCATACAGAACCAGTATTTGTACTGAATTGAAGTTCTCCTGGAGTTAATCGAATACTATTTAAGTACCAAATGTGACTATCGAACGTTGATTGTGTCATCGAAGTAGTACTGCTTGAAGTTCCTTGAATTGAAATTGAAGTAAAACTTCCACTAGTCGACCCAGTATATGGAACAAAAGAAAAAGTATTATTTCCATAGTTTATGGTGAAAATATAATATCCAGCACTAGGGATTGGATTGTTATTTAGAGGAAAAGTTCCTGGATCAGTTCCTGTTCCTGGATTCACAGCAATTGATGAGCCATCATTAGTACCCCATTGAGGTTGCCATAAACCTTTAACTTCTAATACTTTAAATTGGTCTGCTCCAAAATATCCTACATATCTATACAAGTTTGGATTGTTTGCATCTCTAAATAAAGGAGGATTGTTATTGTTGTTGTTCCATCCAGGTTGAGTTGCCGCACCCACTAAATAATAATCCATAAAAGGATAGTTAAAATAGGGATATACATTAAAGGAGATAGTATTTGATACAACCGCCACACCATTTTGTGAGCCCAATGATGTTACTACTCTAGCATACAAAGTATTCCATTCAAAGGGAGGTAAACCTGCCTCTCCAGCTGCTGAATTTAATTCTCCAACAGACAGAGAAATAGAATTTTCACCTGAAACAGTTCCAGCAATTATTTTATTAGTAAAAGCATTGTCTGCAGCAAACTCTAAACTATAGTTAATAACGGTTTGTTGTCCGTAGTCAGCTGAAGTCCAGTTAAATGTAGCAGAAGGGTTGTTTACGTTAAATTCATCCAGTTCAATATCTGTAACAGATAAAGGGGATAAAGCAATTGGTGCAGTATTGTTAACTGTAAATTTATCCATGTCTTCTTCACAAGAGCTAAAAAACAATAGCAGACATAGGGTTGTTATAAAAAGTGATATTTTTTTCATTTTATTATTGTTTATTAATATCCTGTATTTTGTGTTAAATTAGGATTTGATGCTAAAGCAGCTTGTGGAATAGGAAAAACTTTTAAATTAGCACTAATAGCTAATCCATTTGTTGCATTTCCTTTCCATGCCCAATTGTATGAACCTCCAGTATATTTTCCAAAACGAATTAAGTCTTGTCTTCTGTGTCCTTCCCAGTGTAACTCTCTTGATCTTTCATCAAGGATAAAATCTAAAGTTAAGTCAGATAAAGAAATGTTAGCAGATGAAGAACCATTATTAGCTCTTTGTCTTAAATCATTTATGTAACCCAGAGAAGTGCTATTTGCGGAACCATCTCTTCTAATTTGTGCTTCTGCATACATTAAAAGAACATCTGCATATCTGAATAATGGGAAGTCAGTTTCAACAAATGTGCTATTAGATCCTACAATACCAGTTGAAGAAATGTTTGAAAACTTACCTAATACATACCCTTGATCCCTGTCAGAGATGTCAGAAATATCTATGTTTCTACTTCCTGAGATTATCGTGTTTCTGGAGTCGTTATCAAATTCAAATCCATCAAATTTTTGAACAAATTGTTTTCTCAAACGTATAGCTCCACCCCAGCCACCAACGCCGAATTGTGATCCGTTAGCTTCAATAGATCCAACTTGACCATTTATAATAACGGTTGTTGGACCATAATTTTGTGTAACTGTTCCGTCTGATTGCAATGTAAATATCATTTCGTTAGAAAGATGATTATCCGCTTTAAAGTTGTTTAAATAATTTGGATTCAAAACATAATTACCTGTAGTGATTAATTCATTACATTTGTCAAGACATTCATTGTATTTGTTTTGACCAATAAAAACTTCAGCATTTAAATACATTTTAGCTAAAAGCATGTTTGCAAATGACTTGTCTAATCTTCCATATTCATTACTTCTTGAAGCTTTCAAACTTGGTAAAACAGCATTTAATTCAGATTCGATATAATTGAATAATTGGGCTCTGTTGTATTCTGGACCTTGAACTCCAATAGGATCATTTTCAGTTACAAAAGGAGCTTTTCCGAATAAATCCATTAAATGGTAATAGGCTAATGCACGTAATACTCTTGCTTCTTTTCTGTATAAATCAATATCAGCAAGTAATTGTGTGTCCGATACACCTCTAGAACTTAATTTCTCAGGAGAAGTTTGTCTCAAATATTCATTTACTAATGCCACTTGAAATGTAGCTCTACTGAACATCCCTCTAATCACAGGATTTTGAGCATTCCAGATATTTCTCTGTAGTTCTCTAGTTCCAGGGTCATTTTCATAACTCCAGATCATTTCGTCAGTAGTTAAATTTTGTAAATACCAAAGCACACGCCCATATTGACTAGTACCAGCGTCAACGCCTCCAATACTTGAACTTTCAGCACCTCCAGTTCCGGTTAAAGATAGATTTCCATAAACACCAGCAAGTGCTTGTTTATATGCTCCTGGTTGAGCATAAAACTCTTCAAGTGACAATTGTGTTTGTCCTTCAGGAGTAACATCCAAATCATCTACACATGACTGCAAAAGAAATGCAACGCCAAGTAATGTAAATAAGGTTAATTTAATTTTTTTCATATAGCTATTTTTTAGAATTTTATATTTGCTCCAAATAAATACTGTCTTTGTCTTGGGTATATTGTTTGATCAACTCCACCAGTTATTTCAGGATCTAATCCTGAATATTTAGTAATAATAAATGGATTTTGGATTCCTGTAAATAATCTCAAGGTAGCTTTTCCGTCTAACCATTTTTGGAAAGTATATCCAAAAGTAGCATAATCCATTCTTAAGAAAGATCCATTTTCAATATACATGTCTGACAAAATATTTAATCCTCCTCCTTGGTTTTGGAAGCCATTATCCAATATACTGGTAGGAACATTTTGTAATTGTCCATTTACTAATTGTGATGTATAAGAATTTTCGGCTTTGATACCATTTAAAATTCTATTTCCTAGACTAGCTCTCAAGTTGAATCCTAAATCAAAGTTTTTGTAATTCATTGTTGAGCTAAATCCAAGTAATAAATCTGGATCTGGATTTTTGTAGATGTATCTATCTTCTCCGTTTATTATTTGATCTCCATTTAAATCGGCAAAAGCACCTTCAATTGCATTTCCAGAGGCATCATATAGTTGTTTGTAAACAAAAAATGAATTAGGAGTAAATCCTTCTGCGAGTATTTGCGTTGTTCCTCCAGTACCTATTCCAGCGCCTGTTTGAACTGGAACTCCAGCGGCAATTTTATCAATTCTTCTTTCAAATTTTGTGGCATTGAAATTAACATTCCAATTAAAATTATCGTTTCTAATTACATCATAATTTATGGCAAATTCAATACCTTTTGTACTCATGTCTCCAATGTTTTGAGGACCTTGATTAGAGAAGTTTCCACCATCTGCAAAAGGAGCGATTTGAAATAAATCATTAGATTTTTTGTAAAAAACATCTAAAGATCCATTTAATCTGTCTTGTGCAAAACCAAAATCAATACCAGCATTGTAAGTTGATGTCTCTTCCCACTTAATTGGGCCATAAGCACTAGGGATACCAATATTTAAAGGATTTGTTCCAAATACATATTGAGAGTTAGGATTACCTATATTGTATAATTGTCTGTAAAAAAGAGATTCATCAATATCTTGTTGTCCTGTTATACCCCAACCTAGTCTTAATTTTAAATTAGAAACAAGGCTAGATTCTGTTAGTAAATCTTCATTCATTTTCCAAGCAAAAGCTGCAGCTGGGAAATCACCCCATCTGTTTTCTTCACCAAATCTTGAAGTTCCGTCTCTTCTGTATGTAAAAGTGAATAAATATTTATCTTTAATGTTAAAATTAGTTCTTGCAAAGAAACCAATTAAAACTAAATCATTTTCAACATAAGCAATCTGTTGTGAAGCAGGGTTTGTAGCATTAAATCCAGTTAAACCTTCATTTTCAAATTTTTGGTAAGAATAACCACCTGTTCCTTCAAAATCAACACTTCCAAATTTCTTGTTGTAAATAAAGTAAGAGTCTAATGAACGGTTTAAACTTTCCTTTGATTCATTGAATTTTTCACCAAAAGAAATATTATTATTTAAAAATCCTGATCTTGCTGTCGTAGGTCTGTTTCTATTTCTTTCTCCTTCAGATTTATCATACCCTAAATTTACAACTGCTCTTAATTCTGGAAGAAAGTGAAATTTATAGTCTAATTGAAAATTACCAAATAATCTGTTGTTTACTCCTCTATCATTAGTTTGTAATAATTGGGCAACGGGATTTGCTATTGAAGGATTCGCATACACTGGTCTTCCATCATCATATGCAGTGATATATTCAAAAAAACCACTTGGAGTTGATTGATCATATACTGGTTGTGTAGGATCAAATCTTATGGCTGCACCTTCAACACCATCAGTAAACCTGTTTCTTTGATTAGAGTAGTTAGCATTTACATTTACTTTCAAATGTTTGTCAAAAAACTCTGGATTTAAACTAACAGAGAAAGAGTTTCTATTAAAATTGTTAGTTAATCTTAGACCTTCTTGGTATGTATTACCAATAGAAACCCTAGTTGGAATAGTTTTGAATAAGTTTCCTCGTATAGATAGGTTATTGTCAACGAAATCTGTTCTTCTGTAAATTTCATCTTGCCAATCTGTGTTAGCAGTTCCTAAATTGGCAACTTGAGATGGCAGTAAATTGGCAACAAGGTTTCTGTAATCATTTGCAGAGAAAACATCAACTTTATTGAATTTTTTTCCAGAACCGTATTGAAAATTGTAATCAACCGCAAGCTCTTTTCCTCCTTTTTTAGTAGTGATTATAATTACACCATTTGAAGCTCTTGATCCATAAATTGCAGTTGCAGATGCATCTTTTAAAACTGTAAAACTTTCAATGTCATTAGGGTTAATTGAGGATAAAACGGAAGTGGCACCTACACCAGTATCGTTAGATATTGGCAATCCATCAATGATTATTAAAGGATCGTTTGATGCATTTAATGAGGCACCACCTCGAATTCTAATTTCTGATCCTGAACCAGGAGCTCCACTTGTATTGATGGAAACACCGGCAACTTTACCATTCAATAAATTTTCAGCTGTAACTACGCTTCCTTTGTTGAAATTTTTTGCATCTAATGTAGATACAGAACCAGTAGCATCTTCTTTTTTTGTAGTACCATAACCAATTAATATGATATCGTCAAGTTGAGAGGCATCCTCTTCCATTGAAATAGTAACTTCTGCTTGATTGTTAAACACTAATTCTTGTGTTTTTAGCCCAAGGAAAGTGAAAACGATTACGTCTCCTTTTTTAAGATTACTAATGGTAAATTTCCCGTCAAAATCAGTAGCAGTACCATTTTGAGTTCCTTTTACTAAAATATTAACTCCGGGTAAAGTTTGTCCAAAATTATCTAGGACAGTTCCTTTTAAATTGCTTTGAGCAAAAATGCTTAACGGCAAAAGAAAAAGAATGAATAATAACTTTTTTTGTATTGTTTTCATACAATTTGTTTAGGTTAATTTCTGTTAAAATGTGCTTTAAAACTCTACTTCGAATGTTAAATTTATGTAAAAAAACGGTAAAAAAAAACGACTTCTCCGAAACGCAGTTGCGAAAACGTTGTAGTGTTGAAAACTTTATATTTTTAACACAAAAAAGCTACTAAAATTTTGATTCTTAAAAATATAGACTACTTTTATTGTCATATCATAATCGCATAATTTTACCATGAGAAAAAAAGTAACACTTAAACAAATTGCAAAAGAATTAGATGTTTCTATTTCTACCGTTTCAAAATCTTTAAAGGATAGTCATGAAATTAGTGAAGATACTAGACAAAAAGTTCAAGCATTTGCCAAGCTCTATAACTATAAGCCAAACAATATTGCTCTGAGTTTAAAAAATAAGAAAACAAAAACTATTGGAATAATCATTCCAGAAATTGTACATCATTTTTTTGCTACAGTTATTAGTGGAATTGAGCAGGTTGCTAATGAAAACGCATACAATGTAATTGTTTGTCTATCAGATGAATCTTTTGACAAGGAAGTAATCAATATGGAATTATTGGCTAATGGAAGTACTGATGGTTTTATTATGTCGCTTTCAAAAGAAACCATGCAGAAAAAGGATTTTCATCACATTCAAGAAATTATAAGTCAAGGTATGCCAGTTGTTATGTTTGATAGAGTAACCAATGATGTTTTTTGTGATAAAGTAATCATTGATGACCAGTTAGCGGCCTATGAAGCAGTGCAGTTTTTTATTTCAAAGGGCTTTAAGAAAATAGCATTATTGACTACAGTAGATTATGTAAGTGTAGGTAAATTAAGGACAGAAGGATATTTAAAAGCACTCAAAGAAAATGGCATTGAGGTTGTTGAAGATTTAATTTTAAAAATTGAAGACATTGATAATTGTTCTGAAAAAATAGAATCTTTGCTGGTAAATCAAGATTTTGATGCGCTTTTTGCTGTTAATGAACTTTTTGCTGTAACAGCGATTAAACTAGCCAATAAGTTAGGTAAAAAAGTTCCTAATGATTTCTCAGTGATAGGTTTTACAGACGGAATCATTTCACAGTTTTCTACACCAAGTATTACAACAGTAAGTCAAAATGGAATAAAGATGGGTAGGAAAGCTGCAAAAATGTTAATAGATAGGCTGGAAAAAGAAGACGAAGATGAATTATACACTACCGAGTTAATAGAAACAGAATTAGTTTTAAGAGAATCTACTACAACGTAATAGTAAATTTTAATATTTTGATTTTCAGTTTTTTAAGTTTTTATTTTTTAAAAAATCAGATTGTTAATTCCTGAAAAAAAATTTTTTCAATTAAAATAAAATCTATATTTGTGTCATCAAAGCTTTAAACTTTACTTCGAAAAACAAGTTTTGATGAGCATTTAAAAACGCTTATCGTTTTATTAATTCATTAAACTACGATAATGGAAAAGCGTAAATTAAGTTTTTGGGAAATTTGGAACATGAGTTTCGGTTTCTTAGGAATACAGTTTGGTTTTGCCTTACAAGGAGGCTTCATGTCCAGAATTTTTCAAACACTTGGTGCAGATAAAGATGCAATTCCTTTATTGTGGATAGCAGCACCTTTAACAGGCCTTTTAGTGCAACCCATTATTGGGTATTTAAGTGATAACACATGGCATCCAAAATTAGGAAGAAGAAAGCCTTATTTTTTAATAGGTGCTATTCTTTCTTCTGTAACCCTATTTTTTGTACCCTATTCTCCCTTTTTGTGGGTAGCAGCTGGTTGTTTATGGATATTGGATGCCTCAATCAATGTAAGTATGGAGCCCTTTAGAGCTCTTGTGGCAGATAAACTATCAGACTCACAAAGATCGTATGGGTTTGTAATTCAAACTTTGATAATTGGAATTGGGACATGGATAGCCAGTAATTTGCCTTGGTTAATCACTAAATTAGGGGTAAGTAATGAAGCTGCACCTGGGATTATCCCTATGTCTGTAAAAATTGCTTTTGCTATTGGAGGATTTGTATTTCTAATGAGCATTTTGTACACTATTTTTACAACAAAAGAATATCCTCCTGAAGATTTAGACGCTTTTCAAAAAGAAAAAACAGAGAATCGTTTCTTCAAAGATTTAAAAACATCTCTTGTAGAAATGCCATCAACCATGAAAAAATTAGGAATAATTCAGTTTTTCAGCTGGTTTGCCTTTTTTACCATGTGGAGTTTAGCCACTCCAGCATTGACAGAACATATTTTTAAAGCCCCAAAACCAAACATTAAAGAATTTGCTCAATTGGACGTAAAAGGTGAAGTGCTTTTAAACGATAAAAAAGAAGAAATATACCTAAATCCTGAAAAGGAAAAAGAATACAAAAACAAAGATAAAGTTTATAATGAGGCAGCAGATTCAGTAGGTTCTGCTATGGGAATCTATGGGCTTTCATCTATGGCATTTGCACTATTACTGACTCTTTATACTTCAAAATTTAGAATCAACAGAAAATACATACATATGTTTTCTTTGATTTTAGGAGGCTTGGGATTTATTATGATGAAGTATATTGAAAATTCTTTTTATTTGAATATTTCATTCATACTGATTGGAATTTCATGGGGAAGTATTCTCTCAATGCCTTACGCCATGTTATCAAGTTCAGTTAATGAGAAAAAAATGGGGATGATGATGGGATTATTCAACATGTTTATCGTAATTCCACAAATTATTGCAGCTTTAGGAGGAATAAATATTGTATCCAAAGTATTTGGAGAAACCGCAATTGCTCCCATGACTCTTGCAGGTGCTTCATTAGTAATAGGTGGTTTGTGTAATTTCTTAATTACAGAAAAAAAAGCCATCAGTTTTCAACAAGAATAAAAATGAGTAAAAAAACATTCATATTCGATCTTGATGGTGTAATTGTTGATACGGCTAAATATCACTTTTTAGCTTGGCAACGATTAGCCGCTCAATTGGGAATCGAATTTACACCCGAACACAACGAACAATTAAAAGGTGTAAGTCGTGTTCGATCATTAGAAATAATCCTAGGATTAGGAAATATTGAAGCCTCACAAGAGGAAAAAAATCAATGGTTGATCCAAAAAAACACTGAATATCTATCTTACATAGAAGAAATGGATGAAAGTGAAATCCTTCCCGGAGTTATGCCTGTTTTAGAGTATTTAAAAGGAAACAACCAAAGCATAGTATTAGGATCTGCCAGTAAGAATGCAAAGCCTATTTTAGAAAAAGCAAAAATATTGCATTATTTCGATGCCATTGTGGACGGAAATGATGTATCCAATGCGAAACCTGATCCTGAAGTATTTCTTCAAGGAGCCAATAAAGTTCATGATGTAGCTGAAAATTGTATTGTTTTTGAAGATTCTGTAGCAGGAATTCAAGCCGCTAATTTGGCGAATATGATAAGTATTGGTATAGGTGAAACGGAAGTGCTTCATGAAGCAGATTATGTCTTTAAAGATTTCACTTTTATAGATATAAACTTTATAGAAAATTTAATAAAAGAAAAATGTGTTTAATAATTAACTGTTTTAGCAATTGAACAGGTAATCAAATTAACAATTAAACAAAATAAAAAGAATGAACCAAGATTATATAAAACCAGATAATTGGTCCATCATAGAAGAAGGATTTGAGGCAAATAGAGTGAAATCATCCGAAAGTTTGTTCAGTATTGGTAATGGAGCTATGGGGCAACGTGCTAATTTTGAAGAATCGTATTCAGGAAAAACATTTCAAGGAAGTTACATTGCTGGAGTTTATTATCCAGACAAAACGCGAGTTGGTTGGTGGAAAAATGGTTATCCACAATATTTTGCTAAGGTTTTAAATGCTCCCAATTGGATTGGAATTGATATCGAAATCAATGGAGAACAATTGGATTTGGCTACTTGTTTAGAAGTAAAAAACTTCAGAAGAGAATTAAACATGAAAGAAGGAGTTTATTCGCGTTCTTTTGAAGCTACTTTGCAAAATGGCACACAAGTTGGTGTAAATGTAAAGCGATTTTTATCTTTAGATTTAGACGAATTAGGTGTAATCCACTATGAATTAACAGCTTTAAATAAGGATGCAAAAATAGTATTTAAACCCTATATCGATGCTGGAATTACAAACGAAGATACCAATTGGGATGATAAATTTTGGGATGTCTTAGAAATCAAAAACAAACAAAACTCAGGGTTTATTGTTTCTAAAACCTTGAAAACCCAATTTTCCGTTTGCACTTTTATGCACAATAGTTTTGTTGTAAATGGGAAAATTTCTGATGTAAACCCAACAAACATCGAAAAATCAGAAGTTAAAACGCAGTTTTTTTATGAAATTGCAGCAACAGTAGGACAAACAGTAGCAATACAAAAATTTGGAGGATACACCGTTTCCACCAATCATGATGAGAATGAATTAATTAAAGCGGCTCAAGATGTTATTGATAGAGGCATTGCATTAGGTTATGAAAAGCTACTTCAAAATCAAATAGATGCTTGGGCAAAAATTTGGGAAATGAGTGATATCTCTATTGATGGAGATGTAAAAGCTCAACAAGGAATTCGTTTCAATATTTTCCATCTAAATCAAACCTATTTAGGGAAAGATTCCCGCTTGAATATTGGTCCAAAAGGATTTACAGGAGAGAAATATGGAGGTTCTACTTATTGGGATACAGAAGCTTATTGCATTCCTTTTTACATGGCAACAAAAGATCAAAATGTAGCCAGAAGTCTATTGGAATACCGCTACAATCATCTAGGGAAAGCCATTGAGAATGCTCAAAACAATTTGGGATTTAAAAACGGTGCAGCTTTATATCCAATGGTAACCATGAACGGAGAAGAATGCCATAACGAATGGGAAATTACTCACGAAGAGATTCACAGAAATGGAGCCATAGCTTTTGCTATTTTTAATTACTACAGATACACAGGAGATTATTCATACATTCCAGAAAAAGGGTTAGAAGTTTTAATTGGAATTGCTCGTTTTTGGCACCAAAGAGCCACTTTTTCGACAGTGAAAAATCAATATGTGATTTTGGGAGTTACAGGACCAAACGAATATGAAAATAACGTAAATAACAATTGGTACACCAATTATATTGCAAAATGGTGCATCAATTATGCCATCGAAAATATCAATAAAATTGAAACTGAATATCCATCGGATTACACTAGAATTTTAAATAAAGTAAAGCTATCCAATGCGGAAATTTCAGACATGAAAAAAGTAGCAGATAATATGTACTTTCCTTATTCAGAAGAGCATGGTGTGTTTTTACAACAAGACGGTTTCTTAGACAAAGAATTAGTTACAGTTGCCAATTTAGACAAAAGTCAACGTCCCATAAATCAAAAATGGAGTTGGGACAGAATTTTACGTTCACCATACATCAAACAAGCAGATACGTTACAAGGGTTCTACTTTTTTGAAGATCATTTTACCAAAGAACAATTGGAAAAACATTTCGATTTTTATGAACCATTTACTGTGCATGAAAGTTCACTTTCTCCTTGTGTACACTCTATTCAAGCGGCTGTTTTAGGTCGAATGGAACAGGCTTACACCTTCTATTTGCGAACTTCACGTTTAGATTTAGATGATTATAACAAAGAAGTTCATGAAGGATTACACATCACTTCAATGGCTGGTACTTGGATGAGCATTGTGGAAGGTTTTGGAGGAATGCGTGTGAAAAATAATCAGTTGCATTTTGAACCCAAAATTCCAAAAGAATGGGACGCATACTCCTTTAAAGTAAATTTCAGAAATGCCATCGTTAAAGTTGAAGTAAATCATCAAGAGACCAAAGTAGCTGTAGAAGGTAATCAAGAAATTGATGTAATAGTAAACGGGATAAAACAGAATTCTTATGCTGAATTAGTTTCAGCATCTAAAAAATAAGCACATGAATAAAATCAAAGCACTAATCATTATTCTATTCGTTTCAGTTCTTGGGACAAATGCACAGGAGTTTAAATCACCTAATGGGAATTTTGTCATGAAATTCTCCTTATTAAGTGATGGAACTCCAACATACCAACTTTCTTACCTGAATAAAGAGGTTGTAAAAACAAGCAAACTAGGTTTAGAATTAAAAAACGATAAAAAATCACTCTTAAACGATTTTAAAGTCGTTAGTGCAACACCTTCAACGTTCAATGAAACTTGGAACACGGTTTGGGGTGAAGAAACACAAATTCAAAATCATTACAATGAATTAGCCGTTAATCTAAAACAAAACGGAACCGATAGAGAAATGATCATTCGTTTTCGTTTATTCAATGATGGTTTAGGATTTAGATACGAATTTCCACAACAAAAAAACCTAGTATATTTTGTAATTAAAGAAGAGCGAACAGAATTTGCTATGACAGGCGATCATACTGCATTTTGGATTCCTGGGGATTATGATACTCAAGAATACGATTATACAGAAAGTAAATTGTCAGAAATAAGAGGTTTGTTCAGAAAAGCGGTTACAGATAATGCTTCACAAGAACAATTTTCTGAAACAGGAGTTCAAACATCATTAATGATGAAAACTGCAGGAGGAATTTACATCAACATTCACGAGGCAGCATTGATAAATTATTCGTGTATGAGTTTGGATTTGAATGACAAAACATTTGTTTTTCAATCGCACCTGACTCCTGATGCAAAGGGAGATAAAGGATACTTGCAAGCACCTTGTGTATCTCCTTGGCGAACATTAGTAATTAGCAATGATGCAAGAGACATATTAGCCTCAAGAATGACACTAAATTTAAACGAACCCTGTAAAATAGAAGATACTTCATGGATTAAACCAGTAAAATATGTTGGAGTTTGGTGGGAAATGATCACAGGAAAAAGTTCTTGGTCATACACAAATGATTTCCCAGCCATTCAATTAGGAGTTACAGATTATTCAAAAGCAAAACCAAACGGAACACACGGAGCAACCACAAAACACGTCAAAGAATTAATTGATTTTGCAGCACTTCACAAATTTGATGGGGTTTTAGTGGAAGGTTGGAATGAGGGTTGGGAAGATTGGTTTGGACAGTCTAAGGATTATGTTTTTGATTTTGTGACTCCTTATCCAGATTTTGATGTAAAAGAAATTCATGCGTATGCCAAATCAAAAGGAGTAAAAATGATAATGCATCATGAAACTTCAGGTTCAGCGAGAAACTATGAACGCCATTTGGATAAAGCCTTTCAGTTTATGAACGATAATGGTTATGAAGCTGTAAAAACAGGATACGTAGGAAATATGCTGCCAAGAGGAGAGCATCATTATAGTCAATGGATTTTGAATCATTACCAATATGTAGTAGAAAAAGCAGCAACCTATAAAATTATGATCAACGCCCACGAAGCCGTTCGTCCAACAGGAATTTGTAGAACCTATCCAAACATGATTGGAAACGAATCCGCTCGTGGAACTGAATTTCAAGCTTTTGGTGGTTCAAAACCAAATCACACTACAATTTTACCGTTTACAAGATTAATGGGTGGACCAATGGATTACACGCCAGGAATTTTTGAAATGGATATTTCTAAATTAAATCCAAACAACAATTCTCATGTAAATACAACTTTGGCGAATCAATTAGGTTTATATGTAACAATGTATTCACCACTTCAAATGGCAGCCGATTTGCCTGAAAATTATAACCGTTTCTTAGATGCGTTTCAATTCATTAAAGACGTTCCTGTAGAATGGTCAGAATCAAAATATTTAGAAGCAGAACCAGGTTATTATATCACAATTGCTAGAAAAGATAAAAATTCAAACAATTGGTTTGTTGGAAATAATAACGGTGTAAACACAAGAACTTCAACTATAAACTTGGATTTTCTTGAAAAAGGCAAAAAATATGAAGCAACTATTTATGCCGATGCAAAAGATGCCGATTACAAAACCAATCCACAAGCCTATAAAATCAGCAAACAAAAAGTAACCAATAAGTCAAAATTAAAAATGACTTCAGCCGCAGCCGGTGGTTATGCGATTAGTATTGTTGAGGTAAAATAATTTTCACGATTGTCGTGCTGAACTTGTTTCAGCATCTAAATAATTAAACATGAAAAAACAAATAACAGTTTTATTCCTATTAATAGCAACGTTCACTTTTGCTCAAATCGACAAAATGGAGCCACCCTTTTGGTACGAAGGCATGCACAAAAGTGAAATACAAGTCTTATTCTACGGAAAAAATATTGCCGAAAATTCAGTTTCTATTTCCAATAACGTAGTGATCACAACTGTCACAAAAACCGAAAATCCTAATTATGTTTTCGTAACAGTTGATACAAAAAATATTCCTGCTCAAACGTTGAAATTTACTTTTAAGAACGGTAAAAAATCATTTTCTAAAGATTTTGAAATTAAAAAAAGAAGAGAAAATTCAGCCAACAGAAAAAGTTTTGATGCTTCAGATGTAATGTATCTCTTGATGCCAGACCGATTTGCTAATGGAAATGAATCCAATGATTCTTCACCAAAATTGCAAGAAAAAGCCAATAGAAGTTTGCCTGGAGGCAGGCATGGTGGTGATATAGAAGGAATTATAAAAAATTTAGATTACATTCAAGAATTAGGAGCAACAGCGATTTGGTCAACACCAATGTGTGAGGATAACGATAAAGGGTATTCGTATCATACTTACGGACAATCGGATGTGTATCAAATTGATGCACGTTATGGAACCAATGAAGATTACAAACGATTAGCTGCCGAAATGCATAAACGCGACATGAAACTAATCAAAGATTATGTAACCAATCATTGGGGTGCAGAACATTGGATGTTTAAAGACATGCCAACCTACGATTGGTTTCATCAATTTCCAGGTTATGCACAAAGTAATTACCGCATGACCACACAATACGACACCAATGCTTCAAAACGTGATGCTAAATATTGTATGGATGGATGGTTTGTGCCAAGTATGCCCGATTTAAATCAATCAAATCCTTTGGTGTTGAATTACTTGATTCAAAATGCCATTTGGTGGATTGAATATGCTGATTTAGATGGCTATAGAGTAGATACATATTCTTATAATGATAAAGAAGGAATTGCAAAATGGACAAAAGCTATTACAGATGAATATCCCTATTTCAATATAGTTGGAGAAGTTTGGATGCACGATCAAGCACAAATTTCATATTGGCAAAAAAACAGTCCCATAGCAAGAATTCAAAGTTATAATTCCTATTTACCTAGTGTAATGGATTTTACGTTACACGACGCTTTTGGTAATGTTTTCAATGAAGATAACGCTTCATGGAATGATGGAATGATAAAGTTTTATGACAATTTAGCAAATGATTTTTTATATGACAATACAAACAATTTATTGATATTCTTAGAAAATCATGATACAGGTCGCTTCAATCAAATTTATAAGAACGATTTTAAAAAGTACCAATTAGGAATGACCATTTTAGCAACAATGCGAGGTATTCCACAATTGTATTATGGTTCAGAAATTGGAATGGCTGGAGACAAAGGAAAAGGGGATGCAGACATTCGTCAAGATTTTCCTGGTGGATGGAAAGGAGATGCTAATAATGCGTTTTCAAATGCAGGAAGAACAGCTTCTCAAAAGCAATATTTTGATTTTACAAAAAAGATATTAAATTGGAGAAAAAATGAAGAAGTAATTCATTCAGGAAAACTAACACATTACATTCCAGAAAACAATGTTTACGTTTATTTCCGTCATAATGATACCGAAAGTGTGATGGTAATTCTCAATAATTCAAAAGACAATCAAAAATTAAATCTTTCACGTTTTCAAGAGAATTTAAGAAATTATTCTTCAGGGAAAGACATCTTAACCAATCAAATTTTTGATTTAAAACAAGAATTAGCAATTGAAGGAAAATCAAGTTTAATTTTAGAATTGAAATAATAATGAAGCAATCAATATTAATATTATTTTTCTTTTCATTTTCTTTGGTTTACAGTCAAATAAACAGTTATACATTACCAAAGTCTAATGAAGTAGAAGGAACTTTAATACGTATTGATAGTTTTCCGACAAAATATATAAAACCAAGAAAGGTTGACGTTTGGTTGCCTTCAAATTATTCAAAAAATAAGAAGTATAGTGTTCTTTATATGCATGATGGGCAAATGCTTTTTAATGCAACTACGACTTGGAACCAACAAGAATGGAAAGTAGATGAGGTAGCTTCAAAATTAATAAAAGAGCAAAAGATAGCTGATTTTATTGTGATTGGCATTTGGAATATTCCAGAAATACGTCACATGGATTTGTACCCAAAAAAGCCCTACGAATTACTTCCAAAAGAGGTAAAAGAAAAAATTCAAACGGAAGTGAAAAAGGCTCAATTCCCTTTTGATGATACCAAAATTAATTCAGATAATTATCTAAAATTTATTGTTGACGAAGTAAAGCCATACATCGATAAAAATTATTCGGTTTACACAGATGCCAATCACAC
The DNA here is from genome assembly GCA_964643105.1 of uncultured Flavobacterium sp. Lineage (GTDB taxonomy): Bacteria > Bacteroidota > Bacteroidia > Flavobacteriales > Flavobacteriaceae > Flavobacterium. The sequence continues at coordinate 74,694 of CAZXPF010000011.1, read as the reverse complement.
TGCAATTATGGGTTCAAGCATGGGTGGATTAATCTCCATGTATGCTCTCTGTGAATATCCAGAAGTTTTTGGAAAAGCAGCTTGTTTATCCACACATTGGGTTGGTTTTAGAGATTTTGAAGGCAATCCAATTCCAGAAAGCTTTTTCGCTTATTTGGAAAATAATTTGCCAAATCCAGCAACACACAAAATCTATTTTGATTATGGAACAGAAACGTTAGACGCCAGTTATTTGAAATACGAATATCGAGTTGATGAAATAACACAAAAGAAAGGATACACCTCAGAAAATTATAAAAATCTAAAATTTGAAGGCGAAAATCATTCCGAAGCTTCATGGCAAAAGCGAATTGATATTCCTTTAGAGTTCATATTTAAAAAAAATAATTAATAAAATGAAAAAAATACTTTTATCAGGCCTTCTTCTTGCTGCTTTGGTAGGTTGTAAAGAAGAAAATAGAGAAATAAAAATTCCTTTAGAAGAAATAAAATCAGAAATCGCTCAATTTTCTCCTGAAGTTGAAGAAAACGCGGTGATTTATGAAGTAAATATTCGTCAATATTCGCCAGAAGGAACTTTTAATGAATTCACAAAAGACATTCCAAAATTAAAAGAGTTAGGGGTAAAAATTATTTGGGTGATGCCTATTTTCCCAATATCTGAAACTAAAAGAAAAGCAACAGGTGGCGATAACAGCAAATTTGCCTCAGAAATGCCAAAAGAAGAACAACATAAATACTTAGGAAGTTATTATGCTGTTTCTGATTTCAAAAAAGTAAATCCAGAATTTGGAACGATTGAAGATTTCAGAAATTTGGTAAAAACTGCGCACGAAAATGGGATTTATGTAATCTTAGATTGGGTACCAAATCATACCGGTTGGGATCATATTTGGATAAAAGAACATCCAGAATACTACACCCAAAATAAAAAAGGAGAAATCATTGACCCAATGAACCCTGAAACAGGAAAATCATGGGGTTGGACAGATGTTGCCGATTTAAATTACGACAACCAAGAGCTAAGAAAAGAGATGACAAATGATATGTTGTATTGGATAAAAAACGAAAACATTGATGGTTTCCGTTGCGATGTAGCCAGTAATGTACCAACAGATTTTTGGAAAGAAACAATCCCAAAATTGAGAAAAGAAAAAAATATTTTCATGTTAGCCGAAGCTTGGCAACCTGAGCTAATGAAAGATAACTTGTTTGACATGGGATACAACTGGACAAGCCATCATCTAATGAATGATATCGCCAAAGGCAAAAAAAACGTAAGCGATTGGGATAAATTTATTGAAGAAGATGCCAACAAGTATGAAGCTAACGATATTTTAATGAATTTTGTAGATAATCACGATGAGAATTCTTGGAACGGAACCATTCAAAGCAGGTTAGGGAAAGCAGAAGAAGCATTAACAGCATTGTCTTATGTAGCACCAGGAATGCCATTAATTTATAGCGGTAATGAATATGGCTTGAACCACAGTCTAAAATTCTTTGAAAAAGATTCTATTCCAAAAACGAAAGGAAAAGAATGGGATTTTAGAGCCAAGTTAGGAACTCTTAGAAACACAAATGTCGCTTTAAATGGTGGGAAAAATAAAGCCTCATATACCAGAATAAAGACATCTAATGATAAAAATGTATTGGTCTTTGAAAGAGCAAAAGAAGGCAAGAAAGTTGTCTATATGGCTAATTTATCTTCAAAACCTGTAGAGGTAAGTGTACCTTTAAACGGGAATTATAAAGATGCAATTTCGGGAGAAACAATTGTTTTAAAAGAAAAGCAAATTTATCCGTTAAAACCTTGGCAATATTATATTTTAACAGAATAGTTAAATTCACTCAATCAAATGTGAAAACATCAATCGAAAGGTTGGTGTTTTTTTGTATTTTTATGTGCATGAAAAAACCATTAATTATAGGTCATCGAGGGGCAATGGGGTATGAAACTGAAAACACCATGCTTTCCTTTCAAAAAGCATTAGATCTTTTTGTGGATATGATAGAAATAGATGTTTATGTTATTAAAACAGGAGAAGTTGTAGTATTTCATGATAAAACCTTAAAAAGATTAGCTTCATCCATAGAAAATATTGAAGATTTGACTTTGGAAGAAGTGAAAAACATCAATCTAATTGGAAATCATCAAATTCCAACTTTAATAGAAGTTATTGAGTTTATCAATAAAAGAGTTCCAATAAATATCGAATTAAAAGGAGAAAATACTGCTCTACCCATTCAAAAAATCATACAAGAATTCATTAAAAAGTATGACTTTAAAAATCATCATTTTCTAATTTCAAGTTTTAATTGGGAAGAATTAAAAATGTTTAGAAAACTCAATCCCGAAATTCCAATCGCTGTTTTATCTGAGCAAAATCATTTAAAAGCAATACCAACCGCTAAAAAACTTAAAGCAATAGCCATAAATCCTTGGTTTTTTACTTTGACAAAACATGAAGTCGAAGAAATTCACAACAATGGTTTTGAAGTTTACACTTATACAGTCAATGAAATTACAGACATAAAAGAAGCTATTTATTTTGGTGTTGATGGGATGTTTTGCAATTTCCCCGATAGAATTCACGCTTGTTTATAAATTACTATTTTCTAAAAATTGATTATTTTAATTTCTCAAATTTCATTAATCGGTCTTCCAAAAATAAATCACGATATTTGCAAAAAATAAAACATTGAATTCTAATTACGACATACTTATTATTGGTGGCGGAGCAGCAGGTTTTTTTACAGCAATTAATGTGGTAGAAAAGAATCCTACTTTACAAGTTGCGATTCTAGAAAGAGGGAAATCGGTTTTAGAAAAAGTTAGAATTTCTGGTGGTGGAAGATGTAACGTTACACATGCTTGTTTTGTACCCAATGAATTAGTGAAATTTTATCCAAGAGGCGAAAAAGAATTGCGTGGTCCTTTTCATCAATTTTGCTCAGGAGATACCATTGAATGGTTTGAAAAACATGGAGTTACCCTAAAAATAGAAGAAGATGGACGAATGTTTCCAGTATCAGATTCCTCTCAAACCATAATTGATTGTTTTACAAAAGCTACAAAAGACCTAGGAATTGATGTACTGACCAGTCAAAGTGTACAATCCATTTATCAAACGGAAACTCATTTTAAAGTGCAAACTAATGCAACTACTTTTTTAGCAGAAAAAGTTGTGATGACAACCGGAAGTAATCCAAAAATTTGGGAAATGCTTCAATCACTTGGTCATTCCATTGTTTCAGCCGTTCCTTCCTTATTTACATTCAACATAAAAGATGCTCGAATTAAAGATTTAATGGGATTGTCTGCTTTTGCAACTGTTAAAGTAAAAAAATCCAAATTAGAAGCTTCAGGACCTTTGCTAATAACTCATTGGGGACTATCTGGACCAGGAATTCTTAAACTTTCAGCTTGGGGAGCTAGAGAGTTATTTGATAAAAATTATCATTTTGCTATTTTAGTAAATTGGTTAAATGAAACCACTTTTGAGGAATGTATCGCTTTACTGAAAGATATTAAACTAGAAAACGCCAAAAAAGTAGTTGCCAAAAAAGCACCATTTGATATGCCAAATCGCTTGTGGGAACGTTTGGTTTTAGCCTCAGGAATCTCAGAAGAAACCAAATGGGCAGATTGTAATAAAAGCCAATTGAATGAACTTGCCAACCAATTAACAGCTGGAGAGTTTCAGGTAAACGGTAAAAGTACTTTCAAAGAAGAATTTGTAACAGCTGGAGGAATTGATTTAAAAGAAGTCAATTTTAAAACTATGGAAAGTAAAGTAATTCCAAACCTATATTTTGCAGGAGAAATTTTAAATATTGATGCCATAACGGGTGGTTTCAATTTTCAAAATGCTTGGACTGGTGGATTTATTGTTGCTCAATCCATAAACTAAGTTTTATTTTTCTTTGCCTTTATCCAAACTATCTTGCCATTTTTTTAATGCTTCCCACTTACCTTCATAAGCTAATTTGGATTGTCTTGGCCATGTGCCTGGATCGTGAATTCTAAATCGGTCTCCTGCTTTGTTCAAAATCTCATTACATCTATCTACAGAAGTTTCTGAAAGTGATTTCCAAGTTAAAATCCCAGAAGTTTTGAATAATTCTTCAATTTTAGGACCAATTCCTTCAATGATTTTTAGATCATTTTCTTTGATTTTTTTTCCAAAAACTGCTTTTGTGGCTTCAGCGTCAAAAGTTATTGAAACAGCTGTCGAAACGATAGGCTGGATGGCTGCTGATTTTGATTTTTGCTGGGTTGTTTTACTCAACTGAAGCCTCAGAGAATCAATGTCATTCAAAAGTTGACTGTTTCGCTGTTTACAAGCTTCCAAGTCACTCTTGTAGTTTTCTTCTTCTTTTTTAATAGAAGGTTTGTAGGATTTTCCAACATAATAACCAATCAGCATAGAAATTATAGCTACTGCAAGTGCAGTTAATATACAACTCATTTCCATCGAAATAATATTTAACAGTTATCGTTTGATTTAAAAAGTCCTATAAAAATAGGAAAAAAACTCAGAACAGCAATATTAAATGTCTGAAAATTAAATGTTTGATTAAAGTTAAGGGATTATTGGTTCAAAAAATAAATAGTTATTGTCAGAACAGTGGCAAAGCTAACCCACAACAAATAAGGAATTAATAAATAAGAGGCTTTTTGATCTATTTTCTTGAAGAGTAAGTAAGTTTCGTAAATAATCAACAACAATAAAACAATTTCAATACTTGCTAATAAGATATTGTTCAATCCAAAAAACAGGTAACTCCAAAGAGCATTCAAGGCTAATTGTACTCCAAAAAACAACAATCCTTTTTTAACTAATTCTCTGTTGGTAGTATATTTATCCCAAACCAGTCCAGCTGCAATACCCATCAAAATGAAAAGTAAGGTCCAAACAGGTGCAAAAACCCAATTAGGCGGATTAAAAGAAGGCTTCTCAATAGTTGGATACCAAGTTTGAATACTAGATTGTGTGACGATTGAAGATAAATAACCAACAGTCAAACAAATTGCAACACAAATTATAATTTTTAGAGACTTATTCATTTTTCAAATGTTTTATACAAATTAACGAAATATCAATTTAATAAACTGACAAAAAAAGTATCTTTGTTAAAATTTTATAGTATGTCTTCTGAAAAGGATTTTATGGTTTCAAAGTACAACACTCTTGAATCAGTAGCTTTTGAGTGTAGTGCGCCAAGTAATATTGCATTGGTAAAATATTGGGGAAAAAAAGAAAATCAAATTCCAGCCAATCCATCCATAAGTTTTACGTTAAACAATTGCAAAACAATTACTAAAGTAAATTTTACTAAAAAAGAATCAAAAGATAATTTTTCATTTGATTTACTTTTTGAAGGGAAACCCAAAGAAGAGTTTAAACCCAAAATTCAAAAATTTTTAGAGAGAATTGAAACCTATTGTCCCTATTTAAAAGAATACCATCTTACTATAGATACGCAAAATACATTTCCACACAGTTCAGGAATAGCTTCATCAGCTTCAGGAATGGCAGCTTTGGCCATCAATATAATGAGTTTGGAAAGAGAGATTAATCCAGATTTGTCAGAAGAGATGTTTTGTAAAAAAGCCTCTTTTTTAGCTCGTTTAGGGAGTGGAAGTGCTTGTAGAAGTATAAAAGGACAAGTTGTAGTTTGGGGAAACAATAAAACGATTGCTGAAAGTTCAGATTTATTTGGAGTTGAATTTAAGGACATTCATCAAAACTTTAAAAATTATCAAGATACTATTTTATTAGTTGATAAAGGTGAAAAACAAGTGTCAAGTACTGTTGGTCACGATTTAATGTTTGGTCATCCATATGCTGAAAAACGTTTTGAACAAGCTCACGATAATTTAGCTAAAATTACTAAAATTCTTTCAGATGGAAATGTTGAAGAATTCATTAAAATTGTGGAAAGTGAAGCTCTAACGTTACATGCCATGATGATGACTTCAATGCCTTATTTCATTTTAATTAAACCAAATACCTTAGAGATAATCAATAAAATTTGGAAGTTCAGAAATGAAAATAATATCCCAGTTTGTTTCACGTTAGATGCAGGAGCCAATGTACATGTTTTGTATCCCGAAAACGTTAAAGAAATAGTTTTGCAATTTATTAAGAATGAATTAGTTGCCTATTGTCAAAATGGTCAGTATATTTGTGACCAAATTGGAAAAGGTGCAGAATCAAAATAATTTCGTAACTTTACATAACCCAATCTAAAAAAACTATGAAAGGACCATTATTTTACTCAAAAATATTACTCTTTGGAGAATATGGAATTATTCAAGACTCTAAAGGGCTTTCAATTCCATATAATTTTTATAAAGGTGCTTTAAAAACTGATGAAAATCCATCGCAAGAAGCAATAAATTCCAATAAAAGTCTGGAGCGTTTTGCAGATTATTTGGCGCAATTACAAATAGATCAACCCGCTTTAGTTCAGTTTGATATTGGATCACTTAAAAAAGACATCTCAAACGGAATGTATTTTGATTCAAGCATTCCTCAAGGATATGGTGTTGGGAGTAGTGGTGCATTAGTTGCAGCTATTTATGATAAATATGCTTCAGATAAAATTACCGTTTTAGAAAATCTAACCAGAGATAAATTATTGCAATTGAAAGCTATTTTTTCTAACATGGAATCATTTTTTCACGGAAAAAGTTCGGGTTTAGATCCGTTAAATAGTTATTTGAGTTTGCCAATTCTAATCAACTCAAAAGATAATATTGAAGCGACAGGAATTCCTACGCAAAGCACCAATGGAAAAGGAGCAGTTTTCTTATTAGATTCAGGAATTGTAGGAGAAACAGCACCTATGGTTAATATTTTTATGGAAAACTTAAAAGATCAAGGTTTCCGAAAAATGTTGAAATCACAATTCATTAAATACACAGATGCTTGTGTAGAAAACTTTTTGCATGGAGATATAAAATCATTATTTGCCAATACCAAGAAATTGTCGAAAGTAGTTTTGACCAATTTTAAACCGATGATTCCAGAACAGTTTCATACACTTTGGCAAAATGGAATAGAAACCAACGATTACTATTTAAAATTATGCGGTTCTGGTGGTGGTGGCTACATCTTAGGGTTTACTAAAGATATTGATAAAGCAAGAACATCCCTAAAAGACTATAAATTAGAAGTAGTTTATCAGTTTTAATGATGTTATCTAGAAAATCAAAATTATTATGGATCAAAATCTTCAGTTTTTTTTCTGTTGTTAGAGGCTATAATATTTTTGTAATTGCACTAGCCCAATATTTAGCAGCAATTTTTATTCTATCACCTGAATTAAGAGCTTTAGATGTAATTTTAGATTATCAATTGTTTATTCTAGTCTTAGCTTCTTCATTAACTGTAGCTTCAGGTTACATTATCAATAATTTTTATGATGCTAAGAAAGACCTTATCAATCGACCAAGAAAAGTAATGATTGATAGATTAGTAAGCCAACAAACAAAATTGAAAGTCTATTTTGTTATAAATTTCATAGTAGCATTAATATCTTTTATAGTATCATGGCGAGCAATGTTTTTCTTTTCAGTTTACATTTTTCTAATTTGGTTCTATTCCCATAAATTAAAAAAATACCCAATAGTGGGCAATATAACCGCTTCAATTCTTGCAGTATTGCCATTTTTTGCGATTTTATTGTACTATAAAAATTTCTATCAAGTTATTTTTGCACATGCTGTTTTTTTATATCTACTAATATTAATTAGAGAAATAATTAAAGATTTAGAAAACATAGAAGGAGATCTATCTTCAAACTACAGAACAATTCCAGTTTTATTTGGCGAAAAAACAGCTAAAAATCTGATTCTTGTTTTAACAATTTCTACAGTAATTCCAGTTTATTATTTGGTTGATGTTTTTAATGTAGGTTATATGGATATCTATTTCTACAGTAGCTTACTCATGCTGATTTTTTTCTTAATTTTACTTCTAAAAGCTAAGACAAAACCAGAGTATCTTAAACTTCATTTCATCTTAAAATTTATCATTGTGGCTGGAGTTTTTAGTATTGTTTTAATCGAACCTTCTGTTTTGTTGCATGGAAAAAAATTGATTTCCGCTTATTAGTTATATCTTTGCAAAAAATTAGCATAAAATGACACGTCATCAAGGAAACCATAATGATAAGAAAAGAGGAACTTCTTCAAGACAAGGTGGATCAAAAAAACCAAGTACTTCAAGAGGGAATGCACCTATTAGAAAGAAGGCAAGTTCAAAAATAAAACCAGAAGCTAAAGCAGAAGTAAGTCCAGTGTCTAAAACTCCAAAGAAACTAGACGAAATGCGATTGAATAGGTATATTTCAAATTCTGGGGTTTGCAGCAGAAGAGATGCAGATATCTACATTCAAAGTGGAAATGTAAAGGTAAATGGTGTTGTAATAACCGAAATGGGTTATAAAGTAAAATTAAACGATGAAGTTGTTTTTGATGGTGTTAGATTAAATCCAGAAAAGAAAGAATATATTTTATTGAATAAGCCCAAAAATTTCTCCACGACAGGAGACGGCGATAGCAACACACCAAGTGTTTTAGATTTGGTCCGTGGGGCAACTAAAGCTAAAATTCAACCTGTAGGAAGAATGGACAAAACCACAACTGGATTACTATTGTTTACAAATGATACAGATGTAATTAGAAAATTCACAGCACCCAATCAAAAGACAAGTAAGTTATACCAAGTTACCCTAGATAAGAATTTGCGTTTTGAAGATTTGGAAAAAATCGCATCAGGTTTGACTATTGAAGAACACAAAGTATATGTAGAAGAAGTTACATATATTGAGAATCAACCGAAAAGTGAGATTGGAATCAAAATGAAAACAGCAAACATCAAGGTAATAAGAAAAATTTTCGAGCACTTGAAATACGATGTGATTAAATTAGATAGAGTTACATTTGCTGGGCTAACTAAAAAAAACCTTCCAAGAGGAAACTATCGTTTCTTGACCGAACAAGAAATTATAAACATCAAAAATATATAACAAAATTTGATCCCGATTCCTTCGGGATTTTTTTAATCAAAAAATGACATCAGAAACGTTACAGTCTATTGCTTTTCGTTGGTTTGAAGCCTTTAATGCCAAACAATTAGAAAAATTGTTGTCCCTTTATGAAAGTGATGCACAACATTACAGTCCAAAATTAAAAATTCGTCAACCAGAAACCAATGGATTAGTCATAGGTGTTGAGGCTATGCGAGTTTGGTGGCAAGATGCTTTTGATAGATTACCTTCATTAAAATATGAATTGACATCTCTTACCGCAAATTCAGATAGAGTTTTTATGGAATACATCAGAAAAGTAGATGGAGAAGAAGATATGTTAGTGGCTGAAGTGCTAGAAATTAAAGATGGAAAAATAATAAAATCGAGAGTTTATCACGGATAAATTAGATCATAATCTGTTTTAAACCTTCGGCCAAGCTAAGCCAAAGAAGATTGTAGAATGATTTCTCTTGATTGCGTTCAACCTCAATGGTTGTAGTCTTTAAGGAGTCATTGGAATCCTCTTTTATGAATAGATTGCCTATAGCAGACAAGAATTTATTCTTTTTGAATCGTTTGTCATTTTGGTAAACTTCAACTTTTACATCATCATAGTTTAAAGAAAAGGTTCCTTTATTAACAACATCATTTCCTGTGAAATTAAAACGAACTTCATCCAGCATGCCTTTCACCTTTATATTTATATAAGGTTTTGTGAAAGTTTCTAACTCTTCAGCATTAAATTTAAAAATAGTGCCAGCAATTTTAAAACCTTCTGTTGTATCCAAAGTATTGAATGACCAATCTACTTTTAAAGGAGATTTCTTCATGAAATCACAATTTATCTTGATTTGAACATCAGGAAGTTTAGCTTTCTGATAACCACTTTCAATATTGATTGCTAACATATTAAAATTACTAAAAAATAATTTTGCAGATCCCTTTTCAAAAGTTTTCTCCTCTTCATACGTTAGAAAAGAATTTTTTATTTTCAAAGTATCTACTTTTATATTAGTCTCAATATCTCTTAATAGTTTGTTGTAAAGTTCCTTCTTTGAAAGATCATCAACCGGCATTTTCCCTCTATAAATATTGGCATTGACTTTATCTAATAAAACTGAATTTGTATGAAAGAAAAAAACTTCATCTTTAAAACCCCAATTCATTTTATTTAGTGAAATCTCATCAGCAAGCAAGGTAAATAAATCCTTCTCTTTAGGGATTTTTTGAATGAATTCTTTTCGGTTATACAAAGGAAGTAATTTGAATTTTTTTAGAGTAAGACTTTTTGTAGAAGTAAAAATAGCATTTGTTTTAATTTCATAAAATTCGTTCATTTTATAAAAAGCACTATCACAAGAAAAAGAATAATCTTTATAAAGCAAAGGAATTTTTTGTTTTAATGTTTTTTCGTTGATAACAATTCCTTCAAGATTAAAATTTAGATTGTGAATATCTGCAATTATTTTTTCATTCTCAATATTGAAAATTTTTAACTGTCCTTTATTGATATATAAATCAGAAACCAAAATTATTTTTCCAAAAGGTGCTACAATTTTTGAATTTATAGTTTGGAAATCATTTATTGCCTTATCATTGATCTTATATAAAGTTACAGTTGGTTTTGAAATAATTATTTTTTTGGCTTTAATTCTTTCACCAAATAAAATGTCCCAAATGGCAATGTCATTAACTTCAATTAGTTCAATTGTGCCATGAAGACCTAATTTTTTAGCGGTTTTATCCAAATCAGTTTTTGGAGTAACCATCACTTTGTGAGCAGTTATTTTAGATCTATAAAGAGAAAAATCAACATCTTCATAAGTGATATGATAATCAGTGTTATTTTTATTGTTTATCAAATTAGGTAACTTGGCTTTTACCCATATATTGATTCCTAAGTTTAGTATTCCAAGGAAAAGAAAAATTGCAAAAACAGTAAAGAGGATTTTTTTAGATTTATTCATTACAGTAAAGTATCAAAAATAAATATAATGAATTATTTTCTAGTAAATAGAGCTAAAAACAAAAAACCCTTAAAATCATAATGAAATTAAGGGTTTAAGTGGTACCTCCAGGGATCGAACCAGGGACACACGGATTTTCAGTCCGTTGCTCTACCATCTGAGCTAAGGTACCTTTTCGCTATTGCGAGTGCAAATATAGAACGATTTTTAATTTATACAAAACAATTATTAAAAAAAATCAATTTGTATCTTTGAACTTTTAAAATATAAGAATGATATTAGCAATCGATGTTGGAAACACAAAAATTAAAGTAGCTGTTTTTGAGTTAGATACAATAATTCAAAGAGAAGATTTTACCAGTGAAACTTTATTAGAAGGATTGAAATTTTTTTTAAAAAAATATTCAAAATGTAATAAATCCATCATTTCTTCCGTTTCAAATGTGTCAGATGAGGTGATTTCTCTCTTGCAAAATAATACTAAATTACATATACTGTCGCATGAAAGTAAATTCCCTTTTGCAAATAAATATGAGACACCTCTAACTTTAGGGATGGATAGAAAAGTTATTGTTTCCGGAGCTGTTTTGAATTTTCCGAATCAAAATTGTTTAATCATTGATGCGGGTTCTTGTATAACGTATGATTTTGTAGATGCAGAAAAGAACTATTTTGGAGGAGCCATCTCACCAGGAATTCAAATGCGATACAACGCTTTGAATCATTTCACAGCTAAATTGCCTAAATTAGCAGCAAAAGAGCCTAACAGCATAACTGGAAATTCAACAAATGAATCCATTCATGCAGGGGTAGTTCACGGAGTTTTGTATGAGATTGAAGGGTTTATTAACGATTATTTAAGAGAAAAAAAATATTTAACAATAATTTTAACAGGTGGCGATGCACTTTTTTTGGCTAAAAGATTAAAAAACCCCATATTTGCCAATTCAAATTTCTTACTAGAAAGCTTGAATACATTATACCAATATAACATACAATGATAAAGAAATTATTTCTTGCATTATCTTTACTAGCAACCGTAGTTGTTTCGGCACAAGAGGGTACTTCATCTCCATATTCTTTTTATGGTTTAGGAGATATAAAGTTCAAAGGAACACATGATGTTAGAGCTATGGGAGGATTAAGTGTGGCTCATGATTCAATCCATTTAAATCTTTTGAATCCAGCAACTTACTCGAGACTAAAGATTACAAATTTTTCAGTAGGAGTAACGTCAACATTCAATAATTTATCCAACGAACAAAAAAGAGAAACGGCACAAAGAACAACTCTAGATTATTTAGCAGTAGGCCTTCCATTAGGTAAATTTGGAGCAACTTTTGGAGTTGTACCTTTCTCAGCCATAGGCTATAAAATTCAAAATCAAGCAGCTGATTCCAGGACAAGCAGATATAGTGGAGAAGGAGGAATCAACAAAGCTTTTGCTGGAGTTGCCTATAATTTTTCAAATAATTTAAGTTTTGGAGTTGATTTGCAATACAATTTTGGGACAATAGAGACAGAATCTGTCCTGTTTCTTCCAGATGTTATATTGGGTTCTAGAGAAAGAAATTTATCAAGAATTACAGGTCTTTCAACAAATTTTGCGTTCTTGTATTCCACAAGTATAACAGATAAGCTAAACCTAAGTGCAACTTTTGGATATGCACCTGAGTCAAAACTGAATGCAGATAACACTAGAAACATAGCCACTATTGTTTATACCCAAAGTGGAAATGAATCTGTAAGTGATAGTCAAGACATTCTTGTTAATGACACTAAGCTAGTCATACCTACGAAATATACCCTTGGAACAGGAATTGGCGTAAATAAAAAATGGTTTGTTGGATTAGAATATGTGTTCCAAGAGAATAGTAATTTAGGGAACAGATTTGACGATATTGAAAATGCAACGTTTGAAAATTCAAATAAATTTATAGTAGGAGGTTATTTTATTCCTAAATATAATTCTTTTACAAGTTATTGGAGTAGAGTAAATTACAGAGCTGGTTTGCGATATGAAAACACAGGTCTTGTAATAAATTCTAAAGCAATCAACGACTATGGCATAAATTTTGGTTTAGGTTTACCAGTAGGCGGAAGATTATCCAATATTAATGTAGGATTTGAATACGGTAAGAAAGGAACTATTTACAATAATTTAATAGAAGAAAATTATTTTAACATAAGTGTAGGCTTATCTTTAAATGATTTATGGTTTGAAAAAAGAAAATATGATTAATACAAATTTTTATAAAATGAAAGCGAAGTTAACATTGGTATTATTAATTGCCGCAAGTTTTTTTGTAAATGCACAAGGAGGTGATAAATGTCCTGAGGATATACAATACCTAGTACAATTTAGTAAATCTAAAGACTATAATGATGCATATCCATATTTGCAAAATATGAGAAAGGAATGTCCTTCCTACCACAAAGCAATTTACATCTATGGAGAGTTTATCCTTAAAGATAAAATTGAAAATGCACAAACACCAGAAGAAAAAGAAGGTTTTGTAAAAGACTTAGTGGCTTTATATGGAGAACACGATAAAAACTTTCCTGGAAATGGTGCAGGTAATACTGTGAAAAAAGCAATGTTGTTGTTGGAAAACAAAGTAGGTACAAAAGAGGAAGCGTATGGTTATTTAGATACAGCGTTCAAAACAGATGCTGATAATTTTACTTCAGCTAAAGCTTTATATACTTATTTTGAGTTATTTGTTGACGATTATGAAGCAGGAACAAAAGGGATTACTCTACAACAAGTTTTCGATAAGTATGATGAAATTGTTGAAAAATTAGAACTAGAAGAAAAAGCACTTTCTGATGAGTTAGACGTTTTGTTAAACAAAATTGAAGCACAAGAAGCTTTGACTGACAAAGAAGCAAGTTTAAAATCTAGAAATGAGTATAACTTAGAGCAATTCAGCGTTGTTAAAGGAAGTATGGATGCAAAAATTGTATTGCTTTCAACTTGCGATAAATTAATTCCTTTCTATCAAAAATCATTCGAAGAAAAGAAAAACGATGTGCTTTGGTTGAAAAGAGCAGCAGAGCGTTTAGCAGCTAAAGATTGTGATTCAGATCCTTTATTTACAAAAATATCTGAACAATTACATAAATTAAATCCAACAGCTGAATCTGCTTACTTATTAGGAGTTTCTGCTCAAAGAGCTAAGAATACAGCTAAAGCATTAGAGTATTTCAACCAATCAGCAGAATTGTTCACAGATGCAACTAAAAAAGCTAAAGTATATTATAAAATTGCAACAATGTACGGAACAAGTAACAAAACACAAGCTCGTACATATGCTAGAAAAGCTTTGACAGCTAAACCATCATTCGGTCAAGCTTATATGTTAATGGCTCAATTGTACGCTTCAAGTGCAAATGACTGTGGAAAAACACCTTTTGAAAAAAGAGCCGTATATTGGTTGTGTGCACAATACGCAAACAAAGCAGCAGCAGTTGATCCAGGGTTAAAAGCTACAGCTTCAAGACAAGCAGCTTCTTATAACGCTAGTGCACCATCTAAAACAGATATTTTTAACGAAGCAATGGGAGGAAAAACAATTTCTTTCAACTGTTGGATTGGAGAATCAGTTAAAGTTCCAAACCTGTAAAATGATAAAAAATTTTAAAAATATAATCACTTACATAGTCACAGTTTTTACTGTGACTATGTTTTTTTCATGTGAAAGTAATTTTAAAGAAGTACAAAAACTAAATCAAAAGAAGTTTTTAGCTACAGGTCAAGCCGATACTATTAATTTAGTCTATACGGATTCAGGAAAAGTGAAAGTCATTTTGGTTAGTCCTAAAATGATTGATTATGGCTCATTAGAAAATCCATACACTGAATTTCCAAAAGGCATAAAAGTTACCATCTTTGACGATAAAGAAAACAAAAGTTATGTAGATGCAGATTATGCTGTTTCCTACAAAAAGACAGCTTTGATAGATTTACAAGGAAATGTTAGGATAACAACTTCTGACGGAGGACTTCTTGAGACAGAGCAACTGTACTATGATCAGAAAAATGAGTGGTTCTTTACAGAAAAATTTTTCAAATATTCTAAAAGTTCTGGTGAGTTTCTGCAAGGACCTGGTGTGGATTTTAATAAAGACTTTACAATATTCAACATGCAAAAAGGAAATGGTGCGTATGATGATATAGATTAATGATGAATTATTCCTAATAAATTTATACATTTGACAAAAATACGATTATGACTTTCTTAAGACTTTTTCAATACGTTTATTTAATTTTTGCTGCTTTTTTTGTTTATGATGCTGTTGTAAAGTATCAAAATGATGAAAGTGTAACCATGAGCCTTCTGCTTGCAGCTGCTGCAATATTTATGTTTTTCTTTAGAAGAAATTTTAACAACAAGTATCGTAGATAAGTTTTAAACAACCCAAAATGGAAATAACAATTATAGTTATTTGTTTGTTGCTTTCTGCTTTTTTTTCAGGAATGGAAATTGCTTATTTTTCATCCAATAAAGTATTTCTATCTATTGAAAAAAGACAAAATAATTTTAATGCCAACATTTTAAATAAGCTTACAGAAAAGCCATCACAATTCATTACAGCAATGTTGGTTGGTAATAATATTGCTTTAGTAGTATATGGATTTATAACCGGTAAACTCATAACAGATTGGTTGGAAAATATTTCTCCTTTTTTTCAAGATGAGTTTATAAGTTTGTTGTCTCAAACAGTGCTGTCAACCCTTTTGATCCTCTTTACTTCAGAGTTCTTACCAAAGGTTTTTTTTCAAATATACTCAAACAAGCTAATTAAACTTTTTGCGGTTCCAGCGTATTTTTTTTATCAATTATTCTATTGGGTTTCCAACTTTATAATTTGGATTTCTGATTTTATTTTGAAAAAATTTTTCAAAACAGAAGGCGATCAAGTGCAAGATTATTTCAGTAAGGTAGAGTTAGGAAATTATATCAACGAACAAATGAGTGCGGTTGGTGAAAATGATGAAATAGATTCTGAGATTCAAATTTTTCAAAATGCCCTTGAGTTTTCTGAACTAAAAGCTAGAGATATCATGACGCCAAGGACAGAAATTGCTGGTGTTGATATCAATGATAGTGTTACCGAATTGAGAGAACTGTTTATTAATACAGGATATTCAAAAATAATAATTTATCAAAATTCAGTAGATGATATTTTAGGCTACGTTCATTCTTTTGAATTGTTTAAAAAACCCAAAAATATCAAATCAGTAATGATGTCGATAGAATATGTTCCCGAAACTATTTTTATCAAAGACTTATTAGATATATTAACCAAAAAAAGAAGAAGTATGGCCGTGATTCTTGATGAATATGGAGGAACTTCTGGTCTAATCACAGTTGAAGATATCATTGAAGAATTATTTGGAGAAATTGAAGACGAACACGACTTAGACGAAGAAAAGATTGATGAAGAAATTGAAGAAGGTGTGTATTTGTTTTCCGCAAGATTAGATGTTGAATACATCAATCAAAAGTACAATTTAGCAATTCCAGAAAGTGATTCCTATTCAACTTTAGGAGGATTCATAGTAGATTACACCAAAGATTTTCCTCAAAATGGAGAGAAAATCCACATAGAAAATTTCGAAATTACCATACATTCTGCAAGCAATAAAAAAATTGAGCTTGTAAAACTTTCATTATCTGAAGAAAAAAGATAAAAATATCGCTTTAGTATTTTTATTATTTCATAGATAATTGTATTTTCGCCCTCTGTAAAAAATAAACAAATTATAAAATGGCAATTTTATCAAAAATTAGACAGCGTTCATTTTTCTTAATAGTTATAATCGCATTAGCATTATTTTCATTTGTGTTAGCGGATGTAATTAAAAGTGGATCTTTTGGTAGTAGTTCAAAATATGCAGGTACTGTAAATGGCGAAAACATAATGGGACAAGAGTTTCAATATAAAGTAGCACAAGCAGAACAACAAGGCATGAGCAATGTGCAAGCTTCAAATGGAGTATGGGATCAAGAAGTGAGAAGAATTATCTTAACAGAACAGTTTGAAGAACTAGGACTAAGAATAGGTTCAGAGCAGTTAATCAATGTGATGAAAGAGAACCCAAATTTTGCTTCAAATCCACAATTTTTAAATGAAGCTGGAAAATTTGACGTAGCAAAATTTAAAGAATATGTTAGTGCAACGTTCTACAAACAAGGTCCTGAGCAAAAAGCACAATGGGAATCTTTTGAGGCTGATGTTGAAAGAATGTATAAAGAGCAAATGTATTACACGTTAATAAAGTCTGGTTTACAAACAACGCAAGCAGAAGGACAAGCATTGTATGATGAAGAAAACACCAAAGTTGACTTCGATTTTGTAACTGTTGCTTATTCAACTGTAAATGATGATGAAGCAAAAGTTTCAGATGATGAAATTATGGCTTACATCAAAAAGAATGAGAAAAAATTTAAAGCGGATAAAACAGCTGACATTGAATTGGTTTTCATCGAAAATAAGCCATCAAAAGCAGATGAAGATGCCATGAAAAATTCGATTCAAGGACTATTAAACGGTAAAGTAGAATATAACACTACAACAGGTAAAAATGATACCATACCAAGTTTTAAAAATACTACGAATGTTGCAGAATATGTAAATAAAAACTCAGATATTAAGTTTGACTCTACTTACGTTGCAAAAAAAGATTTGCCATTAGAATTTCAAGAGCAATTATTTAGCCTTCCTGTAGGAGAAGTTTTTGGACCATACACTGAAAATGGATACCAAAAATTATCTAGAAAAATGGGAAGCAAATCAGGAGCTGCTGTTAAAGCCAGCCACATCTTAATTGCTTATGAAGGAGCAGAAAGAGCAGATCCAACGATTAAAAGAACAAAAGAAGAAGCTAAAGCTAAAGCCGATGAACTGTTAGCACAAGCGAAAGCAAATCCAGCAGGTTTCGCAGCTTTGGCAACTGCTAATACAGACGATCCAGGCTCAAAACAAACTGGTGGAGAATATGATAATATTGCTCCCAATCAAATGGTAAAGCCATTCAATGATTTTATTTTTGATAGTCCAATAGGAAGTATTGGTGTAGTAGAAACTGATTTTGGGTATCATGTAATCAAAGTTTCTGATAAATACAATTCAGTATTATTGGCAACTGTAGCACAAAAAATTGAGCCATCAGAAGTAACCTCTGATGAGAATTATACTAGAGCTTCTAAATTTGAAGCAGATGCCAATTCAAAAGATTTTGCTCAAGTTGCTAAAGATATGGGATTAGAAGTAACTCAGGCTCCAAATATCAAAACTTCAGATGAAAATATTCCTGTAGTTGGACCACAAAGAGGAATTGTACTTTGGGCGTTTTCAAAAGATACAGAAAAGGGAGACGTTAGACGTTTTGATGTTCCAACAGGTTATGTAATTGCAAAATTAAAATCAGTTAATGATTCAGGTTTCATGTCAGTTGAAAGTGCAAGACCACAAGTAGAACCAATCTTAAAGAACGAGAAAAAAGCAGCTATAATCAGAAAGAAAATGACAGGTAAGACTTTGGAAGAAGTTTCAAAAGCTACTAATGCATCAGTGATTCCAGCAACAGGTGTTGTTTTCAAAACTGCTCTTGTCCCTAACATTGGTCCTGAACCTAAAGTAGTAGGTAAAGCATTTGCTCTGAAAGCAGGAACAACCTCTAGTTTAATTGATGGTTCTTATGGTGTTTACATGATAAAGACAAAGGCAGTTACTAAAGCAAGTGCCTTACCAAATTATACCTCTTATATTAATCAAGCAAAATCTCAGGCTCAAGGAGCTGCATCAAATAGAGCAGTAGAGGCTTTGAAATCAAAAGCTGAAATTGAAGATTTAAGAGTTCAATAGTAGTTTCTCAACAAATTAAAATACAAAAACCTGAGCAGTATGTTCAGGTTTTTTTTTGATTAAGAAAAAATATTAAAGAACCATTTCTTCATATTTCAAGATAGTTTGATACCCTTTTTCTGTAAAATAAAACAACGGATTTTCTTTTGAAATTGCCATTACAAAATCGCCACCCCAAGCCCCAAGACTTTTAACGGTACCATTAAAATCAGGGAACAAGGACTCTTTAACTGTCAATTGCTCTAAAACATCACTTAAAAGAATCTCATGGTTCTCCAAAGCATTCATAAAATCATTCAAATCATTGGTTTCAGTCACAAACGTAGTGATTTTATCAATTTTTAATTTTACATTTTCAAGAGAAAATTGTTTATTCAAATAATTGTTAATAGCTGCTTTACTACTTTGTTTTTTATTTAAATATACAAAATAGATATGCTCTTTAAATATTGGATTGAAAGCAACAGTTTCAAAAATAGGCCTTTCGTCAATCAATTGATAAATAATAGATCGATTGGTTTGAGCACAAGCAATATCATAACCACTTCCTCCAAAACTATTTTTTAATAATTCAAAAGCATCTATTTGTAACCATTGACCAATATTATTGATTAAGGTCGAAGATGTTCCTAAACCCCAAAATCGTGGAAAGGTTAATTTAGTGTCAATAGAATAGCCTTCAGCTTTTTCAATGAAATCAGGATTTAATAAATAGGCATGATGTAAAATTTCTATTAAAGTGTTTTTAATTTTATCATCATATGAAGCTTTTTGTTGTATAGTTTCAAAAGGAAATTCATCTTCAAACCAAACACTACCATCAGCATCATAACTTTTCCAAATAATTTTCTGGCCAAGAATAGGAGTGACTTCCATATTTTGACCAAATTTTGTTGGGACAGCCAAAGATTTCGCTCCATTTAGAACCAAATATTCTCCCGTTAATAATAATTTTCCGTTACTGTAGTAGGTTTCTTTTTTCATTTTATGCTTAACTCGTTTCAGTATCACGTAATACTAAAACTATTTTACACCTAACAGGGTTCAAAACTCTAAAAAGGTTAGTTTAAATTTTTACTTTCTTATTTCTTCCAAATAATCCACCACCAAACTATGAGAAACAGTTGTATCACTAAAATGAGCCATAACTTTTTCCTTCTCTTCCTTAGTAGCTTGAAATTGATTCAAAATATTATGAATGTGCATTTTCATGTGTCCTTTCTGAATACCAGTCGTAGTCAACGAACGCAGAGCTGCAAAATTTTGAGCTAATCCAGTTACGGCAACAATTCCCATTAATTCTTCAGCAGAAGGTTTTCCAAGCATTTCTAAAGAAAATTTTACCAAAGGATGTAAAGAGGTTAAGCCACCAACAGTTCCTAAGGCTAACGGAATATCCAACCAAAATTTAAAAACACCATTTTCAATAGAAGCCTGCGATAAACTTGAATAACTTCCATTTCTACTGGCATAAGCATGTGCACCCGCTTCAACGGCTCTGAAATCATTTCCAGTGGCTAAAACCACAGCGTCAATTCCATTCATAATCCCTTTGTTATGAGTCACCGCTCTGTAAGGCTCTATTGTTGCAATTTGAACGGCTTTTACAAATTTTTCAGCAAATTCATTAGGATTAATTCCTGAATCTTCATTCAACTCTTCCACTTTGCAAGAAACTTCAGCTCTAACCACACAATTCGGAACAAAATTGCTTAAAATACACATGATAACCTGAATCTGTTTTTCACTTTCAGAAAATCCATCATAATTAGCAACTTCTCTCTCTAACGTTTTTGCAAATTGTTCTAGACAAGAATTGATGAAATTTGCACCCATACTATCTTTAGTATTAAAGGTAGCATGTAATTGGTAATAGCCTTCTAATTTGTTAGTCTTATCAACTAATTGAATATCTAAAATTCCACCACCACGTTTTTCCATATTTTTGGTGATAGAAGCAGTATCTGCATAAAATAATTCTTTTTTAGTATTGAAAAAAGCTTCTAATTTTTCAAAAGAACCTGAATATGAAAAATGGACTTGTCCAATTTTTTCAGTTCCCAAAACAGTAGCTTTAAAACCACCACGAGCAGCCCAAAATTTTGCAGCTTTACTTGCTGCTGCCACAACCGAACTTTCCTCAATAGCCATTGGAACCGTATAGGTTGTTCCGTTAATAACAAAATTAGGAGCAACACCAAGCGGCAAATAAAAATTGGTTAACGTATTTTCAATAAATTCGTCATGTAATTTTTGCAATTCAATATCAGAATTCCAATATTGTTTGACAACTTTACTAGCTTCTTCTGGGTTAGAAAAGTAAGTAGTTGTGATCCAGTTTATTTTTTCTTCTTTAGTAAGTTTAGAAAAGCCTTTATTTTGAAGCATCATGAATTTTTTTGCAAAGATAAGTAAGATAAAAGAGTTTTTAACAACCTTTTTTTTGTGAATATATCATAAAAAATGAGGTTTTCTCGTTATTTTTTAGTAAAATTGGAAGTTTTTTACCCAACATAATTATGAAAAGAAATTATTTATTCAGAATTTTATTCTTATTTACTTCATTATCAATTGTTGCTCAACAAAAAATCACTCTAGAAGAGATTTGGTCTGGTGCTTTCAGAACGCAAAGCATGGACGAATTACAAGCAATGAAGAACACCAATCAATACACAGTTTTAGACTTTAATAGAACTTCAAGAAGTATGCAAATTGACTTATATGATTTTGCTACTTTGGAAAAGGTTTCCACAATTATCAGTACAAAAGATTTTCCAGAATTAGAATCAATTGATAGTTATACTTTTGATAAAGCGGAAAAAAAGATTTTAATAGCTTCCAATTCGGCTCCAATATTTAGACGTTCATTCACAGCAGATTATTTTGTGTATGATATCCCAACAAAAAAACTATCAAAATTTACTTCAAAAAAAATTCAAGAACCTACTTTTTCTGCTGACGGAACAAAAATAGCTTATGCTTTTGAAAATGACTTGTATGTATATGATGCACTTTCAGGATCTCATTTGCAAATTACAAGTGATGGAAAGAAAAATGCTATCATTAACGGTATTACGGATTGGGTTTACGAAGAAGAATTTGCGTTTGTAAAAGCTTACGATTGGAATGCCAATGGAACAAAAATAGCTTACATTCGATTTGATGAATCAGAAGTTCCAGAATTTTCAATGGATATGTACAATCAGGGGTTGTATCCAACACAAGAAGTTTTCAAATATCCAAAGGCAGGAGAAAAGAACGCAGTAGTTTCTCTTCATATTTATGATTTACAAACAGGAAAATCACAAAAAATTAATTTAGGAGATTACACAGATTTTTATATTCCAAGAATTAAATGGACTAACGATTCCAATATTTTGAGTGTTCAAGTAATGAATCGCCATCAAAATAATTTGGATCTACATTTTGTAGATGCTTCAACTGCAAAAACTAAAGTAGTTTTAAATGAAAAAGATAAAGCATATATTGATATTACGGATAACTTAACGTTTTTAAAAGACAACAGTTTTATTTGGACTTCAGAAAAAGATGGATTTAATCACATTTATCATTACGATAAAAATGGGAAATTAAAAAAACAAATCACTTCAGGAAAATGGGAAGTAACTAAATATTATGGTTTTAACGAAAAATCAGGAATGATTTATTACCAATCCGTTGAAAACGGTTCCATAAACAGAGATGTTTATGCTATAAAAATAGATGGTAAAGAAAAAACAAGATTATCTTCAAAAACAGGAACTAACGAAGCAACATTTAGTCCTAACTTTGATTTTTTCATCAATGCATTCTCAAGTGCTACACAAGCACCAACATACACCCTTCACGAGTCTAAATCAGGAAAAGAAATTAAGAAGATTTTATCTAACGAAGCTGCCGAACAAAAACTAGCAAAATATGGAGTAAGTCCAAAAGAGTTTTTTACACTTAAAACCGAAAAAGGACACGAATTAAATGCTTGGATAATTAAGCCAGCTGATTTTGATGCTTCTAAAAAATACCCAGTTTTCATGACGCAATATTCTGGGCCAGGTTCACAAGAAGTAGCTAATCAATGGAATTCATATAATGATTATTGGTTCTACATGTTGGCTCAAAAGGGATACATTGTAGTTTGTGTTGATGGAAGAGGAACAGGTTTTAAAGGAGCAGATTTCAAAAAAGTAACCTATAAGGAATTAGGTAAATATGAAGTAGAAGATCAAATAGATGCTGCAAAAGTGATCGGGAAATATAATTATGTAGATGCTTCAAGAATTGGAATTTGGGGCTGGAGTTATGGAGGATTTATGAGCAGTAACTGTATTTTAAAAGGAAATGATGTATTTAAAACTGCGATTGCTGTAGCACCTGTTACAAGTTGGAGATATTATGACTCTATTTACACAGAAAGATACATGCAAACCCCACAAGAAAACGCAAGTGGTTATGATGATAATTCACCCATAAACCATGTGCGAAAATTAAAAGGAAACTATCTTTTAATACACGGAACAGCAGATGACAATGTCCATGTGCAAAATACCATGAAAATGGTGGAAGCCTTAGTACAAGCGAATAAGCAATTTGATTGGGCTATTTATCCAGATAAGAATCATGGAATTTATGGTGGAGCTACAAGATTACAATTGTTTACAAAAATGACTAACTTTCTTTTAGAAAAATTATAATATGACAAATACACCAATTGAAGAGCAAACGTTCTTTGGACATCCAAAAGCACTTTTTATCTTGTTCTTTACCGAGATGTGGGAACGATTCTCATTCTATGGAATGAAGGCTTTACTGATTTTTTATCTAACAAAATACCATTTATTTTCTGACGATTCAGGAAATTTATTAATTGGGAGTTATGCTGCCTTGGTTTATGCTGTTCCTGTAATTGGAGGTTTTATTGCAGATAAATATTTAGGGTTTAGAAAGGCTATTGTTTTTGGAGGAATCATGTTAGTTTTAGGGCATTTAGGAATGGCTTATGAAGGAAATGCGGCCACACAATCTATGACTGGTGAAATAACTCGAGATAATACGGCCTTACAAGTGTTTTATTTTTCGTTAGCATTGATTATTTTGGGTGTTGGTTTCTTAAAAGCAAATATTTCTTCTTTAGTTGGAGAATTATATGCAGTTGGTGACAAGCGAAGAGATTCTGGATTTACTCTGTTTTATATGGGAATTAATTTAGGTTCTTTCTTGGCTACAATTATTTGCGTATGGTTAGGAGAAACTTATGGATGGAGTTATGGTTTTGGAGCAGCTGGTGTCGGAATGTTTTTTGGTTTAATAACGTTTGTTTCTGGCAAGAAATTATTGATGGGTAAAGGTGAGTCAAACAATCAACCTTTCTTAGAAAAAACCTCATTTGGATTGAAGAATGAGTGGTTAATTTACATAGGAAGTATTTTATCAACTCTAATTTTTTGGCAAATGGTTCAAAATCATGAGGCTGTTTCTTGGGCTTTAAAAATTGCTGGAGCTGTTTCATTTTTATATATTGTTTATTACGCAGCCACTCAATTAGATGGAAAAGCTCGTGATCAACTAATCGCTTTAACAATTTTAATCATTTTTACAATTGTATTTTGGGCATTATTTGAACAAGCTTATACTTCTATGAATTTGTTTGCTGACAGGATTTTAGATAGACATATTTTTGGATTCGAACTTTCTGCAGGTCAATTTCTAAGTTTCAATGCTTTATTTATTATTTTACTTGCACCAGTTTTTGCATGGTTATGGGTTAAACTTGGAAAATACAATCCAAATACTGCTGTAAAATTTTC
Organism: uncultured Flavobacterium sp.; assembly: GCA_964643105.1. Taxonomy (GTDB): domain Bacteria; phylum Bacteroidota; class Bacteroidia; order Flavobacteriales; family Flavobacteriaceae; genus Flavobacterium. Next base: position 50,003 of record CAZXPF010000011.1, on the reverse strand, counting down.
TTTAGCATTAGCTTTAGTGGGTTTAGGATTTGGAGCATTAGTGATGGGAATTAATGTGTCTGGAGCTGGAAAAGTAGCAGCAGTTTGGTTGATACTAGCTTATTTATTACACACTTGTGGAGAATTAAGTTTATCGCCAGTAGGACTTTCAGCAGTAACTAAATTATCACCAGTTAAGATTGTCGGATTCATGATGGGAGTTTGGTTTTTAGCCACAGCAAGTTCTGAATTTATTGCTTCTGTATTGGCTAATATTGCTTCTGTAGATACTTCAAACGGTGAAGCACCTGATTTAAATTTAGCCAAAGAAAGTTATTTAAAGCTATTTGAATACTTATTTTACACTGGAATTGGATTCGGAGCTGTTTTATTAGCTTTGTCTCCAGTTATCAAAAAATTAATGCACGGAGTAGATAAAGAATTAAATAATTAAAAACTCGAAAACAAACTAACTTACAATTATATATTATGAGTCAAAATTCAACTGATCAATTTTTTAAAAATCCTGTTCTTGGACATCCAGCAGGTTTATTCGTATTATTTTTCACAGAAATGTGGGAACGTTTTTCTTTCTATGGAATGCGTTCACTTTTGATATTATTTTTAACAGCTTCATTTACTGATGGTGGTTGGGAATGGACTAGAGAAAATGCCTCTGCATTATTTGGTTCATACGTAGGTTTAGTGTATCTCTCTACAATGTTAGGAGGTTATTTTGCCGATAAAATAATTGGTTTTAGGTGGGCTGTTGTTGTTGGAGCTGTTTTGATGACTTTAGGTCACGCTTCTATGGCAGTAGAAACTGAATTTTCAATCTATTTAGGTCTTGTTTTATTGGTTTTTGGGAATGGATTTTTCAAACCAAATATGACTTCAATTATTTCTGAAATGTACAAACATAGACCAGAAAAGAAAGACGGAGCTTACACTTTATTCTACATGGGTGTTAATGCAGGTGCTTTCTTCGGAATTTTACTTTGTGGCTATTTAGGCGAGAAAGTAGGGTGGAGCTACGGTTTCGGATTAGCAGGAATTTTCATGTTTTTTGGAATGTTGCAATTTTGGTTATCACAAAATATTTTTGGTGATATTGGATTAAAACCAACAGCTGAAAGTAAAGCTAAATCAGATGCAGAAGATACAGATACAAGAAACCCTTTTACAAAATTAGAATTGGGAATTATTGGAGTTTGTTCAACTTTAGGATTATTATGGATATTAAATGACCCAGCTTCAAAAATTTCAGGTGGAGCAGTTAATATTTTCGGATTTTTAGGTGATAATGGAAATAACATAGCTATAATAACCGCTCTATTGTTATTTATTTATTTGTTGGTTGTTCGTCTAATGAAATACTCATTAATTACAAGACAAAAGTTAATTGCGGTTACTTTTTTCGCTTTTTTAACTATTTTCTTTTGGGCAATATTTGAGCAATCACCTAACTCGTTAACAATTTTTGCTAGTGATTATACGGATAGAGTTTTAGTTGGAAGTTGGAGTACATTTTTCTTAATTATTAATTCTCTAATTACAATTGTACCGCTTGCAATAATTACATGGGTTTTATACTTATTATTCAAACAGACATTTAAAGATTATGCAATTGCTAATATGATTTTAGCAACAAGTTTTATTATCATTTGGGCAATCGCAATTTGGATGTTAATGAAAGATTTTTACACAGCTGGTTATTTAAGTCTTTCTGACTCAACACTTCAAATGTTGAAAATTGATAAAGTTACAGAAACTATAACTGAAGTTCCAGCAACGTGGTTTTCTACATTAAATTCATTATTTATTATATCATTAGCACCATTATTCTCTAAATGGTGGGAAAGTAAATATAATCCAAGTGCAAACATGAAATATGGTATTGGTATGGGATTACTAGCTCTTGGAATGGCATGTGTTGCTATTGGAGCTACAGGAATTGAACCAGGTGCTAAAACGGCTTCAGTTAGTATGATTTGGTTGATTCTAGTGTATTTATTCCATACAATGGGTGAATTATGTATTTCTCCAGTAGGATTATCTTATGTAAGTAAATTAGTGCCAGCTAGAATGATTGCATTTATGTTTGGCGTTTGGTATTTAGCGGTTGCTATTGGTATGAAAGGCGCTGGTATGTTTGGAGAAAAAATTGATAAAATTGCCAATGAATCAGGGTTAAGTTCGTTCTTTTGGATGTTAACTATTATCTCTATTGTAATGGCAGTTTTTTCAATTTTAATGACTCCAGTTATTAAAAAACTAATGCACGGTGTTAGATAACCAACAATCTTTGGCATTCTTTTTGTCTAATTTTGTTTCAAATAACTTATCATGAGAAAATTGTTTTTTATATTTCTAATGTTTTTGTCTTCAATTCTTGTCCAAGCACAAGAAGAGTTGACTTGGCATACGGATATGTCTAAAGCAGTTGAACTTTCTATGCAAGAAGAGAAACCTGTATTGCTTTTCTTTACAGGTTCTGATTGGTGTGGTTGGTGTATTCGTTTGCAAAATGAAGTTTTCAAGAAAGAAGAGTTTATCAAATGGGCAAAAGAAAATGTTGTTTTAGTAGAACTTGATTTTCCTAAAAGAACACCTCAAGACGATGCTGTTAAAATGCAAAACTATCAATTACAACAATTATTACAGGTTAAAGGATATCCAACAATTTGGATCGTGAATCCTGAAAAAACAGCTGATAATAAGATTAATTTGAATGCATTAGGGAATACGGGATATGTTGCAGGTGGTCCAGAAAAATGGTTAGAAGGAGCAAACACCATCTTAAAAAATAAAAAACAATAAATTTTAGAATCATAAATTAATTTAGAACCTATGAAAAAAGCACTTTTAATACTAAGTTTGAGTCTTATAAGTTTGGTTTCTTCTGCACAAGAAATTAAATGGATGACTATGGACGAAGCACTTGAAGCACAAAAAAAAGAGGCAAAACCAATTTTTATGGATGTTTACACAGATTGGTGTGGCCCATGTAAAATGTTAGATAAAAATACCTTTAACGATCCAGCTGTAGTGGAATTTATTTCAAAGAATTATTACGCTGTAAAATTCAATGCTGAAGGAAAGGAAATTATCAATCACAAAGGAATAAAATATACTAATCCTGGATATGATGAAGCTAAAAAAGGAAGAAACAGTATGCATGATTTCACCAAATTCTTAAAAGTTCGTGGGTATCCTACAATGTTAATTTTTGATGAAAGTGGAGCGGTTTCTAGAGATTTAGTTGGTTACAGAACGGCTGAACAATTATTAAGTGAACTAATTAGCTAAATAACACTTATAACTTATAAAATCCCTTTTCGGCAATGGCATGGAAAGGGATTTTGTATTTTAAACAAATTGCTTTCCAACGGCTAATTGAAGTGAAAGAGTTACTCCTATCAGCCACAATAATTTCTGGTTTTGTGGTAAGAATTAATCGTTCTATATTGATTCTTGAATTTTGTCTAATCACTACGATATCAGGTTTAATGCTCGTGTTGTAAATTCCGTCTTCGTCAATAAGTATTATTTTTTTGGTGTTAAAAAACAATGTATTGCCTATAGGTTCAAATGAAAGAGTAGAGTTAAATTTAGAGGTTTTATAGTCATTTATATTTTGATTTTGATGAATTAAACTATCGTTTGAAAAAACATTAATTGTTGAGTTGTTAAAAATTGAAATTGTAGTTTCTTTAGTATTAAAAATTATCAATTCTTCTTTGATTAGAGCTCCTTTTTTTGTGTAAAAATATAAAAACTGAAATGAAATAATCAAAGATAAAACGTATAAAAGATGTTTGCTTCTAGGCTTATAAATCCAATAAATCACACTTGCAATAATAAAATATAAAGTAAGAGTAAGCCAAGAAGTAAACGCAATATCTTTAATCACATAATTTTTAAAACTAGAAAGCCAATGGATATAATTGTTCATTAGTTCAACCAGAAAGCTTATGATTTTTCCAATTAATAGGGATAATGGCATTGCAACAAAGTTTAAACAAAGAACTATAATTCCCAGCATTAGAATAGCAGTTGCAATAGGAATAACAACTAAATTGGCCAATAAAAATAATGTTGGAACTTGTTTAAAATACAACATCATTAAAGGTAAAACTCCTATTTGAGCCGTAATTGAAACTAAAAATAAATCCGTTACATACACAATTATTTTGTTTTTTGAAAAATAGAATTTCTTGTAAAAAGGCTGAAATAATAAAATTGAGATTACAGCAGCATAACTCAATTGAAAGCCAACATCAAAAATATGGAGTGGATTATAGATTAATAAAATCAGAAAAGAAGCAGCTACAGCATTAAAAACAGAGTTCCTTCGATTTAAGAAATTACCCAAAGCGATTACGCTAAACATAGTAACAGCTCTTGTAATTGAAGCTGACATTCCAGAAATCAAAGCAAAAAACCATAAAAAAACAATAATCAAAATTAACTTGAAAGTTTTACCATGTTTAAATCTATTTAAAAACCCCAAAGCAAAATTTAAAAACAGGTAAATTATACCAATATGTAAACCAGAAATAGCCAATATATGAACCACGCCAGCATTTTTATAATCTGTCAATGTTTCACGGTCTATTTGTTGTTTTTGTCCTAGCAAAAGTGCCTGTATAATGGATTTAGTCTTAGGAGAAAAACCGTGATTCTCGAAACTGTGAACCAATTTTTGACGAAAATGATTAATGTAATAGTTAAAGTTTTTTACAGTTCCACTAATGAAATAATCATGTTCAAAGCATTTCGTTTGATGAAAAACATTTTGATTTTTCATGTAGTTAGAATAATCAAACGAATTCGGATTAAAACTTTTTGGGAGAGGTTTTGTGTGTGATTGTAAAGCTATTAAATTGCCAATTTGTAAGGTGTCCTTATTTTTTTTGGAAAAATAAACCAAAATTTTCCCAGAACTTTTTTGGTGATTGAAAGAGTCAATTTCAACAATAAATTTAGTGTATGATGCATTAGGCTTTAATTCTTCAATTACGATTCCATTAATTTGATCTGTTTGTTTGCTTTTGAGATGGCTATAATGGTTCTCTTGATTGACCTCTTGGTGTATATAAAAAGATAACATGCCAACAGAGAGAGTCAAAAGATAAGTGATGATTCCAAATAATAGTGTCTTTAGATTTCTGTTTTTATATTTGAAATACAAAACCAAAAAAAGACTAAGAAAGATAGCACAAGTAAAAACCAACGAAGTAATCGAAAACGATGCAAAGTGTTGGATTATGATGCCTAATCCAAAACAAATAGCTAAAAGTATAATAGGATATTTTAGTACATTCATTTCGAGTGGTTTTTACTCAATTATTCGTTTTATTTTTTCAAAAGCCTTAGCGTAATAAGACTCGTTTAAGGAAGAAATTATGACACCTTTACTGGTTGATGAATGAATAAATTTGATTTCATCTCTATTATTTTCAGTAATTATTCCAACATGATTTATAGTTTTACTATTGTTGGTTTTAAAGAAAATCAAATCACCTTCTTCGGCTTTTGAAGGAGTAATCTCTCTCCCTTCTTTAGCCATATCTGAGGAAATTCTTGACAATTCAATGTCATAGGCTAAAAAAGAAGTGTAAACCAAACCAGAACAATCCATTCCTGCTTTTGTGGTTCCACTACTTTTGTATTTAACACCTAGGTATTCTTTTGCTGTGTCAACAATATTGACTTTAATTTTTTGACTCTTTCCTTTTTTATTATTTCGAGATGAATGGGTATTTTTTTCGTTATAAGCATAAATCCCCTTTTCCTTGGCTTTTTCTTTTGAGGTAATAATACCAGATTTAGAAGTTTTACAACCTGTAAATAAAATAGAAAAAATGAACATAAGTAAGATGATTTTCTGGCTCAAAATGAAATGGTTTTTAGAGTTGTTTTTTTATTCTTTTTAGCAGCAGTGAGGCTGTTTTTTTACTGGCTCCTTGTCCGCCCAATTTTTGTTGAAGAATTTCGTAGTTATTTAAAATTTCTTCTCTTTTAGGTGATGTTAGAATTTTCTCTAGTTCTTTTTTTAGTTGATGAGTATTTAAATCCCCTTGAATAAGTTCTTTCACTACCTCTTTATCCATAATTAAGTTGACCAACGAAATAAACTTTAAAGTAATTATACGTTTAGCAATTTGATAAGAAATGGCGTTTGCTTTATAGCACACTACTTGTGGAACTTTAAACAAAGCAGTTTCTAAAGTTGCCGTGCCAGAAGTAACTAAAGCGGCTTCAGATATTTTTAATAAATCATATGTTCTGTTTGATATGAATTTTATATTTTTTTGCTGTAAAAAAGGTTTGTAAAATTCATATTCTTGACTGGGAGCACCAGCAATTACAAATTCATAAGCTTTGAAATCTTCAGTGACAGAAAGCATAACAGACAACATTTTGGTAATTTCTTGTTTTCTACTTCCAGGTAATAGAGCTATTATTGGGTTATCCGATAAATTAAACTCTTTTCTAAATTTAACTTCATCTGCAGAAGAATAGCTGGCTATGGCATCAATTAATGGATGTCCCACAAAATCAACTTTATAGTCATATTTTTGGTAGAATTCTTCTTCGAAAGGTAAAATCACATACATGTAGTCCACATCTCTTTTTATAGCATGAACTCTGCTAGCTCTTGATGCCCATACTTGAGGAGAAATATAGTAACTTGTTTGAAAACCATGTTGTTTTGCCCATTTAGCTATTCTTAAGTTAAATCCAGAATTGTCAATAAAAATCAAGGCATCAGGTCTGAAAGAAGCAATATCTGCTTTGCAATATGCAATGTCTTTAAAAATTTTAGCTATGTTTAGAATAACTTCTAAAAAACCCATAAAAGAGCGTTCTTTGTAATGTTTGACCAAAGTTCCTCCAACATTTTGCATCAAATCACCACCCCAAAATCTAATTTCTGCATTTGGATCTTCTTCAAACAATGCTTTCATCAGATTGGAACCATGTAAATCTCCAGAAGCTTCTCCTGCAACGATGTAGTACTTCATTATACGAAAATGGTGTAAATTGTTAATATAAAAATAGAAAAAATGACCCCTTTTGCCATCATGTCTTTATTCTTTTTAAACAATAAAAAAACTACAGCAACATTCAATAAAGCACCAAGTGTGATTACTTTGCCTAAGTTGCCATCATTTTTCATATATTGAAAAGCGGTTACAAAACCAACTGAGGTAAAGAACTCTAAGAAAATATAGCATCCAATGAAGGCTATTAAAATTCCTAAAATAATTCCCATAAAAAAATCTATTTTCTGCATTATAAATTCCAATTATTAAGTGTTGCAATAGCATGATGAGCCGTTAAATCAAATTGAACAGGTACCACAGAGATATATCCATTGTGTAAAGCCCATTCATCAGTATCTTCCCCTTTATCTTGATTGACAAATTCTCCCGATAACCAATAATATTCTTTTCCCATGGGATTGGTTCGCTTATCAAACTCTTCAATCCAAGTTGCTTTCGCTTGGCGGCAAATTTTTATACCTTTGATGGCTTCTTTTTTTAGCTTTGGAAAATTTACATTTAAAATAACACCTTCAGGAAGCCCATTTTGCAGAACATGTTGAGCGATATTTTTGACATAACTCTTGAAAGGTTCAAAATCAGCATCCCAACTGTAATCTAAAAGTGAAAAACCAACAGCAGGAATTCCTTCAATACCAGCTTCAACAGCAGCACTCATTGTTCCTGAATAAATGACATTAATTGATGAATTTGAACCATGATTGATTCCAGAAACACATAAATCAGGTTTGCGTTTTAAGATTTCATGAACAGCAATTTTAACACAATCTACAGGTGTTCCTGAACAACTATATTCCTTTTCAATTTCTTTATCCAAATTTACTCTAGAAAGGGTGATGGTATTGTTTATAGTAATGGCGTGTCCCATAGCGCTTTGTGGACTGTCAGGAGCAACGACCACAACTTCTCCAATTTCTTTCATCACTTCAATCAGAGCCCTAATCCCAGGAGCTACAATGCTATCGTCGTTGGTTACTAATATTAAAGGCTTTTTCATTTATAATAGGTTATATTTTTATTCAAATTAAAGAGACGTTCTAAAGAAAATCAGTTTAAATATTGTCCTTATATTATTTAGTCCATTTCCTTAATTTTAAACCGAATTGCTAAATTACTAAATTTGACAGTAACATTTTGCTAATTGAGGTTACTAATAAGTAAATATTGCAAAATTTTTATCTTATTTTTAAGATTTTGGCACAATATTTTATGTATTTTAGATGAAAATTTTTGAATGAACCGATTTCTCACATTTATGAAAAAGAATTATAAGATTATATTGTTAGTAACTGCACTTTCTGCGGTTTTGTTATGGAGTTTTCGACCCAATAAAGTTGAAACAAATCCTGAGAAAGATAAACTCTTGTTAGAACTTCTAGCTTATGTACTTGAAAAAGGGCATTACAGTCCTGTAGCTATAGATGATAAGTTTTCAGAGAAAGTATATGATAAATACATAAATTCATTAGACCCTTTCAGACGTTATTTTGTGCAAGCTGACATTGATGAATTTAAAGTATATGAAGATTCTATTGATGATTTTATTAAAAATAAAGAATTGAAGTTTTTTGATTTAACATACAATAGACTTTTAAAACGTATGGATGAATCTGAAGATATTTACAAGGAAGTTTTAGACAAACCGTTTGATTTTACTCTGAACGAAAGCATTAATGTTGACTATGAAAAAATGCCTTTTGCAAAAGACAAAAAAGAATTGCGTGAGATATGGAAAAAGCAACTGAAATTTTCTGTTTTGTCTTCCATTGATGATAAAGAAAAGATTCAGGAAAAGGCAGATGGAAAGAATAAAGTAGAAGTGAAAACTTTTGAAGAATTAGAAAAAGAGGCTAGAGAATCTATCGAGAAAAATTTAGATGATAATTATCTGAATTTTAAAGATTTTAATAGAGATGATTGGTTTGGGGTTTATTTAAATTCAATTGTAGAGCGATTTGATCCTCATACGTTTTATTTCTCACCAGAAAATAAAGAGCGTTTTGACGTGAGCATGAGTGGAACTTTTGAAGGGATAGGAGCTCGTTTACAGAAAAAGAATGTTGGAGTAGAAGTCTCTGAACTTATTTCTGGTGGTCCAGCTTGGAAAGGAAAAGAATTAGAGCAAGGCGATATTATCATCAAAGTGGCTCAGGGCAAAGAAGAACCAATTGATATTACTGGAATGCGAATTGATGATGTGGTTAAAAAGATTAAAGGGCCCAAAGGTACCGAAGTAAGATTAACGGTTAAACGTGTTGATGGTACTATAAAAGTAATTTCTATCATAAGAGATGTCGTAGAAACAGAAGAGACTTTTGCAAAATCTAGTACCGTTTTAAAAGATGGGAAACTATTTGGAGTAATTTATTTGCCAAAATTTTATATATCTTTTGACAATAAAGAAAAAAGAGATGCTTTCAAAGATGTGGCTTTAGAAATTGAACGTTTAAAGAAACAAAACGTACAAGGGATTATTATGGACTTGAGAGACAATGGTGGAGGTTCGTTGCAAACCGTTGTTGATATGGTAGGATTGTTTATTGATAAAGGACCAGTTGTACAAGTAAAATATGCAAATGCCAATCCAAATATTCTACCAGATAAAGATCCAAGCGTACAATGGGACGGTCCACTTGTTGTTATGGTAAATGGTTATTCAGCTTCAGCTTCAGAAATTTTTGCGGCTGCTATTCAAGATTACAAAAGAGGTGTTGTGATTGGAAGCAAACATACTTATGGTAAAGGAACTGTTCAAAATGTAATTGATCTAAATGATATGGTTAGAGGAAATACATTGGGTGACCTAGGTTCTTTAAAAACCACCATACAAAAATTCTATAGAATTAATGGAGGATCAACGCAAAGAGAAGGTGTCTTATCAGATATTGTTTTACCAGACAGATTTGCTTATTTTGATACAGGAGAAAGAGATGAACCAGAAGCTTTGCCATGGGATAAAATTGAACCTGCAAAATACAATACAACGGGAGCAAATTTTGATGTTGTTTTAGCCAACAGTAAAAAAAGAGTAGAGAAAGACCCAGAATTTAATTTAATTGATGCTTATGCAAAATGGAATTTCGACAGAAAAGATGATACAGAAGTTAGTTTGAATTACACCATTTATAAGAAAGAATTAGCAGAATTGGAAGCAAAAAACAAAACGTATGATGCTTTGAAAGACTATAAAAATAATTTGACATTCACATCATTGCCTTATGAAATGGAACAATTCAAAACCGATACAGTATTGAAAGAAAAAAGAGATAGATGGCACGAAGAGTTAAGCAAAGATCCATATGTAAATGAGTCATTAAATGTATTGCAAGATATTGCAAAACTAGTTAAGTCATCCAATTATGTTTCAATGAATAAATCAAAGAAGTAAGCTAAGAATAATAAAAATCCCATTTACTAAAATGGGATTTTTTGTTTTCATAATTTTCTACTTAGAACCTTTTCTTTTTTCTTGTTCTTTAAGAATAGTGTTCAAATGAGGTTTTACCATTTTATCGAGTTCACTTTCAGAAAGAGTTAGTGCTTTTTTATCTTTAACTAATTGTATCCATGGTTTTGGGCCATCAAAATTGTAACTTCCAAAAACTATTACAGGTGTTCCTTTTAATTTTATAGTTTCTGCATCTGCTAAAATCCATTGGTCAGCCCAATTGTATAAATGTTTAGCATCTTTTTCTAATAGCCTCAAACAAGAATGTGAAGCTGGATAACCAGGAAGTGTATATTCATGAAAACCAATACCTTCTTTGTTTTCAATATTAAAGTTCCATTTTAATTCCCATTCATCATTAAACGTACTAATGGTTTCTTCTGCTTTCCAATTTGTAAAAAACAAACCTGTTGGAGTTTTATGAATTTTACTACCCATACTTGTTGGACCAGTGTAAGTTAAAATTCCGTTTTCATAGGTTGCAAAACTTTGTGTTGAGTAGGAGAAAAGGATGATTTTATCTACTTCATCCAAAGAAGTTATTTCAAAAGGAAAAGGCAAGTAAAATTCTCTATCTCCAGTTAAGTCAGTAGGTATAACCACAGAGTCTAATTGTGTAAAATTTTTGCCATCAATTCTATTTACGGAAAAGGCTATATCTAATTTTTTGGGTTCATTTTTATTAGCTTCAAGCCATTTCTTAGCATTTTTAAATTCATAAGAAAAATTTTTTGGCTCTTTTCGATTTGGTAATTTTCTAGGAGAATCAGTTGTTTCATTTTTACACGAAAACATGAGTAATGTAACAATACCTATTGTAATAATTGACTTTTTCATAGTGTGATTTTAGAAACTTAATTAATTGTAAAATTGGAATAATTTCTTAAAATCAGTGTTATACAATTTGAGTAAATACTTGTCTTTTTTTCATGTTTACAATAAAAAATCCCATTTGTTAGCAAATGGGATTTAAAAAATAGTATGTTGATTATGTTTATAATAATTTATTCAAATTTTTCTTATTTTTTTCAAGATCTAGCTTTAACTCATTAATTTTATTTTCTTGTTTTAATAATTTTTCTCTCATTTTAACGTCATCATTTGGAGAAAGTTTTCCTTTTAACTTTTTCTTTTCATAATTATTTTTTTCCTTGTTATAGCTGGCAGTGGCTTTGCTGATTTTTTCTTCAGTTTTAGCTACATCTTTTCTAGCGTTATCTAATTTTTTCTTTTCCTTTTCAATTTTTTTTAATTCTTTTTCGGCAGCTTTTCGCTCTTTTTCCGCTTTTTTAGCTTCTTTTTTGGCTTGATCTAATTGTTTTTGTTGCTCTTTTTGAATTTTGTTTTTCTCTTTCTCAGCTTTTTCAAGCTCTTTTTTTTCTGCTTCAATTTTCTCTTTTTCCGCTTTAAGTCTTTCTTTTTCTGCTTTTTCTAAATTAGTTTTGGCAATTGTAACACTATCATTTACTGCCTTTTTTATACCATCTGAATTTCTTTCTTGACTAAAACCTACTTGAAATGCAAGTACAGTTGCTAGGAATATTAATTTTGTTTTCATCTTAAAATTTTATTATAATTACACTTACAAAGCTAGCAAAAAACAAACCAAAAATAATTTGTATCATGAATTATAATCATAAAATATTCTTTTTAATCGTTGTAATGCCATTTATTTCCTGTAAAAAGATTTCTGATCAAAAAGATTTTGGCAGTAATCACGAAGATTCAAGTGTAACTGTTGCTGTTGATTCATTATTTAATTATTTGCCTAGTTCAACTTCCAATGATGTGTACACAAATGATGCATATTCATTTTCGTATAAAGAAAATTTTGAACAAGCTGAATGGGTGGCTTATGAATTGAATGAGAAAGATTTGAAAGGTTCAGATTATAAACGGCCTTATTTTAATCAAGATAAATCCGTAAGAACAAAATCTGCAGATTGGAGAAACTACAAAAATTCGGGTTATGATAAAGGGCATCTTTGTCCTGCAGCAGACAGGAAAAGTTCTTATGCTATGTATGAAAAGACTTTTTTAACTTCTAACGCATCACCACAATTATATGATTTCAATTCAGGGATTTGGAACAGATTAGAACAGAAAGTTCGTTTTTGGGCAGAAAGATATAATGGAGTATATGTTATTACTGGTGGTATTCTTGAAGAAGGTTTGACTACAATTGGTAAAGAAGATGTTGCAGTGCCAAATTATTTTTATAAAATTATTCTAACCAAAGATAAATCAAATATGATTGGTTTTTTACTTCCTCATGAAGATAGCAATAGGCCATTATATGATTTTGTGGTTTCAGTGGATGAAATTGAGAAATTCACAGGAATTGATTTTTTTAGTGCTCTATCAGATGATGTTGAGCATAAATTAGAAGCTAATAACGGTTATAAAAACTGGAAATTTTAATTACCACTCGTTTACTTTATTTGCGTCAAGCTTGATAAATATAAAAAGCAATAATGTAAATGACCATAAACTAGAGCCTCCATAAGAAAAGAAAGGTAGTGGAACTCCTATTGTAGGAAACAATTTAATTTGCATGCTAATGTTTACAAAGAAGTGAGTAAATAATATGGTAGCCACACAATAGCCATAAACCCTGCTAAATTTTGATTTCTGATTTTCGGCCAGTTTAATGATTCGAAGAAATAATGTAACAAATAGAGCGATTACAACAAATGTACCAATAAAGCCCCATTCTTCTCCAACAGTGGTAAATATGTAATCAGAATGTTGCTCAGGCACAAAATTTCCTTTCGTTTGAGTCCCTTCTAAATATCCTTTTCCTGTCAATCCACCAGAACCAATGGTAATCATGGATTGATTTAGATTATATCCTTCATTCTTCATATCTACATTATCATTGAATAAAACATCAATTCTGTCCTTCTGATGAGGTTCCAGAACATTTTCGTACACATAATCAACTGACAATGTGAAACCAGATATTAGGATAAAAAGTAAAATATATACTATTGGATTCCTAGATATTTTGGTGTTGAAAATGAAATGAATGATCATTATCAATAGTATAAACCCTATTAAAAAAATCGGTTTAACAAATAAGGCTAAAAAGAAAACAATAACAGCAATAGCGCCAGTCCATAAATACCATGAAGGTAATCCTTCCCTATTTAAAACAAAAATTAAAGATAAAAATATCATTGCACTACCAGCGTCAGGTTGGAGTAGAATTAGACCGACAGGAATTATTATTATTCCTAAGGCAATGTATTGATTTTTTAAAATTTTTAGATTGGTTTGCGAATCACTCAAAAACTTAGCTAACAATAAAGAACATGAGATTTTTACAATTTCTGAGGGTTGAAAACCAAAGCTACCAATTCTATACCAGTTCATTTGACCTTTTACAGTTGTTCCAAAAGCAAACAGCCCTAATAAAAGGATAATTCCAACTGCGTAGAAAACGACTGCAAATTTTTCAAATAGTTTGGCGTTGATATTTAAGATAACAAGAATTAGAGGTAAGCTTAAAACAATAAACAAAAGTTGTCTCCCATAGTTTTGTGACAAATCAAAAATATGAGTTTCTTCCAAAGGTAAAGAAGCAGAATAGATATTCATCCATCCCATTATTACTAATAGGGTGTAAATTAGAATAGTTATCCAGTCAATGTTACTTGATACACTTTGGTTTTTCATAAACTAATGGTTGATGGTAAAAGGTAACCCACTTACATATTTATCATATTCAGGTTGTAAGCTTTTAGTAAGCATAGCGTTTTCTAAATCTTTGCGAGTTATTACATTGTTGATGTATTTTTCAATCATTAATGTAGCTATTGGACCTGCATATCTATTTCCCCAATATCCATTTTCAACTAAGACAGCAATTGCGATTTTAGGATTGTCTTTAGGAGCAAAAGCCACAAATATCGAATGGTCTGTCAATTGAGTTCTTTTTCCATTAATTTTCATAAAATTTTCTGCTGTCCCTGTTTTTCCACAAATCGCCAAATCTTTTACCTTAAGAGATTTAGCGGTTCCAACATTATAAACATCATATAGCCCATCAATTATTGGTTTGAAATATTGTTTGTCAATAGTCGTTTCATGTTTGGTTGTGAATTTCTTGTCGATTTGGAAGTTTTTAATTTTTTTTACAATGTGAGGAGTGTAATAATAGCCTTCGTTGGCAATAGCAGCCATCATATTAGCTAATTGCATAGGAGTAACATCAATTTCACCTTGGCCTATAGCATTGGAGATGATGGTATTGCTTCTCCAACCACCATTTGGATAAAATTTTTCATAGAGTCCTGATGAAGGAATTCTGCCTTTTCTTCCAATAGGTAAGTCATAGCCAAGATAGTTTCCTAAGCCAAAACTTTGTAAGTGTCTGTTCCAATTATCCACACTGTAAGATGGATTTTTATACTTATCGATTGTTTTTTTAAATACATTGGCAAAATAGGTGTTACATGAGTTGTAGATTCCATTATGTAATTTTGACAGTCCAGAATCATGGCATTTCATGAATGCTCCTCTTCCATATGAAAACCCGTGCCTGCAGATGAAACCTGTATCTTCATCAATAACTTCTTCTTGTAAGCCAATTAGTCCAGTTAGTATTTTAAAAGGAGAGCCTGGAGGATATTCAGCTAGTAAACTTCTGTCATACAGAGGTTTTGCAATGGAATCATAATATAAGCGGGTATAGTTTTTTGAACGATCTTTACCAACTAACAAAGCAGGGTCATAACTTGGGGCAGAAATTAAGGCTAAAATCTCACCTGTTTTTGGTTCAATGGCAACAATTCCTCCTCTTTTGTTAACCATTAATTCTTCTCCATATTTTTGCAATTCTGCATCAATTGTCAAGGTCAAATCGCTTCCTTGGACAGCAATAGTATCGTATTTTCCGTCTTTGTAGGAACCTATTATTTTATTAAATCTATCTTTTTGAAAATATTTTACTCCTTTTATTCCTCTTAAAACTTCTTCGTATTCTTGTTCTACACCTTGCTTTCCTATTAAGTCTCCACTTTTATAATAGGGGTTTTTAGTAATGATTGCTTCATTCACTTGAGTTATGTATCCAAAAATATTAGGAGCATAATCTATTTGATAATCTCTCAAGAAACGTTTTTGAATATAAAAGCCCTTGAATTTTCTGATTTTTTCTTGAAAAGCGGCATATTCTAGTTTAGTTAATTGAGGAAGAAATACGGATGGTAATCTTGGGCTATAAACGATGGCTTTTTCCAACTTATTTTTAAAATAAGGCATGTCGATTTTGAGCAATTGACAAAGCTGTAAAGTGTCTAAATCCTTGATTTCCCTTGGGATAACCATGATGTCATATGAAGGTTGGTTGGCGACCAATAATTTATTATTTCTGTCATAAATGTAGCCGCGTTCTGGGAAATCATATTCAATTTTAATAGCGTTATTATCAGACTTTATTTTCAAAGAATCATCTATGATTTGAAGATAAAAAAGTCGGATTAGTATAATGATAGCTGAAATAATTACTATTGTGGGTAATAATATTTTTCTCATCGCCTACTGGGTTTTATTAAATATATGGTCAAAACACAAATCATTGTAGTGAATATAGTGTTTAAAAGTGTTCTTAAGAAAATATCTAAAATTAATCCAAAACGCAACAGTTCTAACATATAAATTATAAAGTGATGAAGGAATACGGCTATTACTATAAATGAAATTCGTTCAGAGGATATTTTTTCAGCAATTTTTATGGTTTGATATTCATAACTAAGTCCAAAGGAAAACTTAAAAATCGAAGGTCTTATGTAAGCTACCAATAGAGAGGCTGTTGCATGAATTCCTCCTGTATCACCAAACATATCTAAGGTTAAACCTAGAAGAAAGCTCATGAATAAAAAAAGAGATTTATTGCTGTTTACTGGGTAAAGAATGATGAAAAGCACGTATGGAAAAGGGTCTAGATATCCAAATAGTTTGATGTTATTGAATACCAATATTTGAAGGGCAATCAATACAATGAATCTGAAAATATTTAGTAAGAGATTACTGTTCATTATATGAGCTTTCTAATTCAATTAGTTCTTCTTTTTTTGTATTATTGATGATATAAACAAAACCCACATTTGTCATATCGTTAAATAACTTTACACGTATTGTATAATAATTGGTGTTTTTATCAGTGTAAGCCTTATCAATTTTTCCGATAGGAATATTTTCTGGGAAAATAACTGACTGACCACCTGTGACAATTGTATCTCCTTTTTTGATGCTGGCTAATCTTGGTACGTCAACTAACTGAACGTAGCCCGTATTTTTGGCATCCCATGTTAAGGTTCCAAAATGATTGGTGTTTTTAATTTTAGCATTCAGTTGTGATTTAGTATTTAAAATACTCAATACTGTTGCATAATTTGGGGTTGCTTTATCAATGATTCCAACAACACCTTTGCTATTGATAACACCAAAATCTTCTTTTAGACCATCTTTTGTACCTGCATTTAAGGTCAAGTAATTGTCATAAACATCAAATGAGTTTTTAATCACTTTTGCTTGGATGACTTTATATTGGGTTAAATCACTAGGAAGTTCGATAGGAGCAATAAGGGTAGTGTCTTTTTTATTGTAAAGCAATTGTTTTAAATAGCTGTTTTCTTCTGCAAGTTCTTGGTTTACTTCTCTTAGACTAAAATATTTATTTATGTTGTCTATTTTTTCGTAAGCATAACCACTCACAAAATTTGCAGAACTTATTGTTCTGCTTTTGTGGTAGGAATTGTTTTGTATGGTAAAAGAAATGGAAATGCCTAAAAGCAGCAAAAACAGCAATCTGTAGCTGTTTTTTATGAAAAAATTTATTATTTGCTGCATTTATTTTTCTTTTATTTGATAAGTATTCCTTTGTATTTGTTTATGTTTTTAAGTGCCATTCCTGTTCCTCTTACTACAGCTCTTAATGGGTCTTCTGCAATGTAAACCGGAAGATCTGTTTTTAGGGATATTCGTTTGTCTAATCCTCTTAACATGGAACCACCACCTGCTAAATAAATACCTGTATTATAGATATCGGCAGCTAATTCAGGTGGCGTTTGTGATAGTGTTTCCATAACAGCATCTTCAACACGTTGAATGGATTTGTCTAATGCCTTTGCTATTTCTCGGTAGGAAACATCAACTTGTTTTGGTTTGCCAGTTAACAAATCCCTTCCTTGAACGGACATATCTTCTGGAGCATTTTCTAATTCCTCAATGGCTGCTCCAATTTGAATTTTTATCTTCTCAGCTGTTGTTTCACCTACAAATAAGTTGTGTTGTGTTCTCATGTAATAAATGATGTCATTCGTGAAAACGTCTCCTGCAATTTTTACAGATTTATCACATACAATTCCGCCTAATGCAATTACAGCAATTTCAGTTGTTCCACCACCAATATCCACAATCATGTTTCCTTTAGGCTGCATTATATCTACACCGATACCGATAGCAGCTGCCATTGGTTCATGAATAAGATAAACTTCTTTTCCATTCACACGTTCAGCAGATTCTTTAACGGCACGCATTTCCACTTCAGTAATTCCAGAAGGAATGCAAATAACCATTCGAAGAGCAGGAGTGAACAATTTTTTTTTGAGTGCTGGGATACTTTTGATAAACATGCTTATCATTTTTTCCGAAGCATCAAAATCAGCAATAACACCATCTTTTAAGGGACGAATGGTTTTGATGTTTTCATGAGTTTTACCTTGCATCATACTGGCTTCTTTACCAACGGCTATAATTTTTCCTGTGATTCTATCACGAGCTACAATTGATGGACTATCAATTACAACTTTGTCGTTATGTATGATTAAGGTATTTGCGGTTCCAAGGTCAATTGCGATATCCTCGGTCATGAAATCAAAAAATCCCATATTATAAAAAGGGTATTAGTTACTAGTTAGATATTTATGATTACAAAAGTAATAAAATTAATGTTTAAAATGACGAATACCTGTAAATACCATTGCAACATTATTTTCGTTACAATAATTGATACTCAATTCATCTTTTATGGAACCACCTGGTTGAATAACAGCCGTAATTCCAGCCTTATTAGCTAATTCTACACAATCTGGAAAAGGGAAAAAAGCATCACTTGCCATTACAGCTCCTGTTAAATCAAAATCAAAAGAAACGGCTTTTTCTACAGCATGTTTCAAAGCATCAACTCTTGAGGTTTGTCCAGTTCCAGAAGCACATAGTTGTTTATTTTTTGCAAAAACAATGGTATTTGATTTGGTATGCTTGCAAATTTTGGAAGCAAATAATAAATCTTCAATCTCTTCTTCAGTAGGCGTTACAGTAGTAACGCATTTTAAGTGTGCTTTAGTATCTGTAACGTTGTCTTTGTCTTGAACAAGAACTCCGTTTAAGCAAGTTCTCACTGTTGTGGTAGGAAGTTTTACTTCTTTTTGGACTAAAATAATTCTGTTTTTCTTTTCTTCCAGAATTTCTATGGCTTCATTGTCATAATCTGGTGCAATTACTACTTCACAGAATAACTTGTTAATTTCTTCTGCGGTTGCTTTGTCAATTTTTCCATTGGCAATTAAAACTCCTCCAAAAGCTGAAGTTGGATCTCCAGCTAAAGCATTTAAATAAGCTTCTTTCATGGTCGTTCTTGAAGCTATACCGCAAGCATTATTATGTTTTAAAATAGCAAATGTTGGTTCATCATTTGTGAATTCTGACATTAAATTTACAGCTGCATCAACATCTAAAAGGTTATTGTATGACAATTCTTTTCCATGAAGTTTGGAGAACATAGCCTCAAAGTCTCCAAAGAAGAATCCTTTTTGATGCGGATTTTCTCCATAACGAAGTACGTTTCCTTTTGTTTCGCTAATTTTTAAAACAGCTTCTTCTTGAGTAGCATTGAAATAATTAAAAATTGCTGAATCATAGTGAGAAGAAACATTGAACGCTCGTGTAGCCAATAATCTTCTGTTTTCAAGTGTTGTGCTTCCTTGGTTTTCCGTGTAAAAATTTAGAAAAGTTGCATAATCATCTACAGAAGCTACAATGACTGTATCTTTGAAGTTTTTAGCAGCGGCTCTGATTAAAGAAATTCCACCTATGTCAATTTTTTCAATGATATCAGCTTCTCCAGCTCCACTTGCAACCGTTTTTTCAAAAGGGTATAAATCTACAATTACCAAATCAATTTGAGGAATATCAAACTCTTTCATTTGCGCTACATCACTTTCATTATCTTGACGATTTAATATACCTCCAAATACTTTTGGATGTAGAGTTTTGACTCTTCCACCAAGAATTGATGGATAGGAAGTAACATCCTCTACAGCTACAACAGGAATTCCTAATTCTTTTATGAAAGATTCTGTGCCACCTGTTGAATAAATGGTTACGTTATTTTGATGTAGTGCTTTAACGATAGGCTCTAAACCTGTTTTGTCGAAAACAGAAATAAGAGCGGCATTGATTTTTTTTGTAGTTGTCATTTTGTGTTGTTTGTTTAATTTGCAAAAGTAGGTATTGTTCGCAAAAGATTCAAGGAATATAGGAAGTGTTTTTTTTGGATTTTTTGTAACAAATCACAATTTTATTCTACTTATAAATAATCAAACAAGATTATGCTTTTATATTTAAGATTACTCAGTGAAAGTTTACAATTTGCATTAAATGCTTTACGAAATAATAAACTTCGTACTCTGTTGTCATTACTAGGAGTCACGATTGGTATTTTTTCTATTATTGCCGTTTTAGCTGCTGTAGATTCTATGGATAAAAAAATCAAAGAAGATTTGAGTGACATGGATATGAATACTGTCTATCTCATGAAGTTTTCTTTTGGGCCATCAGACGTACCACGTTGGAAGAGAGAACAATTTCCTAACGTAACTTATGAAGAGTTTGAAGCATTAAGACGATCAGTTAAAGGGATTGACAAAATGTCTTTCAATTTATTTACCCGAAATGAAAATATAAAATACGAAGATAAAACTGTAAACTCTATTCGCGTTAAGCCATCTACAAATGAATTTTTTGATATTGAATCTTTCAAAATTGAATCAGGAAGATTATTCAATGAATCAGAATCTAATTCAGGTTCACCAGTTATTGTAATAGGAAGTGAGGTTGCTGAAGGTTTATTTGGAAATGCCAATCCATTAGGTAAAAAAATCAGATTGTATGGTCAAAAATTTTCAGTTATTGGAGTATTAAAAAAACAAGGAGAAGGAATGTTTGGGGACAGTAATGATGTGGCTGTATTTTTTCCTGTAAATTTCTTGCGAAGAATGTATGGTGACAACAATAAATCTTTAACACCAGCCATTTTAATTAAACCTGAAAAAGGAATTGATATTGAGGAATTTAAAGCTGAAGTTAGTCAAAAATTAAGAACAATGCGAGGTGTTAAACCAGGAGAAATTGATAATTTTTTCATGAATGTACTGTCTGGATTTACTGATTTTATTGATAATATTGTAGGCCAAATGAACATGATAGGTTGGGTAATAAGTTTATTTTCACTGCTTGTAGGAGGATTTGGTATTGCCAATATTATGTTTGTTTCAGTAAAAGAGCGAACTAATTTAATAGGAATTCAAAAAGCTTTGGGTGCAAAAAATAAATTTATCTTATTTCAATTTTTGTTTGAAGCTGTGATTTTATCTTTAATTGGGGGTTTAATCGGTATGTTTTTAGTTTGGATTATTGCTCTAGTGATGTCAAGTGTTTTGGATTTTGAATTTGTTTTGAGTGTTTCTAATATGTTGTTAGGGAGTGGTTTGGCTGCTTTTATAGGTTTATTGTCAGGAATCATTCCAGCTATTACAGCTTCAAAATTAGACCCTGTTGAAGCTATTCGAACTGGAATGTAGAATTTTTTTCTTTCTTTTTACGATTGAATCATTATTTCAATGTATTTTTAGTGCAGAAAGAATAAACGAACATCAAAAATGAGAAATCATATTTTAGTTGTGATTTTGTCAATTTTTTCCATTGGCTTTTCACAAACACCACAAGATTCTACTATAACAAAGTTAGATGAAGTTGTTGTTTCAGCCAACCGTTGGAAACAAAATTCAAAAGATATCCCTCAGAAAATCAACGTGATAACTCCTCAAAAAGTTGCGTTACAAAATCCACAAACGGCTGCCGATTTATTGACTATTTCAGGGAAAGTATTCCTGCAAAAAAGTCAGCAAGGTGGTGGTAGCCCAATGATTAGAGGTTTTGCAACCAACAGATTATTGTATGCTGTTGACGGAATTAGAATGAATACAGCTATTTTTAGAGGAGGAAATATTCAAAATGTAATTTCATTAGATGCTTTTGCCTCAGAAAAAGTTGAAGTCTTGTTTGGACCAAGTTCTGTCATGTATGGGAGTGATGCTATTGGTGGAGTTATGAGTTTTCAAACGTTACTCCCTCAATTCTCTTCAGAGGATAAATCGTTTGTTTCTGGAAATGCCATAACACGATATTCTTCAGCCAATAATGAAAAGACTGGGCATTTTGATGTTAATATAGGTTGGAAAAAATGGGCTTTGGTTACAAGCATCAGTTCAAATGATTTTGGAAATTTACGAATGGGTTCTCACGGTCCAGATGAATATTTGCGCCCATTTTATGTGCAAAGGCAAAATGGAATAGATGTTGTCGTTACTAATGAGGATCCTTTGGTACAAAAACCAACAGCTTACTCGCAAATTAATTTGATGCAAAAAGTACGTTTTCAACCTAACAAGAACTGGGATTTTCAATACGGATTACATTTTTCAGAAACTTCAAGTTATTCTCGATATGACAGGCATATTCGATATAATAATTCAGGATTACCAAGATATGGTGAGTTCTATTATGGACCACAGAAATGGATCATGAATAATTTGAATGTCACACATCAATCAAAAGCTAAGTTATTTGACGAAATTTCTTTACGGTTAGCCCATCAGTTTTTTGAGGAGAGTCGTGTGAGTAGAAATATCAATAATCCCAATAGAGAGATTAGAATTGAAAAGGTAAATGCTTATTCATTTAATATTGATTTTATAAAGAATACAAGTGTAAAAAATAAAATTTTCTATGGACTAGAATATGTCTTAAACGATGTAAATTCAACGGGTGTAAATGAAAATATTGTTGATGATACAAGTCAAGTTGGTCCAGCACGATATCCTCAAGCCACATGGCAATCTATTGGTCTTTATTTTAACAATCAATATAAAATTACTGATAAAGCGTTACTACAGACAGGTTTGCGTTACAATCAGTTTATTTTGGAAGCGGATTTTGATACTACTTTTTATCCGTTTCCCTTTACAGAAGCTACTTTAGATAATGGTTCGTTAACAGGAAGTGCTGGAATTGTTTTTCGTCCTACAGAAAAGTGGGTAATTAGTTCAAATGTGGCCACTGCTTTTCGTTCGCCAAATGTCGATGATGTGGGAAAAGTGTTTGATTCTGAACCAGGTTCAGTAGTTATTCCAAATCCTAACTTAGAAGCTGAATATGCTTATAATGTAGATTTGAATGTAGCAAAGATGTTGGGTAAAAATGTAAAAATTGATTTTTCTACTTATTATACTTTATTGGATAATGCATTAGTGAGAAGAGATTTTACCTTAAACGGATCTTCTGAAATTGTGTATGATGGCGAGTTGAGTCAAGTGCAAGCAATTCAAAATGCTGCAAGAGCAAATGTATATGGTATTCAATTGGGATTTGATGCAAAACTATTTTCTGGTTTTCGCTTCTCTACTGATTTGAATTTCCAAAAAGGAGAAGAGGAATTAGATAATGGTGATAAAAGTCCGTCTCGTCATGCAGCACCATTTTTTGGAATATCAAGAGTAGGGTATGGGACTTCAAAATTAGATTTTGAATTGAATGTTCAGTTTAGCGATAAAGTTTCGTTTGAAGATTTAGCCGAAGAAGAGAAAGGCAAGACAGAAATTTATGCTGTTGATAGAAATGGAAACCCTTACGCTCCAAGTTGGTACACTTTGAACTTAAAATCAATGTATAAATTGAATCAAAGTTTTACACTAACAGCTGGTTTAGAAAACATTACGGATCAACGTTATAGACCATATAGTTCAGGAATTGTTTCGCCTGGGAAGAATTTTATTTTAGCTTTAAGAGCAAAATTTTAAAAAAAATCCCGTCAAGTTTATTTTTTTGACGGGATTTGTATTATCTAAGTTCTTGATTGAGAATTAAATCTATGTACAGGTTGATTTTGTTTTTAAGTTCTTTTCTGTGAGCTATAAAATCTAAAAATCCGTGTTCTAATAAGAATTCTGAAGTTTGAAAACCATCAGGTAAATCTTTACCTGTAGTATCTTTTACGATTCTTGGTCCTGCAAATCCTATTAAGGCTCCTGGTTCACCGATGTTAATATCACCAAGCATAGCGTAAGAAGCAGTAGTTCCTCCTGTTGTAGGATCTGTGCACAATGAAATATAAGGAATTTTAGCATCAGCCAGTTGTGCGAGTTTTGCAGCAGTTTTGGCTAATTGCATCAAAGAATAAGCGGCTTCCATCATTCGTGCTCCACCTGATTTAGAAATCATTACAAATGGAACTTTATTTTGGATAGAATAATCAATTCCACGGGCAATTTTTTCACCAACAACAGCTCCCATTGATCCACCAATAAAAGCAAAATCCATACAGCATACTACCAAATCTTTTCCTTTAGATTTTCCAACAGCAGTTCGAACAGCGTCTTTTAACTCTGTTTTTTTCATCGCTTCTTTTAAGCGCTCACTGTATTTTTTGGTGTCTTCAAATTTTAAAGGATCTTTAGAGGTAAGTTTAGCATCTAATTCTTTAAATTTATTGTCGTCAAAAAGAATTTCAAAATATTCTTTACTGCCTATTCTTACATGAAAATCATCTTCAGGACTTACCCAAAGATTTTTTGCTAATTCTTCAGTATCTACAATTTTTCCAGTAGGAGATTTATACCACAATCCTTTAGGGACATCTTTTTTATCTTCTGTTGCGGTTTGAATTCCTTTTTCTTTTCTTTTAAACCAAGCCATAATTCTTGAAGTTAGAAGTCAGAAATCAGAATTTAGAATTTGAAATCAAAATTTCTAAATTCTAAATTCTAAATTCTAAAATTATTATAAAGTATTAATGTTATTTAAATCAGCGAAAGCTTGTTCTAATCTTTTTATAAAAGTTAACTCACTCTCACGCACCCATTTTCTTGGGTCATAATGTTTTTTATTTGGAGAATCAGGGCCATCTGGACTTCCAATTTGGGTTTTTAAATAGTCAATATTTGAAGTTACATAATCACGAACACCTTCTGTGTAAGCAAATTGTAAATCGGTATCAATATTCATTTTTATAACACCATAGCCAATAGCTTCTCTAATTTCTTCTACAGTAGAACCACTTCCGCCATGAAAAACAAAATCGATAGGGTTAGGTTCTGTATTGTAATTTTTCTCCACATATTCTTGAGAGTTTTTCAAAATTTTAGGCGTCAATTTTACATTTCCTGGTTTGTAAACACCATGAACGTTTCCAAAAGCAGCAGCAATAGTGAATTTAGGACTAACCTTCATCAACTCTTCATAAGCATAAGCAACTTCTTCTGGTTGCGTATATAGTTTTGAACTGTCAACATCAGAATTGTCAACACCATCTTCTTCACCACCAGTAATTCCTAGTTCTATTTCTAAAGTCATTCCCATTTTACTCATTCGAGCTAAATAGGTTTTGCAAATTTCAATATTTTCTTCAATAGGTTCTTCTGATAAATCAATCATATGAGAACTATATAGAGGTTTGCCTGTTTCGGCAAAATGCTTTTCAGAAGCTTCTAACAAGCCATCAATCCAAGGTAATAATTTTTTAGCACAGTGATCAGTATGAAGAATTACAGTTGCACCATAAGCTTCAGCTAAAGTATGAATGTGTTTTGCTCCAGCAATTCCACCAAGTATAGCTGCTTTTTCATTTTGGTTTGAAAGACCTTTTCCTGCATTAAATTGTGCACCACCATTAGAAAATTGAATAATTACAGGAGCATTTAGCTTAGCAGCAGTTTCCATTACAGCATTGACCGTGCTAGAGCTAACAACGTTTACAGCAGGTAAAGCGAATCCTTTTTCCTTAGCATATTTGAAAATTTTTTGTACATCATCTCCTGTAGCAACGCCAGGTTTAATATTGTGAGCCATAATTAGTTTGTTATGTTATTTTGACAAAAATAAGAATTTTAAATATTAGAAAGGGTAATTTATACCAAAATTTAGAACTGTTTTACTAAAGTTTAAATCTCTAAACCATCTTTCATTTTCAGGTCTTCCGGGATTGTAGGTTTTATATCCAAAATCCAAACGGAAAACAAAGAAACCAAAATCGTATCTAAAACCAATTCCAGTTCCTAATGCAATATCTTTCAGGGATGAAATTCCATTGAATGTATATGCTTTGTCTTCCACATTGTCAAAAACGTTCCAAATGTTTCCTGCATCGGCAAAAAAAGCACCAAATAATTGACCAAAAAAAGGAAAGCGATATTCAGCATTAAATGCTAATTTGAAATTAGCTTCATTAAAGTCATTTATGCCTCCACTAGAACCAGGTCCAAGAGCATATGGTTGCCAGCCACGGTTATCATTTGAACCACCAGAAAAATAACTTTTAGAAAAAGGAATTGAATTGGAATTCCCATAAGGAACCGCAATGCCAACAAAGCCTCTCATGGCATAACTATTTTTTCGTCCCAAATCCCAGTGCTTGATAAATTCAAAATCGGTTTTTACGTATTGTGAATACTCAACGCCAAAAAGTGTTCTGTTACCATTGTCGCTGAAAGGTTGGTCTGTAACATTAGATAACAACGATAATACATTGCCAGCAGTTTCTAATTTTATTTTTAGATTGTAGAAGTTATAATCATAAATATCTGTTTTATTAGTGGTCGAAAATGTAAAACTTGAAGCCGCTATTAAGTTGTTTTCAATTAGTCTTCGTCTTCTTTCTCCAATACTCCTTACGGTTTGGTATTCACTGTTACTTGGTATAAGAGCAGTGTTGCCATTAATTACATCATCAATAAAGGATACAGCACCTGAAGGAGAAAGATTGCCGTCTCCATTTTCATTTTCATAATTTATATTGTCATTATAAATTAATGCAATATTATTGAGGTCTTCATATGATGAGCCATAAACATTAAAGTAATTGTTGATGTTCAAGTTTCTCACAAATTGAAGGTTTAATAATTCAAACTTTGAAATGTTATTTTTCTTTCTAGTCCAATTGTAATCAATAATTCCTGAAACATTTTCTTTATCTAATCCAATATTTGTT
Organism: uncultured Flavobacterium sp.; assembly: GCA_964643105.1. Classification (GTDB taxonomy): domain Bacteria; phylum Bacteroidota; class Bacteroidia; order Flavobacteriales; family Flavobacteriaceae; genus Flavobacterium. The sequence continues at coordinate 23,173 of CAZXPF010000011.1, read as the reverse complement.
TGTCTGAACAAACCCACAGAAAGATTCGTAGAAGGTAACATGTCTTTTTTAATCAATTTTGAAGTTGGAAAAAAGAAAAATATTCTAGGGAAAGTCAATTTTGCATCAGCACCATATTCAGACAAGTTGAAAAATACATCATTAGGATTGGCTAAATCTTTGGAAGATCCAATATTTCCTCTAGTTGTAACCTGAAGCAATTCGGCACCTCTAAAAACATTTCTAAAAGTGACAGATAAGTTTCCAGCAATTCCAAAGCTTTGAATATTTGAGTGGATAAAATCTATATTTGGATTAATGTTATATTTTTTTAATGGAGATAAATTAATATTGGTTATTAATGAAGTGCTGTCTTTACTTTCTTTGAAATCTATATTTGGGTAATTAAAAATATTTAAATTACTCAAGGAACGATTGGTAAGAAAACGTGAATTATCGCTATAATAATCCCCTTTATTTATGAAAATAGCATTTGCAATTGCTTTAGGTCTGTATTTGATTTTTTTGGAGCCATATATAGTGTAATTGTTGTAAGTAAGACTATCTGTAATCTTAGATTTGTCTTTTATGACATCATTATCAACATATACATTAACTTTTTCAATTTTATAAATTTTGTGAGGGAGGTTGTATTTAATTTCTTCAACCGTAAGATTTCTGTTATTGATTTTTACGTCAACAGCTAGTTTTTTAGTTACTGTATCTTGATAAACATTATAATTTATGTCATTTTCCTGAAAATAATAAGCCCCATTATTTCTGAAATGATTTGTTATTCTTTTTCGTTCGTTTTCAAAATCTTTGACAGCATATCTTTTATGTAATTTTATATACGATTTGTCTTTGATGGAATTGTACATGCTGTCCATCGTCTTAGATTCGATAATTGAAGCAATTGAATCTATGGTATAGGGTTCGTTTTTAACTAAACGATAAATTATTTTCCCTTTTTTTCTTCCTAAAGAATCAATTTCTGCCTTAACTTGATTGTCAAAATAGCCTATGTTTTTATAAAAACCGCTTAATCTTTTTTTAGATTTTTCAATTTTTTCATCATCTATTAGCACTGGTGGCTCACCTACTTTTTTGAAGAAATTACTATATCCTTTTACTAAAAAAGACTCTCCTAGGCGATTTACTTGTTTTTCGGATAGCAGTTTAATTAAATTTTGTTTTCTATTAGGTTTTTTATTTAACCAAGCGTTGTAGGAAGAGTCAACATCTTTTTTGCTCAAATGATAAAGATAAAGTCGAATGGGAATTTTTAAAAAACTAGAATTTGGTTTTTGATACAATAAATTTTGAATACTATCTTCTGCAACTTTTTGGTTATCAATAATAATTTCATTTTTTACCAATAGCATTTCATCATCAGGTACTCGCATTAAAGGAGAACATGAGTAGATAATTGCAGTTAATACAATTAATAATGTTATTTTTGATAAATTATATTTCAATTTGCAGTAAATATTGGTTCAAAAATACTTCTTTTTATGATTAGTAAAAATCAAATTAAACTAATAAAAAGTCTTCAACAAAAAAAATACAGAAAACTGTATCAGTTGTTCATTGCTGAAGGTGTAAAAGTAATTCAAGAATTACTCAATTCCAATTATGAATTAGTTGAATTGTATGTTACGCAAGAATTATTTTTAAATGTTGAAAAAAGCAAGTTACATTCTATATCAGAAGCCGAATTAAAAAGTATAAGTGCTCTCGTTACTCCAAACGAATGTTTAGCCGTTTTTATTATTCCAGAAAAAAGTAAAGAAGAATCTTATGAAAAAATGCATATTGCTTTAGATGATATTCGTGATCCAGGTAATATGGGAACAATCATTAGATTAGCCGATTGGTTTGGAATTCAAGATATTGTTTGTAGTGAAGAAACAGTTGATGTGTATAATCCAAAAGTTATTCAAGCCACAATGGGTTCAATTGCAAGAGTAAATGTCATATATTGTGATTTGAAGAATTATTTGTCAAAAGCTAAAATCCCTATATATGGTACGCTTTTAGAAGGTAAGAATATTTACTCAGAAAAATTAATGCAACCCAGTATTATTGTGCTAGGCAATGAATCCAATGGTATAAGTCAAGAAGTTCAACGATTAATTACACATAAAATCACAATTCCACGATTTGGAACACTGCAACAAACAGAAAGTTTAAATGTAGCCACTGCAACAGCTATTGTGTTAAGCGAATTTTGTAGAAATAATTAAATAACCATTAGCTTCAGCTAATGGAAACTAATGGAAACTAATGAATACTAAAGTAAACTAGTGGAAAGAAAAATTCAAAAACACACCTCTTGTTCGCATAGCATCAATGTTTGATGTCCATTGACTATTTGGATCTTTGTCTCTAATTAATTCATCATTCATGCTAAAAACACCTCTTATAGAAGGAGAAAAGATGAAATACTCAAGGTATAAATCTACTCCAAAACCAATTTCATAATTGTTGGTCCATTTTATCATTCTAAATACATCAGACTCATTGTCGTCAGGAGAGTCAGCATAGCTACTGAGATTTAAGCTTCTTGATACGCCACCAACAAGGTAAGGTCTAACATTTCCAAAACGTTTTGAGGAAAACTTAACAAGTAATGGGAAATGAATATATGTAGATTTTACTTCTCTGAAACGGTCAACTGGATCTACGATATCTGGATAAATTAAATTTCTTTCAGTGTAATATAATCCAGGTTCAAAACGCAAGTCAATATATTCGTGTAATCTTAGGTTACCTATTAAACCCACATTAAAACCTGTGGTATTTTGAACCTCTAAATCTTTGGTTATGGATTTATAATCAAATTGAAAGTCATAAAAATTAAACCCCAAATAAAATCCCCAATGGACTCTGCTTTTTTGGAAATTTTCTAAATTTATAATAGGATCTTTCCCAAACTGAGCTTGGCTAGAAAAGGTAACTAAAGCAAAAACAATAATAAAAAGGTGTCTCATTGATAATATTACTTCTTAGATGCATGATAAATTGTGGCAACTCCAAATGTTTGTGGAAGATGCTTCACATCTATAAACCCAATTTTTCGTAAAATATTGTTCAAGGCTTCTCCAAAAGGGAATTTATTAGCAGAATCCGACAAGTAGGAGTAGGCAGCCTTATCTTTTGAAAATAATTTTCCGACCAAAGGTAAAATAAATTTGGAATGAAAAGCATACCCTTGTTTGAAAGGAAATTTTGTTGGTACAGAAGTTTCAAGAATTATTAATTGTCCTCCAGGTTTAATTGTTCTTAAAATTTCAGACAATCCTTTTTCAAGATTTTCAAAGTTACGCACACCATAAGCAACCGTAATGACATCAAAATAATTGTCAGGATAAGGAATATTTTCACCATCACCTAAAACCATTTTTATTTTTGAATCTAAATTTTTTTCTTGAATTTTTTTCTTTCCAATGTCCAACATGCCTTGAGAAATATCCAAACCAATAATTTCTTTGGCAGATGTTGAGGCAAATAAAATAGCCAAATCACCTGTTCCAGTTGCTATGTCTAGTATTGAAGAAGGTTGTTTTGAAGCAACCATTTTTAAGATTTTTTGTTTCCATTTGGCATCAGTACCAAATGAAATTATACGGTTTAAGCCATCATAATTGCCAGAAATAGTATCAAACATTTGGGCAACTTGTTCTTTTTTACTTAAATCAGAATCTTTGTATGGTTTTATGTTTTCTGCCATTTTATCGTTATTGGACTGCAAAAGTACGATTTATAATCAAAATCTAGATACAATTACCTTTTAACAAACGTTAAATACGTAAAATCATATTTGTGTTTTTCGTCTTTAGGATGATATTCAGATTGAATAATTTCCCAGACAGTTTCATCAATTTCAGGGAAAAAAGCATCAGCTTCAACAATAGTGTGAACTCTAGTTAACTCGATCTTATCAGCAATTTCGATGGATTGTTTATAAATTTGGCCACCACCAACAATGAAAACTTCTTCATTTTCTGGACAAACTTCAATAGCTTTTTTCAGACTATTAACCACAATACAACCTTCTGGAGCTTCGTAATCATTTTGTTTAGTTATGATTACGTGAGTTCTATTTGGCAATGGTTTTGGAAAACTTTCAAATGTTTTTCTTCCCATTATGATATAATGACCAGATGTTAAGGCTTTGAAACGTTTGAAATCATCTGGCAAATGCCAAACCAAGTCGTTGTCTTTTCCAAGAGCGTTATTTTCTGAAGCGGCTGCGATTAGTGTTAGCATTTTTAATTTAATTTAAATTGTAACGGTTGAGCATATGAGACGGCTATATATTCATTATTGTATTTTCCAGGAATAAATTTAGGGAGTAATTTTAAAATTCTTAACGTTTCTTTTAATAATAGAATATCTGCATCATAAATAATGAAATTTGTCACATAACCTTCTTTGGTAATTATAAAAGCTCCTACAGTTCTTCCTGTAATTTTTTTGTTTAATGCTTTTGTTGGATATTTAAAATTTTGAATTATATGATTGTTCATTTGTAGCATAAGGCATTTTTTACTATTCTCCTCATCTTTAATAATTTTGCAACTTTCAAATCGTGGAGCTTCTAGAAGGGTTATATCTTTTTTCTCTTCGGGTTCAATATATCTCTCAAAATTAATTTTATGTAATTTAAAGTCAAAAATTGCTTCTAATTTTACTTTTTTCTGATTTTCGTTTTCAAAAAGATTTATTTTAGGTAATAATTCTACTAAATTTTTTAGAGAATTTTCAAAATCTTTAGATTTGGTGGATACTTTATTAATAAAAATTTTTCCAGTAGTGTCAATTTCTATTTCCATGTAGATATTATCACCAATATTTTTTGATAATTTATCATTTTGAAGTATATCTTCTGAAAACTTTTTCTGCACAACTAATTGAATTCTTTTAAGATAACAGAATTTTATATTAACTATTGAATCACAATTCTGTTCTACATTATCAAAAACAGTTTTGTATTTAATTTCGTCTTGAGCAAATGAAATCAGAGAAAAAGCCAATAAAAAAAATAAAATTATTTTCTTCATAATCAAAATTTAAACAGCAACAACTCCTTTAATATGTGGATGTGGATCATAACCTTCTAAAGTAAAATCATCAAAAGTAAAATCAAAAATATTTTTAATTTCTGGGTTTAATTTCATTTTTGGCAAAGGCCTGCATTCTCTTGAAAGTTGTAATTCCAGTTGTTCTATATGATTATTGTAGATATGTGCGTCACCAAAAGTATGGATGAAATCACCCACTTGTAAATCACAAACCTGAGCAACCATCATGGTAAACAAAGCATAAGAAGCAATGTTAAAGGGAACACCTAAAAATATATCTGCACTTCTTTGGTACAATTGACAACTCAATTTTCCGTCAGCTACATAAAATTGGAAAAAAGCATGACAAGGTGGTAAAGCAGCTTTATTATTGGCTACATTTTCTGCAAAAGATTTTGATGTATCAGGCAAAACACTTGGATTCCATGCTGAAACTAACATTCTTCTGCTATTAGGATTAGTTTTTAAAGTTTCAATCAATTCTGTGATTTGGTCAATTTCTTCACCATTCCAATTTCTCCATTGATACCCATATACCGGACCTAAATCGCCATTTTCATCAGCCCATTCGTCCCAAATCTTCACACCATTTTCTTTCAAATAGCCAATATTTGTGTCTCCTTTTAAAAACCAAAGCAATTCATATATAATCGACTTTAAATGCAGTTTTTTAGTAGTTACCATCGGAAAACCTTCACTCAAATCAAAACGCATTTGATAACCAAAGACACTTTTTGTTCCTGTTCCTGTTCGGTCTCCTTTTTGGTTTCCGTGTGCTAAAACGTGTTTTACTAAGTCGTGATATTGTTGCATTTTTTTATTTTTTATTGTCATGCTGAATTTATTTCAGCATCTATTTTGTGAGATTTAGAATCAAGTTCGGAATGACAAGATTGTCTTTACCCTATAATCATTCCAGCAATGGTTGCTGATAATAATGAAGCTAAACTTCCACCAATAACGGCTTTTAATCCAAATTCTGATAATGTTTTTCGTTGGTTTGGTGCTAATGAACCGATTCCTCCAATTTGAATTCCGATAGAAGCAAAGTTGGCAAACCCACACAACATATAAGTTGCCATAATTACCGATTTATCATACGTAAAATGAATGTTGCTTGCCATATTTTTCAATTCCGCTAATTGAATATAGCCTACAAATTCTGAAGCAGCTAACTTTACCCCTAATAATTGTCCCATTAACATCATGTCTTCAGAAGCAACTCCAATCAACCACATCAATGGAGAAAATACTATTCCTAAAATGGTTTCTAATGAGAAAACTTTATATGGGATATTTTCTTTACTTACCAAATAGTCATTTATTCCTGACCATTCACCTATCCAACCAAGGGTATAGTTTATCATGGCAATAAAAGCAATGAAAACTAATAACATAGCGGCTACATTTGCTGCTAATTTTAAACCTTCTGTTGTTCCAGTTGAAATAGCATCTAATATGTTTGAACCAATCTTTTCTTTAGAAACTTCTACATTGGTATTGATGTCTTCGGTTTGAGGATATAGCATTTTTGAAACTACGATAGCTCCAGGCGCAGCCATAACTGAGGCAGCCAATAAGTGTTTTGCAAATTCTAAACGTAATATAGGGTCATTTCCGCCTAGGAAGCCAATGTAAGCAGCCAAAACACCACCAGCTACTGTAGCCATTCCGCCAACCATAACCAAAAGAATTTCTGACTTATTCATTTTTTCCAAATAAGCTTTAATCATTAGTGGTGCTTCCGTTTGCCCTAAAAATATGTTCCCTGCTACTGATAAACTTTCAGCACCAGAGATTGATAATAATTTTGTTAAAACGGTTGCTAAACCTTTTACTATAATTTGAATTACTCCTAAATAGAATAATAAGGAAGTTAAAGCAGAGAAAAAGATAATAGTTGGTAATACTTGAAATAAGAAGATAAAACCAAAACTTTCAATGTTCATCATGCCTCCTAAAAGAAATTCGCTCCCTGCTCTTGTGAAATCTAATACTAAAACAAACAAATTGCCAACAAATTCAAAGCCAGCCTTTACAAAAGGAACTTTTAAAACTCCAATAGCTAATATTAATTGAGCTGCGATTCCTAAACCAACGGTTTTCCAGTTAATGGCTTTTTTATTGCTACTGAAAAGGTAAGCAATGACTAAAAGAGAAATCATACCAAGAATTCCTCTCCAAACACTTGTGAATGATATGCCTTCGCTTTTAACGAGTTGCGTGTTTGTTTTGGCTTCTACTTTTTTGTTAGGAGCAAAAAAAGAATAGGCTTTTCCTTTATTTTTGATTACTAATGTAGAGTCAGTTTTGGTTTCAATTACAAAGCGTTTTGTTGGAGAATCAGAGCCGTTTTCAAAGAGAAAAATAAAATTATCTTGGACCAGATAATCGCCTTGCTGGTTAATGCTGTCATTGGCAATCTGTAATTTATAAGAGCCTTTTTGCAATTCTAAATAATCGTTTTGAGACGATGATAGTTGCCATTTTTTCTCAATCTCTTGAGCATTTGAGGCAAAAAAGCTGCACAGAACAGCTACAAAAAAAACTATTTTTTTAAACATATAAGTTTGTTGAGTTAAGATTCTTTTTTGGATATTTCATCGCGAATATGAGCAGCTCTTTCATAATCTTCATTTTGAACAGCTTCATCTAGCTTTTCATATAATTCTTTAACCGTAAATTGGCTGAAATTTTCACCTTTTGTGCTACTGTCTTCATGGCCAAAGCTTTCTGGCGTTGATAATATATTATCTGAATCATCCATGTCAGATTTGTCATCTTCCGTAGGATTGGTATTTAGATAAATTCCTGCTTTATCCAAGATATTTTTGTAGGTAAAAATAGGTGCTTGAAATCTTAAAGCTAAAGCTATAGCATCAGAAGTTCTTGCATCAATTATTTCTTCGATTTTGTCTCTTTCGCAAATGATACTGGAATAGAAAACACCATCTACTAATTTGTGAATAATAACTTGTTTTACTACAATATCAAATCGGTCTGCAAAACTTTTGAACAAATCATGTGTTAAAGGTCTTGGAGGTTTTATTTCTTTTTCTAGAGCAATTGCAATGGATTGTGCTTCAAAAGCACCAATGACGATTGGTAATTTGCGTTCGCCATCCACTTCGTTTAAAATAAGTGCGTAGGCACCATTTTGCGTTTGGCTGTAGGATATTCCTTTTATAGTTAATTTTACTAAACTCATTCTTTGTGTACGTTAAGAATTGATTTTTAGGTCAAGTTCTTACATTAATAAATAATCAATACATTTCTCTAATAGCCCTGATAGTAATGAAAAACCTTTTATTTTGTTGTCAAACAAAATAAAAGTTTGTAATGAATAGCAGGAAAATGATGGCTAAATACAAACCTAGCCATTCGCTCCAAAAATAAAAAAAAGAGCTATCTAAACAAAGATAACTCTAATTTTAATATAATTTATTTTTGAACAATGCTTTTTAAGCATTTGCCGCTTTGAAAGCTTTTAATTTTTCAATTAGTTTAGGGACAACTTCAAAAGCATCACCCACCACACCATAGTCAGCCACTTTGAAGAAAGGAGCTTCAGCATCGGTATTGATAACAACTTTTACTTTTGATGAATTTATACCAGCAATATGTTGGATAGCTCCAGAAATTCCTACTGCAATATATAAATTGGCTGCTACAGGTTTTCCTGTTTGACCAACGTGTTCACTATGAGGTCTCCAACCAATATCAGAAACAGGTTTTGAACAAGCTGTTGCTGCTCCTAAAACAGAAGCTAATTCTTCTATCATTCCCCAATTTTCGGGACCTTTTAATCCACGACCTGCAGAAACTACTATTTCAGCATCAGCAATAGTTACTTTTCCTGTTACTTTTTCAACGTTTTCAACTTTTACTGAGAAATCAGCATCGTTTAATGTTGGGTTAAAATCTTCTTCAGTTAGAGAAGAGCTACTCTCAATCAAACCAAATGAGTTTTTAGCTAATGCTAATACTTTAATTTCTGTAGATATTTCAGTGATATTAAAAGCTTTGTTTGAAAATGCTGTTCTTTTAACTTGAAAAGGACTTGTGCTTACTGGTAAAGCCACTACATTGGAAGCAAAGCCTGCATTTAAATGTGTAGCTACCAAAGGAGCTAAATATAAACTATCCGTTGTGGAAGATAACACAATTACTTTACTTCCTTCTTTTTCGGCAGCTTGCTTGATAACATCAGCATAAGCTTTTGCGTTAAATTTTGATAAAGAATCGTTGGATACTTTTAACACTTTGTCAACTCCATAGTTAGCTAATTCTGCTGTTGAACTTGTATTTATTGTAACAGCTGTAACCGTTGTTCCTAAAGAATCTGCTACTTTTTTTGCATAAGAAGCCAATTCAAAAGCAACTTTTTTAAATTTCCCTTCAGCAGATTCTGCGTATATTAATAATGACATAATTTTTGATTTAAAGATTGAAAAATTTAATAATTTAAAGATTTCGTAATTCGTAATTTATAATTCGTAATTATATAACTTTTGCTTCGTTGTGTAATAGATTTACTAATTCATCCAAGTTGTCTGCTTTAACTAGTTTTACTGCAGATTTTGGTGCTGGTTTTTCAAATTTGACAGCTTTTGTTGCTGTATCATTGTTTGTTGGTTCAACTACACTTATAGCTTTTGTTCTTGCTTGCATAATTCCTCTCATATTAGGAATACGAAGATCTTTTTCTTCAACTAACCCTTTTTGACCACCAACAACTAAAGGTAAAGTTGCAGAAAGAGTTTCTTTTCCTCCATCAATTTCACGCATTGCTTTTGCATTAGTTCCGTCAACAGTCAGTTCAATGCAAGAATTTATAAAGTTGTATCCCAAAAAGGCTGATAACATACCAGGAACCATTCCTCCATTGTAATCTAGAGATTCTTTTCCAGCAATGATTAAATCGTAGTTTCCTTGTTTGGCAACTTCAGCAAGTTGTTTAGCAACAAACATACCATCGGTAGGATTTGCATTTATACGTATTGCTTCATCTGCTCCAATTGCTAGTGCTTTTCTGAGAGTTGCTTCAGAATCTGCTAAGCCAACATTAACAACCGTTACGGAAGCGCCTTGTTGTTCTTTAAACCAAACAGCTCTGGTTAAACCAAACTCGTCATTTGGGTTAATTACAAACTGTACACCATTAGTGTCAAATTCAGTATCACTATTTTTAAAATTAATCTTCGAAGTAGTATCAGGCACATTGCTGATGCAAACTAATATTTTCATTTTATCTAATTTGAATATTTTTATGGCACGAAATTACAAAAAATACTTTAAAAAATACTATGCACGCATAATAAATTTTATTAAAAATGAAATTTACGAAAAGGTTATAGTTGATAAATCCGTTTTAATTTAAAATTGAAGTATTAAATTGGAATATTTTTTTACTATTTTTGCGTTTCAATACTATACAAGAAATAAAATATATGAGAACTATACAATTTAGAGAAGCTATTGCAGAAGCAATGAGTGAAGAAATGCGTAGAGACGAATCTGTTTACTTAATGGGCGAAGAAGTAGCTGAATATAACGGAGCTTACAAAGCTTCAAAAGGTATGTTAGATGAATTTGGACCAAAACGTGTTATTGATACTCCTATTGCAGAATTAGGTTTTGCGGGAATTGCTGTAGGTTCTGCTATGAATGGTTGTCGTCCAATTGTAGAATACATGACGTTCAATTTCTCATTAGTTGGTATTGACCAAATTATAAATAATGCAGCAAAAATGCGCCAAATGTCTGCAGGACAATTCCCAATGCCAATGGTATTTAGAGGACCAACAGCTTCTGCGGGACAATTGGGAGCAACGCATTCACAAGCTTTTGAAAATTGGTTTGCTAATACACCAGGTTTAAAAGTTGTAGTTCCTTCAAATCCATATGATGCCAAAGGATTGTTAAAAGCAGCAATTCGTGATAACGATCCAGTAATTTTCATGGAGTCTGAGCAAATGTATGGTGACAAAGGAGAAGTGCCAGAAGGAGATTATACTATCCCATTGGGAGTTGCTGATATCAAAAGAGAAGGTACAGATGTAACTATAGTTTCTTTTGGAAAAATCATAAAAGAGGCTTACACAGCAGCAGATGAACTAGCTAAAGAAGGTATTTCTTGTGAAATTATTGATTTAAGAACAGTTCGTCCAATGGATTATGATGCAATCATTAAATCAGTTAAAAAAACTAATAGATTAGTAGTGTTAGAAGAAGCTTGGCCTTTTGCTAGTGTAGCTTCTGAAATCACTTATATGGTTCAGGAAAGAGCTTTTGATTATTTAGATGCTCCTATTCAAAGAATCACTACAGCAGATACTCCAGCACCTTATTCTCCAACCTTATTGAAAGAATGGTTGCCAAATGCAGATGACGTTGTTAAAGCTGTTAAGAAAGTTACCTATAAATAAAATAAACTTTATATATTTGAAACTTCATCAGAACTAACTGGTGGAGTTTTTTTTGTTTTAAAAATTGCTACAAATGAAACATAAATTTTTATTTATTTTATTATTAATTACAACATCAATTTTTGCTCAAACAAAAGTTGGTGGGAAAGTCATAGACGAACTCAATCAGCCTGTTTCATTTGCCAATGTAATTTTTAAAAATTCAAAAGAAGGTGTAATCACAGATGAAAATGGTGATTTCTATTTTGAGTCCAAAGAAAATTATACTACTCTAGTAGTTTCTTTTATTGGTTACGAACCTACAGAAGTTTCCCTGAAACCTGGATTAAATAGTAATTTAAAAATTGTATTAAAAGAAGGAGTTACTTTAAAAGATGTAGTAGTTTATTCAGGAAAAACATCAAAGAAAAACAATCCAGCTATAGATATTTTGAGAAAAATTTGGGAGCGAAGACGAAAAAATGGACTCAAAATGTTCGATCAATACCAATACGATAAGTACGAAAAAGTGGAGTTCGATATGAATTCTATTGATAGTGCTTTCATGGCAAATAAAGTATTTAAAGGATTAGAGTTTGTTTTCGAACAAATGGATACTTCAAAAATCACAGGAAAAGCTTATTTACCAATTTTTATAAACGAGGAGTTAAGTGAAGTTTATGGAGATAATGTTATCAATAAAAAGAAAGAGGTATTAAAGGCTAACAAAAATTCAGGCTTAGGCAGTAGTAATGGAGTTACAGTTTTTATTAAAGATTTATACGCCAATTATGATATCTATGATAATTATTTAAAATTTTTTGATAAAGATTTTGTTAGTCCATTATCAAGAACAGGAATTAACGTATATAATTATGTACTTAGTGACAGTACATATATTGATAATAAATGGTGCTATAATATTGTATATTACCCAAGGAGAAAAGGAGAATTGACTTTTAAAGGTGATTTTTGGGTTAATGACACTACATGGGCAATTAAAAAAATTAACCTTGAAGCCAATAAAAGTGCCAATATAAATTGGGTTAAAGAGATTTATATTGAACAAGAATTTGATGTATTGAATGATTCTGTATTTCTACTCAAAAGAGATCATATGATGTCAGACTTTAGTTTTTCAAAGAAAGAGGAATCAAAAGGAGTTTATGGTAAACGAACAACATTATTCAAAAACCATCAATTTAATATTCCAAAAGAAAGTGAATTCTACAGAGAGGAAGTAAATTATTACGATAAAACAGCCTACAGTCAAAGCGATGAATTTTGGGAAGCCAATCGTTTTGAACGTTTAAATGACAACGAAGCAGGCATTTATAAGCTGTTAGATACACTAATGACAGTGCCTAAATTTAAAAGAGTTTATGATTTAGTTACTATTTTAGGAAGTGGATACATACAAGTAGGGAACATAGATATTGGGCCTATTTTTTCAACATTTGGATACAATGATGTAGAAGGTCAAAGAATAAGAATTGGTGGAAGAACTTATTTCGGAACAAATGATCCTTGGCGAATTCAGGCCTACACAGCTTATGGTTTTAAAGACCAAAAGTTCAAATATGGTATTTCTGGGAAATGGTTGGTAAACAAAAAGAATAGATTAATTCTAAATGCTGGAAATCGTCAAGATGTTGAGCAAATGGGAGTGAGTTTAACTACTTCTAATGACGTTTTAGGAAGAAGTTTTGCCTCATCATCTTTTTTTGCTAGTGGAGTCAATGATAAACTAACCAATATTAACCTTACAGTATTAGGGATGGAAATTGAACCCGTAAAAAACTTAAAATTCCAAACCAATTTATCCTATCGAACATTAGAATCGGCATCTAGTACATTTAGTTTAGATTATTTTACAGATAACACTTATTCAACCATTAAAAATGATGTAACTCAGTCAGAAATAAACCTTGTAGCTGAATATACTCCTGGGAGAAAAACTATTGGTTTTGGTGTAGAGAGATTAGATGTGGATTTCAATTTTGCCAGAGTATTTTTAAGTTATAGTCAAGGATTAAAAGGAGTGCTGAATAGTGATTTTGATTATCAAAAATTACAATTTTATTATCGCCAACCAGTTTTGGTAGGAGGTTTTGGTCGACTCTTTACAACCTTTGAAGCTGGTAAAATATTTGGACAAGTACCATTAGGGTTGATGGGAATTGTACCCGGAAATCAATCTTATTTCATAATCGAAAACACTTATAATTTATTGGATTGGTATGAGTTTGTGGCAGATGAATACGCATCATTGCATTTTGAACACCATTTTAACGGAAGGCTATTCTCAAGAGTTCCTTTCCTAAGAAAATTAAATTGGAGAGAGATTGTGGGTTTGAAAACGGTTTATGGAACTGTTTCAGATGAAAACCGATTGATAAATGCGTCAGGTTTAGTTTATCAAGCTCCTGAAAAAGTTTATTGGGAATATAGTGCAGGAATTGGAAATATCTTTAAGGTTTTAAGAATAGATGCTGCATGGAGAGGAAATTATCTTGAACTTCCAAATGCAAGAAAATTTGCTGTTAGAGCTTCATTCGGATTCTATTTTTAATGCAAGAAGCCATTGCATACTTATGTGAGAAAGAGAATGTTTTTAAGCAAATAATTCAGCAATACGGCTTTCCTATTCAACCCAAAAGACCTCAAGGATTTGAAACATTAGTACTCTTAATTCTAGAGCAACAAGTTTCAATAGATGCTGCCAAAGCCACTTTTACTAAGTTGAAAAATGCAATTTCAGTTTTTAAAGTTGAAAATGTATTTGCCTTTCCAGAAGAAAATTTCCGTTCTTGTGGAGTAAGTCGTCAAAAAACAAAATACATCAAAGCACTTTCAGAAGCCATCTTGTTAAAAGAATTAGATTTAGAAAGGTTAGCTTCAAAAAAATCAGAAATTATCCGTCAAGAACTCATCAAAATTAAAGGGATTGGCCACTGGACAATCGATATTTATTTGATGTTCTCTTTAAATGCTTCAGATATAATCCCCTTAGGAGATGTTGCTGTTGTCAATACAATGAAAGAACTTTTTGATATTCATACCAAAGAAGAAATGGAAGAATATGCCTTCAAATGGAAGCCATATCGCTCTTTTGCAACTTATTTGTTATGGCATTATTACTTAAAAAAAAGAGGACGGAAAATTTCATATTAAATCTATGTAAAATCTATATTTTTTTAGCAAAACTCTTTTGCTTCTGATGTTATATAATAGTACCTTTGCAACCCTTTATTAAAAACAATAGAAAAATGACAGCAGATAAAGTTACTACATTTGATGTGTTAATAGAAATTCCTAGAGGAAGTAGAAACAAATACGAATACGATTTTGAATTAAAAAGAATGCGTTTTGACAGAATGTTGTTTTCGTCAATGATGTATCCAGCAGATTATGGATTCATTCCTGAAACTTTAGCATTAGACGGTGATCCGTTGGATGTTTTAGTATTAGTAAACGAGCCAACTTTTCCAGGTTGTGTTATGGAAGTAAAACCAATTGGTGTTTTCCATATGGCAGACGACAAAGGGCCAGACGAGAAAATTATCTGTGTGCCAGTTTCAGATCCAATTTGGAATAAACTAAACGATTTAAGTGATGTAAATCCACATTTGATTAAAGAAATTGAACATTTCTTCCAAGTATATAAAGACTTAGAAAATAAAAAAGTTGATGTTGAAGGTTGGGGAGATGTAAATGAAGCAAAAGAAATTTTAGTGAAATGTACCAAACGTTTCGAAGACTTAGAAAACAAACCAGAAGGATTATTTAGCATTAAATAATTTCTTTCTTAAATAAATAAAAGGCAGTATTTTTAATAAAATATTGCCTTTTTTGTTTTATTTTCTTAATATTACCATAAAAATAACAAATACAAAAACTAAATTATATTTTATGGAATCAATGATGATTTATGTACCAATAGTCATGGCACTATTGGGATTGGCATTTATGTTTGCCAAACGTGCTTGGGTTCTTAAACAAGACGCAGGAGATGGAAAAATGAAAGAAATTTCAGATTACATCTATGAAGGAGCCTTAGCCTTTTTAAAAGCAGAATACCGATTATTAGCAATATTTGTGTTAATTGCAAGTCTTGTGTTGGCAGGTATTACTTTTATTCCAGGAGTTAAAACACATTTATTAATAGTTATAGCTTTCATTTTTGGAGCTATTTTTTCTGCTTTAGCAGGAAATATGGGGATGAAAATCGCCACAAAAACAAATGTTAGAACTACGCAAGCCGCTAGAACAAGTTTACCTCAAGCTTTAAAAGTTTCTTTTGGAGGTGGAACAGTTATGGGATTAGGTGTTGCTGGTTTAGCAGTTTTAGGATTAACGGGATTCTTTATATTATTTTTCCACATGTTTATGGATGGTGTTTGGACAGATACAGACGGAATGACAGTAGTTTTAGAAACATTAGCTGGATTCTCTCTTGGAGCTGAATCAATTGCATTATTTGCCCGTGTAGGTGGTGGAATTTATACAAAAGCTGCCGATGTGGGTGCTGACTTAGTAGGGAAAGTAGAAGCAGGAATTCCAGAAGACGATCCACGTAATCCAGCTACAATTGCAGATAACGTTGGTGATAACGTTGGAGACGTCGCGGGTATGGGTGCCGATTTGTTTGGTTCTTATGTGGCAACAGTTCTTGCAGCAATGGTTTTAGGAAATTATGTAATCCAAGATATGGGTGGTAAAATCGATGACGCTTTTGGCGGAATTGGACCAATTTTATTACCAATGGCAATCGCAGGTTTCGGAATTTTATTCTCTATCATCGGAACAATGTTAGTAAAAATTGCAAGCGATGATGCTAAAGAAGCACAAGTACAAAAAGCATTGAACATTGGAAACTGGGTTTCTATCGTTTTAACCTTAATTTCTTGTTACTTCTTAGTTGACTTTATGTTGCCAGAAGTATTAACATTAAACTTCTACGGTGAAGGCGATAAAGAAATCGATTCAATTCGTGTTTTCTATGCCACAATTGTAGGTTTGTTCGTAGGTGGAGCAATTTCATCTGTAACGGAATACTACACAGGATTAGGTACAAAACCAGTATTGGCTATCGTACAAAAATCATCAACTGGAGCTGGAACTAACGTAATTGCTGGTTTAGCAACAGGTATGATTTCTACTTTCCCAACCGTTTTATTATTTGGAGGTGCAATTTGGGCTTCTTACGCTTTAGCAGGATTTTATGGGGTTGCTTTAGCCGCTTCAGCAATGATGGCTACAACAGCCATGCAATTAGCAATCGACGCGTTCGGACCAATTTCTGACAACGCTGGAGGTATCGCTGAAATGAGTGAATTACCAAAAGAAGTACGAACAAGAACTGATATTTTAGATTCAGTAGGAAATACAACAGCTGCAACAGGAAAAGGTTTCGCAATCGCTTCAGCTGCTTTAACTTCGTTAGCTTTATTCGCTGCTTATGTGACGTTTACTGGAATTGATGGAATCAATATTTTCAAAGCACCAGTGTTGGCCATGTTGTTTATAGGAGGAATGATTCCAGTTGTGTTCTCTGCATTAGCAATGAATTCTGTTGGAAAAGCAGCAATGGACATGGTGTACGAAGTTCGTCGTCAGTTTAAAGAAATTCCAGGAATCATGGAAGGTAAAAACAAACCTGAGTATGGCAAATGTGTAGAAATTTCTACTAAAGCCGCTTTACGCGAAATGATGTTACCAGGAATTTTAACCATCGGTTTTCCTATTGCAATTGTATTATTAGGTAAATTAGTTTATGGAGATAACAACCAATTAATCGCTGAAATGTTAGGAGGATATATGGCTGGAGTTACGGTTTCAGGGGTGCTTTGGGCAGTGTTCCAAAACAACGCTGGTGGAGCTTGGGATAACGCCAAAAAATCCTTCGAAGCTGGAGTTGAAATCAACGGAGAAATGACATACAAAGGTTCTGATGCACACAAAGCAGCAGTAACTGGAGATACTGTTGGAGATCCATTCAAAGATACTTCTGGACCATCGATGAACATTTTAATTAAATTAACATGTTTAATTGGTTTAGTAATCGCTCCAATCTTAGGAGGACACGGTGCTACAACTGAAAAAGGAGCTTGCTGTACAAAAACAGAAATGATGTGTTGCGACAAAGGGAAATGTGATATGTCTAAATGTGCTGACATGACAAAAGAGGAATGTGCTAAAATGTGTGAAGAGAATGGTTGTTCCGAAGAATGTAAAGAGAAATGTATGGCAATGTATGACGAAAATGGAAAATTCATTGGCAAAGAAAAACACGTTCACGGACCAAATTGTAAGCATGATGTAGAAGAAATTAAAGATATTAAGGTAAAAAAAGAAGAATTACCAGATGGGAAAGTAAAAGCAATTGTGACTTTAAAAACGGTTGTTAATGGTAAAGAAACAACAGAAGAAAAAATCTTTGAAGGAACAGATTTAGAAGTTGAAGCTAAAATCGCAGAATTAGGAAAATAATCTTTTTCAACACAAATAATGAAAACCGTGCAGTAATGTGCGGTTTTTTTTGTTATTTTTAACCAAACAAACACAATTCCAATGAAATATAAAATATTGACTTTGTTGTTGCTAATTTCTGTAATAAGTGTCGCACAACAGAATCTTAATTTAATTCCGAAGCCAGAAAATATCATATTGGGTAAAGGAAGTTTTTTTATAACATCAAAAACTAAAATTCAAGCTGATGAGGATTCTTTTGAAGCAAACTATTTGAAAACATTAATTAAAGTTCAAACAGGTTTAGATTTAAAGGTTGATTCAAAAAATAAATCTAAAAGTATTCATTTACTTTTGAAGGAAGAACAATCAAAAGGATTGACAGATGAAGGCTATGAGTTAAATGTCTCAAATAATAAAATTGTAATTACGGCTTCTTCAAATCAAGGACTTTTTTATGGAATTCAAACCCTTTTACAGCTAATTCCATTTGAAAGAAAGACAAAAATTACAATTCCTTGGCTTAAAATTACTGACCAACCCAAATTCCAATGGCGCGGCATGCATTTAGACGTTTGTCGTCATTTCTTTCCAAAAGATTTCATCAAAAAATACATTGATTATTTGGCGATGTATAAAATGAACACCTTTCATTGGCATTTAACCGATGACCAAGGTTGGCGCATAGAAATTAAAAAATATCCGAAACTAACGGAAGTAGGAGCTTGGAGAAACGGCTCCATGGTTGGACATTACACCGACCAAACGTTTGACAACATTCGCTATGGCGGATTTTATACACAAGAAGAAATCAAAGAAATCGTAGCTTACGCCAAAGAACGACATATCACCATTGTTCCCGAAATCGAAATGCCAGGTCATGCTTTAGCAGCCTTAGCTTCTTATCCAGAATTTTCATGTACAGGTGGCCCATTTGAAGTAGCAAAAACTTGGGGTGTATTAGAAGATGTTTTTTGTCCAAAAGACGAAACATTTACGTTTTTAGAAAATATTTTGACAGAAGTTATCGCGTTATTTCCTTCCGAATATATCCACATTGGAGGTGATGAGTCTCCAAAAGTCCGTTGGAAAAGTTGTCCACATTGCCAAAAAAGAATTAAAGATGAAAACTTAAAAGACGAACACGAATTGCAAAGTTATTTCATTCAACGAATTGAAAAATTTGTCAATAGTAAAGGTCGAAAAATCATCGGTTGGGACGAAATTTTAGAAGGTGGATTAGCACCAAACGCAGCCGTAATGAGTTGGCGCGGTACAGAGGGTGGAATCGCGGCAGCCAAACAAAAACATTTCGTTGTCATGTCGCCAGGTTCGCATTGTTATTTTGACCATTATCAAGGCGAACCTAAAAACGAACCGATTGCTTTTGGCGGATATACCAATGTCGAAAAAGTGTATTCTTTTAATCCAATTCCAAAGGAACTTTCTACAGAAGAGTCAAAATATATTTTAGGTGCTCAAGCTAATCTTTGGACGGAATATATCAACACAACAGAACATGTTGAATTTATGGTTTTTCCAAGAATAGCAGCGCTTTCTGAAGTGGTTTGGGGAACATCCAATCCGAAAGAATACAAAGAATTCGAAAAAAGATTGATTTCACATTTTGAAATCTATGATAAAAAAGGAATCAATTATAGCAAAGCCATTTTTGAAGTAATTTCCAAAGTGCAACCTGCCGAAAACGGAGTAGCTTTCGAATTAAAATCAGCAAATCCAAATGGAATCAAATACACAACCGATGGTTCAGAACCAAATGCGAATTCGATTTCTTACGAAACACCAATTCTTGTTGCTAAAAATCAAACCATAAAAGCGGCTTATTTCGAAAATGGTAAAGCAAAAAGTGCCACTATCGAACAACCGTTTTTCATCACTAAATCAACTGGTAAAAAGATTAAATTGATACATCAACCGCATGAAAATTATGGAATCGGTGGCAGTTTTACTTTGGTAGATGGAATGAAAGGAAATCCTTCTAAATTCGGCAGAGATTGGTTAGGTTTCTGGGGAAAAGATATGAATGCCACTATCGATTTAGGTAAACCAGAAACGATTTCAAAAATCAGCATCAACACCCTTTCATCCGAAGGGAGTTGGATTTATTATCCAAAAAGCATCGGAATTTTAGTTTCAAAAGATGGAGAAAATTATATTCCAATTACAATTGTTTCTTCTAAAGAAATTAAAGAAAACAAAGGAAAAATTGTGGTACAATTCGACAAACAAAACGTTCAATTTATAAAAGTTATTGCAGAAAACAACGGAATCATTTCAGATGGAAATCTAGGAGCTGGTTCAAACAGTTGGTTATTTGTAGACGAAATAAGTGTAGAATAATGACAAACAGAAGAAATTTTTTAAAAACAACTGCATTAGCAACTGCAGGCGTAGCGTTTCAGGCTTTCAATGGGAAATCTGAAGAAGCTGAAATCAATATCAATTCAGGAAAATCTAACAAACCTATCGTGCTTTCTACATGGAATTTCGGTTTGCAAGCCAATGAAGCTGCTTGGGAAGTGTTGAAAAATAAAGGTCGTGCTTTAGATGCTGTAGAAGCTGGAGTAAAAATTCCAGAAGGTGATCCAAATGAAAGAAGTGTAGGTTACGGCGGTCGCCCAGATAGAGATGGTCGCGTAACCTTAGACGCTTGTATCATGGACGAATTCTCGAATATTGGTTCGGTAGCTTGTTTGGAGCATATCAAACATCCTATTTCTGTGGCAAGAATGGTGATGGAAAAAACGCCTCACGTTATGTTGGTTGGTGATGGCGCTTTGCAATTTGCCTTATCGCAAGGATTTCAAAAGGAAAAATTATTGTTAGAAGCTTCTGAAAAAGAATGGAAAGAATGGTTGAAAACCAGTGAATATTTACCAAAAGCCAACATAGAAAATCACGATACTATCGGAATGATTGCTTTAGATGCGCAAGGCAATTTATCGGGTGCTTGTACCACTAGCGGAATGGCTTTCAAAATGCACGGAAGAGTTGGCGATTCGCCAATCATTGGTGCTGGTTTATATGTGGATAATGAAATTGGAGCTGCAACCGCAACAGGTCATGGCGAAGAAGTAATCCGAATTACAGGTTGTCATTTGGTAGTAGAATTGATGCGTCAAGGAAAATCGCCACAAAAAGCGTGTGAAGAAGCCGTAATGCGAATTGTAAAATTGACGCAAAATCGAGGAAAAAATCTAAAAGATATCCAAGTTGGATTTATCGCTTTGAATAAAAAAGGAGAATATGGTTCTTATTGTGTACAAGGTGGCTTTAATTATGCCGTTCACGATGTAAGTGGAAATAAATTAATCGATGCGAATTATTATTTGAAATAATTTTTTGTCACAGATTAGAGGATTTTTAATCCGTGTGAATCTGTATAATCCGTGGCCAATATTAATGACTTATGCTCCAAAATAAAAAAATTGAAATCGCTTGTTTTAACCTTGAATCTGTCCTAATTGCTCAAAAAGCTGGAGTTGATAGAGTAGAATTGTGTGCAGATATGTCCGTTGGTGGCACAACTCCAACAATTGAAATGATTCAACAAGCTCGCGAAAATCTAATCATCGATTTATATTTAATGATTCGCCCAAGAGGAGGAAATTTCGTTTACTCAGAAGCAGAATTTAAACAAATGAAATCCGAAATCGAAACCATCAAAAAGTTAGGAGTCAACGGTTTTGTTTTTGGAATTTTAAAGGACGATAAAACAATTAATATAGAACAAAATAAAGTCTTAGTGGAATTAGCAAAACCATTTCCATGTACGTTTCACAGAGCTTTTGATGAAGTTTTGGATTACGAAAAAGCATTGGAAGATGTCATCTCTTGCGGATTTTCAACCATTCTAACTTCTGGAACTTTTCCAAATGTGATGGAAGGAAAAGAAGTTTTAAGGCAATTAGTCATTCAAGCCAAAAATAGAATCAAAATCATGCCCGGTGGCGGATTGCGTTCGACTAATATTTCGGAATTAAATGAAATGGTAAATGCGAATTGGTATCATTCATCCGCCATTACCGATGGAAGTGAAACCGCAAATTCCAAGGAAATAATACAACTAAAGAAAAAGCTGCAATCTTAAATAAACTTGTATGCCTTATAAGGTTAAAAAAATCTTCGTTTTTCTATTCTGTCTAAATTGTTTTTTCATTTTTGGACAAACTTCTTATCGCAATTTGTCATCAGAAAACTGGACATTCAACAAACAAAACGAAGCAAAAAAATACAAGGCAACCATTCCTGGAACGGTTCACACGGATTTGTTTCAAAACCAATTAATCCCAGATCCGTTTTTTGGAAACAATGAAAAGCAATTGCAGTGGATTGAAAATGAAAATTGGGAATACGAAACACATTTCACTCTCTCGGAATCCGAACTAAAAAATCAAAACATCGATTTGGAATTTGAAGGTTTGGATACCTATGTAACTGTTTATTTTAACGGAAAAGTAGTTTTAGAAGCCGATAATATGTTCCGAAAATGGACGATTTCTGCCAAATCGCATTTGAAAATAGGGACCAATCATTTAAAAGTAGTTTTTCATTCGGCAGTTCAAAAAGGAAAAGAAGCAGCGAAAAAATTATCCTATACGTTACCCGAAAAAGAACGTGTTTTTGTTCGAAAAGCGCAATATCAATTCGGTTGGGATTGGGGGCCAAGATTTGTAACGGCTGGAATTTGGAAAAAAGTCCAATTAAAATTTTGGAATTCGGCAAAAATTGAAAATATCAAATACAGCCAAATTCAATTGAATGATAAAAAGGCGATTTTAGAATTCACAACCGAAATTTACGTTTCTAAAGTCAAAACGATTCAGTTGAAAATCAATGAAAAAATCGAAACGTTCAACCTGAAAAAAGGAAAGAACAGAATCCAAATGCAATATGAAATTACGAATCCAAAATTGTGGTGGTGTAATGGTTTAGGTGATGCGAATTTGTATCCTTTTACTGTTGAAATCAGTCAGAAAAATCAGTTTTTAGATGCAAAAAGGCTGAATATTGGTTTACGAACTATCGAATTAATTCAGGAAAAAGACCAAGCTGGAAAAAGTTTTTATTTCAAATTAAACGGAAAATCGGTTTTCATGAAAGGCGCCAATGTAGTTCCGCCCGATAGTTTTTTACCACGAGTTTCCGATACTACTTATTTTTCTTTAGTCGAAAATGCTAAGAAAGCGAATATGAACATGCTTCGTG
>CAZXPF010000010.1:0-133015 GCA_964643105.1 uncultured Flavobacterium sp. | reverse complement strand
AATTGGCTCTACTAATTTTTAAAACTACTAAACAATTTCCTAAAGATGAGTTATTTGGATTGACAAGTCAAATAAGACGTTGTTCCATTTCAATTTCATCCAATTTAGCTGAAGGCTCTGGAAGAAAATCTTTCAAAGATAAAGCTCGCTTTACTGAAATAGCCTATAGTTCTTCATTAGAATTATTAAATCAAATTATATTGAGTTTTGATTTTGAATACATTTCAGAAACGGAATATCATTAAATAAGAGAAAAAATTACGGAAGTAAATATGTTAATTGATGGTTCATACAAATCACAAAAAGCAAACTTAAAATAACCACAAACCCTTTTAAACTCTCAACCTAAATAATGACCAAAACCACAATCTTCCTTCTAATTCTTTCAGTATTAATTGCTGGAGCATTGTCGTTTTATCAATACCTATATAAAGTCAAAAACAAGTCTAATTTGAATTTGTTTTTGACTTTTTTACGTTTTGTATCATATTTTACAGTGTTTTTACTGTTGATTAACCCAATTATATCTCGAAAGACACTAGAAACTTCAAAAACTCCTTTGCCTATCTTTTTTGATAATTCACAATCAATCAATGAATTAGAAGGTTCTGAAAAGTTAAAAAAAATATATAAAACGTTAAGTGAAAACAATAGCTTAAAAGACAAATTTGAAGTACAAACTTATTCATTTGATGATAAGATTAATCCAAATAACGCATTGGACTTCAAAGGGAAGCAAACCAAAATAGATGCAGTAGCAAAAGATATCAAGCAATTATACAAAGCGCCTTTATTTCCTGTTGTTCTTGTCACAGATGGTAATCAAACGCAAGGAAATGATTATGTTTATTCTTTTCAATCGAATGCAAACGTATTTCCTGTAGTTGTGGGTGATACCACAGAAGTGGAAGACTTGAAAATTAATCAAGTAAATGCCAACAAGTATGCTTTTTTAAAAAATAAATTTCCAGTTGAAATTTTTACTCAATACAACGGACAAAATTCAATAAGTACTAATATCTCAATTACTGAAAATGGAAGTGTAATTTTTAAAGAAACAGTTTCTTTTTCACCCAATCAAAAGGTAAAAACGATTACTGCTTTGTTAAATGCAAACTCTGTTGGAACTAAAAAATACACTGTTACTGTTTCAAGTAGTTTAAAGGAGAAAAATAAAACAAATAACACCAAATATTTTGCCGTTGAAGTTTTAGACCAAAGAAAAGAAATTGCATTAATTTCAACCTTGAATCACCCAGATTTAGGAGCTATAAAGCGAAGTATAGAATCTAATCAACAGCGTAAAGTAACTATTCTTAAGCCTAAGGAAATTAATGATTTAACAAAATTTAATATTTGTATATTTTACCAGCCAACTAACGAATTTTCTACCCTAATTAGTCAAGCAAAAAAACTAGGTCTAAATGCATTTTTCATCACAGGAAAGTCAACCGATTTTAATGTAATGAATCAATCACAAACGGATTTGACCTTTAAAATGGTGAATCAAAAAGAGAATTATGTAGCTACCTACAAGGAACAGTTTAACCTATTTGCACAAGACAATATTGGCTTTGATTATTTTCCTCCTTTGGAAAACGGATTTGGTGCTGTAAAAATAAATAGCAATGTTTCTGTTCTGTTAGGGGCAAAAATCAATCGTATTGACGTTGAAAATCCATTGTTGTGTTTTGCTGAAAATGGAGCCAATAGAAATGCTTATTTGTTGGGAGAGAACATTTGGAAATGGCGAATTGAAAGTCATGTCAAAACGAAAGAGTTTACTAAATTTGACCTGTTTATGGATAAAATGATACAATTCTTAACCACAAATAGCGCTAAAAAGTCATTGGTTGTTAATCACGAATCGTTTTACAATTCAGGTGAACCCATAGAAATTACAGCCCAATTTTTCAACAAGAATTACGAATTTGATGAAAATGCCAAATTAGTCATTAATCTTCAAAATAAGACTAAAAACACGTCTAAGACTTATGATTTCTTAAAAGGAAATAACGAATACAAAGTAAGTTTAGATAATTTAGAATCAGGAAATTATAACTTTACAGTTACAGAGAAAAACAGCAATACCAAATATTCAGGATCGTTTGAGATTTTGGATTTTGAAATCGAAAAACAATTTGTAAATGCTGATAAAAATCGTTTAGAACAATTGGCTCAAAACACCAACGGAAAAACCTTTTATCCTTCAAATGTAGAAGCCTTAATTGAAAATTTATTAGCAAATGAGAATTATAAAGTCCTTCAAAAAGAAATCGTTAAGAAGTCACCATTAATTGATTGGGTTTGGTTATTGATTTTGTTGGCAATTACTCTAGCTACAGAATGGCTTGTTCGAAAATATAATGGACTTTTGTAAATTAGAAGTTAGACAGAGAAGTCTCTCAATCTTGTCATTCTGAACTTGTTTCAGAATCCTAACCAATTCACTACAAATTGAAAAGAAGCTGAAATAAATTCAGCTTGACAAAAAACACAGTAATAGTTGTTAATGAATTGAGGTTTTGTTTAAAAGTATGTTTTATAATCATTTCATTCAGAACTTGTTTTTAGAATATTATTTCATTTCTTTTTAGGCATTTCCACAACAATTGTATTTGCCCAAATGTCACCCAAGCGTTGGTGTTTTTCGGAGCATTTGATGCTAATAATTCCTATAATTCCAAAAGGAAACATATCCAAAGGATCTAATAAATGTCTTTTAACGGATTGTCCAAAAGACAAAACACCACTAGTTCTGTCTAGAGATATAGGCTTGATTCCCACTATTGAATTACCTATAGTTGCTCCGTAAGCTACTTCAAGAAATACAACCATAAAAAACCAAAACAAAATTGGTATAAAAATCATTAATCCACTAATCGAATAACCTCCTTGATAATTTGGTTCGCCAAACTTTAAAGCAAGAACATAAAAAAATAGGTAAACAATTGAATAGTCAATTAATCCAGCTAAAAATCGCCTAAATAAAAATGGTTTTGTCATAGGTTTGTGTTTATTTTCCAAATTTAAAAAATAAATGAGAATAATAATTGTGATGAATTCATTTAAAAGGTTTACTTATCAAACAAACTTAATTTTCGCTTAATTTCCATTTAAGAAAATACAATACAATTCTTTTTCTCGTTACTTTTGGTATAAATTAAAATGAGATGAAAAAAATAATTTTAACGATTACTTTGTTAATCACACAATTAGTAGTATCACAAGATTGGCAGACTAATTTTGAGGAAGCAAAGAAAATAGCAACAGATCAAGATAAAAATATAATCGTTGTTTTTTCAGGTTCTGATTGGTGTGCACCTTGTATCAAATTAGACAAAAACATTTGGCAATCCGAAACATTTAAACAAGAAGCTAAAGAAGAATGGGTTTTGGTAAAAGCCAATTTTCCCAGAAAAAAAGCCAATGAGCTATCCAAAGAGCAAACCGAGCACAACCGAAAATTAGCAGAAAAATACAATGTGGAAGGAAGTTTTCCATTGGTTGTAGTCTTGGATAAAAACGGAAAAGTATTGGGAAAAATGGGATTTAAGAACGTTTCTCCTGAAGAATATATCAAGATGATTCATGCATTAGAAAAAAAATGAGAATAGTAGCATTCCTTTTATTGGTTTTGACCTCAAGCAATTCATTTGCCCAACAAATTGTTAAGAAAAAACAAAGTTTGTTAGGTAGTCCGTTTGAAATTACTGTTGTAGCATCAGATTCCGTTCAAGGAAACTTATTTACTGATTTAGCGATTACAGAAGTCAGACGAATTGAAAATTTAATTTCCGATTGGATTCCTTCTTCACAAATTTCAAGAGTAAATCAAAATGCTGGAATAGCACCAATTAAGGTAGATAAAGAAGTATATGATTTGGTTGAAAGAGCTATTAAAATTTCTAAACTAACCTCTGGAGCATTTGATATTAGTTACGCTTCTATGGATAAAATATGGAAATTCGATGGAAGTATGACAGAAATGCCAAGTCCAGAAGCCATAAAAAAATCTGTTGAAAGAGTAGGATACCAAAATATAATTTTAAACCCAAAAGATACAACTATTTTTCTCAAAAATGAAGGCATGAAATTAGGCTTGGGTGGCATAGGTCAAGGGTATATTGCCGATAAAATAAAAGTACTATTGCAAGAAAAAGGATGTGCAGCAGGATTAGTAAACGTTTCTGGCGATATCAATACTTGGGGAAAACAACCCCATGGAGCACTGTGGACCGTTGGAATTGTCAATCCAATGAACAAAAATAAAGTCTTCGCAACCTTTCCATTAGATGATAGTGCCGTAGAAACATCTGGGAGTTATGAAAAATTCGTTACGTTCAACGGAAAACGCTATTCCCATATCATTGATCCACGAACAGGTTATCCTGCAACAGGCATCGTAAGTGTTTCCGTATTTACAAAACAAACCGAACTGGCAGACGCTTTGGCTACAGGGATTTTTGTCTTAGGAGTGGAAGTAGGATTAGATTTAATCAATCAGTTAAACGGAATAGGCTGCATCATTGTTGATGATAAAGGTACTATTCACGTATCAAAAAATATAGACATTAAAAAATACCAATAAATGAAAAAGATAATTTTAAGCTTCATAGTTGTTTTTACAGCTATTTCATGCAACTCTGTAAAAGAATACGATAAACAATACATCAATGATCCAGAAATGAAACTTTCTGCAAGAACTTCAGAACGCTTTGAAACAACATTTCAGGTATATCGCGAAGCTGCTTCAGGAGCAAACGGAGGAAAGACAGGTGGTGGTTGCGGTTGTAATTAGAGGTAGAGGTTTTAGGTTGTAGTGTATAGGAATTAGAAAAATATTTTATGAAAAATATAAGTGCATTAGTTTTGTTTTTGGCTACTGTTGCAGGTTTTTCTCAAGAGAAAGATTCAACAGAAGTAGTGTATAAAAAACGTGTTTTAGAATCTATTGAAGTAGATTTTTTAATGAGCTACTACAAGCAAGACGGAATTCATTCTGCGGTTTCAGGAGGAAATGGTATGGAAGAATTAACCAATATTACACCAACATTTGTTGTGGCAATGCCATTGAATGATGACGATGTATTAACCGTGGATGCTGGATTATCAGCTTACTCTTCTGCTTCGTCTGGAAATATAAATCCGTTCGACAGCAACACACCAAGTCCTTGGCAAGCGAGTTCAGGAGCTTCAGCTCAAGATGTATTGACGTCTTTAGTTTTAAATTACAGTCACAGTTCAGAGGATAGAAATACCATTTGGAATGGACATATTTCAGGTTCTGTGGAATATGATTATTCATCCATTGGTTTTGGTGGTGGTGTTTCCAAATTATTTAATGGTAAAAATTCTGAAATCTCAGCGGCAGCCAATGTTTATTTAGATACTTGGAAACCTATTTATCCAAAAGAACTGCAAGATTTTGTTGATTTCAATGGATTAAACGGAGGAATTTATAACAGTTTTGTCATTAGACCAGGGCAAATTTCAACAGAAGTCTATAATCCAACCAATTTCAAACCACATGAACAAAAAAATAGAAATTCATTTGCCTTGAGTTTGGGATTTTCACAAGTAGTAACCAAAAAAATACAAGGCTCTTTTTTCCTAGATGTCCTATATCAAAACGGATTACTTTCAACGCCTTACCAACGTGTTTATTT
This sequence comes from uncultured Flavobacterium sp., assembly GCA_964643105.1. Lineage (GTDB taxonomy): Bacteria > Bacteroidota > Bacteroidia > Flavobacteriales > Flavobacteriaceae > Flavobacterium. Next base: position 127,346 of record CAZXPF010000010.1, on the reverse strand, counting down.
TGCGGATAAAGGTGATTTCTTCATCAATGAATTTCAATTAGCAGATGATATTGAGCGGTTACCCGATTCAAGATTTAAATTACCTGTAGGAACAAGATGGAACTTCTATTTGAATGAAAAATTCACATTGAGAACATATTATCGTTACTATTTTGACAATTGGGATATTACATCACATACCTTTAATCTCGAATTGCCGTATAAATTGACAGATAAATTTACTTTAATTCCAATGTATCGCTATTATTCACAAGCAGCATCAAAGTATTTTGCACCCTATGAAAGTCATCTTTCCAGTGAAAAATATTATACATCTGATTATGATTTATCTACTTTTGATGCACACCAATATGGTTTTGGATTAAATTATGTTGATATCTTTACCAATACCAAAATTTGGAAATTTGGATTGAAAAACATAGATTTCAGATTCAATCATTACAAAAGAAGTGACGGGCTTAACGCAAATATTTTTAGTTTTGGAGTTAAGTTTGTACAATAACAAAAAATACCATGCATATCCTAATTGTAGAAGATGAAAAAGGAATTATTGATTTTCTAAAGCAAGGTTTAGAAGAGGAAAACTATACGATTTCTACGGCCTTTGATGGTGCAGAAGGATTGAAAAAAGCATTAGAACTTCCAGTTGATTTAATTCTATTAGATTGGATGTTACCAAAAATGCAAGGTCTTGAAGTTTGTAAAAACATCAGAAAACACAATGCAACCATTCCAATACTATTCTTAACCGCAAAAGATACTGTGCAAGAAACTATCGAAGGTCTAAAAGCTGGTGCTAACGATTATATCAAAAAACCATTTTCATTTGAAGAACTCCTAGAGCGAATTAAAATTCATTTTAGAACAAAAGACGAAGCAAAAATATTAACTTTGGGCAATATTACAATTGATAAATCCAAATTTCAAGTTTTTATAGATAATGATGAAATTGCCTTGACACAACGCGAATTTGAATTGTTAGAATATCTGATCAAAAATAAAGGAAGCGTTTGTACAAGAAATAAAATTATTGAAGATGTTTGGGATATTCATTTTGAATACGACACAGGTGTTATTGATGTTTTTATGAATGCCATTCGTAAAAAACTAAACCTAACCAAAGATCAAGATTTAATTAAAACCATTAGAGGCGTAGGATATATCGCAAACGATAACTAGCATGTCAAAAACCGAAACAGCTGTTAAAGCTACCTATTTTAGTATTATTGGGAACACATCATTGGCTCTAATAAAAGGGATAACAGGCTATTTTGGAAACTCATATGCTATGATTGCGGATGCCATTGAATCTACAGCAGATATTTTTGCATCATTCTTAGTGCTTTTTGGGATAAAATATTCCAACCGTCCAGCCGATGAAAATCATCCCTATGGTCATGGTCGTGCGGAACCTCTGATCACATTTTTAGTTGTAGGGTTTTTAATTACTTCCGCAACAATAATAGCTTATGAAAGTATTCGCAACATTAGAATACCCCATGAGTTACCCAAACCATTTACCCTTTTTGTCTTGGGAGCTATTATTTTATGGAAAGAAATTTCTTTTCAAATTGTAATGAGAAAAAGTATTGAAACCAACAGTAGCTCATTAAAAGCTGATGCTTGGCACCATAGAAGCGACGCTATCACCTCTGTGGCTGCTTTTATTGGAATTTCAATAGCATTATACTTTGGAAAAGGGTATGAAGCAGCTGATGATTGGGCCGCTTTGTTAGCTTCACTATTGATATTGTATAATTCCTATAAAATTTTTAGACCAGCTTTGGGCGAAATCATGGACGAACATTTATATCATGATTTAGAAGCTGACATTAAGAAAATATCCCAAACAGTTTCAGGTGTAATTTGTATTGAAAAATGCTTCATCAGAAAAGCGGGAATGAAATACCATGTAGATCTTCATGTCATGGTGGATGGCAATAAATCAGTCAAAGAAGGCCATGATATTGCCCATACATTGAAAGATACCCTTCGTGAAAAATTAATAGAATTAGGACATGTTTTAATACATATCGAACCTAATTTCGAATCCATTGAACGTTAATCATGTTATCGTTTTCTTTTAAAAATCGAATCGCTTTTAGTTACATTCTTAGTAGCTCAATTCTAATTGCAATTGTTTTTATCTCAATTTTCACAATTGTTAAATATAATGTAAATCAACATGTTAATGGAGAAATTAGAGAAGAATTAATCAAACATTTAGATGATGTAACTACCGATGAAAATGATACTTACCTGATTCAAGTTGATCAATGGCGTGCAAGAGAACACAATTCTATTAGTGTCAACCCTGTTTTTGTAGAGTTTTATGATACTAATAAGCAACTAATTGACAAGTCTCCAAATTTAAAAAGTGCAGATATTCAGTTGGTTGAAAATAAAATGAATGACGAATTCATAGATACCAAATTAAACGGAATTCCCATTCGACAAATTCAAACACCAATTATAAACGACCAAAAAATTGTGGGTTATCTTGTAGTGGCTATGTCTCTGGAAGATTTTGAAATAGTGCAAATATTAAAGAATAATTTATTGATTTCTTTTCCATTAATTTTAATAATTCTCTTTTTTATTGCAAGATTTTTTGCCGGAAGAAGCATAAAACCGGTCAAAACTATTATTGATACTTCAAGTCAAATTACAAGGGATAATTTAACAACTAGAATTCCTTTGCCTCAAAATAAAGACGAACTTTACGTTTTGTCAGAAAACATTAACAATTTACTAAACCGAATTGAAAATGCTATTGAGCGAGAAAAACAATTCACTTCTGATGCTTCTCATGAATTGCGTACACCCTTAGCTGTTATTAAAGGGACAATGGAAGTCTTAATACGAAAACCAAGAAACGAAGAGGAATATAAAGATAAAATTCGCTTTTGCATTAATGAAATTGATCGCTTAAATAAAATGGTGGACCAATTGTTGTTGTTAGCCCGATTTGAAAACCAAAAGATTAACAGCAAGAATGAATCCATCTACCTAAATGCATTGCTATTAGATACATTATCCAGGTATTCAGAAAAAATTGAAGATAAAAAAATTAAAATCAACACCAATTTTGATGAAGATTGTTATGTGAAATCAGATAACTATTTGGTGTCCGTAATTATTGAAAATTTAATTTCTAATGCCATAAAATATAACAAAAGCAATGGTGAAATTCATATTGATTTAAGAAATCATACAAATTATATTATGGTTTCAATTGAAGATACAGGAATAGGAATTTCAAATGAAAATCTTGAAAAAATATTCCTACCGTTTTATCGTTCACACAGTAGTGAATTTCCCGCAATTAAAGGCACAGGTTTAGGGCTTTCAATTGTGAAGCGTTTGTGTGATTTATTGAATATTGAAATTGAAGTTAACAGTAGAGTAGAACAAGGAACCTCAATCGCCATCAAATTTAATTAATTCTTAAGTATCTCTTAAGTCATTCTTAAGTTGTTTTTAGCTTCTTGACAATACATTTGAATAAAATTTCTCTAATGAAATCATTTGTAATTGGAAGGATAAAAAGCCTCAAGTTTGCTCTATATGGAATGTTTCTGTTATTAAAAACGGAGCATTCAATCATTACACAATCAGTTTTCTCACTTTTGCTAATTGGATTTGGTTTTTATGTTGGATTATCTAAAACAGATTGGATTATTCAGCTGTTTTGTATTGCTTTTATTTTAGCTGTAGAAAGCTTAAATACAGCCGTTGAAAAGCTTTGCGATTTTGTTCATCCCAATTTTCATCATAAAATAGGCTTCATCAAAGACATTGCTGCGGGAGCCGTTTCCTTTGTGGTTATCTTTTCTGTAGTTATTCTATCTCTTATTTATTATCCATACATAAACATATGAACTTAAAATTATTATACAAACGCTATAAGGTGGCTCTTATACTTTTGATTGGTTATGTTTTAATAGCCTTGTTGGTAAGAATAATTTTGTCAACATTAATTGCTGACAAAATTCAATTATCATTGATTAAAGCTATTAAAATTTGGGGGAATGGATTTCTCTTTGATCTAGCTGTTGCCTTAGCTTTTATAGCTATTTATATCCTTTTCATAACTTTCTTTCCCACAAAATGGATTGGAAAAAAAATAGATGTAGTCCTAAATTATACCATTCTTTCACTAATTCTCTTTATAGCTTTATTTTCATTCTTTGCCGAATTTCCTTTTTGGGAAGAATTCAATACCCGATTTAACTTTATAGCAGTTGATTATCTAATCTATACATATGAAGTAGTTGAAAATATTAATCAGTCTTATCCAATTCCATTAATTTTAGGGGTTTTAGTAAGTCTCATTTTTTTAATCTTCTATCTATTAAATAAAAAGAAAATTTTTGATGCAACTTTTTCTTCCAAACCCTCCTTTGTGATTAGATTGTCTTTTCTACTTTTCTATACACTCATTATGATTTCTTTCTTCTCAGTTTTAGAAAACAAGAATGCAGAATTCAGTTCAAATACATATGAAAATGAATTGACTAAAAATGGAGTATTCTCTTTTTTTGCAGCATATCGATCAAACGAATTGGATTACGAACTGTTTTATCCAAAACTAAATGAAAAAGAAGCTTATAAAATTTTAAAGAATGATCTGTTAAATCCCAATGAAAAGTATGCAACAAATAATTATGACGAAATTTCAAGAACCATTAATGGACAACAAGAAATCAAACCAAATATAATAGTAGTTTGTATTGAGAGTTTGAGTGCAGATTTTTTAGCAGAATTTGGTAATACTCAAAAGTTAACCAAAAATATAGATCAGTTAGCACATGATGGTCTCTTCTTCACGAATATCTATGCAACTGGAACAAGAACAGTGAGAGGAATGGAAGCCTTGACCTTGTGTGTTCCGCCAACACCAGGTAACAGTATCGTTAGAAGACAAAAAAATGATCACCTGTTTTCAATAGCAACCGTTTTGAAACAAAAAAAGTACCATCTAGATTTTATTTATGGAGGTGATGGGTATTTTGACAATATGAATACTTTTTTTGGCGGTCAAGGATTCAATATAATTGATAGAGATAGAGGTAATCCCTTATCAGATGAGATAGTTACAGATAGAACAACCATTCCTGATGCTGATGTTACTTTTGAAAATGCTTGGGGAATTTGTGATGAAGATTTATACAAGCAATCCATCAAGAAAGCAGATATTGAAAATGGATTAGGAAATCCCTTTTTTCAATTTATAATGACAACATCAAACCATAAACCATATACTTTTCCAGAGAACAAAATACAGTTACCGCAAGGAAATAGAGAAGCAGCTTTGAAATATACAGATTTTGCTCTAGGGCAATTCATCAAACATGCCAAAACAAAAAAATGGTTTTCAAATACTGTTTTTGTAATTGTAGCAGATCATTGTGCCAGTAGTGCTGGAAAATGGGAAATCAATATTGACAAACATCATATTCCAGCAATCATTTATAATTTAAAGAATGAAAAGGGAAAAATAAACAGATTGGCTTCACAAATTGATTTAATGCCTACACTTTTTGGTTATTTCAATTGGAATTACAATTCAAGTTTCCTAGGAAAAGATATTGCAAAGATGCAACCTTCAAAAGAAAGAGCTTTTTTGGGCAATTACAGAACACTGGGTTTGTTGAAAAAGAATATTTTTACAGAAATAAATGACAGAAAAAAAGTCAATCAATACAATTGGGATAGCCAAAACCAGCATTTAGAAAAACTAGATAGGATGAATGATTCATTGAAAAAGTTGACCCTATCATATTATCAAGTGGCTAGTGAAAGATTTAAAAAGGGGAAAATGAAAACTTCAAACCACTAGAAACTAATCAATATTAAGGAGTTCTTAAGTTCTTTTTTGTATTTATTCTTTACCTTTGTAGGGTAGTTTTATTTTCTTAAAAACGTTCAAATTTTGTAAAATGAACAAGTCTATTGCCTATTTTTTAATCTCAGTATTTATGTGTGCCAACACATCAATAGGGCAATTATTGAAAGTTCCAAACCTGATTGAACATTTCAAAGAACATAAAAGTGAACCAGCTACAGGTTCAATTACATTTATTGAGTATCTCGTTTCTCATTATTCCAAAAATGCAGAAAACAATCACGACCATCAAGATTTGCCATTCAAGACTTTAGATAATTCGATATCTACATTATTCCTGTTTTTTATGGCAACCTACCAAATTCAAATCATACAACACATAATAGTTTCTAAAAAGAAATTTTTCTACAATAAATCTTTTAAATCCAATGCGATAGCTTCAATCTGGTTGCCTCCAAAATTATTCTAATATTTAGTATCAACAATTGATTCATTTTTGATGATTCAATGCCGTTTATCTTAGATAGATAAATGTTATTTTATATTTAAAATTTACTAAAATGTTAGAAAAAATTATAGCCTTTAGTTTAAAAAATAAATTCATTATAATTTTATTTACACTTGGTGTAGCTGGATTTGGTTTGTTCTCAGTTTTTCAAATTTCTATTGGAGCAGTACCTGATGTCACTAATAACCAAGTACAAGTTATTACAACTTCACGTAATCTTTCCACGCAAGATATCGAGCAATACATTACCTATCCTGTGGAAATTGAAATGGCTAATTTGCCGGGAGTTACAGAGATACGATCCATTTCAAAATTTGGGTTGTCAGTTGTGACTATCGTATTTGAAGATGAAATAGGGACGTATTTGCCCCGACAATTAATTGCTGAAAAAATTAAAACAGCAGCCGAGAAAATACCCGAAGGCTTTGGAACACCAGAAATGGGACCAATAACTACAGGCTTAGGAGAAGTTTATCAATACACACTAGAAGTAAAACCAGAGTTCAAAGATCATTATTCTGTAACAGATTTGCGAACCATACAAGATTGGATTGTAAAACGCCAATTATCAGGAATAAAAGGAGTGGTTGAAATCAACACATGGGGAGGATTTTTAAAACAATATGAAATTGCAATCAATTCAGCTAGTTTGAAAGCCATGAATATATCAACAGCCGATGTATTTACAGCTTTAGAAAAAAACAATAGTATAGCAGGTGGTTCATATATTGAAAAAACCAATCAGAGTTATTTCATTCGAGGAGAAGGAAAAGTGAACAGTACCCAAGATATTGAAAATATTGTAGTTAAAAACGAAACAGGCTTGCCCATTTATATCAAAGATATTGCTAAAGTTCAATTTGGACATGCCAATCGATTTGGAGCCATTACAGGTAATGGAGAAGGAGAAAAGGTTTTAGGTCAGGTTATGATGCTCAAAGGAGGAAATTCAAAACAAGTTATAGAAGATGTCAAACATCGTGTAGCAGAAATTGAAAAAACACTACCTGAAGGGGTTTACATCAATGGATTTTTAGAACGAAGTGAATTGGTTGGTAAAACAACGTTCACTGTTGCTGAAAACTTAATTTTAGGCTGTTTAATTGTAATTTTTGTAGTGGTTCTGTTACTTGGAAATTGGCGTTCAGGATTGGTTGTGGCCTCAGTAATTCCACTTTGTTTGTTGTTTGCCATCTCATTCATGAATGTTTTCGGAATAGATGCCAATTTAATGAGCCTAGGAGCTATTGACTTTGGAATTATTATTGACGGAGCCGTAATTATTGTAGAATTCATAGCTTTTCAAATTGCACACAAATCCAAACATTTGGTAGGTTTAGCTCAACAAGAGCGTCAGTTAGAAATTGATCAAATTACCTATAAAAGTGCTTCTAAAATGATGAATTCAGCCATTTTTGGCCAGTTAATCATTTTAATAGTATTTATTCCAATTCTTTCATTATCAGGTGTGGAAGGCAAAATGTTCAAACCTATGGCATTAACCTTTAGTTTTGCTTTGGTAGGAGCAATGCTTTTTTGTTTCACTTATGTGCCAGTTGTAGCTTCTTTATTCCTAAAACCTAAAGAAGAAACTCCTAATTCTATATCAAATCGACTGATTAACAAATTGAATTCGTGGTATTTACCTATCATTACTTGGGCTTTAAACAATACTAAAAAAGTACTTTATGGTGCAGTCGCATTGCTGTTTTTTGCTATTGGACTGTTTGCTTCCATGGGTGGTGAATTTATTCCAACCTTAGATGAAGGTGATTTCGTGATTCAACCCGTTTTAAAGACAGGAACTTCATTGTCAAAAACCATAGAAACTACAACAAAAATTGAAAAAATTATCCTTAAAAATTTCCCAGAAGTTATACAAGTGGTAAGTAGAATTGGAGCTGCTGAAGTTCCAACAGATCCTATGAGTATGGAGGAAAGTGACGTTATTGTAAAGCTAAAACCAAAGTCAGAATGGGTTTCGGCAGATACAAAAGATGAATTAGCTGATAAAATTAAAGCAGCCTTAGAAGCAAAAATTCCCAATATGGAAATTGAATTTACTCAACCTATTGAAATGCGATTCAACGAATTAATCTCAGGTTCACGCTCCGACGTAGCCATTAAGATTTTTGGTGATGATTTAGAAGTTTTAGCCCAAAAAGCTCATGAAATTGAAAGAGCAATCAAGCATGTTGCGGGAGCATCAGATATTATCATTGAAAAAACGGAAGGGTTACCACAAATGTTTGTGCAATACGATAGAAGTAAAATTGCCCGTTATGGTTTAAATAGTGCAGATTTGAACGAGATGATTGCTTTAGGTTTTGCAGGAAAAACAGTAGGAAATGTATTTGAAGGTGAAAAGCGTTTTGATATGGTTATCCGTCTAGATAAAACTAATAGAAACGATATTGAAGACTTGCGTAATTTATACGTTGCTGTTCCCAATGGAGAACAAATTCCACTCAGAGAATTAGCTTCAATTGAATATACAACAGGGCCAGCTAAAATTTCCAGAGACAATACCAATCGAAGAATTATTGTAGGTATCAACGTTAGAAATCGCGATTTACAGAGTGTTGTGGACGATGTCAAGAAAATCATTGACGCTAAAATTGATTTACCAACAGGTTATCGAGTTATGTATGGAGGTCAATTTGAAAATTTACAAAGTGCTAAAGCCAGATTGTTGATTGCTGTGCCTATAGCCTTACTTTTAATCTTCATTTTATTGTATTTTGCTTTTGGATCCATCAAAGAAGCCCTAATGGTTTATTCAGCAATTCCATTATCTGCAGTAGGAGGTGTCTTATTTTTATGGATTAGAGATTTGCCCTTTAGTATTTCAGCAGGTGTTGGCTTTATTGCACTCTTCGGAATTGCCGTATTGAATGGGATTGTACTCATTGAACATTTTAAAGAATTAAAAAATAGCGGAATGAAGGATAAAAACGAACTAATTTTAAAAGGAACTACAGATAGACTTCGTCCAGTTTTATTAACAGCCGCTGCTGCTGCGTTAGGTTTCTTACCTATGGCAATTTCAGCTGGAGCAGGAGCAGAAGTTCAACGTCCATTAGCAACTGTAGTCATTGGAGGATTATTCACAGCAACACTTTTAACCATGATTGTTTTACCCATATTGTTCAAAGTATTTGATGAAAAAGAATTTAAAAAGCCAAAATTTAAAAAGCACATCAATCCCACTTATTTCATATTATTATTCATTGGAACCAGTGTTGGTTATGCCCAGGAAAAAAAGACAGAATTAGATTCTATTGTGACATATGCTTTAGAAAATAATAGATCCATCAAAGCCAGTCAATTGCAAGTAGATAAAGCTAAAGCAACAATAAAAACAGCTTATTCATTTGATAAAACTAATGTGTATTATAGTTATGATCAAAACAATTTAGCGCTCAATAACCAACCCTTAAAAGTGTTTGGAGTGGAGCAAACATTTGCTTTTCCAACTGTTTATGGAGCACAGAAAAAACTTTATAAAGCAGAATTAGAAATTCAAAAAGGAGCTTTCGAATTGCAAAAAAACAAGCTCAAATTAGAAGTTTCAAAAACCTATTATCAAATAGTATATTTACAACACCAAGAAAAGTTGTACCAGTATTTAGATAGCTTGTACCAAAATTTCTCAAAAGCCAGTAACAGAAGATTTGAATTAGGAGAAACCAATTATTTAGAAAAAATTACAGCAGAAGCAAAATTTAGGCAAATAAGAACAAAACTTTCTCAATTAGATAAAGAGAAAAAAGCACAATTAGAATTATTACAAGCTTTGGTACAAACAGAAGAAAAAATCAAGGTAAAATTAGAAGAAATCAAACCTTTGGAAGATTATTTTATTGATTCAAATAAAAGTATATATGTTTCTTATTTTGAAAGCATTACAAATAAAAATAAATCTAATGAAAAATTACAAAAACAGCATTGGTTACCCGATTTAAATGTGGCATATTTTCAGGGAAGAAATAGCGGAATTTCACAATCTTTGTATGGTTTTCAGGTAGGTATTGCCGTTCCCATTCTGTTTAATCGAGCCAAGTTAAAAGTTGCCAAGTTAGAATCAGAAGCTTGGGAGCAACAAAAGCAAAGCGAGCTCATTAAGATTGATGCTCACATTAATCAGAAGAAAAACGAATTAGAGCAATTCAAACAAACAGTAGATTATTACCGTCAATATGGAAAAAAAGTATCCGAAGAAATCATTAAAGTAGCCAATATGAGTTATAAGCATGGTGAAATAGATTTCTTCCAATTTATACAAAGTTTAGAAAATGCAACCACTATACAAGTAGATTATTTAACTGCTGTAAACCAGTATAACTTAATACAATTAAATTTGCAATATATTAATATTCAATAAGATAAAGATGAAAAGAATAGCATACTTACTTTTATTTACCACCTTTTTATTCGCTTGTAAAAAACAAGTTATAGAAGAGAAGGCAATAGATGATGGTTTTATAACCGTTACACCTACACAATTTCAATCTTCTAAAATGGAAATTGGCTCTCCAATTGAACAAGATTTTGAAGTCACCATAAAATCTTCTGGAAGAATTGATGTTCCACCACAATACAGAGCTAAAGTAACTACATTTTTGGGAGGCTATGTAAAAGCTACTAAATTGTTAGTAGGAGATAAAGTCACAAAAGGTCAAGCGCTAATTACCTTAGAGAATACCGAATATCTTGATATTCAGAAAGATTATGTTGAAGTAGCGGAACAAATTAATTATTTAAAATCGGAGTTTGAACGTCAGAAAACCTTGTATGATGAAAAAATTACATCACAGAAAAATTATTTAAAAGCAGAGAGCGATTACCGAAAAGCCAAAGGAATGTATCAAGGGTTGAAGGAAAAGTTATTGTTGTTAAATATAAGTCCAGCACAAGTAGAAAAAGGCAAATTTACTTCACAAATTACAATTTCAGCACCAATTTCAGGAGATGTCACTGTGATGAATGCTAACGTAGGCATGTTCATGTCACCAGCAGATATAATCCTAGAAATTGTTGATACTAATTATTTACATTTGAATTTAAATATCTTTGAGAAAGACATTTTATATGTAAAGCAAGGACAAAATATAACTTTTAAAGTGCCAGAAGCAAGCAAGGAAACTTTTAGTTCTAAAGTACAATTAGTAGGGAAATCAATCGAAAGTAAAGAACGAACCATTGCTGTTTTTGGAACATTAGCTGCTGAAATAAAAAGTAAATTATTGTCAGGAATGTTTGTAGAAGCCAATATAATCATAGATGCTAAAAAGGGTTTAGGTGTTCCTTCAGATGCAGTTATTACTGAAAATGACAAGCATTATGTATTGGTAGTAAACAGCATCGAATCCGTTTATAAATTTAAAAAGACAGCTGTCAAAATTGGAGAGAAAATAGAGAAAACAATAGAAATTATTCCAAATGAAACAGTAAATCAAAACACAAAAATAGTAACCAAAGGAGTATTCGAATTAACCAACTAAAAACAAAAATTATGAACGACGCACATTTACACATGGTTTTTAACCATTTTCCAATCATAGGATTATTCTTTGGAATAGGAATTTTGGCCTATGGAGTTTTCAAAAAGCAACCCCTTTTAGTCAACACGGCTTATGTGATTTTTATTTTTTGCATGATTATGGCAAAAGCTACCATGATGACTGGTGAAGGAGCAGAAGAAATTGTGGAAAAATTAGGGATTTCACACGACATCATTCACGAACATGAAGAAATAGCAGAAACATTCATGAAAGTTCTTTATGGATTAGGATTACTTTCCATTTTGGGATTAGTTGCTCATGCTAAAAAATATACCAAAGCTTCAATTATTTCTTATTTAGTTTTAATTTTAGCAGTTGGTTCAGCAGTTTTGTCTAAGTCTGTTGGAACATCTGGTGGTGAAATTCGTCACACAGAAATTAGAGAGAATGCTAGTGTGAGTAATTCTTCAGAACCTAATCATCAAGAAGAATCGCATCATGACGATCACTAAACAAACTATAAATTTTTAAAAAGTTTTGTTTATTACAAAATTAAGTCGTTACATTTGCAGTGTTAAAAAAATGACAGAAATTATGTTTTTAAATCAGTTACATCACCATCATCATATCTACGCTCAAGCGAAGTAATGATGTTATGTAACAAATTCATATAAATCAGAAACCCGTTTGAGTACATCAAACGGGTTTTTTCTTGTAAAGCACTTTTTAAAATCCCTTGGTGTACTTTTTTAAAATAAAAACCAAAAAATGAACACGTTAAAAATTGCTATCCAAAAATCAGGTCGCCTTCATGATGAAAGTATTCAAATCTTAAAAGATTGTGGTATTTCGGTATATAATGGCAATGACCAACTTAAAGTTACCGCTTCCAATTTTCCGTTAGAAGTGTATTATCTCAGAAATTCTGATATTCCCCAATATTTGATTGATGGAGTAGTAGATATTGCTATTGTTGGAGATAATTTATTAGTCGAGAAAGGACAAAACATTCAAATTGCTGAAAAATTAGGTTTCTCAAAATGTAAAGTTTCAGTGGCAGTTCCAAAGAATTTTAATTACAATACTATTCAAGATTTAAATGGATTACGAGTTGCTACTTCATATCCAAAGACAGTAATAGACTTCTTTGCTTCAAAAGGAATAGCTGTGGAGATTCATCAAATCTCAGGCTCCGTAGAAATTGCACCAAATATCGGACTCTCAGATGCTATTGTTGATATTGTTTCCAGTGGAAGCACCTTATTTAAAAATGGTTTAAAAGAAGTAGAAATCATCTTAAAAAGTGAAGCCGTTTTGGCAGTTTCTCCACAAATTGCAGAGGAAAGAAAAGAACTATTAGCCAAACTTCAATTTAGGATTCAAGCCGTATTACGTTCCAGAAAATCAAAATACATTTTAATGAATGTACCAAACAATAAAATTGCTGAAATCAGTAAAATTCTACCAGTATTAAAAAGTCCAACAGTTATGCCATTAGCTGAAGAAGGTTGGAGTAGTGTTCATTCTGTAATTGATGAAGATCAATTTTGGGAAGTAATAGATCAATTAAAAGAAGCTGGTGCTGAAGGAATTTTGGTTTGCCCAATTGAAAAAATGGTATTGTAAAAAGAAAATAGAATATAAAGTTATGAAAAAAATATATAATCCAAACCCAGAAAGTTGGAATGAGATTTGTCAAAGACCAACCCAAAACTTAAAAGATTTTGAAGAAACAGTAAAGCAAATTTTTAGAGAAGTACAACAAAAAGGTGATAAAGCCATTGCCAAATATTCATTCTTTTTTGATGGCGTAAATTTAGAAAACATACAAGTAACTCAAGAGGAAATTGAGAGTGCAAAAAGCCAAGTTTCAGCTGCATTAAAAGAAGCCATTGAGATAGCAAAATCAAATATAGAGCAATTTCATGCCGCTCAAAAAACAGATAAAATTATAGTTGAACCTACTATTGGAGTTACATGTTGGCAAGAAAAACGGCCTATTCAAAAAGTAGGATTATATATTCCTGGAGGAACAGCTCCTTTGTTTTCTACGGTATTAATGTTGGCCGTTCCAGCAAAATTAGCAGGTTGTCAAGAAATTGTGCTATGTTCGCCACCCGACAAAAACGGAAATATAAATGCTGCTATCTTATATGCTGCTGCATTATGTGGTGTAACTAAGATATACAAAGTAGGTGGCATCCAAGCCATTGCAGGAATGACTTTTGGAACAGAGACAATTCCTCAAGTCTATAAAATCTTTGGTCCAGGAAACCAATTTGTAACAATTGCTAAACAATATGCTTCTCAAAACGGTGTAGCCATTGACATGCCCGCTGGACCAAGTGAATTATTAATCTTCGCTGATGAAACCGCCATTCCAAGTTTTGTTGCTTCTGATCTATTAAGTCAAGCTGAACACGGAAAAGACAGTCAAGTGATCTTGGTTACCACCAATAAAAATACCTTAAATGAGGTGGAAGATGAAGTTTACAAACAATTGAAACAGCTTCCTAGACAAGAAATAGCTCAAGTGGCGATTAATAATTCCCAGTTAATTTTCATGGAAAGCGAAACGAATGCCTTAGCTTTTATTAATGATTATGGCCCAGAGCATTTTATCCTTTGTGCAAAAAATGAAAACTATTTTATTGAGGGTATCCAAAATGCTGGTTCAGTTTTTATCGGAAATTATACGCCTGAAAGTGCAGGAGATTATGCGTCTGGTACAAATCATACCTTACCAACAAATGGGTATTCCAAAAGTTATAGTGGTGTCAATTTAGATAGTTTCTTAAAAGCTATGACGTTCCAAAAAATTTCAAATGAAGGAATACAAACTATTGGAAAAGCAATTGAAATTATGGCGGATGCAGAAGGATTACAAGCCCACAAAAATGCAGTTACACTAAGACTTAACACTATTAAAAATGAATAAGTTCGATATCAACAAACTAGTCAGGAAAAATATTTTGAACCTGAAACCTTATGCTTCAGCAAGAGATGAATTTAAAAATTTTAAACATGAAATGATTTATTTAAATGCTAATGAAAATCCATTTGATAACAGTATAAATCGATATCCAGATCCACAACAGCTAGAATTGAAAGAACTCATTGCTAAAAAAAATGATATCAAAATTGAGAACATTTTAATAGGCAATGGAAGCGACGAAGTCTTGGATTTGTTGTATAGAGCTTTTTGCGAACCTAATAAAGATAATGTAATTACGCTGCCACCAACCTATGGAATGTATGAAGTTTTAGCAGGTATTAACGCTGTTGAAAACCGAGCTGTTCTTTTGACAGATGCATTTCAACCCAATGCAAAAGAAATTCTGAGTAAAACAGATAAAAATACCAAAATTCTATTTCTATGTTCACCCAATAACCCAACTGGCAACTCTTTTTCAGACAAAATCATATTTGAATTGTTAAGAAATTTTAGTGGTTTGATTTTGATTGATGAAGCTTATATTGATTTTTCTGAGAAAGACAGTTGGTTATTGTTATTGAAGGAATTTCCTAATCTAATCATCTGTCAAACCCTTTCTAAAGCTTATGCTATGGCAGGTGTTCGAATAGGTATTTTGTATGCATCAACAGAAATTATTTCAATTCTGAACAAGATAAAACCGCCTTACAACATTAATATTCTTTCGCAAGAAAAAGCCATCAAGAAATTACAACAAAACACCTTAGATTTTCAAGTGAAAAAAATCCTAATCGAACGAGATAAACTTTATGAAGCACTAAAAAACGTTACCTTTATCAAGAAAGTGATTCCTTCCGATGCTAATTTTATTTTAGTTGAAGTAGATGATGCGAATTGGCGTTACGCCCAATTAATAGAAAATGGTATTGTAGTTAGGAACAGAAGCAATCAACCCTTATGTGACAATTGTTTGAGGATAACAATAGGAACCAAAGAAGAAAATGAAAAAGTAATTCAACTTTTAAAAACGCTACAATATGCCTAAAAAAGTATTATTCATAGACAGAGACGGAACAATAATAAAAGAAACTGTTGACGAACAAATTGATGGTTTTGATAAAATGATTTTTTATCCCAAATGCCTTTCATATTTAAGTAAAATTGCGAGAGAATTAGATTACGAATTGGTTATGATCACCAATCAAGATGGTTTAGGAACTGTTAAATTTCCAGAAGAAACGTTTTGGCCAGTTCACAATTTTATTCTGAAAACATATGAAAATGAAGGCGTTTTCTTTGATAAAGTATTTATTGATAAATCGTTTCCAAGCGAAAATAAAAACACTAGAAAACCAGGAACAGGTTTGTTAACGGCTTATTTTTCTGAGGCATACGATTTAGAAAATTCATTTGTGATTGGAGATCGACTTACCGATGTTGAATTGGCAAAAAATCTAGGCTCAAAGGCAATTTTTATCAACGACAACACCCATTTAGGAACTAAAGAAATTTCAGTAAAACAAGAAGAATTGCAACCCATAATTGCTTTAGAAAGTAACGATTGGCAAAAGATTTATGAATTCTTGAAACTCAGTAATAGAACAGCTTCAATCTCAAGAAAGACCAATGAAACAGATATTTCAGTTGCCCTAAACCTTGACGGAACTGGTAAAAGTAATATCAATACCGGAATTCCCTTTTTCGATCATATGTTAGACCAAATTGCACGTCATGGTCAAATGGATTTAGACATTCTAGTGAAAGGTGATTTAGAAGTGGATGAACACCACACGATTGAAGACGCTGCTATTGCTTTAGGGGAAGTTTTTTCAAAAGCATTAGGAAATAAATTAGGCATTGAACGTTACGGATTTTGTTTACCAATGGACGATTGTTTGGCACAAGTAGCCATCGATTTTGGAGGAAGAAACTGGTTAGTTTGGGAAGCCGATTTCAAACGCGAAATGATTGGTCAAATGCCAACCGAAATGTTTTTTCATTTTTTCAAATCTTTTACAGATGGAGCTAAAGCCAATCTAAATATAAAAGCAGAAGGTACTAATGAACACCACAAAATTGAAGCGATTTTTAAAGCCTTTGCCAAAGCTATAAAAGCAGCTGTAAAACGTGATCCTGAGAAAATGATTTTACCTTCAACCAAAGGAATGTTGTAAAAATAAGCTACAGATTACTAGGATTAAGACGGATTGAAAAATCCTGAAAATCATTTAATAACTAGCAAAAAATGAAAATATGAAAGTAGCTATTATAGATTACGGAGCTGGAAATGTACAAAGTGTATTATTTGCTTTAAATCGTCTTGGTTTTGAAGGAATTGTTACCAACGAATGGAACATCATAAAATCTGCTGATAAGGTCATTTTTCCTGGTGTAGGCGAAGCGAGTAGTGCTATGAAAAGGGTAGTTGATAGTGGTTTAGATGTATTGATTCCAACGTTAAAGCAACCTGTTTTAGGTATTTGTTTAGGCATGCAACTCATGTGTAACCATTCAGCAGAAGGCAATGTCATGGGATTGGGAATTTTTAATGCCAATGTTATTCAATTTTCACAAAAAGTAAAAGTGCCACAAATGGGTTGGAATACAATTTACAAGTTAAAAGCACCATTATTTGAAGGAATTAAGGAAAATGAATTTATGTATTTAGTGCACAGTTTCTACGTTCCCTTGACTGAGAATACTATTGCCACAACCCATTATGAAAAAGAATACAGCACAGCATTGCAAAAAGACAATTTCTTTGGAGTCCAATTTCATCCTGAAAAAAGTGGAAAGTTTGGAGAACAAGTTTTAATGAACTTTCTAAACTTATAAATAACTAAAGAGAAGGAACACAGATTTGAGAAATAAGGGAAGCTAATAAAATTAAAATATAGTAAGTAAGAAGATTATATAAATTTCTCAAATTATAAAAATCTGTGTTCCAAAAAATAAATATAAAAATGAGAATAATCCCAGCCATAGATATCATAGAAGGAAAATGCGTCCGACTTTCCAAAGGTAATTACGATACAAAGAAAATATACAACGAAAATCCGTTAGAAGTGGCTAAATCCTTTGAAGCACATGGAATTGAGTATCTGCATTTAGTAGATTTAGACGGTGCCAAGTCAAATCAGATTGTGAATTATAAGATTTTGGAACAAATAGCCACGAAAACTAGTTTAAAAATTGATTTTGGAGGTGGTTTAAAGTCGGATACCGATTTGAAAATTGCCTTTGAAAATGGAGCCAGTCAAGTTACTGGAGGAAGTATTGCCATCAAGCAACCTGATGTTTTTAAATCATGGATTCAAGAATATGGGTCAGGTAAAATCATTTTAGGAGCAGATGCAAAAAATGAAAAAGTAGCCATTTCAGGTTGGTTAGAAGAATCTACTTCAGATTTAATCCCTTTTATTCAAAACTATCAAAAAGAAGGTATTCAATATGTGATTTGCACCGATATCGCCAAGGATGGTATGTTAGAAGGACCAAGTTTTGAATTATATCGTAGAATTTTAGAAGAAACTCAAAACATAAAATTAATCGCTTCTGGAGGCATTTCTACTTTTGATGAATTACCCAAATTAGCTGAACTAGGCTGCGAAGGCACCATCATAGGAAAAGCCATTTACGAAGGCAGAATCACTTTAAAACAACTTGAAAAACTAAACCTGACAAGTTTTTGAAACCTGTCAGGTTTAAAACAAAAAAATATGCTAACAAAAAGAATCATTCCCTGCTTAGACATTAAAAATGGAAGAACCGTAAAAGGTGTGAATTTTTTGGATTTAAAAGATGCTGGTGATCCAGTTGAATTGGCCAAAAAATATGCTGAAACTGGTGCAGACGAACTCGTATTTTTAGATATTTCTGCCACAGAAGAGCGTAGAGCAACACTAATTGATTTGGTTCGAAAAGTAGCCGCTGCTATAAACATTCCATTTACGGTTGGTGGTGGTATTGCATCGGTTGAAGATGTAGCTGTTTTATTGAAAAATGGTGCTGACAAAATATCCATTAATTCATCAGCAGTTAAAAATCCAGATTTGATTAATGCAATTGCTGCAAAATATGGAAGCCAATGCGTAGTAGTAGCCATTGATGCTAAACAAATCAATGAAGAATGGATGGTGCATTTAGTAGGAGGAAAGGTGCCAACTGAATTAAATCTATTGGATTGGGCAAAAGAAGTGGAGCAGCGTGGTGCTGGAGAAATTCTGTTTACCTCAATGAATAATGACGGTACCAAAAACGGGTTTGCCAATGAAGCCTTAGCACAATTATCAGAAATTGTAAATATTCCTATCATTGCTTCTGGTGGTGCTGGAACTATGGAACATTTCGCTGACACATTTATGCTCGGAAAAGCTGATGCCGCTTTAGCTGCCAGTGTTTTTCATTACCAAGAAATAGAAATTCCTAAGCTGAAACAATTTTTAAAAGAAAAAGAAATAAGAATTCGATTATAAATAAAAACAGCTATTAAAAATAAAACTTAGTGAAACTTTGTGCTACAAAACCATGAAAATAAACTTCAACAAAACTTCGGACAATCTAATTCCAGCCATAATTCAAGACAATGAAACCAAAAATGTTTTGATGTTAGGCTACATGAATCAAGAAGCGTTAAACCAAACTTTGGCTACGAATAAAGTAACCTTTTTCAGTCGCACCAAGAATCGATTATGGACAAAAGGTGAGGAGAGTGGCAATTTCTTAGAATTGATTTCCATTAAAGAAGATTGCGATAACGATACGCTTTTAGTGAAAGTAAAACCTGCTGGTCCAACTTGTCATACTGGTTTAGATACATGTTGGCAAGAATCTAATAATCAAGAATATGGATTTTTATCGAAATTAGAAAATACAATTGCAAAACGCAAAATAAATGCTGATGCTGAAACGAGTTATGTAGCTTCTTTATTTGAAAAAGGCATTAATAAAATAGCTCAAAAAGTTGGAGAAGAAGCCATAGAAGTAGTCATAGAAGCCAAAGACAACAACGACGATTTGTTCTTGTCTGAAAGTGCTGATTTGCTATTTCACTATTTGATTTTATTACAAGCCAAAGGTTTTGAGTTGAATGATGTGGTGAAGGTTTTGAAAGAAAGGGAGAAGTAAAGTTCAAATATCTATTTCACCCTTTTAATTTCAAATTCACCATTTGCAATTTCTTCTATGTAATCACCAAGATATTCTTCTTCGTACATAGTCATTTCCCACGTTCCAAAATATTTTTTTGTAATTTCATCATAAATTCCAAAATAACGTATTTCAGGATGTTTACTTTTTTTATCTATAATTATTTTTCCATCTTCGTTTTTATAATATAAGTATGGATAATTTACTACGAAGCTTATTTTGTTATCTAGTATAAAACCCTTTACATTTATAGGTTTATCAAAAAAACCTTCTGACTCAGAATCTGTAGAGGTTCCAACAAATGAATTATCATTAAAAATCAATTCCATTTTAAACTTAACATCAATATATTGATCAATTACTTCATAGCCATCTTCATAAGTAAAATAACCTTCCCAGATTTGTTTGTTTTCAATAAGTCTTACCATATTATTTATATTTAAAAGGTAATTTTTTCTATTACAAAAATTACAAGCTAAACTTTATTCAGTTTTAAATACCCGATTTATTATTTCAATAAAATCTTTTTTCCAAAACTTATTATTATGTCCTCCTTCAAATTCTTTTGTTTCAATAAAAGAGTTTGATGCAGTATATTTTGAAATTAAATACTCTGCTTCATCTTTCAAAAAGAAAGGTTCTTCACTTCCATATCTTAAATATAGATTTGGATATTTTGTTTTTTCATTCCATACATTTGTTTGAATATCTCCACCAAATGTTGAAAAACATATGTATGTTCCAATTAATTCAGGGTTACTATTTAGTAAACTTAAACCAAATCCAGCACCATTAGAAACTCCATAGAAATATCTGTTTTCCTTTTTAGCTTTTTGATTATATATTTTTTCGGTTTGGGTAATTAATTCATTTGTAAAATATAATTTATGATTGCTAAATCTATCTATTAATAACGAATCTTCCAACCGGATTGGTTTCCTATCCACATATTCAAAGTTTCTATAATTAAGATAAACTTTTTTACCGTTACCTAGTGTTGTACTTGTGCTGTCTGCTATTTTACTGTTGGAAAAACTAGCAATAAAAATGATTGGCTTAATAATTTTATTATTGATTAATGAATCTAATTCAGTTTTTTTATCGGTTAAATTAGTTCCTCCATCAGTTGAAAAAATCATTGGATAGCTTTTATTTGAATTAAAATCTTTAGGTAAATAGACATTATGCTTTCGATATTCTTTTAAATATTTACTATAAATCGAATCTGTAATAAATTTTGAATCTAAAAATAATATTTCTTTTTTTGACTTACATGAGCATAACAATAGACAAAGAATTGCAATGGATAAAATATTTTTCATTTTCTGTTTTTTATTATTCTAAAATTGGATCACCTTCACTTGGATTTAATATTGAAAATGCCCAATCTACAGATTTTGGAACATTTAATTTTTCAAGCCATTCTCCATCTAATCCAGCAACTTGCACTTTGTTATCAATTACTTCTAATCCTTCTGTTGCTCCGAAAAAGAATTGAATCCCATTATTAAGTGAAATTCCCAATGTATCAGGTATCTTAAGTATATAACTTTCGTTTGGCTTGATTGTTACTTTTTCATTAGCTGTTATAGAATTTGCAGTTCCATTATATATAAAAATGCTGTAAACCTTACCAGTTGATTTATATTGTTGGGGTTTTATGGTTTTTTTGCTGTAATTTGGATTTATATATACCTTGTTAGTTTGCTTTCCCATGTTGTCAATTGATTTATTTTCCTTTTGCTGCTGACATTGGAATAAAAAAAATGAGAAAAATATTGCTATACAGGCTAAATATTTAGTGTTTTTCATATTTCTGATTGAGGTAGAGTTTTAAGCTTAATAGATTATTTTTAAACATGGTAGATTGACAACGGTTAAAGTTATTACCAGTTAGCATTTTCAATTTCTTCTTTTAACAATTTTAAAGATTTGTCTGCCAAATGATGACAATGTTTAATTGCAGCATTTAAAACATTATCTTGAGCTTTGTCACTTGCGTAAATTAATTCAAAATTTTCAGGTAAAAAGAAGTCGCCAATAATAGGTTATTATGAGATAGTGAAGATTTTAGCTCTTTATGTTTTAGATTAAAATGCAGATTTAGCTCTACAGTTCCACTTTCGGGATTAATATGGATTTCATCAATTTTAAATGATAAAGCATCTATTCGTTTTCTTTGCGGATTTTTTTTAGACATGCATTTTATGTTTGCTGTTAACCACTAAATCCTTCCAAATATATACAACTTTTCTTTAACTTTTGTACCTTTATACCATAAAAAGACAACATGAAATTTCACACAAGAAAATGGGTAAAACCCGAAGACTTAAACGCAAACGGCTCTTTGTTTGGAGGAAAATTGCTTTCTTGGATTGATGAAGAAGCGGCTTTATATACGATTATTCAATTTGAAAATAACCGAGTGGTTACCAAATACATGAGTGAAATCAACTTCATGAGTTCTGCTAAACAAGGTGATATAGTGGAAATAGGGATGGATGTTGTAAAATTTGGAAAAACATCCATTGTCCTAAAATGTGAAGTTCGTAATAAAATGACTCACGAAACCATCATCACCATTGATAACATTACTATGGTCAACTTAGGCAGTGATGGAAAACCAATGCCTCATGGCAAAACCGAAATCGAATATGTAGCCAATCGGTTAAAAGATAAATAAGGCCTATTTTTTAATCAATTGCCTAGTTTCACCTTCTGCTACGAATAGATAATTCCCACTGTTTAAGGCAGATAAATCAAATTGGTTGTTAGAAATTTTTAATTGCATCACTAATTTTCCATTAGCATCATAGACTTCTCCTTTTTCAAGTGATACTTCACTTTTAATGTTAAATACACCTTCTGATGGATTTGGATAAATAGCTAAACTTTCTTCTTTACTGTCACCAAAAAAAGTAGTACTCAACGAGTTGTTGCTTATTGCATTCAAAGGAACTTTTGATATTTTACCAGTAATGGTTTGTATAAAATAAAGATGATTATTGACAATCGTAATCCCGTTGGGCCATGAATTAGCAGGTAATTGAATATTACTTACATATTCAAAGTTGGGTAGCGAATAATAAGTTATTGTGCTACTAGAGCTTTCACAGATGAATAAGTTTTGATCATTCAACACTATACCTGATGCATAATTTAAATTATTCAGTATTGTGGATACGTGACTTGTTGTACTATTGTATTTGTATAGTTTATTTGTGGTGTTTGAAGTAAAATACAACTCATTGTTGTGCAAAGCAAAAAAGTTAGGCTTATAATTGGTCAAAATGTCTGTCTTTACCAAAGTTGTTAAATCAATTGTAGAGATTTTCTCAGCAACATATTGGCCTACATATAATTTATTAGCTATCTGTACCATTGGACCAGCAATATTAGCAATGACCACAGGCTGAACGACTGAACTAGAAAGATCAATTCGGTAGGTTTTGTACGTGTTTTCGGTACCTACATACAAAAAATTGTCATGTGTATAAATAAAGTTGGGATTTTCAGTAAACTGATGCACAATCTCTACCGCAGGCACAGCTGCTGTGTGATCAAATTTATAAATCCTTTTTTGACTGTAGGATGTAAAATAAATATAATTATCTTTATGAGCGATATTAACGATACCAGCTCCATTAAAATTGGTAATAACATCAATTACCTGGCAATAAACAACGTTCGCCATTAGTAATACTACTAATAGTAATAATTTAGTTTTCATAAGTTGAATGGGATTTGGGGATTGACTTTTGATAACTATCGGTAAAGTGTCTGTTTTATCCGATTAATTGTAAATTTATGTTTTTTTTTGATACAAAAAAGAAAAAAGTAAAAAATTTTAAAAAAAAATAAATAATAATATTTTAAACGTATGAGTCTGATTTTAAAAAGCACATTTGACTACCTTTCTCAATTAAGTAAACACAATGATAGAGAATGGTTTACGAAAAATAAACCTGATTTTGATAAGGAACAAAAGCAACTAAAATTATTTTTTGAAAACATTAAAGGAGAATTAGATAAAATAGATGTCATTGATAAGATGCAGATCTTTAGGATATATAGAGATGTAAGATTTTCAAAGGATAAAACACCTTATAAAACTCATTTTAGTGTAGGATTTGTTCGTCAAAAACCCCATTTGCGTGGTGGTTATTATTTACACATTGAAAATGAAGCAAGCTTTATTGGTGGTGGATTTTGGGAGCCTAACAAAGAGGATTTGTTACGTATCAGAAAAGAAATAGCACTTGATGCTTCAGAACTGAGGGAAATTATTTCGCAAAGCGAGTTCAAGAAAATGTTTGGTACTCTTCAAGGAGAAGAACTAAAATCAGCACCAAGAGATTTTGACAAAGACCACCCAGCTATAGATTTGATCAGGAAAAAACAATATTTAGTTACAAGAAAGTTTACCAATGCAGAGGTACTTTCTCCAAATTTTGCCAGTGAAGTTATACAAACTTTTAAGGTAATGCGTCCATTCTTTGATTATATGAGTGATGTTTTAGGTACTGATTTAAATGGAGAGTCTATTTATTAAATTGCATTTATAAAAAAACAAGCTTAGTTTTTATGACTAGAAAGATAATAATTAAAATTTTTCTTACATTGTTATGTGTAAAAAGTTCGATGCTGCATTCGCAGGCAATTGAAATTAATTATTTGGATGAAATAAATTATTGGAAAAGTGATTTTTTTTATAAAAAAGTTAAGGAAGTTGAAACTGATTACCAACAATTTGATGTAGAGAGAAATGGGAGAGAAGCAATACAAAAAATACGAAAACAAACTTATACCAAACAGATCTTTAATCGTTTTGGAAAATTGATTAGTCAGTTGGATCAAACAACATTTTTTAACTTCTCAAAAAATCGGAAAACCTATAGTTCAACTATTTATACGTATGATGAAAATCAGCGTTTAGTTAAAGAACGTACTTACACAGATTTAGATAGTATTTTATTGAAACCAAAAGATACTGCAGCATATGTTTCAAAAAGTTACAAGTATGATGGCAAGGGAATTTTATTGCGTTGTGAAGAGTATAACAAAACTAAAAATTTGATAAAAACTACAAGTATCAGTATAGATTCTATTCAAAAGACTATGACGTTATTAACTAGAGGAAATAGTAATGATTATTCTAATTATTTGAAAACGGATTATAAGTTTGATACAGCTGCCCATTTGATTGAGCAAACTTTTTACAAAGGTAACAAGCCCAATGGACGAAATAGTATTACTTACAATGCTAATGGACAAAAAGAAAAAGAGCATTATCAAGCATTTGATTCACATTATGAAAGTGTAGAACAATACCAGTATAATAAAAATGGCCTTTTAGAATTACAAAAACGCAATTCAAATATAGATCCAGGTGATAGTCTCTATTATACTTATACCTTAGATAAAAATAAAAATTGGTTGACTAAAGAAATAAAAAACGAAGAAGGAATCACCGTTGAATCTTTTACCCGAAAAATAGTTTACTACAAATAGTTTATTTATTCGTTTTCAAATAGCTGTATTTGACTTTTTAAACGTTCGATTAATAAATTCATCATTCTTTTATTAAGGTTGGATGAATTTTGAATATACACTTTGTATTCTGAAACGGTGAACATTCCAATGATAATTCCTTTTAGGGAATTTCTAAATTTTATATCTCTTTGGATGGTGTTCTCAATGTAATTCATTTTTTTATCTGGCGAAAGTGAAAAGAAAACACCTTTTTGTTTTACTGCATAATTTTTAAAAACTTCGATGAATAAATCATTTTGGAATTTTAAAATAGGACGAAGGGTTTCATTTTGAAATTTTTCTTCTGGCGAAGAGTTTTCAGTCACAAGACCAATGGTTGTTCTTTTTTGAGCCGCAAGTAACGCATCACGAGTTTCCATGTTTTTTCTTTAAAGGTAAAAAAAAATAGCCTCTAATTTCTTAGAGGCTATTGAAGTTATTAAAAATGAATTGTTTATAATTATTTGATTTTGAAAGTAACTTTTCTTACCAAAGATAGGTTAGCAGCTCCATCACCTAAATTATCTTCACCTTGTGGCACGATTGTTAATCTTGAACCAGCAATACCTGCTTTTTCAACGATAGATTTAACTCTTTCTGCTCTTTTTCTTGACAATTCTTGATTGTATTCGTTTGAACCTCTTGTGTCAGCATAACCAATAATATCAGCTGTAGCAGCTGGATTATCTTTTAAATAATTGATAACAAAATATAAATCATTTGTAGAAGATGACTTTGGATCAAAAGAATCTGTATCAAAGAAAATGTTGATATATCCTTGGTTGATTAGTTCTAAAGGAGATTTATTACCTCTTCCAGAGCCATCAGTACCATTTGAACCTGAAACTGCTTCTTTAGTTTTAGTTTCAACATATCTTTCTAACTCATCTGGAACACCATTATTATTTAAATCAATTGCTCTACCTTTTGAATCTACTGCAACTCCATTTGTAGTGTTGTTTTCAACATCTAGATAATCTGGAACACCATCTCTATCTGTATCATTCATCATAGTTTCCATTTCAGCCAAACGGTCTTCAAGTTCTGCTTGCTTTTCATCTTTCATTTCAAAAGCCCAATCTGCATGAACGTCATTGCTACCCAAATAAATTGACAAACCTAATGTTGCATTATATAATGTTCCGTTGAAACCTCTATTGTCTGGTACATTACCAAACCCTGAAGTTCCATCGAACGTGTACTGTTGTCTAATGTTATTAATCATTGTGAAGTCAGCATTCAAAGCAACTCTTTCAGAAAGTTTATATTGACCTGTTAAACCAACCAAAACGTTAGTCATGTTATCTTCACCCTCAAAATTATCAGAAGTCATAAAAGAATATCCAAGACCTCCATGCATTTGAATGTTAAAACTTTGCGTAAACTCTTCAAAATTTAAGGCTCTACCTAAGTTTAAAACTCCTTGAATATTAGCTCTGTAATATTGAGATTTAAAAGGGGTTACGTCTGATGGGTTTTGAAAACTATCATAACCAAAATCCAATTTCATACCAAATTTAGGATTAAACATATATCTAGCGCCTAAATCAACATGGAAAAACGAAAAATCTTCCACATAATATCCTGGCATAAAAGGAGTTGTTGGTCTAGATAAACCTCCATTAACATCAATCGACCATCTGTTAAAAATATTCGATTGCATTTGATCACTTACTTCTTCTTGAGCGATTGTACTTGAAAATACGAATAGCGACAATAGTAATAATAATTTTCTCATGAATTTATTTATTGTTTTATAACTTTGCAAAAGTATTAAAATTAAACTTAACAAGTGCTTTTTTTTTAAAAAAAAGGCTTTAATCGGATTAAATGCAACTATTAGCATTTGAAAAGCACTTTTTTAACCTTTTTTTAAGTTTGAGTTTAAGTTTAAATTTAGCTCTAAAATTTCCAGTTCAAAATAAGCTACTGACGATATTACATAATCTAATATATCAGCCATTATGTGCTCATAATTTTCCCAAACCTTATCTTTTGAAAAACAATAAATTTCTAAAGGAATGCCATACTCGTTTGGTTGTAAATAGCGAACCATCAACAGCATGTCTTGGTTTATTCCTGGATGATTTTGAATGTATTGATGAATAAATTTTCTAAACAATCCCAAATTGGTTAAATTTCTACCGTTTAAGATTACAGATTTGTCAATTCCATTTGCTTCATTGTACTTTAAAATATCATGTTGTCTGTGCGATATGTATGATTTTAGGAGTTGTAACTTCTCATACTTGGGCAAATCTTCATTGGAAACGAATTTTACGGTACTAGGTTTTATCAAAAGACTACGCTTAAAACGCCTTCCATTGGAATTTTGCATTCCTCTCCAATTTCTAAAACTATCCGATATTAAACTGTAGGTGGGAATTGTGGTTGTAGTATTATCAAAGTTTCTAACTTTAACAGTAGCTAAATTTATTTCAATGACATCACCATCAGCTCCAAACTTTTCCATGGTAATCCAATCGCCAATTCTAACCATATCATTTACAGACACCTGGATACTTGCTACAAAACCAAGAATAGTATCTTTAAAGATTAAAAAAATTAATGCAGAAATGGCTCCAAAAGTAGTCAATAATGTTTTTACATTGGTATCAAACATTATAAGTACAAAAGATGTGATACCAAACGTCCACAAGACAATCATAATTACTTGAATATAACTGTCAATAGGCTTATCACTAAATTTAGGCTTGTGCTTTAAATAGTCTTTTAAGGCATTAAAAACACTTCTAATAATCCATAGTGACAATACAATAATATAGATTTTCACCCCTTTTAAAAAAAACTCTTCCCAATAAACAAAACGGTCTAAAATTACAGGAACAGTTTTATAGATGTAATAAAGTGGTATTAGATGAGCAATGTATTTAGCGGTTTTGTTAGCTACTAAAAAATCATCAAAAGAGGACTTTGTTTTTGCAGCAACAATAGCAAGAGCAACGATTAATATTTTTTTAAAAATATAATCTAATATATAAGCAATTGCAATCAGTAGGGCAATATTAATTATTAAACTCAGGTAAAGCGACAATGTATCACTAAACTCATAGTGTTTTAATAATTCGTACGCCCAACTATATATTTTCATGTTTTAGATACTTTTTTTCAATGTAAAATGTTCCAAAAGGTAGAAGCGAAGCTATACATATAATTAAAAAGGTGGACAAAGACCAATTGAGTTTTTGCTTAAGTAGGATTGCTAATAGAATGTAAGCTATAAACAATATGCCGTGAGCCATACCTAAAGGGTACAAAATACTTTTGTATAAATTGAGGTCTATATTTTTGGTAATAAACATATTAGCCAATAAAAATAAATAAGAGAAACCTTCTAATATGGCAACAATTTTAAACGATTTTATCATGATAAAGCAGCATAAATTACATATCCATAAATAATAAATCTAAGTAAACGAAACAAAGCAAAAAGAAAAAAGTGCTTGCGTGAAAAATTAATCATTCCAGCAGCCAAACAAGCCATTGCAAAAGGCAAAGGCAATAAAGCACCAACAATAATTAGGAATCCACCCCATTTTTGCATATTTATAATGTGTTTGGTCATTTTTCCATACATATATTTATTTATAGATGGAATTAAAGCTAAACCTCTTCCCATAAAGTAAGCAATAACACCTCCTAAGTAAGATAAAATTGCTAAAATAGATAGATAGAGTAGTGGTGATTCTGTATTTTTTGTCCAAGCAATAAAGATATCCGGTGGAATTAATCCCAAAATACTTTCTGATAACAAGAAGATTGAAAACAAAAAGAAATCGCTAAAATTCTTTGTTGCATAAACCATTGCCTCGTTAAGGTTGATGACTTTTTCATTAATATAAAATAAGACAGCCACCAATAAAAGCGTTGGAATAATTGCTTTTTTAATTCCTTGCCAAATAAACGAATAAAAGCCAGTATATTTGTAATACTGATGTAACAGTTGAAAACGAGATTTTTTTGTGCTTGACATTGTTTGTTTCAAAAATTAGTTCACAAAACTAGGGAGAAAAAAAATAGAAATACGTTAAGATACCTATAAAAAAATCGGTAATTAAACCGATTTTGATATTATGTAAAATAGAAAGAAATTACATGGCCAAAAATGCTTTATTGTATTCTCTTAAATCCAATAAGTTATTTTTCTTTGAACAATCAGCCAACAAGGATAAGAAATAATTTAAACTTTCTTCGTTGTGTTCAGTTGAAAAAGTTGAATTATCTAAATCTGATGAATCATCAATAGGCTCATCGTTGGGAATTTCAATTAAAAAAGCATCATTTTCTTCAAGATGTTCATAAGCTAATCTTAGTGCTTTTGTTAACACAGGATTATTTAATTCCATCGTAATTTCTCTAATTTTTTTTAAATCTTCAACTGCTGAAGATACATCAAATTTTTGCTGAAAAATTTCCTTTTGAATTTTTTCAATAAGTTGTATGGCTTGTTTGTTTTGCATAGTGAATTTATAAAGCACAAAACTAATCTTTATCTGTTTTAGAAACAAACCTTTTTTTAGGTATTTTCAATAGTATTAATTTGACCTATAATATACATTATGTAAAATAGAATATTTAGCTTCTTCTTTGATTCTATGCAAAAGAATTGTAAATTCGTCTCATAATAGTCAACTCATGAACAACTCTATTGCTCAAAGGATAACAGATTTTTTAAAAGGATATGAACCTTTTTCGTACCTTTCATTGGATGATGTTTATCAAATTGCAACACACATAAAAGTGTTATATCTAGATAAAAATGAAGTTTTGTTTCAAATCAATGAAACAACGCATAGAGATTTTTATGTGGTAAATACGGGTGAAATTGGTTTAAATATCACTTCAGATTCTGATGATGTTTTAATTGACAAATGTGATGCTGGCGATATCATTGGGTTGAGGCCTTTTTTTGCGAAAGACAACTACCTAATGACAGCAAAATCTCGTGAAGAATCTATTTTATATGCTATTCCAATTGAGGTTTTCAAACCGTATGTGGCTCAAAATAATGAAGTGCTTAACTTTTTATTGGAAAGTTTTGCTTCTAATACAAGAAATCCTCGAGATAAGAATAATAAAGGAAAATTAATCTCTGAAAATGTTATTTATAGTGAGCAATCTGCTGAAATTCAGTATTACCAACCTATCAAATATACTAAGAATCCTTTCACCGCTAAATCTACACATATTGTTAAGGATATAGCTCAAAAAATGACCGATTTAAAAATTGGAAGTGTTATTATTGAAAAAGCTAAACTTCCTATTGGAATTATAACGGATAAAGATTTGCGTTCTAAAATTGCTACCGGACTTTACCCTATTGATGTTGATGTAAAACAAATCATGTCAAATCCTGTTATTACAGTTGCTGAAAATCTATCTATTGCTGAGGCTCAGATCATGATGCTTAAATATAATGTGGGACATTTATGCGTTACTGTTGACGGCACTGTGCATTCTGAAATTAAAGGCATAATTTCCGAGCATGATATTGTTGTGGCACAAGCCAATAACCCTGGTGTATTGCTAAAACAATGCAAAAGAGCTTCAAAATCAAGTGATTTGAGAGTTATTCGAGAGAAATTAACAGATTTAATCCAACAATCTTTAGATAAAAACATACCTATAAATCATCTGTGTTCCATTGCTGGTGAGATTAATACCGCTATTTCTAAACGAGCAATTGAATTGGCTATAGAAAAAATAGGAACTCCTCCTCCAACCAAGTTTTCTTGCCTTTCTATGGGAAGTCAAGGAAGAAAAGAACAGTTGCTTTTAACAGATCAAGATAATTTTATTGTTTTTGAAGATGTTCCAGACAAAGAATATGATGCTGTAAAAAAGTATTTTTTGGAATTGGCCGAACGAGTAACTAAGACTTTAAATAAAGTGGGGTATGCTTATTGTCCGGCGAACATGATGGCAAGTAATTCCTTGTGGTGCAAATCCTTAACGGATTGGAAAAAGCAATTCAATTTATGGATCAATGCGCCTGGTGATAATGGAATTTTAATGTGTTCCATATTTTTTGATTATGATTTGGTGTATGGAGATGAATCTTTTGTAGATAAACTGACTCAGAATATTTTTGAAAATACGCATAAAAATGAGTTATTTTTCGCCTTTTTAGGAGCAGATGCTATCAAGAGTCCTCCTCCACTTGGCTTTTTTAAGCAATTTATTGTTGAAAATGATGGTGAAAACAAAGATACTTTTGATATCAAAGCCAGAGCCTTAATGCCTTTGATTGATGCTGGACGATTGTTAGCGTTGCATAAAGAAATCAGAAATGTAAACAATACTTATTTAAGATATAAAAAACTAGCCGAATTAGAACCTCAAAATGAGGAATTATATGAAGCTTGTGCAGATGCTTTTTTAACCTTATTGTCTTTTAGAACTGAAGAAGGATTGATGAATGAAAATTCAGGTAGGTATTTGAATTTAAAAGAGTTATCTAAATTAGATAAAGTAAAACTTAAAAACAGTTTTTATCCCATACAAGGTATTCAGGAATTGTTAAAAACACGTTTTCAATTGGCATATTTTACATAAGATGGAATGGAATTGGTTTAAGAAAATTGTAAAAGAGAAACCTAAGTTTTGGGAAACGTATTTAGCTCATTTTGACGCTAAAGAACGAAGCAATCGCTATGTAATTTTTGATTGTGAATCAACAGGTTTAGAATATAAAAAAGATAGAATCTTATCTATTGGTGCTGTAAGTGTTTTTGAAAATAAAATTGAAGTTGGGGATTACCTCGAAGTTTTTTTAATTCAAGAGGTTTTCAAACCAGAATCTGTGCCTATTCATGGTATTGTTCGTGAAGGCAATGAAAATAAAATTGTTGAAGCTGAAGCAGTAATTCGGTTTTTAAGTTTTATCAAAGATGCGACTTTAGTGGGACATCATGTAGATTTTGATATTGAACTTATCAATGAAGCTTTGAAAAGATTAGATTTAGGCAAACTTAAAAACGAATTCATGGACACAGATGCCATGTATCAAAAATTGAAAAACTTACCTTTTGAAGAACATCACAGTTTGGATGAGTTGTGCGATATCTATAAAATAAGAAAGAGTGATAGACACACTGCTTCTGGTGATGCTTTTATAACAGCACTACTCTTTTTGAAGTTGAAGAAGAAATTGGAAATTTAAAAATTATTCAACTTTAACCATTTTTCGCAATCTTTTGTCCAAAATTGACTTGTACTCTCTTTACCTAAACCAAAGCCATGTCCTCCTTTTTCATAGATATGCATTTCAACGGCAATGTTATTGTCTTTCAAGGCTAAATAATAATTCATACTATTTTCAACAGGAACTGACTTATCATCTGTAGCGTGTACCAAGAATGTTTTTGGCGTTAAGGAATTGACTTGTTTTTCAATAGAAAACTTTTCTATTAATGCTTTGGTAGGATTTGATCCTAATAAATTAGTTTTTGAACCTTTATGTGTTATCGAATTATCCATTGAAATTACGGGATATAGTAGAATTGAAAAATCAGGTTTTGCACTTGTTGAATCTGAAACCTTATATAGGATTTCATCATATTTTGTGGCCAATGTTGAAGCCAAGTGTCCACCAGCAGAAAAACCCATAATGCCTATTTTGTTTTCGTTTAAGTTCCATTTTTTAGCATTTCTTCTTACATACCTTATGGCTTCTTGAGCATCTTGTAAAGGGCCAATGCTTTTATCTTGCATGATTGAGTCTGAAGGTAACCTGTATTTTAGAACAATTGCTGTAATGCCTAAAGAATTCAGCCATTCTGCAACCTTATACCCTTCTTTATGTATCGACAAGTGCAAATATCCACCACCAGGACAAATGATAACCGTTGTTCCGTTTGGAGTTTTAGGTTTAAAAATAGTGAGTGTGGGTATTTTAACTTGACTGACTTTGACTAGAATAGAATCCTCAAACACTTGAACTTCTTCGTAATTTGAATTTATTATACTATTTGGAATATCTTTTTCCCAAAGATTTACTTCATAAGATTGAGCATTCAAATTGAAAGTAATTTGAAATAAAATTAAAACTACTACATTGCTATAAAATGCCATTCTTTATTTCTTGATGAACTTGTTTAATGTGGGTACTTTTTTTGCTAACTCTTTTGTAATTATATTAGCTACTTCATTTGCTCCTAATTTTGACAAGTGTGTATTGTCTTCCTTTCCTTCTGGAAAATAATCATTATCCCCTTTTTCAAAATGAAGAAACAGCTTTTTAGATTCTTCAACGCCATAGGATTCAATCAGTTGTTCTGTTAAATATTGTGAATCAACAAAAGGGACATTCATTTCTTGAGCAACCATTCTTGCTATTAATGTATAATTTCCGTGGGAATCTAGCAACACGCCTTCTGCATTATATCGTCTTCTAGCAATTGAAGAAAACAACACAGGAATTGCTCCTTTGGCTCTCGTTTCTTCTACATATCTCATCAAATTGTAACGATAAGAGGTTTGTGGATTGGTATAACGCTGTGGATCAGTATCTTTACCGTCATTGTGTCCAAATTGGATGAAAACATAATTTCCAGGTTGTAAGGAATCTAAAACTGGTTGCCAATGTTTTAATTCTCTAAAACTTTTAGAACTTCTGCCATTAACCGCATGATTTCTTATGACAATATCTTCCGTAAAAAAATCAGGTAAGACTTGTCCCCAACCATGCTCTGGATTTTCATTTGGATTTTTTTTATTGGCCATGGTTGAATCACCAATCATATAAATCGTATTTTTTTGATTTTTTGAGTCCGATAATTGAGCACTTTTACACCCTAAGAGCATTAAAAAGCTGATTGCAATAATTTTATATGGTTTCATACTACACTTATATGATTTATTAAGAAATGTCTAATCGCTAATATCCAAATTGATTAGTTTTCAACAAGATTGCTGTTTGAAGCCATTTCATACCAATTTGAATTTTTAGTATTCCCTAAAACATTTTTCAAGCTGTATTTTTTAGCTTCTTTTTTAGAAAGTTGATGTGACCAAGCTACTCTACCACTTGTGTTTGCTCCTTCACCTTTATTGGCAAATTCAGCATAGTAACTGGTTTTTTCTGCTTCGGGTTTTGACCAATTGTGCCAACCTTCTTGCAAAATGTGACTTCCTAAGGTGCAATTGATGAAAACCGTTTTGGCATAAATTCGCCATGGTCTTCCCAAATAAACTTTTGTAGTCTCATTAGAAGCAGTTAATTTACAATTGGAAAATACATATCCAAAAACGGCCTCTTTTGGTGTTGAAGCAGCTGTTATGTATGAATCTTTTTTACTATGTATTTCACAATTTTCAAAAAATGCTGTAGCACTACCGAAAATAAAATCGGTTGTACCTTCAATATAACAATTTTTATAGTATTGTTTTCCAATTCCTGAAGCATAAAGTGTATCTTGATGGCCCAAGATATTACAATCAATCACCACTACTCTATCTGAAAACACCGATAAGGCTACGGCTTGTCCTACCTCACCTGAAGAATTTTCAATGGTTAAATTTTTTAAAATAATATCATTGGCTTCAACCAATACTGTATATGTATAAAATGTGCTGTTTCTGCCTAAACCAATTTTGTTAAAGTAATCATCATGAGTGATTATAGTGTTTTCTTTGCTTTCTCCTACTAGAGTGAGATTGGTATTCCACTCATGTATTTTAATTTTTTCCTTATAAATACCATTTTTTAGTGAGATTGTAATTCTTTCATAGGGAAAAGCTTTTGTATTATTAATGGCTTCTTGAATGGATTTGTAGTCACCGCTTCCGTCTAAGGCTACTACTACAAATTTTTTATCTAAAGCATTAAATTTAGGAGTTAATGAGCCATACTTTTCCTTCCATTTTGGGTATTTCTTCAGCACTTTTTCAGGAGCATTTGTAAACCAAGCATATCCATTTCTTCGTTCTTCTCCAATTTCATCAATGGAGTATTTTTTTATGCCATCTCTATCACAAAAGAAAGGTTTGTTGTTTTCTAATTCCATAAAACGAGCCCAAATGGCTGGTGCATTTTCGTCAGGAATCATTTTTTTAGCCACTACTTTCCCTTTATCATTGTACTCTTTGATCTCTTTAATTCCTGTTATTTTTACTTTTTCAAACCATTTAACGGCTGCTTCAACGGCTTCAACAACTTCATTAGATGGTTTTTCTATAGACATTAATAACAATACAATACTGGCAGATTCTTGACCACTTAAGGAAGGTAATTCATAGGCTCTTGCTTGGGCTGGTAAAAAAGTATGCTCATCATGTTGAGCACACCAACTGGTTAACACGCCATTTTGTTTGTATTGTGTTTTTAGAATGCATTCAATGCCTTTGTCAAATGCTTTTTGTGCTTTTGAGATGATATCTTCATTAGGTTGTATGGAATAGAATCCTGAATTATCTTTTATTTCTTTTAACAGGTTCATGATATTGACCATCGAATCATCATTATAAGTGATGTGTGTGTAATAGCCTTTTTTTAGGGGATAGAATTGTGGCCAACCTCCATTTTCATATTGAGCGGCTAACAGATAGTCTAATCCTTTTAAAAAAGCAACTTTATAACGCTCATCGGGATTATGCTTGAAAACTTTTGATAAAAAAAGCATTTCTTGTATTGTGGCAAAATTATCCGTGGTGAGATCTTTGGTATTTGTTTTTAATGCTATTAGTTCTTTTTTTTCTGAATCAGAAAGCGGTTTTTGCATTTGAATATTTTTGGGCCAACCTCCAATACTTCTTTGGTAAAGCAATACATTTTCGGCAATTTCTTTGGCTTCCATTGAGGCAAACCATGAGTCATCACTTTTGTAAATAAGGTCTTTCCATTTTTTATCATGAACTTGTGCAATTACATTCAGTTGAGGAACTAGAAGTAAGAGTAAAACGAGTATTTTTTTTGCTGTATTCATCATTATTTATTAAGTTCTAGAGCTGCTAAAATAAAAGGTCCTGTAGCTTTTGGATCGTTATCTTTTTTTCTCTCATTGACATAATACTCAAAAGAGCCATCTCTGTAAGGATTTCCTCCTAAACCGGCTACTGCACATGCTTGAGTAATAATTATATCGCCTTCGTTAGAAACTTTTACTAAATCTCTGGTAAGACCATCAAAAGCTTTGTGGGCTGCATCTTTGTAATTTGCTGGAAGATATCCTTTGTTAACTCCTTTGGCTAAGGTGTAAGAAAACATAGCAGTTCCAGACGCTTCTAGGTAATTACCTTCTCTGTTTCCTTGATCAGTTACTTGATACCAAAGACCAGATTTATCTTGGTATTTTACTAAAGATTGAGCCAATTTATTCAGATAAGAGACAAGTTCTTTCTGTTTAGGGTGATTTTCTGGAAAATAATCTAATACATCAACCAAAGCCATGGCATACCAACCTAAAGAACGTGACCAAAAATTAGGAGATGTTCCCGTTTGTTTGTTCGCCCAATCCATCTTTTTGCTTTCGTCCCAACCATGATAAAGTAAACCTGTTTTGGGATCAACAGCATGCTTTTGAATTAATTCAAATTGTAAAGCTACATCATCAAGTTGTTCACCGTTTTCATATTTTGTAGTGTAATGGGTGTAAAATGGTTGTCCCATGTATAAACCATCTAACCACATTTGTGATGGATAAACTTTTTTGTGCCAAAATCCACCTTCTGAAGTTCTGGGATGCTCAGCTAATTGTTTTCTAAGCGTTTGCATAGCTTTTAAATATTTTTCTTCTTTTGTATTATCGTAAAGGTAGAATAAAATATTCCCAGCTTCAATCATATCAATATTATAGTTGGAGAACTTATAACTTGGGATACTTCCATCTGCCATTATTGTAGCATCTGCATATCCTTTTACGTAATCGAAGTATTTTTTGTTGTTAGTTTTTTTATACAATTGTTCAAAAGAGGTTAATACTAAACCGTGTACATAATCCCATTTTGGTTCAGTTTTTTCATCAATTTGATACGCTTCTGGATGTGCTTTCATTAAAGTTAATGCTAGTCTTTCAGACCATTTTAACTCATCTGAAATTTTGGATATACTATCCCTTTTTTGTTCAGAAGCACTTTTGCAACTAAAAAAAAGAGTCGCTCCAACTAAAAAAGATAAAATTTGATATTTGTATTTTCTCATTATTGTATTATAAGTGATTTTGATTATTTAATGTATTTAGCAAACCATTCAAATAGCTGATAAACTCTTCCTGTGTTTTAATACCATCAGGTTCTTGCTCCCAAGCTCCTAAGAAATAGAAAGTAACTTCTTTCTTTGTGGGTTTAAATTGAATTAAATGGTCATATTGACCTTCAAAAGTTTTTTCTACTGTATTGACTTCATAAAAAACAGCCATACCTAAATCATCTGGTATTAAACTTTGTTCACCATAAGTTGCAATATAAGCCCATTTTTTGTTTGCACTTTCTTTTTGAATCAAAGGTAAATTGTTTAATTTAACAATTCCAGTACAAATACCATCTAAACCTGCAGAATTTTGAATGGTATGTTTTGTAAATCTTTCATCCGCTGAAATAGTTAAGGTTGAATTCAAGTTGGTTTTTTGGTCATTTGTTTTCCATCCCACATAATTAACTTTTACAACGGATTGATTTTTTAAATTCTCAACTTTTGCAAATGTTGAATCAACTTCTCTAAAGTGAACAACTTCATTATTTACATATCTTCCAATTGAGCCAATACCCATACTTTTTCCAGCTTTTAAGATATCTGATCCCCAAGTTTGAGGATTATGATAGGAATCGAAGCCATCTTGGCCTACCTTAGATAAAACCATTGTATCGGTTACTTTTCCAAAAATATCTATGGCATTTCTCCAATCTAAGTATAATCTATAGCCTATTTTATTACTTTCCCAACCAGGTCCTTCATATCTTATATACCAAGAATGATCGGTATGAGAAGAAGGTACTTTAAGTGCTGAAACATTTTTAAAAGATGTTCCTCCTTCATAAACTCTTCCTTTCCATTGACCACCTTGAGCAATAGAAAGTTCTGCATATGTTTTTTGTGTGGCATTAATGTTTATTCCTTTTTTTGTAGAATTGCAACTTATAAAAAGTGCTAAACCTGATAAAGCTATTATCTTGGATGCTTTCATTTACTTAAATTGTTTGTTTAAAAATTGTGTTATGTATGTTGTAGTATCCACAAACCACGGTTCAAATAACCAAAATGTATGAGGACTGTCTTTGATTTCCTGTATTTCGCTGTATATATTGTGCTTCGCAAGCATTTTAATCATATCATCTCTTCCGGCATGAAATCTATCATATTGACTATTGATGAATAAAATGGGTGGTGTATGTTGTGTAACATGATTATAAGCTGAGGCTTCTTCCCAAATTGCTGGTTTTTCTTCATAAGTTCCTCCTAACCATTCAGCCGCTAATGTTCCTTCTTGTGATTCAGGATGATGAAATGCTACTATTCCATCTAAGTTAATTATAGCTTTGAATGATTTTGGATATTTTGTTCCAATTAGTGAAGCCATTTGACCGCCAGATGAACAACCTAAAATAGCTATTTTTAGAGTATCAATATTAAACGTTGAGGCATTTTCTTTAATAAAATTCAGGGCTTCTAAAACATCATTAATGCTCGCAGGATATTGTGCTTCCTCAGATAGTCTATATTCAACAGAAAAGCAATTATAACCTTCTTTAGCTATTGCCCTTGACAAAGGTTTTAACATGGATTTATCACCTGATTTCCAACCACCACCATGAAGTAAAACTACGGCAGGAAGTTTTGAAAAAGATTTTAACAGATAGGCATCCAAGTGTAATAATCTATTGTTTGAATCCTTATAAACCAGATCTGTTTTTTCCTCTATTAATGAATCTTTTGACGGCTCAACAATTTTTATACTTGGAAATTTTTTAATTTGTTTATTATATTCTGTTATTGTGGTGTATGAATTATTCTTTGTGTTTTGTGAAAAAACACTTGAATGTAAAATTATGAATATGGTAACTACTAGAATGTTAATTTTCATTCTTTCAAATGTTTATGCTGTTTTCTTGGTAAATATAAAAAAAAAAATTAATTTGGTAATCGATTACACAAATATAAAATAATTTGAATTTAAAATAAAATCTCATGCAAAAAAAAATATTTTATACATTTATATTAATGATTTCGTTTCAGTTTTATGGACAAACGGTTAGTATTACTCAAGCTACCGCATGGCTTGAATCTGCTTTTATTACATGGAACCCCATTAATGGAGTAGATAGCTATAATGTGTATTATACAGGTGGCGGTTATACGGATCAAATAATTGACACACAATTGATTCGCAATTATGGTTCATATTACAGAGCTGATGTTATAGGGCTTGCTGCTGGAAGTTATTCTTTTAAAGTGGTACCTGTGACTGCAGGTGTTGAAGGAAGTGCCACTGTTTCAAGTACTCTAACTGTTTTACCTTATGATAGAAATGGTTTTGCACACAGCAACGGAAAAGTTCCTGGAGCCTATAATCTTAATGGAACCCTGAAACCTAATGCAGTTGTTTTGTACATCACTGAGGATACAAAAAATACTATTTCACTTACTGTTACAGGAGCTAATTCAAATCCATGCGTCGGATTGCAAACTATTTTAGATGGTTTCAAGAAAGGATATGATATCAGACCTTTGTCTGTTAGATTAATTGGTAACATTACTGATTTAAATTACATGCTAAACGGTGATTTAGTAATTGAAAATAAAAACAATCCCAATAGTTCTATTACTTTTGAAGGCATTGGTTCTGATGCTGTAGCTAATGGATGGGGAATTAGAATTAAAAAAGCTTCCAATATTGAAGTTAGAAATCTAGGTTTGATGTTAACCAATGCAGCTGAAGGAGATAATATTGGGTTGCAACAAGACAATGATTATGTATGGATTCATAATTGTGATTTTTTTTATGGAGCTTCTGGTGGAGATGCTGATCAAGCAAAGGGTGATGGAGCAATGGATGTAAAAAGATCAAACTATGTTACAATTTCGTACAATCATTTTTGGGATACTGGTAAATCTTGCCTCTTGGGATTGAGTGAAACTACAAATTCAGGGATATATGTAACGTATCACCACAATTGGTTTGACCATTCTGATTCAAGACATCCTAGAGTGCGCTATTATTCTGCTCATATATATAATAACTATTTTGATGGTGTTTCCAAATATGGAGCAGGTTCTACTTTAGGTTCTTCCTTATTTGTGGAAGGCAATTATTTTAGAAATTGTAAATATCCAATGCTAATTTCAAAACAAGGTACGGATATTTTGAACGGATCACCTGGCACTTTTTCCGGTGAAGATGGTGGTTTTATAAAGGCTTATGATAATTTCATGTCAGGTCAGACTAGTTTTCTTCCTTATGATGCTTCAACTAATCCAGTTCAGTTTGATGCTTTTGTTGCTTCTACAAGAAATCAAAATGTTAGCAGTAGTATTGTTTCCCTACAAGGAAGCAATCCTTATAATAATTTTGATACTAATCCTACTTTATATGTTAATGGATTGGTTATCGATAGTCCGACTGTTGCAAGAGACAAAGTAATTCAACATTCAGGAAGAGTTTCTGGTGGAGATATAAATTTTACTTTTAACAATGCGGTTGACGATGTTTCTTCAGATGTAAATACTGCTTTAATGACGTTATTGACCAGTTACACTACGTCGCTTGTTTCTGTCCAAGGAGTTGCTCCTGTTGTTGTTAGTGCCCAAACCTTAAACATACCTAATAATAATGATCAAATCGTACAATCAGGAGATGCAATTGTTCCTATGGTTTATACTTGGGGTGGAACAGCGACTGATGTTACGGTTACCGATTTACCTTCTTTAGGAATTGATTTTGTGAAAGATATGTCGAATAAAACCATAACTATTTCAGGAATTCCAACGGATGATGTTAGTTTTACAATTACTACAACTGGTTCTTCAGGAAATTCTGTTTCTGGCACGGGAAGTATTTCTATTAACGACGGTTCTACTCCATTTGGTGATGAGATTCATAATTTTACGACCTCTGTTTTAAATAGTTCATTTTATACATTTGCATCAGCCAATATGAACTCTAATCTAGGCAATACTACTTATGACGGATTGACCTTAACGGCTAGGTTAAAAATTGAATCGGCTACTGTAATTGCTTACACTACTCCAATTATATCAACTTTAACTTTGGTATTTGACCCAAGTTTTAATGGAACAATTAAGTTAGATAATGTCTCTTATACGGCGAGTTCTGGTTTATTAGAAATTCTAAATGTGCCTGCTGGAGCTCATACTATTACAAAAGGAAGTGTAGCTAATTTGTATTATATCAAAACGGCTTATAATGCTTTGAATGTTGATACTTTTGATAAAAATGGTATTCGTTTTTATCCTAATCCAGTGTTAAATGAATTAACCATATCAATCCCCAATGACTTAAAAATTGAATATTTAGAAATCTATGATTTAACAGGAAGACTGGTTAAAACTTCAAAAGTAGTTGAGAAAACTATAGATATGAATGAGTTTAGCAAAGGAAGCTTCATTGTTAGAGTTTATACTTCGGAAGGTATTATTGCTAAAAAGATTATTAAAAACTAGATAATACAAATGATTTATATTTAAAAAAGGAGTTTAAAATAGACTCCTTTTTTTTGCTTTTGACTAATAGAAATGTCTTAAAAAATTAATTAATGTGAAATAAAGCAAAACATGAGTTCGTTTTTTTAAGTGGCTTAGAATCTTTTATCAGTAATCCAATTTATAAGGTTATATAATTCATCAAGAGAAATGAAAAATTTATTGTCTAATGCACCTACTTATAAAAAAACAGTAGCACTCAAAGAATGCTACTGCTTAAATAAAAAATCTAACTAAACTATTTTTATTAATTTAAATGAAAAAAAACTCTTAATTTAAAGCAATTTTTACTGATTTTTGACCTTCAGAAGATTTCATGTTAACAATGTAAAAACCGCTTGTATTCAATTCAAAATCTACGTCTGTTGCAGTGTTTAATGATTTTACTAACTGTCCTGTAATACTATATACATTGATTTCAGTAGCTTCAGTAATATTTGTTACCGAAACTTGATTGTTGTAAGTAAATACATTTGCTTTTAATTCAC
Organism: uncultured Flavobacterium sp.; assembly: GCA_964643105.1. GTDB lineage: Bacteria > Bacteroidota > Bacteroidia > Flavobacteriales > Flavobacteriaceae > Flavobacterium. The sequence continues at coordinate 84,708 of CAZXPF010000010.1, read as the reverse complement.
TTTGAAATGAATCAGAACTCAATGTCGTATTAACTGTTGCACCAGATACTTCTAGTTTGTATAAGTTACATGATTGATCAGCATATATGTATATTTTACCAGCAGCTGCTTGTGATGCAGTAACGTTGCCTGTTAAAATAATCCCATCTCCAGAAGTACTTGAGCCAGCTGTAGCGATTAAATTTGTTCCATCTGTAATGAACATGTTTCTTGTTCCAGAACCTCCTGTTCTAAACCATACTTTTACTGTACATGCACCTGTTGCTGTAAAATAAAGATAACGTTGGGTTGGTAAATATGAAGTACCTGCACTACCACCACCATTAAGTTGAAAACGATTAACAGCTGAAAATCCATCTGCTGTAAAGGTGTATGAATTTGCAGTAACTGCCCCAAAGTTTGTATTTGTAGGAATTGGAAATAATCCCAAGTTATCTACTACAATTTCATTTGTTCCTATACCAGCACTTAGTGGCCATGTAGTCGTGTCGTTTCCAAAATCCCAAATTTTGGTTTGAGCATTTGAAATAGTTGCAAAAACAACTAAACTTAATAATAGTAATTTTTTCTTCATACTTATTTTTTTTTAGAGTTAATTTAAAATGTAATCGATTGCGTAAAATTACTATTTTTTTTTAGTATCGCAAATTTTTAAGCTTAAATTTTATAATCTGATATTTATTAAGCGTTATTGTTTTTAAAAATACATTGTAATTCTTAATCTTTTAAAAATTTATAGGACCATATAGCATCATCACAGTTTAAAATACTAAAATAGATTCCACTTTCAATTTCATTTATACCTAATTCTAAAGCACTATATGAGTTTAAATTATTTGTTGAATAAGAATATACTTTTTTACCTAAAACAGAGTAAATGTCTAAACTCAACTTATTGGCTGGTTTGTCATTTGAAAGTATTGTCAACGCTTTATTGCCTGATGAGTAGAAAAGATCAAAAGGCACTTTTTTTAGTTGGTCATACCCTAGAAAAGCACAATTGTTTGGTGATATGGTTCCAGAAGTTGTTATTTGTAAGGTTGCTCCTGCTCCACAAGAGGCATCTGTTAAATAATTAGCTACTTCATTTACAGGAATTGGGGTTGTGCTATATGTTGGTGCAACCACTGTTCCAATATTAGAAGCACCACTCAAACAGTTACTAAAATTGATAGCTACTGTACCACCGTCAGCAGTTGCAGTCGAATATACCGTTCCAACATTAGCAAAATGTGAATTTTGTACAAAACAAGAAGAGTTATTAACTCCTCCTCCTAACCCAATTGCTTTTGATCCAGAAACATTTACATTGAAATAACAACTCAACAAATGTAATTCAGCATTTCTAGCTCTCGGCATTCTGTCTTTACAACCTGTTGCCCAAAAACAATTTTGAAACGTAACGCTATACTTTCCGTCAGCTGGAGTATCTGTTGCGGATGATCCTACAAGGTTTGAAAATCTATGATCGCTTGATCCACCAGAACCACCTGCAATTGCTGGCTTTAGATAAGTGAATTTACACCATGAAACAGTTACATTATCACCCGTTCCTTTGATGTCAAAATTGCCATCCATTCCGTCTTGGAACTCGCAATGGTCAATCCATATATTAGTTCCTTCATTGGTTAAATTATCTCTTCCATCTACATCATAAGCACCCGGACCTTCAAAAATAAGGTTTCTAATGATGACATTATTTGAACCTGTTTTTATATTTAAAATTCCTGAATTAGCGGCTGATGTAGAAGAGTTTCCAACTGTTATTTGGTTATTTCTTAATCTTGCTCCAGGTAATCCTAAAATGGTCTTATTGTTTAATTGAACACTTAAATAGGTACAATCAATAGTTCCTGAAACAATTATCACTGCATTTGAAGGAGTTGTTGATTGTAGTGCGTTTTTAAAGGCTGTATATGTTGAAACTACTACAGGAGTAGCATTTCCTCCTCCTGTAGTATTTGCTCCAAAACCTTGCGGTGTAGCCATATAGTAATTTTGTCCAAGCATATTGAATAGCCCTAAAAGTAAAAAACTAAATACTAATTTCTTTTTCATAGTAATTTGTGGGTATTATTTTGTGATTAATTTGAAAGATTTCAATCCTTCTTCTGATTTTGCAACCACAATCCAAAATCCGGGTTTCATTGTAAATGTAGTATCTGATGTAATCTCAAACGACTGTATTTTTGCCCCATTAATACTATAAATATCAATGGTTGTTGCTGATGTTACATTAGAAATAGCAATGTTTGAATCATAAGAAAAAATATTAACGGTTGGATTTGATTGATAATAGTTAGTAGCAAGTGCATCATTTGCAATTAAAGCTGGAAAAGGATCCCAACCATCATTGCCTTGTGTGAAGTTTAATGTTGTAATTGGTGTTCCATCATTTAAAATGGGGCTAGTTAATGAAGTTGCCCATGGAGCTCTAACAGATGTATTATTCACTCCAGATAATTCAATTGTTCCGTATTCATACATTCCAGGAGAAGTACCATTTAAAGTATTTAGCCAACCTAAAGGCATAATTAAAGAGTTGCCTTCAAAACCTGGCGCATTTGAAGTTTCAATTGTAGTATTGTAGAACACAACTTCACTGGTATTAGCTGCCCATGGACGTCCAAAATACCCTGGTTTTGCTCTATAAGTTGAAGCAGTCTCAATACCTGGTTGAGCTGATGTAATAGTACACTCATACATTAAATAGCCTCGACCTGAACTTTGTTGAGCAGCAGTAATATAGGAAACATCATTTGAAGCATCACTTATATTCATCTTTAAGTTTGATTGATAAAAAACTACATCCATTCCTCCAAAAATATAATCTACAGCCCCCATCATATCCCCTTTATAAACAGCAACTCTTGAATTGGTTCCTCCATAAAATGAATCTTGACGACCTACTACTCTACATTTGTTTAAAATAGTTTTCTGAATATTATTTTTTATAGCAATAGCAGCTGCTCTCTCTACAAAACTCTTATTTTGAACGCTCGTATTTCCTGCATTTGTTGGTCTAGCACCAGGACTACCAGCAGTCCACATTACAACTGTATCTTGAGATTCCTTGTTAGAGATGTATTGGTTGAATGAATTTTCGAAAATGATATGTTCTGCTTCAAAACCATCTGCACCAATGACTACAGTCGCATTCCAATAGGAACCATTTGTTGTTCCTGCACCTACATTTTGATATGAAGGATAACCATTTTGTGTGTTTACAGTTAGTACATCTTGATTCCACTTTTGGTCTGAATTCATACTATAATAAGTGTAACCATGACCATAATATGAAGTAACTCTTACAGCATTTGGATCAATATCAACTCCAGCATTAAGAAGTGCAGTGCTTGGTGTTAATGAAGCATTTTTAAGTGTAACTAGAGGTTCTTCAATCACCAACATTTCCTCATAATTTCCTGGGTCAATCATTATTGTTACTCTATCTGTAGCTGTTCTTACCATATTTGAAACCGCTTTTAGTGCTTCGTTTATTGTTTGGTAATCTTTATTAACTCCTACTGTAATAACTGGATTGTATGGAATGCTACCTCCTACTCTAATTTCTGTAAAATATGTTGTTCCAGTAAAAGTGATTGTCACATATCCTGATGTTGTTCCTGTGTAAGTATATTCGACATTGTCCGTAACAGAAGTTGTATTGGTAGAATTTACTGTTGTTATTGTATTTCCGCCTTCAATGTTGAAATTTGCTGCATAGTAATAATCTATTGAAATTTTTTCTCCAGGATTAACGGGTACTTGTACTGAACCTCCTGGTTGACCGATCAAATGTCCTTGGCTAGCAGAGTTTGAAACGTTACCAGCAAAAAGCAAACCTTTGTATGAAGGTGTAGAAGAAGTAATTGCTTGATCATTAAAAGGCCAAATAGTTACTGGATTAAACGTTAAAATTTTGGATGTATTAGCTCCATTAATGGTTAGATTTGATGTTAATGCTAACTCAACGGGATAATTATTAAGTCCACTTGCTGTAACAGAATAAGTACCATTTCTTAATGTTATTCCTGAAATTGAGTTGAAATTATAAACATAGCTATTTTCATTTAAATTGGTGAATGAAAGTTGTAAATTGTTGGCTTGAATTGTTGTTAATCCATTAGTTGTAATAGAAACATCATAAACAGGTTTTAATACAAAATTAATAGCTGCATTTGTATTTGAAGCTGGAATAGTAATGGTATTTACTGTTAAATCATAGTCATTTACACCAAGAGCATTGATGGTATATTGGATATTTGCTTCTAAAAGCACGGCATAAGTTGCATTAGAAGTGTTAATTACTGGGACAGGTACATAAACCGTGTTACTTGAAGGATTGGCAACATAACTCAAATTAAGATTAGAAATGTCGGTACCTAGTCCAGAAATTGAGCCAGTAACTTCATAAAGTGTAACTTGTAAAATAGTCACATCATTTGTATATGTAGGTGTTAAAACTGTTGTTAAATCTAATGTAGTTCCACTTGTTATAATATATCCGTTGGCATCTATTAAGCTTATGGTGTAAGAATAACCAATGGGTAGATTCACATTATAAGTATTATTAGTATTCATTTGAGAAGTCCATGATTTCCCTGCAGCATTTGTAAATACGATAGAGTAATTGCTTGGAATTCCTGTAGCAGAACTCAAATCTATGTTACCAGAAACAGTTGTATATATTGCTGGTTTTCTTAAGATTCTATAAAAACTGGCTTTACCATCATTGGAATATATTTTAAAAGTTCCTGTGTTTTTAGCTACAAATTTAGCTTCTGTAACACTTCCACTCGCAAAAGTAACCACTTGATTATCATTTTGCAAAGTTGGATTATTTTCGTTAATGAACGTTAAACTTCCTGCGGCATCGGTTCTAGCAATAATAGTGACTTCATCATCTTCATCCAGAGTCATTCTCATGAATCGGTTTGTTGTTACTCCACCCGAAGAGTTTGGTGTTCCGTTACAATAAACTCTTCCCAAGTAATTGGTAACACTTGCTATGTTTCCATCAAAGCGAGTTAGATTTGTATTAGTAGTTCTTAATCGATCGCCACTATTTCCAACCCAAGATAAAGCACCAACACTAAAACTTGTAGGCATATTTATACCAGATGTACCAGGAGTTATTGCATTATCGTACCAAGAGTTTATAATTGTTTCGTTTAATTGATTCGTATAATTATTGACATCTAATTGTGTGGCACCAAAATCCCACACATCAGTAAGAGTGACTGTTACATTTATATTTGAGACTTCTATTTTTGGGGTGTATGCATTACCTCCAATGAATGTAAAATACAAAGTTGTGGCACCACCAACATAAGTAAACTCGTAGTATCCTGTTTGATCTGCCATTCCAGAATGTGTGTCTAAATCAACGTTTTGTGTTCCCAAATCATTGCCTGCCAAAGATGTTCCACCATTCATGTTTCCAGCACTATAAATAGATCCAAAAAAGCGAATTGTGGAGCTTCCACTTGCTACATCAATTTCCAATGAATTTCCATTTTGAAAAGATACTCCATAATTCGTACTGTGCCATTTTGTAGTTGCTGCTTGGGTTCTCATTTTTCCGTCGGGACTGGTTGTAGATGTCACGGCATCCCACTGAGTTCCAGTGTTTGTAAAGGTAGATTGGTCTCCTAAGTTATAGGTTGTAGTGGTTTGACCGTTTACCCAAATGGAAACCAAAAACAATGGTATCCATAAATAATAAGTAATTTTGTTCATTGTTTTATATTTAAGTTAGTAATATAATTCGTAATTTTAAGTATGAAAAAATGTATTTTAAAGCTAATCATTGTAATCGATTAAATCTTATCCAATCTATTTTCATATTCCCCGCATCATTTGTAAAATTTTCTCTCAGGGCCACAAAACCTAGTTTTGCACCAATCCATTTCCCCTCTTTAGCTTTAAAGGGTGTTCCTATGGTATTAAAATTTTGTCCATCTTCACTGTAAGAGAATGCACAATTTGCTTCGGCATCCACTTTAACTCGAATGAAGAGTGTGTTACTTTTTAAAAGTTTTTTTTCAATTTTATTTTCAATTCCTTTCTTATCAGCACTTATGCAGACTATTTGAGTTAAGGAGTATTGTTTATCCTCTTTTTTTATTTTTAAATAACTATAATCTAACCCCATTATCACGAATCCAGCCTCATCAAAATCATCATGAAAATCACAACTTACTTTTGCTGTAGCATAAAAGCTTTCGTGTGGAAATTTTTGCAATAATAGATTTGGAATTTCATATAAATTGGTAGTTTCAATAGGTTTAGCAATACAGTTTAATGTATAATATCCCAATGTACTTGGAAATCCCCAGTTTATTTTAGGGTTAGCATGCCATTGCCATTGAAGTTTTAGATTTGGCTGATTAAATTCATCTGAATGTTCTGGGGAATTTTTAGGATACGTTTTTTTTGTAGTTGGTTTTTTGTAGGTCAAAACAGGTTCACCAGTTCCATCAGTATCGTTATCAATTCCTATGACAGGCCAATCATTTTCCCAAATCATGGGTTGAAGGTGAACTACTCTTCCAAATGCACCTTTATCTTGAAAATGAATAAACCAGTCTTCTCCTGATTTTGTTTGAATCCATGCACCTTGATGTGGACCGTTGATGGTCGTGCTACCTTGGTCTAACACTTTTCTTTTTTCGTATGGACCATAAATGTTTTTAGCTCTTAGCACTGTTTGCCAACCAGTAGCAACTCCTCCTGCTGGTGCGAAAATGTAGTAAAAGTCATTTTTCTTGTATATTTTGGGTCCTTCAATTGTAGGCTCATGAGTATATCCATCAATAATAAGAACTTCATCATCATTTACATGGGTTGCATCTGTTTTCATTGTAGAAACAACTAACATATTTTTTATTCCTGCCCTACTTCCAGCGAATGCATGAATCAAATAAGCTTTCCCATCATTGTCCCAAAGAGGAGTTGGATCTATTAGTCCTTTACCCGCTTTTATTAAAATAGGATCTGACCATTTTCCTGTTGGACTTGAAGATTTTATCATGTATATACCAAAGTCAGGATCGGGATAAAAGATATAAAATTCCTTGTTGTGGTGTCTAAGGCATGGTGCCCAAATTCCTTTTCCATGTTGAACTTTATCAAAATGTTCTAAAGGCAATTGTTTTTGAATTGCATAACCAATCAAACTCCAGTTTACCAAATCATATGATTCAAGAATTGGTAATCCAGGAGAACAATTGAAAGAGGAAGCAGTCATATAGAATTTATCTCCAACTCTAATCACATCTGGATCGGAAAAATCGCTACTTATGATTGGATTTGTATAAGTTCCATTACCATTATCGGGATTCCAAACCCATTGTTCTGAAGTGTTTACTTCATTTTGAGCTGTGGTATTAATAGTGACTAATAAGACTAAAATATGTAAACCTCTTGTGAGCATTTTTATGGGATCTTTTTATTAAAAAACTTGTCATATTGAACTCTGATGAGTTAAACGTAAATTCATTCATCAAGTTAATGTTCATTATGACAAGTTTGCGTTTTCTTGAGTAGAAAATAAAGGTTATTGGTTAATAACCATAATCATTCACCAGTGTTCCATTACTTCCATCAATAAACACTTGCCAAATTGGCCAAAACTGTCTATTATCGGGATTTGAAGTAACATCATAGATGGCATTGATCTTAGCATCATTTAAATTTGTCCATGGGAATGGAGTGTATTCTGGACCTGGATCAGCAGTTTCGTTTCTATTTAATCCATATATGATTAAGGTTTCATTATCTGTGGCATATTTATAATAAAGTGTTGAAGGTACATCAGCATATTCTCCTGTTCGTTGTTGTAAATTAAATAGTTTAACTTTTGCTTCATTTAAATTAGTTGCTAAAAGATTCCAACGAATTAAGGCTTGTTTGCGTTCCATTTCTCCAGTGAATTCAAATTTATGTTCTTCAACGATAGCATCAAACATTGCTGCTTTGCTTGTTAAAGCATTCACGTAGTTGTCAACTTTTGTTGGATGTAAAGCTGCAGGAAAGGCTCTTTGTCTGATTAGTTTTAAGTATTGTGCTGCTGAACCAGGTCCTTCAATTTCATTTGCTGTTTCAGCTGCCATAAGTAAAACTTCCGCATAACGCATGTACATTTTATTAATACCATCATCGTTAGTTGAAGTTACGAAGCGATTCATCCACTCGTATCTGTATTTTCCAAAATACCATTTATTTAGAGCTCCTAATTGTTGTTTTGCAAATCCACTTACTGCTGCACCATATAAGTAAGGAACACAGGTTACATCTCTTCTTGTATCTGCCTGATCATAATCGTAAAAAACATAAGGTAGTGGGCCTGCTTGACCACCTCTATTACTACCATTAGCATGATGTTGGTCGTTAGTAGTATGTCTTACCGCAAAAGTGAATAACATTCTACCTCTACCAGCTGCAAAAGGAATTTCCCATAAAGACTCTCCACCAGCTGTAATATTTTCTTCATTGTATTTTCTCCATAATGTTTCAAATGAATTTTCTAAGTTACAAGATCCACTTTGTATAATTGATTTACATTCATTCAAGGCCAAAGTGTACATGTTTTGAACCGATAATTCAGGATCATTACTTCTTCTTACACCATCTGGATATTGTTGAAAACCTGAAGCAGCTAAAGCTAATCTTGCTCGTAATCCTTTTACAAATGCTTTATTTATTCTTTCAACAGATGCTGTTGCAGCACTTTGATTAGGCCAAGGAACAAGTTCTGATGCTTCTCCTAAATCTTGTATTAATTGTTTGTAGATTATATCTCTGCTTGTTTTTGGTAAGTATAGTGTTTCGTTACTTATGGGTTCAAATCTTGCAGGAACATCACCCCATGTTTTTAGTAGATCTGCATAATATACTGCTCTTAAGGTTAATGCTTCTCCTAAAAGATATCCTAATTCTGAGCCAGGTGTTGGATTCCCATAAGTTCGTAAACCTCTTATACAAATGTTTGCTCTTTCGATACCTGAGAACATCATTGCCCATGCATTATTAGACGTATTCATTTGATTGTTGTTGGGCAATGTATTGTAATTACATAAAGTTGCATTATCATTGGATGTAGATTCAGATGAATTATACCATTCTGTATCAGTATTTAAGCCATACCAAGGTAAATATCTGCCTCTATATGAATTTGTTTCTCCAAAAGGAATTTTAATTCCATCAACAGCACCCTTGGCTAAGCCAGGTGTGGAAAAAATCACAGACTCATCTAATGTAGATAATGTTTGAGAATCTAGATAATCATCATTACACGAAATTAGAAGTGTACTTATGATTAGTGCAAAAATTAATATTTTATTTTTCATAATACAATATGTTTGTTTTTAAAAATTTAAATTCAATCCTACTAGAAACTGTCTGCTTCTTGGATAAGGGGAGTAATCAACACCAGGTGTATATGGAGTTCTTCTTCTTGTAGAAACTTCTGGATCAAAACCAGAATATTTGGTCCAAACAAAAACGTTACTTAATGTTGTGTATAATCTCAATCTAGAAATACCAGCCTTGTTTAGCATTTTTTCTGGTAAACTATATCCTAATGTAAGTGTATTAAGTCTTAAGAATGAACCATCTTCCACTGCCCAATCAGAAAACACATAATTCATATATGGAGACCACATTGTAGTATTTTCGTTTAGAGCCGCCAATGCTGTTGGATCTGTTACTAAACTTCCATCAGCAGGGTTTATATTGGTCCATCTTACACCATCCTGCATATTTGAAAGTAGATTTCTATATTGTCCTTGTCCCGCAGTCGCCGTAGTGTGTTCAATTTTGCTTGCATTATAAATATCATTACCTACAATCCAGTTGAATCCAGCTGAAAAATCAAAATTAGAGTAATTAGCATTAATGACTAAACCTCCTGTATGTTTTGGGTTTGAATTACCAATTATAGTTTGATCATCTATATTTACAATTCCATCTCCGTTTAAATCTTTTAGTTTCATTGAACCTGGTCTAACGGGCATCCCTATTACAGATGAAGCATTTGCTACACCTGGTTTCAAGGTATAATTAGTTCCATCAAAATCAAAATCTGATACTTCATATCTTCCATCATTTTGGTAACCAACCATAATTCCCAAAGGTTGACCAACGTTAACAAGAAAGTCATCCCCAATAGCTGTTGAAGCCCAACCTGAAGGTTGTCCAAAATTATTTAAAGTTCCTAGAGAATTAATATTGTTTTTATTAAAACCAACATTAAAAGCAAAACTTAAATTAAACTTATCTTTTCTAATAGCATCTATATTTAAAGATGCTTCAATTCCTTTGTTTTGATTTTCGCCCATGTTTCTATACTGAGAAGTATATCCAGTTCCTGGAGTTGGGAAATTAATCAATAAATCACTAGTTAAATTTTTATATGTTTCTAGTGATCCACTCAATCTACCATTGAATAATTCAAAATCGACTCCTAAATTTTGAGTTGTAGTTGTTTCCCATTTTAAATCTGGATTTGCCAATACATTTGAGGCTGACCAAAAGTTATTCACATTATTTATCCAAGCGTTGTTTGTTGATTGAAAAGGCTGAACAGTTTGTCCAACAGGAATGTTATTATTTCCTGCTTTACCATAACTTACTCTAACTTTCAAAAGGTCTAACCATTCGTATTTTTTTAAGAAAGTCTCTTCTGAAATTTTCCATGCAGCAGCTAACGAAGGAAAATAGCCCCATCTGTTGTCTCCTAAGAATTTACTAGAACCATCCGCACGATAAGTTGCCGTTATTAAGTATCTGTTTTTAAAATCATAATTTACTCTACCAAAAAATGATAACAATTTGTCTTCGGGTGTATTGTAATTATCTGTGGAAAAAGGCTTTCCTTGTGTGGTTAGGTTAATTGCATTTTGAAAATTAAAAAAATCTGGATACGCATGAATTGTATTTGTTAGAGTATTAGATTTCAAATTTATTGATTCATGACCTAAAAGTAATTTTAAATTATGTTGCTCCCCTACTATCTTTTTGAAGTCATAATTTAAAGTGTTGGCGTTTCTGAATCTAGTATCTTCGCGATTAGCAAAAATTAAAGCTGGTAAGCCTTGATTTTCGGTTGCTGGTGTATTATTTACATAATAAGTAGTTTGTCCAAAAAAGCGGTAATCTGTAAATTTGTAAAAGTCTAAACCATAATCTGAATTCAATTGTAGATCATCTGTAATATTCCATGTTATTCCTCCTAACATGTTGTAATTTTTTCTGTATTGCTTTCTGTCATTGTCAGCAATGGTAACGTAAGGGTTAATTAAGTTACTTGCTACATCTTCGTCAGTATCTGTACTTGTTATACCGGGAATTTCAAAAGGAGAGTAACCAATGAAATGTTTCATACGTGAATCTGCAGTAGATTTTTCGTTTTGTTCGTTAGCACCACCACCACTTATTTCTGCATCTGAATATCGCATCGTATAGGATAAGCTTATTTTTTTACTAGGTTTGCTTTTCAGCCTCAATGCAATATTATCTCTCACATAATCTGAATTTACCATAATACCTTTAAGAGAATAACGTGTGTAATTGAAACTATAATTAATTTTTTCAGAACCCCCACGAATTCCTAAATCATGGTTTTGTGCTATACCTGTTCTACCAAAAATATTCTCTTGCCAATTTTCAGTAGGGGTATTATCATACTGACCGATACTTGAATAAGGGCCAAAAAAATCTTCATAAGACGGTAAATCTTCTGATAAAACAGCATATTCATGTTGCCACTTAACATAGTCTTGAGCATCTAAAACATCTAGGGTTTTACGAATTTTATTGAAGCCTGTAAAAGTGTTGTATGACACTTCAAGTTTATCTCCAACGGTTCCACTTTTGGTAGTTATCAATATTACACCATAAGCTCCTCTTGAACCATAAATAGCCGTTGCAGAAGCATCTTTAAGAACTGTAATGTTTTCAATATTTGATGGCGAAATGTCGCTAATACTTGCTACCGGAAAGCCATCTACAATATACAGAGGAGATGAATCTTGCGATAGGGAACCTCCACCCCTTACTCTAATGTTAATTTCTGCATCGGGTGAACCTTCTGTTGTTGAAACATTTACACCAGCTATTTGACCTGTTAAAGCTTCTGCCACATTAGTTACGGGTCGTTTTATTAATTCTTCACCAGAAACTGATGCCACAGAACCTGTCAAATCAGATTTTTTTGATGTTCCATACCCTATCAAAACTACTTCTTCAAGACTTTGTGTGTCTAGTTTCATTGTAATTGATATTTTACTTCGACCTTCCAACGGAATCGTTTGCGTAACGTAACCAACAGAACTAATTACTAATACTGCATTTTTAGTACTAACACTAAAGCTAAACGCTCCATCGAAATCTGTTGCGGTTCCATTTGCAGTTCCTTTTTCAACTATGTTGACACCAGGTATAGTCGTTTGATCTTCTGAATCAATGACAACACCTGAAACTACAAAACTTCCGTTTTGAGCTTGTGAATTTTGAATTATAAAGAGTGACAAAAATAAAAATAGAGATAAAGAATGCTTTAGCCTACTTTTTGTTAATAGTTTAATTTTCATAATTTGATTGTTTATTTTTGCTGAGTTAATTGAGGTTGATTAATTTTTTTATTATTAATGTAAGTATTGATTATTTTAATACTTGAAACATTTTTTATAGAAAAAGCTTCTTCTACTTTTTCAATTTTTACATTTTTAAATATTATATTTTCTATTGGAGCTTTTTCATGTCCGTCAGCTAATATGGCATATTTCCCTCCATTTTTTACGGTTATATTTTCTAACAATACATTTTTAACTTGTGGAATAAACTTTCCTGTTTGGTCACCATAAATAGCATAATGCATATTGATTTTTAAAACCGCTTCTTTCACTTGACCTACGTTCACATTTCTTACATAAACCCCATCAACTGTTCCACCTCTTCTTGAATTTGATTTGATTCTGATGGCACGGTCTAGATTAGGACTATCCATCTCACAATCTTCTACAAATACATTATTAACTCCTGCTGACATTTCGCTTCCAATAACTACTCCGCCATGTCCATCTATCATTTTACAATTTTGTACCACGATATTTTCACTCGAAATAGCTACTCTTCTTCCTTCAGCATCTCTTCCTGCTTTTATAGCTATGCAATCGTCTCCTGTATTGAATGTGCAATTTTTGATGATTACATTTTTTGAATATTCTGGATCACAGCCATCATTATTTGGACCATGACTTTCAATTGTGACTCCATCAACAATAACGTTTGTACATTTTATAGGATGAATAATCCAAAAAGGAGCATTAATAATTTTGACTCCTTTTATAAGTACATTTTTACATTCAAAAGGTTCTAAAAAGTTAGGTCTCAAGTAGTGATTCTCTCCAAATACTCTTTTATCTAATGGTACATTATTTTGTCCCATTTCCATCAAAACAGGTAAATTCAAACTGTCTTTTTGAGAAGGTTGACCACTAGTAAAACCGTAAGTATGACCTTCAGAAGTACTTCCTTTCCATGGCCACCAATTTGCTTCATTGGCTTGACCATTCAATATCCCTTTACCAGTTACAGCGATGTTGCTTTTTTTGTAGGCATATATCAAAGGAGAATAGTTCATTAATTCAATTCCCTCAAATGAAGTATGAACAAGAGGATAGTCTTTAGGATTTGTTGAAAATAGTAGCTCTGCTCCTTCAGATAAATGCAAATTCACATTATCTTCTAAATGTATTGGTCCAGTCAAAAATTTCCCTTTGGGAACTAATACAACACCTCCACCGTTTTGTGAACATTTCTTTATTGCTTTTTCAAATGCTGTTGTATTTAGGGTATTTTGATCAGGTTTTGCTCCAAAATCTAATACATTCAAAGTATCTGTCTTAAATTTTGGTTCAACTGTGGTTTTTAAAATTTCGTCTAGTTTGTCCCAAGGATTTTTGTCTTGAATTGCAATTTCTTTATTTTGATTTTTACAAGAAACTAAAACCAAAATGGATGTTGCAATTAATAATCTGATTGCTTTCATTTATTTAATTTAATATTATATTTGATCGCTGTAATATTTTATGTAATCGATTACCAAAAATAATTAATCCTTTAATACAAACCAAGTATTTTTTTGAAAAAATTAAAAAAAAGTTAAAAAAAATATATTATGTATATTTATAAGTGCTAAAAAGGGTATTATAAATCAATTTCTATTGTTAATTAATTCTTATTCTTACATTTGTGATGAAATTATAATAGGAAAATTATGAATTCTATAATTTGTTTTTAAACGCTACAAAATAATGAATAAAAAAGTGACTATATACGACATTGCTAAGAAGTTAAATATTACTGCAGCAACTGTTTCAAGAGCTTTGAATAATAATCCAAATATTAGTGAGGCTACTAAAGAGTTGGTCATGAAGACAGCTTCTAAAATGAATTACGAGCAAAATAAACTTGCACTAGCATTGAAGAGTGGTAAAAGTAATAATGTAGGAGTAATCGTACCAAGAATTGATAGTAACTTCTTTGGTTCAGTCATTCGAGGAATTGAGGAAGAGTTAAATCCTCATGGATATCATGTAATAATCTGTCAAACTAATGGTGATGAAGCAAAAGAAATTGCAAATATTGATGCCCTTTTAAATTCTCAAGTGGATGGAATTTTAATTTCAACTTCAAGTAGTGAAACTCATGCTTTTGAAAGAATTCTAAAAAAAGAAGTTCCTCTGATCTTTTTTGATAGAAAAAAAACAATGAAACAAGTAAGTTCAGTCACGATAAATGACTATGAAGGAGGCTACAAAGCTACTCAACATTTGATTGATGTGGGTTGCAAGAAAATAGCACACTTTTCTGGAGATACAAATATTGAAATTTTTAAAGATCGTTTTATGGGCTATCAACAAGCTTTGATTGATAATGGTATCGATTATTTGGATGAATATGTGATTCGCACTAAAAGTTCTCTTGAAGAAGGAAAAAAAGCTATAAAAAAATTATTAAAACTTAAGAATCCTCCTGAAGCCATATTTTCAGCAAGTGATTTCGCGGCTTTAGGAGCAATACAAGAATTAAAGTCAAAAGGATTCAAAATTCCAACTGATTTTTCGGTAATTGGTTTTGCCAATGAGCCTTTTACAAAGTTTATGGAATTATCTATTAGCACAATAGATCAGTTTCCTTTGGAAATGGGAAGAATGACTGCAAAAGTTTTTCTAGAGCAAGTGAACAGTACTGATAAAGTGAAGATAGAGAAGAAAGTGGTTTTAGAACCTGAATTGATTATACGAAAATCAACAAAGAAATAACAAAAAACCGTAAAGAGTATGATGCTTTACGGTTTTTCTAACTAACTTGCTTTATCAATTTATAATGAAACTCCTCTTTTCCACGGTATAAAATCGTTTTGATTTAAAAGTTTAGCTTTTGTAATTGTTTTACCACTAGCTACTTCAATTATAAAATCTAACATTTCTTCTCCCATTTCTTCTATTGTTTTATCGCCTTTTATTATTCCTCCTGTATCTATATCAATAATGTCGGGCATTTTTGTAGCTAATTCTGAATTAGAGGAAACTTTAATGATGGGTGCAATGGGATTTCCTGTTGGAGTTCCCAGTCCAGTAGTAAACAAAACTATCGTTGCTCCTGAGCCAACCATTGCTGTAGTACTCTCAACATCATTTCCTGGTGTATTTAGTAAGTTTAAACCTGAAGTTGTGACGTATTCTCCATAATCCAACACATCACATACTGGTGAAGTTCCTCCTTTTTTAGCTGCTCCAGCCGATTTCATCGCATCTGTAATTAAACCGTCTTTTATGTTTCCTGGTGAAGGATTCATATCAAAACCTGAACCAGCATCTACAACTGATTTTTCAAAGGCTTTCATGAGTTGTAAAAACTTCTCACCTTTTTCTTCTTGTACACAGCGATTTACCAATTCTTGTTCTACTCCACATAATTCTGGAAATTCGGATAAAATTGCTGTTCCGCCTAGGGCTACCAACATATCTGAAACATGTCCTAAAGTTGGATTTGCTGAGATTCCTGAAAAGCCATCCGAACCACCACATTCTAATCCGATTCTTAA
Source organism: uncultured Flavobacterium sp. (assembly GCA_964643105.1). Taxonomy (GTDB): domain Bacteria; phylum Bacteroidota; class Bacteroidia; order Flavobacteriales; family Flavobacteriaceae; genus Flavobacterium. The sequence continues at coordinate 68,591 of CAZXPF010000010.1, read as the reverse complement.
TTTGGATAACGGAGCTGGTTTTCTTTGTATTTGATTGGCTTTTTTTATAGCTTCAAACGAATCTTTTACCACTGCACTCAGCATTTCATCAACGGTTCCCATTTGCTGTTGCTCATAAATAACAATTGGCTTTTGAGAGTTTGGATTAATTGCTTTTAATGCATTTTTAAAAATCTCAATTTGTAGATTTTGACATCCTAAACTTAGGACTGTTGCACCAGCTACATTTGGATTGTTTACATAACCTGCTAATAGTTTAGCTAACAGTTCTGAATCTTGGCGAATGCCCCCACAACCACCTTGATGGGTTATGAACTTGACATCTATATTTTCAAATACATTTTCATTGTCTTTTGCTTCTTCTGTTTCCTCATTTCCAGTAACTAAAGAACGTAACAACATTTGATGTTTATTGACTTTATGTTTTAAAAGTTCTTTTTCGAAAATATCTTTTAGGATTTCAATATTTCTGTTTTCACAAAATACTAATGGAAAAAAAAGCCAAACATTTTCAGTTCCTACTTGACCATCTTCTCTATGATATCCGTTAAACGTTTTATTTTTCCATTTTTCTACATTTGGAGCTGTCCAACCAATTGAACCTGTTTTTCCATATACTTTCTCACTTTGATGTTTAACATTTTCTGTTGTTAAAACTTCTCCTTTTTCAATTACTGAATTAGCTGTTCCAACCAAAACGCCATACATAATGATTCTATCCCCGACTTCAAATTGTTGTGCCGCAATTTTATGTTTTGCTTTTACAGCTGCAGTTAGAGTGATTTGTGAGTTTTCAAAATTTACTTGTTCTCCACTTTCCAAATTTAGTAACGCAACTAAAACATTATCTGATGGATGGACTTTAATTAATTTCTTTTGCATAATGTATAATTATGAGTTGAATTTGTTTTTGAAATTAGTAAAACCAACCTCAATTCCGTTGTTATCAATTTCATTTAAAGCTGCAATTATAGCTTCAGGGAAGCCATTGATTTGAGTTAAATCTTGTCCCCAAAATTCAACATGTTCTAACGTTAGTTTTGTGATCTTTTCAAAATTGTTGGAACGCCAAATCTGTTTGAAAAAAGAAACAATTTCTGCATTATCGTTAACTGGTAGAGATTCATTCTTCCAGCTTCCTTTGTAAAATTGGATTAAGCAAGCTAGTGAATATGTTAAGTGCACTGGTAAACTATTATTTTTCTCAACATATTGAAGTAAACTTGGCAAAACTCTAACTTTAAATTTAGAGACTGTATTTAATGCAATATCTGCTAATTTGTGAATAATAAATGGATTTCGAAAACGATCCATTACTTCATCTGAATAAGCTAAGATTTCACTTTCATCAAAAGGTAAAGTTTCGTTAATTTCAGCAATAACATGATTTACGAAATCTCCTGTAAAATTACCATCAACGGTTTGTCTTACGGTTTCATTTCCATATAATAATGAAAAAGGAACCATTGCGGTGTGTGCTCCATTTAAAATGCGAACTTTTAAAGTTCTAAACGATTGCATATCTTCTACAATCTTTACATTTAAATCGGTTTTATGGAAGGGTAATTTTTGTTTTAAAGCGTCGTCTCCTTCAATAACCCAAAGAAAGAATGGTTCTGCAGTAACGATTAAATTATCGTGATAATCTAATTTGCTATTATACTCTTCTATTTCATTTTTCGGATAGCCTGGAACAATTCTATCAACTAAAGTATTGTGATAAGTGCAGTTATTTAACAGCCATGTTTTGAATGTATTATCTAGTTTCCATAAGTCACAATATTTTAGAATAATTTCTTTTAAGGTATCTGCATTATAATTGATTAATTCGCATGGAATTATGGTAACTCCTTTAGAGGCATCTCCTTTAAAATATTTAAAACGTTCGTATAATAGTGCTGTCAATCTAGCTGGGAAAGAGCCTTCTGGTTGCATTTCTAATGTATCTGTTTCTAGAAATTCAATGCCTGCTTCAGTTGTATTTGAAATGATGAATTCTAATGCTTCTTCTTTAGCTAGATTCAAATAACCTTGATAATCAACAAATGGATTTATACCTTTTACTATATTTTTTATCAATTCAATTTCTTGAATTTTTTCATCCTTCTTGACTCCATTCATAAACAAAGTGTATAAGCCATCTTGCTCATTCAACACATCTACCATACCTCCTGCTAAAGGTTGAACTACAGCTACACCAGCCTTAAAATTCACTTCATTGTTTAATCTTTGAAAAGCATAATCTACAAATGCTCTTAAAAAATTGCCTTCTCCAAACTGAACGACTTTTATAGGGTACAAAGCTTTAGAATCTATATTTTCTCTATTTAATTTTTTAATTGTTAGCATACTAAATGTTTTAAATAAATAATCAATTTATTATTTTACAAATTTGTAATGGGTTGATATTTAGGAACTAAAGTTTTCATTACTATCCAACCTATTAGGTAACAAACAGCACAAATGGAGAAAATGATAAAATATCCAGCTTCAATCCCTTTGAAACCCAAAAATGTCATGTTTGTATTTTCTGAATAATCGAATAGAACTCCTGATCCTTTATTAATTAGTGTAGAGCCTACACCACCAGCCAAACCTCCAATTCCTGTAACTGTTGCGATTGCTTTTTTAGGAAACATATCTCCTACGATTGTAAAAATATTAGCGGACCATGCTTGGTGAGCTGCTCCAGCAATTCCGATTATTAGTACTGGAATCCAATAGGTATAATGGCCTAACGGTTGTGCAATTAAAGCGAGTAATGGAAAAAATGCGAAAATTAGCATAGCTTTCATTCTACCTTCATAGGGATTCATTCCTTTTTTATCTACAAAGTACGTTGGGAGCCAACCTCCAATTATAGAGACTAATGTTATCATGTAAAGAACAAACAGTGGAAAAGCTGCTTGAGTTGAATCCATTCCGTAAACGGAACTTAAATAAGCAGGTGTCCAAAATAAGAAGAACCACCAAACCCCATCGGTCATGAATTTTCCAAAAGCAAAAGCCCATGTTTGTTTGTATTTGAAACAACTCATCAGCGAAACTTTAGCTGTATTTTCGGGTACATACCCTACTATTTTACTGTCTAAAATTGTATCTTGTTGGATATATTCTAGTTCTGAGGCATTTACTTTAGGGTGTTTTTCTGGTTTCTCATATAAAAAAATCCAAAATCCCATCCATACAAAACCTAAGGCTCCAATAATAATGAAAGCCATTTCCCATCCAAATGCTTTTGCAATAAATGGAATTGATACAGGTGCTGCTAATGCACCTACCGTTGCACCTGCATTAAAAATACTGGTTGAAAAGGCTCTGTCTTTTTTTGGAAAATATTCTGCTGTTGCTTTTATGGCTGCTGGAAAGTTCCCTGCTTCTCCCAATGCCAATACAAAACGAGCAAAAATAAACAGTGTTACACTTACTGAAATGACTAAACCTGTATTGTTAATTATACTAATTATATCTTTTGCTCCTTCAAAACCAACAAACCAATTTCCTGTAATATAACCTGCTGTAGCTATTCCTGCGAATGCATGTAAACAAGCACCTACGGACCAAACTCCAATTGCCCAAAGAAATCCTTTTTTAGTATCCATAAAATCTACAAAGCGACCTGCAAACAATAAAGAGATTGCATAAAATATAGAAAATAAGGCTGTTATATTTCCATAATCGTTATTGGTCCAATGAAATTCAGGAGCTATAAAATCTTTCCATGTAAGAGAGAGAACCTGTCTATCTAGATAATTTATGGTTGTTGCCATAAATAGAAGTCCACAGATAGTCCATCTGAATTTTGTTGCTTTTTGTGGAGTTGTATCACTCATCATAATTTTGTTATTTGGTTTACTTATCGTAAAATATTTTTTTATTTATTTTTTATGGTTTCAATTAGAGCTAGTATTTTCCTTGTCTCATTTTCAATTGTTGCATAATCTTTATCAGCCATAAGCTGTTTACTTATTAATTTACTTCCCATTCCTACGGCAGATACTCCAGCTTCATACCATTCTTCAATATTTTCTTTTGTGGTATCTACACCACCTGTAGGCATGAAAATTAAATTTGGAAAAATATCTTTAATAGCTTTTAAAAAAGTTGCTCCTAAGGCATTCCCTGGGAATAATTTTATAAATTCTACTCCAGCATTTTCAGCAGCAATAATTTCTGTTGGTGTCATACATCCAGGGCTGTATAGAACTTCTTTCTGCTTTAAAAACTCAGCTACTTCAGGAACAAATCCTGGACTTATAAAAAAATCAGCTCCTACTTCATAATACTCTTTTGCTTGATTTAAGTTTTTTACAGTACCTATTCCTAGAAGCATATCAGGCATTTCTACATTTCTTATCGCCACCATTTTTTTAAAATTACTCAAAGCTGTTGTTCCTCGGCTTGTATATTCAACAGCTTTAATTCCTCCTCTATAGAGGGCTTTTAAGATTTCAATTGATACATTTTCATCTGCATTGAAGTATAAAGGAAGCATTCCTTGTTGTGTAATTGCATCAGTTGCTAGTTGAGTTTTATTCATTTGTATGTTTTTATCTTGAAACTAATCCTGAGGAATTTCCATCAAGAATGTGCTCTATTTCTTGTAAAGTTGCCAAATTATAATCTCCTACGATGGTATGTTTTAAACAACAAGCTGCTACTGCAAATTCGAGTGTTCTTTGCAAATTATCAGGCTGACTAATTACTCCAAAAATTAATCCTCCCATAAATGCATCTCCTGTTCCTACTCTATCAACAACAGGATTTACTTCTTTGATAGCGGCTTTATATAGTTGTTTTCCATCATATAAAATGCCTCCGATTCTTTGATGTGATGCATTAACAGAATAGCGCAATGTTGTAGCCGCAATTTTTAAATCTGGACAATGGGTAAACAATTGGGCATATAGTTCTGGTAATGTACTTTCATCCATATAATTTGGATTAACTTTTTCTTTGCCCAACATGAAAAATGCAGTGTCTATATCTCCCAAAATTACATGGCAATATTTTAATAATTCTGGCATAACCTCTTTAGGTTCTTTTCCATATTTCCATAATTTTGAACGGTAATTTAAATCGCATGAAATGGTTAATCCTAAGTTAGAGGCAATTTTAATAGCTCTCAAGCATTCTTTTGCAGCATTTTCAGAAATGGCAGCTGTAATACCACTCCAATGAAACCATGTCTTTCCTTCAAAAATTTTTTCCCAATCAAAAGTTCCTGGTTCAACGATTGCGATGGCACTATTTGCTCTATCATAAACCACATTACTGCCTCTATTTCCAGCACCAGTTTCTAAATAATAAATTCCTAAACGATCACCTCCAAAACGTACATTTTTAGAATCTACGTTCATTTTTCGCATTTCTTTTAATGCACAATGTCCAATTTCATTATCAGGAATTCGAGTCACAAATTCAGCATCAATTCCGTAATTCGCTAAAGAGACAGCCACATTGAATTCGCCACCACCATAAGTTGCAGCAAAGGTTTTGGATTGACCAAAACGTAGGTGTCTTTCTGTTGAAAGGCGTAACATTATTTCTCCAAAAGTGACTACTTTACTCATTTTATCTATTTTTTAAAAAAATCTTCTCGCATAGGACTGAATGATTCGACTAGAATTCCTTCTTCTAAGCAGACTACTCCATGCATTTTATTAGATGGAATGAAAAAAGTATCTCCACTGTGTAATACTTTTTTTTCCTTTTCAATTTGTACTTCAAATGATCCTTTTACGATAAATGCAACTTGCGAATGAATATGTTGATGCAAATAACCAATACCGCCTTTTTTAAATCGAACAATGGTTTGCATTAATGAATTATCATGGCCTATAATAGCTCTTTCTAAATTCTCATCAATTTTCTGCCAGTTATACTCTTTACTTTTTAAAAACATTTAATTCCTTTTAAAATTTAAAATATTCTTTGGCATTATTATAACTTATATCAGCCACTATTTTTCCAATCCAATCTATATCAGCTGGAAGTTCTCCTCTTTGAATTTCATCTCCTAAAAGATTGCAAAGAATTCGTCTAAAATATTCGTGTCTTGGAAATGATAAAAAACTTCTTGAATCGGTTAACATTCCTATAAAACAACTAATTAATCCCATATTCGATAAGGCATTTAATTGTTTTGTCATACCGTCTTTTTGGTCAAGAAACCACCAACCTGAACCGAATTGTACTTTTCCTCTACTGCTACCGTCATTAAAGTTGCCAATCATGGTTGCCATAACTTCATTGTCTGCTGGATTTAGGTTATAAATAATAGTTTTAGTCAGTTTATCTTTGCTGTCTAACGCATTTAAAAATGCTGATAACTTTTGAGCTTGTGCATAATCTCCGATAGAATCCCAACCTGTATCCGGTCCAAGAATTTGATGCATGCGAGTATTATTATTACGTAGGGCACCTAAATGAAATTGTTGAACCCAACCAAATTCATGATAAGTTTCGGATAAAAATAATAAAATTGCACTTTGAAATTTTACAACTTCTTCGTTTGATAGCGATGCTTTTTCTCGTTTCTTTTTGAAAATAGCATTTACTTCATTTTCTGTAAAGGTTTCAAAATAGATATGTTCTAATCCATGATCTGATAGTTTGCTTCCGTTAGCGTCAAAATAGGCTATTCTTTTCCTTAAAGCATCACATAAATCACTATATGTATTTATTTCAATTTCAGCTACTTCTCCTAATTTATTAATGTATTCATTGTAGCCTTCATTGTCTATAAGAATTGCTTTATCTGGTCGAAAAGCGGTACTAACTTTTATTTCAAAATCACTTTTTGTCAATTGTTGGTGAAATTCTAGAGTATCAATTGGATCCTCTGTGGTACATACAAATTCTGCGTTTACTTTTCTTAATAAATTTCTTGTACTGTATGCTTCTGAATTGATTTTAGCAGATGCTTCTTCATAAATTGCTGCTGCAGATTTTTCATTCAACAGTTCATGAATATCAAAATATCTCGCTAATTCTAGATGTGTCCAATGGTACAATGGATTTCTCATGGTGTATGGAACTGTTTTTCCCCATTGTATGAATTTATCTTTATCTGAAGCATTTCCTGTAACAAACCGTTCATTGATTCCTAAAGTTCTCATGGCTCTCCATTTGTAATGATCGCCATTGATCCATACTTTAGTAATATTTTCAAATATATGATCTTCAGCAATTAATTGTGGTGATAAATGATTGTGGTAATCTATAATAGGTTGGTTTTTTGAATAAGTATGATACAACTCTTCAGCATATTTATTTTCTAAAAGGAAATTATCATGTATAAACTTTGTATTCATTTTTTGATTTAAAGATTAAATGGTTTAAAATTATAAGTTAAACGGCATTGGTAATTTAAGACTCATAATTTGTGATTTAAAATATTATTCTTCGTTTGAAGGTTTTCCAATGGTTGCTAAAATTCCTCCATCTACATAAACTACTTGGCCGTTGACAAAATCGCTGGCTTTTGAGGCTAAAAACACAGCTGTTCCAACTAAATCTTCTGGATTTCCCCATCGAGCGGCTGGCGTTCTGTTGATGATAAATTCGTTAAATGGATGACCGTTTACACGAATGGGTTCGGTTTGGCTTGTTGCAAAATATCCTGGACCAATTCCATTGACTTGAATGTTGTACTTAGCCCATTCAGTAGCTAGGTTTTGGGTTAACATTTTTAGACCACCTTTAGCTGCAGCATAAGCTGAAACACTATTTCTACCTAATTCACTCATCATGGAACAAATGTTGATTATTTTGCCTTCTCTCCTTTCTATCATTTGTTTAGCCACTAATTGCGACATGATAAAGGGGCCAACTAAATCTACATCAATCACTTTTCTAAAATCGGCAACAGGCATTGTCAGGGCTAATTCTCGTTTGATAATTCCAGCATTATTGACTAGAATATCAATATTTCCCAATTCTTTTGTAATGATGTCAATGTATTTTGCAGCATCAGTTTCATTGGTTACATCAAACAAATATCCTGTTGCTTTATATCCCTTACTGGTGTAATAAGCAATGGCTTCATCCATTTTACTGGGCGTTGTGCCTGTAATCACTAATTCAGCACCAGCACTAGCCAAACCTTCGGCCATAGCTTGACCTAAACCGTGAGTTCCACCAGTTATTAAAGCTCTTTTTCCTGTTAAATTGAATAGATTCATTGTTATCTTAAATCAGTTATTTTACAAACATCCATATCTCCATAGTCTAAATTCTCTCCAGCCATTCCCCAAATGAAAGTATAATTGGAGGTTCCAGAACCTGAATGAATAGACCAAGGTGGAGAAATAACGGCTTGATGATTGTGCATCCAAATATGTCTTGTTTCTTGTGGTTCCCCCATGAAGTGACAAACAGCTTGATTTTCGGGAATATCTAAATAAAAATACACTTCCATTCTGCGATCGTGTACATGAGCTGGCATGGTGTTCCAGACACTTCCTGGTTTTAATTCAGTCATACCCATTTGTAATTGGCAAGTGGTTACAATTCCACCAATAATCATTTGGTTAACCGTACGGTGATTTGCTGTTTCCATCGAACCCAATTCTAATTTATTAGCTTCTGCTAAACCCACTTTTTTGGTTGGATAGCTTGTATGTGCTGGAGCAGAATTTATGTAAAACTTAGCCGTTTCACTTGAGTTATCACTTGCAAAAACAACTTCTTTATTTCCGCTTCCAATATAAAGAGCCTCTTTAAAACCTAATTCATATGCAATTCCATCTACAGTAACCGTTCCTTTCCCTCCAACGTTAATGATTCCCATTTCTCTGCGTTCTAAAAAATAGCTTGATTTTAAGGGGTCAATAGTTTCCAATTTTAAAGGAGTAAGAGGAACAGCTGAACCTGCAATATATCTGTCGTAATGAGAATAGGTAAGATTTATGACTCCTTCTTCCATAAGATTATCGATTAAAAATTCGTCTCTTAGTTGTTTGGTATCATACTTTTTAACTGCTTTAGGACTTGAAGCGTATCTTGAAGCGTAATTTATCATGCTCATAATTTTAATTGTAATCGATTACACAAAAATACTATTTTTTTTTAAATAACAATATTAATTTAATAAAATTACAGAATCAAAAATGTGATTTTTAAAATAAATTGAATTAAAAAAGATAAAAACCTAATAAATAGACTGTTTTTATACTTAGAAGTAATCGCAATTCTTCTAAAAATTTATATTTAAAGTAATCTGATTACTTCTATAAATCTGCCATGATGACTAACGGAAATTAGCTTTTTAGAATGTTTTTCAACAGGTAACCCTTCATTATTCTTTGAATATGTAACATTTTTTAAATTTATTACATTTTTGAAGTCTGCTTCATTTAAAAGAGTAATTGTATTTATTGAATCGGTAGTAATTGCTGTTTTACCATAAAATATTGTATCGAAAAGTTGGATAATAGATTCGTTTTTAGAATTGATTTTCAAAACTTTAATTTTTGTGGGATAAAATCCTTCATTATACTTAATTCTTTGATAGGCTTTGTAAACACTTTCTTTGATACTCCAAAGCATCCAAACCATTTCCTCTTGATTTGGAGCTTGTTGTATTAATTCTTGTTCAAATGGTGTAAATACTTTATTTAGAAAGCCTTTTCGTTTCCAATTACTTTCTTTTTGAGCTAAAACTAAATCTACTACATCATTTCCAATCATTTTTCAGCTAACTTGGTTTGAATGATGGCAATGGTGTTTTCTAAATCCAACATCTTTTCCATAGATTCATTGTCAATTTCGATGTCAAAAGCTTCTTCTACATCTAAAACAATGTCAACTAAATTAGCTGAATTGATGTTTAAATCTTTAATGAAGTGTGTATTCTCATTTATGTTCTTAAAAGCTTCTTCGTCTTTAACAAAAGGGTTTACAATTGGCTTAAGTTTTTCTATTATTTCTTCTTTGTTCATTTATATATGTCTTAATACTTAATACTCAAATCTTAATACTCTATTTATACTTTTTAAAAATCACACAACCATTTACATCACCAAAACCAAAACTTGCTTTAACTACAATATTTAGTTCTTTGTGCAATACTTGTTGTGGAATTTTATCTTCAGAAATTAATGCTTTTATTTCATCCTTCAAATCTTCACAGTTAGTATTTGGAAAAATAAAATCATTATAAATCTGAAGGACCGTTGCCACCGATTCAACACTTCCTGCACCAGATAAACAATGGCCAACCATTGATTTTAGTGAATTTATATAAGGAAAATCGTTTCCTTTTCGACCTAAAGCTTCACACCAATTTTGGATTTCTATACTATCTTTTGAAGTGGCTGTTAAATGGCCGTTTATAGCATCTATTTCGTTTGGATTTATATTAGAATCTTTCAAAGCATCTATAATACATTTTTGAACCGCAACTGAATTGGGTGCTGTCATAGTTCCTTCACCTCTTTGACCTCCAGAATTGATGTTTCCTCCTACTATCTCAGCGTAAATTCGTGCACCACGTGCTAAAGCTGTTTCTAATTCTTCAATCACAAATGCTCCTGCTCCACTACTTGGTACAAAACCTGAAGCTGACGTACTCATGGGTCTTGACCCTTTTTCTGGTGAATCATTGTGTTTGAAGGTACACACTTTCATGGCATCAAATCCTCCCCAAATGTATGGGCCAGAATCACTGGTGCTTCCTACTAACATTCGTTTGGCTTTTCCTTGTTGGATACGTTCAAATCCCAGCAAAATGCTTTCTGTTCCTGTGGTACAAGCTGATGAATTGGTAGTAACTTGATTGCCTAAACCTAGCTTTCCTCCTAAATAAGCTGAAATTCCACTATTCATAGTTTGTGCCACAGCGGTGCTTCCCAATTTTCTGGTTTGAAAATCATCAATTTTATAGATAGATTCTCTGAATTTTTCAATACCCGATGTGCCAGTTCCGAAGATGGTACCGCTTTCCCAATCTGGATTTTTATTGTTTTCGATGGATAAACCCGAATCTTTCCAAGCATCTATTCCAGCAATTACTCCATATAATATTCCTGTTGAATTGAAATTTCTCAATTCTAATTCAGAAAAGTATTCTCGTTTCAGTTCTTCTGAAATCTTTGGAGTTCCTGAAATTTGACAGGAGAATTTTAAACGTTCTAATTCTGTATCAAATTCAATTCCTGAAATCCCTTTTTTTATGGCATTGGTAAATGCTTCAAGTCCTACTCCATTGGGTGCAACAATTCCTAATCCTGTTATGACGACTCTTTTTTTCAAAATTCAATTACAATTTTAACTACAAAATTTAATATTTCAATCTTTCATTTTTTCTAGACAATCATTCCTGCTAATATTCCTGAACAAACTTCTTCTTTCTTTTCATTTAGCATTTTCACTTTGCATTTTAATTTTCCAAAACGATAATATATTTTTTCTGAAATAACCGTTACTTTCTCCTTTGGGTAAACGGGTTTTAAAAACTCTACTTCTGATGATGTAAACCCTATATTTTTGATTTCGTTTTCTTTGTTAAGAAAAATTCCTAAGCAAACTAATCCAATTTGTGCCATAGTTTCTGTTAAAATAACGCCAGGTGTAATTGGATTTTCTTTGAAATGACCTTTATAGAAATCTAAGTTTTCGTCAAAAGTAAATGTCCCTTCTACTCCATTTTCATTTATTAAAAGAATGTCATCCACAAACAAAAAAGGTTTGGAATAGGGCAATCTAGCTATAATTTCTTGCTTTGTCATGTTAGTACAAGTTCACAAATTATTTATTCTTACTATTTAAAATTCTAACAATACTCTTTGTGCTGTGAAACCTGGTCCAAAGCTTAACATTACTCCTTTTTCACCAGCTTTGGGTTGGTTATTCATAATTCTCTCTAAGACATAGATTACTGTTGCACTTGACATATTCCCGAACAAGCGAAGGACTTCTTTGGTATCATCAATATTTTTGCCTAAATCAGAAAACAATCCTTCCACTAAGTTAACAATTTTTTTGCCTCCTGGATGAAAAATCAAATGGTCAATATCATTTATTGCTAAATTATTTTTTTCTAAAAAGGGATGTATTATAGCTGGAAAATGTTCTTCTATAGTATCTGGAACTTCTATATCTAAAATCATTTTTAAACCTTTGTTGGTTAAGTCAAAACCCATCATGTGTTCTTTATTGTAAAAATGATACATGGATTCATCCTCTATTGTTGGTCCCATTTCTTCTTCATGCGAAGACATCAAAACACAAGCTGCACCATCACCAAAAATAGCAGCACTGACAATATTCGCCATAGAATAATCGTCTAATTGAAAGGTTGCGGTTGGACTTTCGACAGCAATCACAACGGCTCTTTTATTGGGATTGGCTTTCAGGAAGTTTTTGGCATAAATAATTCCAGAAATACCACCAACACATCCCATTTCAGTAACTGGTAAGCGAACAATATCTTGACGTAAATTCAATTTATTAATTAAATACGCATCTAATGACGGAATCATAATTCCGGTGCAACTTACTGTGATGATAAAATCTATGGTTTCGGGTTGCCAGTTGGCTTTATCTAATGCTTTTTTGAGTACTTTTTCACCTAAAACAATCATTTCTCGGGCATAAATAGCGTTTCGTTGTTCAAATGAATGCAAGGAAAAAACTTCTTCTGGATCCATTATAGAATAGCGTTTATCTACATTGGCTCCTTCAAAAATCTTTTTGACTTTACGTTTAAATCGATTTTCTTGATTGGCTAACCAAATATCTAGAAAAGGTAGGATATCCTTAGTTTCTCTAGAGAAATCGGGTAATTGTGTAGCAACATTTATTATTTTGACTGACATTTTATTTATTTTTAAATCCCATGACTAAAGTCAAAGGTTATTCAGGTTAAAGCTAATTCTAACTTCTAATAATCCATTGGTATCGAAAAGCCCATTTCCAATGTATGGTGTATTTTTTTAATTTATTTTTTTTGGAAAAATCTATTAATTCTTGTTTTTTGAAACCTCTCAAAATGGAAACTAAACCATCTTCTTTGGACATTTTGTTTAATCTAAAAACCCAACAAATTACTTGAAACGCTCTATAAGCGATTATATTTCTATGTAAATCATTGATTACTATTCCTATTGTTGCTTGTTTGTTAAAAAGTTGAAGTAAATAATCAATTTGTTGGCTTTTAAAATGATGTAACGTTAAGGTACACAATATTATATCATAATTCATTTGAGCAAATGCTTCATTAAAAATGTCTTCACACTTGTAACTGATATTTGGAAATTTTGTGGAAAGATTCTTTGCGTATTCAATAGTGAAAGCATTAGCATCAATTCCGATTAAATTAAATTTAAGGTCATTCTTATTTCCATAATCTGCTAAGGTTCTTAACATGTCTCCGTTGCCACAACCAACATCTACTATTGTAATTTCATCTTTTGTATTAATTAATTTTTTGACTCCTTGTAAAGTTAGTTGATTTCCGCCTAAAAACTGATTTATCGTAGCAATTTTATCTAAAGCATCTCGTAATTCTTCTCCTTTTAGTGAAAAGTCATCCATGATTTCTTCTTCTTCAGTTCTGTATTTGGTGGTTACTAGTGGCATTTTAAAATTTTGCTAATGAAATTTATATTTACAATGGTTTTCCGTGTGTTTTTTTAATTATAATGGGTAACAAAAACGGAAATGTTATCAATAAATGCATTGTTATTTTAGAAAGATACGAATTCAATAGAATTTTGGATAAAAACTTTCCGAATTGGATCCTTTTCTTAAATGTTTTGTTCCATATAACTTTATATCTTTTCTCTAATGTAGTTCTGGAGATCTTTTCTTGAAGAAATTCAGTAACTAATTCACTACTTATTTTGGCACTATGTATGGCCATAGCCATTCCATTTCCACATAAAGGATGAATTAAACCAGCAGCATCACCTATCATTAACATATGATTTTCAATTTTAGGTTTATCTTCAAAGGATATTTGACTGATTGTCAAAGGGTTTTCGAAAATAATTTTACTGTTTTTAAAAATAGCTTTAAGATTTTTGTTCTTATACATCACATTGCCTTGAAATTCTTCTATGTTTTTGTATTTTTTAAATGATTTAAATTGCACTAAATAGCAAATGTTTATAGTATTATCTTCAACTTTTGAAACGCCACAATAACCACCTTCGAAGTTATGCAAACCAACCAAATCATCTGGAAAATCTCCCATATAATGGGCTTTTATAGCAAGCCAAGGTGATTTTTGCTTTATGAATTTGCGTTGCAATTGAATGTCTAAATTAGAACGTTTTCCAAAAGCTCCTAGAGCTATTTTTGATGTATAGGTTGTATTGGATTGTGTTGAAATTGTAAAACTATCATTTAAGAAATCAATAGAAGTCACAGCATCTTTAACAATTTTTCCTCCTAATGCTATGAATTTCTTCTGTAAATGATCATCCAAAGCATAACGACTTAGGCCAAATCCTCCTAATGGTAAATTGGATTTGATGGTCTTGCTGGAATGAGTTGATAACTGGGTTTTATAGATTTTTGTAGGTTGTAATGATTCAATGTTTAGATCTAAATCACTCAAATAAGGTAATACTTCATTCGAAATGAATTCACCACAAACTTTGTGTTTTGGATAATCGTTTTTCTCGAAAAGAATTACATTAAAATTTCGTCTTGACAAATCTATAGCTGCGGTTAAACCAGCTAATCCACCTCCAATTATTGAAATTTCATGTTGTTTTTTCATGTATCTAAAGTACTATTTCTTCCTTAAATATCTCAAACCAAACTAAAAAATTAACTCTTGTTTATCATTTTGAATTGTGGGAATCTTATAAACAATGTCATTAATTCAATAATTTATTAATAAATTTAAAATGATACTTTTATGAAAATTATTTAACCATGACTTTTGAAATCATCATTGTATTCAGCGTATTGTTTATTGCTATTATTTTATTTGCACTTGAGGTCTTTCCTGTGGATAAAATTGCATTTTTCATAATGGTGAGTTTATTGGTTTTTGGCCTTTTGAAACCTGAAGAAGCTATTAGTGGATTTTCAAGTCCAGCTACTATATCCATTCTTTGTTTGATGATAATTGCTATTGGATTAGAAGATAATGGAGTAATATCATGGTTATCAAAAGGGCTTGAAAAATTGAAAATACTGCCACTGCTGTTAATTATTCCTTTGTTTATGTTCATTACAGGAGCTGTCTCAGGATTCATTAGTACTACAGCTGTTGTCATTGTCTTTATAAAAATTATTACTGATTTATCTAGAAAATATAAAATTCCTAAAGGGAAATTACTTTTGCCGGTTTCCTTCGCTGGAATTTTGGGTGGAAGTTGTACCTTAATGGGAACGTCTACTAATCTTATTGTCAATTCAGTTGTTAAAAAATATAATATTGAAGGCTTTACTTTTTTTGAATTTAGTATGTATGGTTTTCTTTTTTTAGTTGTGGGAATTGTAGTTGTTACACTATTATCATTTTTGTTACCTACAGGAAATAATGAAGATTTTGATGTTTTAGACAAGAATAATCGGTACTTAACAACAGTTCAAGTTAAAGATGATTCTGCTTTAATTGGCATTACATTAGAAGAGACTTATCTGTTCAAAAAGGAAACGATAAAAATATTAAAACTTATTAGAGGGTATAACACCACAAAATTACCCGGAAAATATATAAAGATTGAAGCCAATGATATTTTTATCATAAGCGGTGACGCCAAATCAATTTTTAATTTGAAAAATTCAGATGATTATTTGGTGAATCATTCATTAGATTCCTCGGATAAAGAAGATAATGTAAAAGTGTCAGAAAAGGAACCAAATTACACTAAAATTATTGATTTAGTCGTATTGCAAGGTTCTCCACTTATTAATAAAAAATTTACTGATATTAAGAGTTATATGGTTAACGGTGCGAAACCATTGGGTTTTAGAAACAGAAAGAAGTTGCCCAACTTTTATGAACGAATTATGCAGAAAAACATTGATGATTTGACCATCAACTTAGGAGATCAACTTTTGGTTGAAGTTCCTGAAAACAGGTATTTTGAGTTTAGTTCCTCGGAGTATATGACTGTCAATAAAGATTATGATTTTATAATTAAAACTTCTAAAACCAAACGAAACTTAACATTTGTCATCTTACTCTTAGTTATAGGATTGGCTGCAAGCAGTATTTTTCCAATTGTTACAAGTGCTTTGATAGGTTGTGCGCTATTATTAGCTTTCAATTGTATTAAGCTAGGTGATATTTATAAAAAAGTAAATTGGGAAATTATCTTTTTACTAGCAGGAATGATTCCAATTGGTATTGCTATGGCTAATAGTGGTGCTGATACATATTTAACCAAGCATTTACTTGATTTATGTTTGGATAAAGAACCCTATTTTATCATAGGTGTTTTATTTTTAACAACAATGCTTTTAAGTGGCTTTATATCAAATAATGCAACAGCAATTATCATTACACCTATCGCAATTGCTTTAGCACAAGGAATGGATTTACCTGTAAAACCTTTTATTTTAGCAGTTTTATTCGCAGCCAACTTTAGTTTTTTTACACCAATGGGCTATCAAACTAATACCATCATATATGGTTTAAATATTTACAGATTTAAGCATTTCTTCATTATTGGAGGAATATTGTCAATCATTCTATGGCTTGTGGCTACATTTGTTTTGTCGAGTATGTTATAAAAAAAGGAAGCTTATAGCTTCCCTTCTTTAATTTCTTCCACTATTTCTGGATTTAATAATGTTGATATATCGCCAAAATTACTAAAATCTCCTTCTGCTATTTTACGTAATATTCTACGCATAATTTTTCCTGAACGTGTTTTAGGCAAACCAGACACAAACTGAATTTTATCTAATTTGGCTATTGGTCCTATTTGGTCTGAAATCATTTGATTAATTTCTTTTCTCAAATTGTCTTGATTTCTTCCTTCACCAGACTCTTTTAAAATTACATAACCATACAAAGCATTCCCTTTGATATCGTGTGGGAATCCTACAATCGCACTTTCAGCTACAGCTGGATGTTCATTGATAGCATCTTCAATAGGAGCCGTTCCTAAATTATGTCCAGATACAATGATGACATCATCTACTCTACCTGTAATTCTGTAATACCCTACTTCATCACGCAAAGCTCCATCACCCGTAAAATATTTTCCAGGAAAAGCCATAAAATAAGTTTCTTTATAACGTTGGTGATCGCCCCAAATCGTTCTAGCCATAGATGGCCAAGGAAACTTAATGCACAAACTTCCCGTTACTTGATTGCCTTCTATTTCATTGCGCAATTCATCCATTAAAACTGGTTGAATACCTGGTAAGGGTAATGAAGCATATGTTGGTTTTGTAGGCGTTACAAACGGAATTGGCGAAATCATAATGCCTCCTGTTTCGGTTTGCCACCAAGTATCTACTAAAGGACAACGTTTACCACCTACATGATCGTTGTACCAATGCCAAGCTTCTTCATTGATAGGCTCTCCTACCGAACCAATTACTTTTAAAGATTTTAAAGGAAACCTTTGTACAAAATCAATACTTTCTTTGGCTAAAGCTCTAATGGCTGTTGGAGCCGTATAGAATTGGTTGACTTTGTGTTTTTCAATCACTTCCCAAAAACGGCTATAATTTGGATAAGAAGGTACACCTTCAAATATTACTGTTGTTGCTCCATTTAAAAGCGGCCCATAAAGTATATATGAGTGACCAGTAATCCAACCTATATCGGCAGTACACCAATAGATATCTTCTTCTTCATAGTTAAACACATTCTTAAAGGTATAAGCTGTATAAACCATATATCCAGCCGTTGTATGCACCATTCCTTTTGGTTTACCTGTTGAACCTGAAGTGTACAAAATAAACAAAGGATCTTCTGCATCCATGATAACTGCCACATGATTAGGTATGGCATCATCAAGCAGTGGTTGTAACCATTTATCACGACCTTCTTGCATTGAGACTTCTTCATTGGTTCTCTTAACCACTAAAACTGTTTGAACGGAATCACAATTTTTCAAAGCTTCATCAACAATTGATTTCAGTTCTATCGTCTTATTTCCTCTAAATCCACCATCAGAGGTAATCACCATTTTACATGCACTATCCTGAATTCGAGCTGCTACTGCAGAAGCAGAAAAGCCTGCAAAAACTACAGAGTGAATGGCACCAATTCTTGCACAAGCCAAAACAGCTACTGCCAGTTCGGGGATCATAGGCAAATAAATACAAACTCTATCCCCTTTTTTAATGCCTTGTTCCTGAAGAACATTAGCCATTTTTGCCACTCTTGCATACAAATCATGATAAGTTATATGTTGAGCTTCCTCATTTGGATCATTAGGTTCAAAAATAATAGCTGTTTTATCGCCTCTTTTGTTTAAATGTCGGTCAATACAGTTTTTAGTGATGTTTAATTTTCCATTCAAAAACCATTTAAAATTGGCTTCTTCCATATCAAACTCAAAGGTTTTATCCCATTTTTGATACCAAGTAAACTCTTCATCGGCAATCTTATCCCAGAATTTTCTGGGCTCACGAACCGATTTTTTATACATTTTAAAATAATTTTCTAAATCTTTTATTTTGTAATAACTCATATCTTTAAAGTATTCTGTGTTCTAAATTAGTTTGATATTGTTTTTTGAATTGTAAATATATGAAATCTCTTTGGTTAAAAGTATATTATGTTGCTAAATTAGTATAGATAACAATTATTTAAAGCTTCCTATTTGGTGACTTTGTAAAACTTCACTCACTTCTGAGATAATAGCCTCATCATCAATAGTTGAAGGAATTTGAAATTCAATACCATCTGCAATACTTCTTAATAATTTCCTTAGGATTTTACCCGAACGTGTTTTTGGCAAGCGTTGCACCATAACTACATCTTTTAGCGAAGCAACAGCACCAATCTTTTCCCTAACCAATTTGACAATTTCATGTTGGAGTTGAAAGTGTTCTATGTCTTCTCCTGATTTTGCCACTACCAATGCCAATGGAATTTGTCCCTTCAATTCATCATTAACACCGATGACAGCACATTCAGCAACTGAATGATGGGAAGCTACAATTTCTTCCATTTCAGCAGTTGAAAGTCGGTGACCCGCTACATTTATGACATCATCTACTCTACCTGTAATAAAAATATAATCATCCTCATCTTTAAAACCTCCATCACCAGAAAAATAATAACCGGGAAATTTATTCAAATAACCTGCTTTGAAACGTTCATTATCTTTCCATAAATCCAATAAGGTTCCCGGTGGTAACGGCAATTTGATAACCACATATCCTTCTTCATTTGGTCCTAATTCTTGCCCGTTTTCACCAAATATTCTAATATCATATCCAGCCACAGCTTTTCCTGCTGAACCTGGTTTTATAGGCAAATACTCAACACCCATCATGTTGGCTATCATTGGCCAACCCGATTCGGTTTGCCACCAATGGTCTATGACAGGAATAGGAATATGCACTCTGTACCATTCCAAAGTCGCTACATCACAACGTTCTCCTGCTAAAAATTGAATTCGCAAACTACTCAAATCGTATTGCTTGATGAATTGTCCATTAGGATCTTCTTTTTTAATAGCCCTGATAGCTGTTGGAGCAGTAAACATCACATTAACCTGGTGTTCGGCAATTACACGCCAAAAAGTACTTGCATCAGGTGTGCGAATGGGTTTCCCTTCAAAAAGTATGGTGGTGTTCCGATTGATTAGTGGTCCGTAAACAATATAACTATGGCCTACCACCCAACCCACATCGGAAGCTGCCCAAAAAACTTCACCTTCTTTTACATCGTATACGCGTTGTATTGAAAATTTAAGTGCTGTTGCATAACCTCCTGTATCTCTGACAATTCCTTTAAGTTTACCTGTTGTACCTGAAGTGTATAAAATGTACAAAGGATGTGTAGCGTTCACAGCCACACAGCTTGCTTCTTCCGAACCATAAACTAGAGATTCATAATCGACATCGTATTTTTTAAAAGGTACTTTTGCTCCTAATTTTCTATTGAAAACTATTACTTTTTCTGGTTTGTGATTGGCTAATTCGATAGCCTCGTCAACTAAAGGTTTGTAGGCAATCAATCGGTCGATTTCAATTCCTGAAGAAGCTGTAATGATGGCTTTAGGTTCGCAATCATCAATACGAATGGCTAATTCATGAGGTGCAAATCCTCCAAAAACTACCGAATGCGTTACACCTATTCGAGCACATGCCAACATGGCAAAAGCAGCTTGAGGAATCATAGGCATATAAATTATAGCTGTATCGCCTTTTTCTAATCCCAAAGACTTTAAGCCTCCAGCTAACTTAGCTACTTCGATTTTAATGTCGCTGAATGTATACTTTTTTACAGTTTGGGTAACGGGTGAATCATAAATGATAGCTATTGCTTCACCAAAACCCTCTTCAATGTGTTTATCAATTGCTAAATAACAAGCATTTAGTTCACCATCTGCAAACCATAATGGATAATCGTTAGCATCCTTAGACAATATAGTTTTAGGCTCAGTAAACCAAGTAATGTTTTGTGATTGTTCTTTCCAGAAATCTATTGCAGATTCCTTACTATTTTTATAAAAATCATAATAATTCATTGGAATAATTCAGTTTTTGTTATTTTTTCTTTAGTAAATGTAAAGAATAAAATAATGCTAAATGAATTAATCTTGCTAAATAGGTATAGATAAAGAAATAAGAATTTAGAAAATAGAAAATAGAAAGTAGAAATTAGAAAAATAACAGATATCTAATTGAAAATAGATTTGCGTTAGGGATTGTAGCTTTGTTTGAGTTCTTAATTAGAATTTATAAAAATCTTAATTAAAGTGATTGTGTAAAGCCCGAGCATTGAGGTAAGGCTCATATATTTACTCCAACAACTCTTCCACTTTCTCCACTACTTTTTTGATGGAAAAAGGTTTGGTCATATAAGCATCTGCACCCAATGCCAATCCTTTTTCTATATCGCTTTCTTTGTTTTTGGCTGAAAGGAAAATAACTTTTGTATGGTTCAAGTTTTCATCTTTTCGGATTTGCTCTAAAGTGGCGAAACCATCAACCATAGGCATCATGATATCTAAAATGATTACATCTGGAAAATTATTTTTTACTATATCCAATGCTTCTTGTCCATCACGAGCAATAAATACTTCATAATTACTTTTTTTGAAGGTGTACTCCAAAGTCATAACAATATTTGGTTCGTCGTCAACAATTAAAATCTTCTTCATAAATCTGTAGTTTCATAATTTTTTAAAGGTAAAGTAAAAGCAATACAAGCTCCTTTTGCACTTGGTTCTACCCAAATTTTACCTTGGTGATGTTCTATAATTTGTTTGCAAATGGCTAATCCTAGACCACTTCCAACAGGTTTTTTAATATTTTGATTGATGGATTGGTAAAATTTATCAAAAATTGCTTCAAAATCTGTTGGGTTTATTCCTTTTCCGTTGTCTGTTATGGTTGTTTGTACAAAGGTATTTTCTATTTTGCAATTAATGGTAATGTTTCCGTCTTTTTCTGGACAAAATTTAATGGCATTGGACAACAAATTTGTAACCACTTGAATGATTCGATCTTCATCATAATAAGCAAAAATACTGTCTTCACTTGCTACATGCACTTGTATCATTTTGTTTTTAATCAATTGTTGCAAAGGTTCAATAGAATCTTCAATGGTTTTCATTAAGTTGTTCATACTGGGATGAATGGTTTGCTTTCCTGTTTCAAATTTTTCCAAATCCAGAATTTTATCAATCAAACGGTTCAATCTATCGGATTCGGAAATAATATTTTGTAGAAATTGTTTTTTTAATTCTTCTGGAATTTCGTCATCGTCGTGTAAAATCTCGCTAGCTGCTCTGATGGCAGTTATTGGTGTGCGCAATTCGTGCGTAACTGTGTCTAAAAATTCATCTTTTTGAATGTCTTTTAAAACCAATGTTTCGTTTGCTTTTTGCAGTTGCGATGTAATTTCTTTTAATTCATTGGAAGTTTCCAATAGTTTCTTATTGGTAATAATGTTTTCTTTAGACTCTTCTAGGATTTTTAGTACTTCTGGAAGGGTTACTTTTTCTTCTTTAACGACACTTGAAATTAGAATTCGTGCAGAAGCTGTTCCAATGTGACCTGTTAATAGATTTTCGGCAAACTTCACTAAACGAGCATCAGCAAACTCTAAATTTTTATCCACATTGTATTTTACATTGAAAATATTCAGTGCTCTTTTGGTTCGTTCTTCACCTAAAAATCGAATTAAAACTTTTTCAATATCGCTGGTGTAAGCTGTTCCTTTCCAAACAAAGGCGTTTTCATGGTTGTTGCTGTATTTTTCAATATCGACATACATTTCTGCATAATTACGCTCTCTATAATTTCCTTTAAAACTTACTGAAACTGCAAAATAAGTAATACTATTAAACAACATACTCCAAAACAAAGCATGTGGCACAGGTTGCAAATAATCCAATCCAAAAAGTTGGAAGGGTTTCAACAAACTAATTTTTAAAAAACCTTCTGCAATAAACGAACTTTCGCTATTGGTTAACCCAATGGCATAAGGAATTAAAAGTGTGTATAAACAAATGATGAAACCAATTAATATGCTATAAATTGCTCCCATTTTTGATCCTCTTCGCCAAAAAATAGCTCCAAAAAAAGCTGGAGCCAACTGGGCAATAATTACAAATGAAATTAATCCTATAGAAACCAAACTATAATCTAAAGCAAAGAATCGGTAAATGAAGTAAGCAGCAATGATTAGTGAAAAAATTCCGATTTTTCTAATGTTGACAATTTTTTTATTGTTGATGATTTGCTCTTCATTGCTAAGTTTTCCTAGAAAAGTATATGGAATTAGCAAATTATTACTCAACATGGTAGATAAACTAATGCTTGAAACAACAATCATAGAAATAGCTGCCGAAAATCCACCCAAAAAAACAAAAACTGTTAGAACTGTATTGTCAAAATATTGTGGAATTAACAATGAGTAAGTATCTGCATTAGCCTGTGTACCTTCAAATAATACGTTGCCACCCCAAGCAATTGGATACACAAAAATATTAAAGAGTAATAAATATAGAGGAAACAACCAAATCGCTGTTTTTATGTGACGCTCTCTGTTATTTTCCACCACACTCATGTGAAACTGTCTGGGTAATAAAAAAATAGCAAAAAGCGAAACCATACTCAAAAAGAACCAGTTTAAACCTTGTTCCAGTCCACCAATTGTGTTTTTTGCTTTGAAGTTTTCTAAAAGAGACGCTTGGGCATAAATATCATCATAACCATCAAATACGTAGAAAGTTACATATACTCCAACCACAATGAAGAAGACTAATTTGAGTACACTTTCCAAAGCTACGGCTGTTACAATTCCCTTTCTTTTTTCAGAAGCATCAACATAACGGGTTCCGTAATATGAAGCAAAGAGTGCTAATGCAATAGCCACATAAGTTGTAGTGTCATTGAAAATTAAGGAACTAGAACTTGTTTGGGTAACTATATGAAACGTTTCGGAAATGGCTTTTAGTTGCAATGCTATGTATGGTAGAATTCCAGCCAAACAAACTATTGTTACGATTGCTCCTAAAAAGCGACTGTTGCCATAACGTAGTGAGATAAAATCGGCGATACTTGATATTTTATTAACACGTGAAATGCGAATGATTTTCTTTAAAATAATGATCCAAGCTGGAATAATAATGATAGGTCCAATATAAATAGGTAAATAGCCTAACCCTGAATTAGCTGCAAC
Organism: uncultured Flavobacterium sp.; assembly: GCA_964643105.1. GTDB lineage: Bacteria > Bacteroidota > Bacteroidia > Flavobacteriales > Flavobacteriaceae > Flavobacterium. The sequence goes on along the minus strand of CAZXPF010000010.1, from coordinate 44,797 downwards.
ACCAATACTTCCATAATAGGTCCAAGCTGTACAATACACGGCTAATGATAAGGAATAGATGTAAGAATTATTAGTCCATTTGACGTTTTCTTTTTTTTCTGCCCAATGTGCTATGAAAAAAAGAATACCCAAATAGCCTAATAAAATAAGTAAAAGAACTGCACTATTCATAATATCGTTGTACTACTATCCAAGACATTAAAATCGAAAACAACCAAGCCGAAAAGATGTAAATATAAATGATGGGAAAGCCTAAAAAGCTTTCAGAACTATCAAATAATAAGACTATTGGCAAATTGAGCGCCAAAAGCAATAGCAACGATAAAACTACTAATTTTTGTTGATGTCTTTTTTTCATTATAATTGTTTTGTCTCGATAGTAAATATATTGATATTTTTATAGAATTTGAACATATGTTTTAAAAAAAATCCTTACTCTCCATAAAAGAGTAAGGATTTTATAAATAACCAAATTAAACGAATACTAATGTCCAGTTGCTTCACCTGCCCCAGAAGGAATTCTAATATGCTCTACAATATCTTGAACATCTTGAGGTGGAGCTGGTGTGAAGGCATTTACAGCAAATGCTACAATAAAATTTACAATCATTGCTACGGTTCCAAAACCTTCTGGTGAAATGCCAAACCACCAACTGGCTTTTAGTCCATCAACCGCTTCTTTACCTCCATCAAAAATTCCGAATTTGAATTTTAGCATATAGAAAAGCATCAATAATAAACCTACTATCATTCCCGCAATTGCCCCTTCTTTATTCATCTTTTTATGAAAAATTCCTAAAATAATGGCAGGGAAGAAAGACGCAGCTGCTAAACCAAAGGCCAAAGCTACAACAGCAGCCACAAATCCTGGAGGATTGATTCCAAAGTAACCTGCAATTATAACAGCAATAGCAGCAGATCCACGAGCTGCCCAAAGTTCGCCTTTTTCAGAAATATTAGGGTTAATCATTTTTTTGATCAAATCATGTGACACAGAAGAAGAAATAACCAAAAGTAATCCTGCAGCAGTTGATAAGGCAGCTGCTAAAGCTCCAGCAGCTACTAGAGCAATAACCCAGTTTGGCAATTGTGCAATTTCTGGATTAGCCAATACCATGATATCGTTATCAATAGTTAATTCACTACCTTTTAACCCTTTAGCTTCTTGAGCAGCTAAGAACTCTTCATTTTTAGATTTATCGTTGTAATACTGAATTTTTCCGTCACCATTTTTGTCTTCAAATTTCAACAGTCCTGTTTTTTCCCAATTGGTAAACCAAGCAGGCATTGAAGCATATTCTTTGTTGCTAACGGTTTCAATTAAATTGGTTTTAGCAAAAACAGAAACCGCTGGAGCTGTAGTGTATAAAATAGCAATTAACAATAATGCCCAACCTGCAGATTTACGAGCGTCTCTTACTTTTTTTACGGTAAAGAAACGCACAATTACGTGTGGTAATCCCGCTGTACCTACCATCAAAGCTAAAGTTATGGCAAATACATCAATCATCGATTTAGAACCGTTGGTGTATTCTGCAAAACCTAATTCTGTCGAAAGTCCGTTTAATTTATCTAATAAATAAACATCTCCATCACCTGTAACTGTTCCACCCATTCCTAATTGTGGAATTGGATTTCCTGTCATTTGAATAGAAATAAAAATAGCTGGTACCATAAATGCAAAAATTAACACACAGTATTGTGCTACTTGTGTGTAGGTAATCCCTTTCATTCCTCCTAGTACAGCATAAAAAAGAACGATTACCATTCCGATAACTACTCCAGTTTCAATTTCAACTTCAAGGAATCTAGAAAATACAACTCCAACGCCACGCATTTGTCCAGCTACATAGGTAAATGAAACTACTAAGGCACAAATTACGGCTACAGTCCTAGCTGTGTTAGAATAATATCTTTCCCCAATAAAATCGGGTACAGTAAATTTTCCAAATTTTCTCAAATATGGGGCTAATAATAAAGCTAACAACACATAGCCACCTGTCCAACCCATTAGATAAACAGCTCCGTCATATCCTGCGAAAGATATAATTCCAGCCATAGAGATGAAAGAAGCAGCAGACATCCAATCGGCAGCCGTTGCCATTCCATTAGCTAAAGGAGAAACTCCTCCACCAGCTACGTAAAATTCTTTGGTAGAGCCAGCACGTGACCAAATTGCAATTCCTATATATAAACCAAATGTAAGTCCTACGATAATGTAGGTCCAAGTAAGTACATCCATGATATTTTTTGTTTTAGTTAGTTAATTAATCTTCAAATCCGTATTTTTTATCCAATTTGTTCATCAAACGAACATAGACAAAAATTAAAATCACAAAGACGTAGATTGAACCTTGTTGTGCAAACCAAAACCCAAGAGGAAAACCTCCAATTTTGATTTCATTTAAAGCATCTTTGAATATGATTCCAGCTCCATAAGAAACCAAGAACCAAATACTTAATAAGATTAGAAGGTATCTAAGATTTTCCTTCCAATAGGCTGTTGCGTGTTTTTGTTTATCGCTCATAGGGGGTATTAATTAAATTATAAATAAATTTGTAATTGTACCAATAATTCACCTTTAGACTCTACCTGATTTGTAGAAAGATATACTGGTCTAGTTGAATATTGAGTTGTTATTTTTGCGTGATGGCCGTCTAAAAAGAAATTGGATCCAATGTCAAATTGTCCGCTTGCTTTGTCTAGAGCATCAAAGTTTTTGTATGTGTAAGCTGCAAAAGGTTGAATACGAACTTTAGGTTTTTCATTGCTATTTGGTAATAAAAGTCCAGCTTGGGTGTACCAAATAGAACCACTACCAATAAGAGGTTGTGAATTTCCAACACCCGTTATTGGTCGAGCTCCTGTAAAGTTTGGATCTGTTACAGCGGTATTCATGATGCCAATATTTCTTAGATAATTTGGTCCAAAATCATAACTATAATATACAGAATAAGCGGTTAGAGCCATTTTTTTAGCTTTATCACCAATAGGCAAATCTGCAAAAGCATCTATAGCAAACAAACTAATGTCGTGTTTTTGGGTAACTCCATTTACAGAAGTTCTTGTAGATTCGGGTGCACTGTAGAAACCTGCTCCTACATTAAGCATTTTCTTTGTGCCTAAATAAGAGCCTACTTTATAGGGTAAAAAGTTAGATTCGCTATCAAAAAACTGGTACTCAACATAACCTGCTTTACTCCATTTTGCGTTACCGTTATTATCAACTGCTACAGCATCATTTACATTCGCAACATCTACAGGAGCTAAATTTGTTGCAAATGGCTTATTTACGCTAAAACGATACTCCAATTTGTCATACTTCCCTTTTGCAAAAATTCCAACTTGTCTAGCAAATTGATCTGAATTTTCAATTAATGGCCAATTGAATATTGGGGCATCAATAGTCATGTAATTTAAGGTTGAAGACATGGTCATACGAGATAATCCCATGTAATAGTGTAATCCACCTCCAATTGACATACTGAATTTTTTTCCTTCTTGTGGTAAAACTAAGGCATATTCATTCCAAGCATCATGAAAAAATAGACCTGGTTTTTTTCCTGCTCCATAGCCGCCTGTATTAGCCGTACCAGCAGCACCTCCATTTGTAAAGGTCTGATTGTTAATACCTATATGTGTTACAATCATGTAGCGAGGTGATATTTGTGCATAGGCTAACAAACGTAATCTTCTGTTTCCTATATCAGTATTTGAAGTTGTAGGTTCATCTGCAATCATAGAACCTGGATTAAGTTCTTGAGAACGCAACCAAATTTGATTCCATGCTATGAAGCGCATGTATTTTGAGCCATCCTCATTGATTTTAAACTTTAATCCTCCACCATAATCTGGTGATCCTTGTGAGAAAGCCATTACTGACAGTAATAAAAAGGCCAAAAACGGTATTTTTTTCATAATCTATTAGAATTGGTTAGTCTATGTTTTGTTGGACTAAATTCTAAAATTTTGATTGTGAAAAAAATTATGGTATATATATCTGTAAAGTAGTATAGCTAATCTTTAAAACGTTCCCACTTGATGAGCATAAACTTATCGCCTAGTTCGGTTATAATCATTCCTGCACCTGATAGCAATTCTTTGTTTTGTAAATATTCAACCAGTTCATTATGCTTGAAAATTTTATAGGTAGGATGGTAATTGGGATGAGGTGGTTTTTTGATTTTAAATTCTTTTACCCAATTGCTTATCGAAACATGAGAAACCCCGATTATTCGTTCTATTTCTCTATAGCTCAAACCTTCCAAATATAGCTGTAAAGCTTTAGTAACGTAGTAATCGTCTATTTTTTTACCTAGCTTATTTACGGTAAAATAATAGTTACAAGATTTACACAAATAGCGTTGTCTATCTTTGATAATACCACTCTTTACAATGTTGGTGTTTTGGCATTTTGGGCAAGCTATAATTTCCATATATAAAAATTTTGCATAAATATATTAATTTTGCAACATATATATCATGGATAATGCATTTTTTTGGGATTATTTTTTTGTTTACTGTAATTTTTAGTAGTTTTTATTGGGTATTATTTAATAATATTGAGTGTTGGGTGAAGCCCGATGGGACTCGAAGGTTGGCACTAAGTTTCACTAAGCTTTTTTTTGGAATACAGATTGAAGAAATCTTTTATGTGTTATAAACCAAGCGTCTATCTTGTCAAGCTGAACTTGTTTCAGCTTCTTTTTTTAACCACATTGATACACAGAAATTCTTTGAACATAGTTAAACGCTTGGTTTGGGATAGTTTACATAGCTTTTCAATAGATGGGAACACGGATTGGAGAAATTTTTTAAATCTTTTTATGTGTTATAAACCAAGCGTCTATCTTGTCAATCTGAACTTGTTTCAGCTTCTTTTTTTAACCACATTGATACATAGAAATTCTTTGAACATAGTTAAACGCTTGGTTTGGGATAGTTTACATAGCTTTTCAATAGATGGGAACACGGATTGGAGAAATTTTTTAAATCTTTTAAATCTTTTGAACTCAAATTATCTCAATTCTTATCTCAAAACTCCTAACTCACTACTCCTAACTAACAAAATACTATCCTCAAAGTTGTCACCTTATAAGCATCTCACTCGCTTGGTTTAGATAGTTATCTTTTAATGGTTTTGAGTTGCCTGCTCTTGATTGCTAAAAAGATGTCTATTCTGGATTCTTCAGAATAACCCTAATGGAACTTAGAAAAATAATACCCTATTCTGAATGAAACCTTTACAAAATGTAAAAACTTTTAAAAAGCACATAGTTTACCATTTAATTCAGAAAAATCGAAAAACAGAATTTGAGTTTTAAGGGTTAGATGTTTTATGTAAAAATAGTTATTGCTATACTGTATTTATTTAGTATATTTGAAAAATTATTTTAGTATATGCTTTTAAATTTAATTAGCAATGAGCGATAGCTTTAAAAAGATTGTAGATAGTTGATGCACTTTCTTGTTGCATAAAAAGATTGGCCAACATTAAGAAGAAAAAGAAATGAGAAAAATTATTTTACTCCTTTTATTTCCCCTACTTGCTTTTAGTCAAGTAAAGCTTCCGAGTGTTCCTAGAACAAATCCGTTTCAGAATTACAGTATTCGAAGTTTTGAAAATAAGGCAAAAGTACAAGTTCCAAATACTACAAATATTTCATTTGGGAGTGTGCAACAACAAAAATCAAATCAACAATTGATCCAAGAAGTTGAAAAAAGAGTCCTTGAAGATCAAAAAATAAAACAAGAGATTCATCAAGACATTGCGACTAGTAATGTGAGTTTCAATTATTCTCTTCCTTCCTTTTCTTTTTTACCTACAACAGAGTATTATTATGAGGCTTTTGATAGATTAATTCAAATTGATACTGCTAATTTTTCTATAAAAGACACCAATTTTTTAGTCGAAAATGCTTTTTATGAAAATAAAGAAGACAAAGCAGCATTTGATGAAAATATTAAAAAATCGGGCGAATTTTTAATTGCTAAAATGAAGGAACTGGGTTATGATTTAAATAGCAATTCTGCCAAAAACTATATGTTGTTTCAATTTTTTTCTGAAACATTACAACTTAAATCAAACGGTTTAAAACATTTGCCTTTTGCTTATGATTTTGAAGATTATCAAGGGATAAACGATTGGTCAAAAATGTTTGTCACCAAACTTTTGGCTACGCGAACAGGGCAATGCCATTCCATGCCTTTGTTGTATTTAATTCTTGCTGAAGAAATCAATGCTGAAGCTTATCTTGCCTTATCACCCAATCACTCTTATATCCGTTTTCCAGACGATAACGGCAAATGGCATAATATAGAGCTGACAAACGGAATGTTTTCAACCACTTCAAGTATTTTAAATTCCGGTTACATCAAATCAGAAGCATTGAGCAATAAAATCTACATGCAAAACTTGTCTAAAAAAGAACTATTATCACAGTTCTATGTAGATTTAGCCATGGGTTATATTAGCAAATTTGGCTACGATGAATTTTGTGCAAAAGTTATAGAAAAAGCTCTAGTACTTTATCCCAATAGTATTACTGCGAATATGGTAAAATCAAATATTGATACACATCGTTTTGAGTATGTGATGTTCAACTTAAAAATCAATCCGAGAGATAAAAGTCAACTGCAAAATATTCAATATTATCCAAAAGCCATTGAATTATTAAAGGAAGTCAATAACCAATATGACACCATTGATTATTTAGGCTACGAACATATGCCTGAAGATGCTTATTTGCAGTGGCTTCAATCAATGCATGATGAGAAAAATAAACAAGACAGCGAAAAATTAGCCAAACAATTTAAAGGAACTTTAATCAAACCTCTAAAAAATTAAAAATGCCAAAATCATTTATATATCTTTTTTTAATTTTCAATATCTTTTTGGCTACCGCACAAAAACAAGACAAGCTATTTGAGGAAAGCTATGAATTGCTTCATAGTATGATTGAGAATGACAACAATTATAATTTTAAAAAGGCTGTTTTCTCGGTTGAAAATGCTTACTTGGAACATAAATTAGATACAACATACATCAATAATCAAATCAAACTACTTTCTGCTTTATGCAATTCATTGATAGAAAATCGTTTTTTAGCTTATGTTGAAAACGATAAAGAGAAAGTAAACAAATGGGCTTCTGTATATCAAGTAATGTGTGATACTATTCCATTGAACATTAATGACAAACTATACAAATATGAGCCTTTTGGTTATGACTTTACTGATGTATTTGGTCACCCCAAACGTGAAAACCTTTTTGTTTCAAAACTTTTAGAAACGCATAAAGGCAACTGCCGTTCACTTCCTTATCTATATAAAATCCTTTGCGAAGAATTAGGAACAGACGCTCATTTGGCTTTGGCTCCAAATCATATTTACATCAAACACCAAAACAAAAAGAATGGTTGGTATAATACCGAACTCACCAGTGGCATTTTTCCTATTGATGCTTGGATTATGGCTTCGGGGTTTGTGCATTTAGACGCTATCACAAATGGTGTGTATATGAAAGCACTAAATAATAAAGAAACAATTGCTCTTTTGCTTATTGATTTGGCAGACAACTACAATGCAAAATTTCCAAATAACGATGGAACTTTTGTTTTAAAATGTTGCGAGATAGCCATTGCAAACTATCCCCATTTTGCCAATGCATTAATTCTAAAAGCAGAAACCATCAAAAAACAAATTAAAGCTGAAACAGATAATGATAAAGCAAACAAAATGTTTGCGGATTTAGAAAACCAATACAAATTTATTCACAAGATTGGTTATCGAAATATGCCCGAAGAAATGTATCTGAATTGGTTAGTTTCATTAAAAACAGAACGTAACAAGTTTGAAAACTCTGCACTAAAAAGATAATTCCTTAATTTAAAATCAGAGTTTCTTGAAAACATTTGAAGAACAATAACAACGACTGAAAAAAACAAAAAATTAAATACCTTTAACAAAAATTAATTTTTATGAGAAATTACTATTTTTTAATCCTTTGCTTATTTTCTTTCGGCGTTCTCTCTGCACAAGAAGAGCTTTCTAAAGAAGAAAAAGAACGCAGAGAACGCAATATACAGGCAGGAAACCCATTTGCAAAGTTTGGCTATAAAGCCAAAGTAGCCACTTTAAGCAAAGGCAAATATTTGGAAGTTCACGATTTAGACAGCATAGTAACCATCGGTACAACTCGCTGGCATGTGGACAAAAACAAAATAGTTGGTGATATTGTTATTGATAGTCTTAACCCTGATGCTCGCCCAATTGGTGATGTAGCTGGGCGTTGGTTTTCTGTGGATCCTTTGAGTGAGGAGTTTTCTAGTTGGTCGCCTTATAATTTTGTATATAATAATCCTGTGAGATTTAACGACCCTACTGGAATGGCTCCCGAATTAGCAGATTTTGAACCTACTAAAGAGGGACATTTGCGAGTAGAAAAAGGAGATACAGCAGAAAAACTTAAACAACAGTATGGAGTTGTTGTGTCAGATAAAAATTTTAAATTCAAAGAGGGTAATGTTATTCTTTTAGATAACAATGTCACGAGAGCAATTGATAAATCTACTGGAGGAACAGTTGAAGAAATTAATAGCGGTAAAGCTAAAATTGATAGAGAACACGATGTATATATTTGTGACCAAGCTGCACAAATGGCTAATAATGGAGAGGAAATAACCCCACAAAATGCATCAAAATATGGACAATTTCCTGACCCAATGAAGCTTGATTCTACACCAGGATATAGTGAAGTAAAAAGCTTTGGAGATGTTAAAAACGGGGAAGGTATAGCTTCAATTGGGGGACAACATACAGTATCTTATTATGGAACAAGTAATGATGGAACTGTTTATGTATTTACTAAAAATGGACAGCAAGCCGCTCCTACAGTAGTTTCTCTTAATCAAGTTATAAAAGATTTTAATAAAGACCAAAATACTAATTTCACTATTAAAGATGTTACATATTATAAAAAAGATTAAAGCACAAAATATTCTGATGATACTTTTATGTTTCTCAGTTTTTTCCTGTCAGAAAAAGCATAAAACAGAAATAAATGTATACAAAGGAGGTGAAAAAATTAAAGAATATACAGGTTCATTTTACACCACAAAATATGGCGGATTAAACTATTATATTGATGATCAAACATTACAAAATGAATTGTTTTCTATTACGAATATTGATAGTATTCTTGTTAAAATAAACAACAGATATTATGTCTCATATCCATATATAAATAAAGCTTTTTCAAGACAGATAAATGATTCTGATTTTAGTTTTCCAGTTGATGAAAGAAAACATAAAATACTTATTGATACAATTAACAAAATGAATACTCTTATGATTTATTCTGCTAAAACTGATATAGAGGAAATGAAAGATAAAAAGGAAATAAAGTTTACATTCATAGATGAATAACTTATTCAAAAATAAAAATAGACAAACCTCCAGCAATCATGAAAGAAAACGAATTAATTAAACAATATGGAGAAGCTAAATACTATAATCCTAATAATTAGTTTTTTACTAATAGGATGTAATAAAAATGATTCCAGTGACAGTGCAGTGCTAAATGTAACATCTGGATTTAATGAGGAAAAGTATATTCTCAAATATGTTTTTGAAAATGGCTTAGTTAAAGGTACAGATTCTATTAAAATCAATGATCCTAACAACATAATTAAATTTGACGTTCGATTTCCAAATCTAATAATTGATAGTAAGGTAATCTCATCATTTGGAGTGTCTTATGATTTAAATGAAAATAAAATTATTGTAGTTGATTCCTCTGGACACAAAGTGAAAAACAGCGGTCTATTATTAAAGACTGACGAAAAAAATCTCTATTTTTACAACTTTGAATATAAAACTATAGTTAAACATGAATTAAGCTCTAATTTATTGACGTTAAATGAAAATGGAGTTGAATTTGATTTACCAGTTCTTAACTCATTCCCTTGCGTTAACTATATTTCTCCAGATTTAAAAAATATAATTTTGTTTAGTTCAAATGATAAAAATGACTTTAAAACCCCTAGAGATATTTTTGTAAAGAACTTAATAACGGGTAATAAAAAAAAAATATTGACGTCAATCTATGGAACCTCAATGTCTACTTTTTCTAGTACAATGCCTATGCCATCAATTAAGTGGATAAGCGAAAAAGAATTTGTATATACCGATTTTAAGGTTTTAGACACTGTTACAAACTGTACAGTAAAAAAGTATGATTTATTTAAAAATCAGTCTGTAGTTATTGGAACAATTAATTCAATACCATTAAGTACATTTAATTCAACCTTCGAATTTGATGAAAAGAAAAATTTATTTCTAAAATGTAAAAAGGGAATATTTCAAATTGACTATATAAAGAATAATATTGAGGCAAATAAATGGAAATATGATTTAGGTAGTAATTTTAAAATCATTAATTCAAATGGTTTATTTCAAATTCTATCAGAAAGTAAAGTAATATTCAAAGAAAGCGAAAATGAAAAGTTAGATTCACATTGGAATAGTTTTAAATCAACAAAAGGCTATTTAGTATTTATCATAAACAAACAAAAAAACGATATTAATTATACCAGTGAAAAAATATTGGTTGTTTATTCCGAAAAAAAAGATGAATTAATTGAATTAAAGAAAGAAGAATTTACTTCTATATTGGATTGGACTGAAAAATGACCTAGTTCGCTGGCACGTCGATAAAAACAAAATAGTTGGTGATATTGCCATTGACTCTTTAAACCCTGATGCTCGCCCAATTGGTGATGTAGCTGGGCGTTGGTTTTCTGTGGATCCTTTGAGTGAGGAGTTTTCTAGTTGGTCGCCTTATAATTTTGTATATAATAATCCTGTGAGATTTAACGACCCTACTGGAATGGCTCCCGAATTAGCAGATTTTGAACCTACTAAAGAGGGACATTTGCGAGTAGAAAAAGGAGATACAGCAGAAAAACTTAAACAACAGTATGGAGTTGTTGTGTCAGATAAAAATTTTAAATTCAAAGAGGGTAATGTTATTCTTTTAGATAATAATATGACAAGATCAATTGAGAAATCTAATGAGACTGATGATTATAATGTTAAGACAGATTGTTATAATTGTCATGGTGCTGCAATAGCAGCATTAAAAGGTGAAGAGATAAACCCAACTACAGCGGGGTTTAAAGATTTAAACGATCCTTTTAGTAGTGAAGTAAAAGATGTAAATAAAAATCTTAAAGAGGTTTCATCTGAAAGTGCTGTTCACGGGAAGACTATTTTAAGCTTTGGTGACCACTCAGCGGTTTATTATGGTACTAGTAATGACGGAACAGAGTATTATTTTTCAAAAAATGGAGCAACACATAAGCCAGCTGTGTTTACTTTAGAACAATTAAAGACATTTTATCCCGAGAATGCAGAACCTAAATTACTAAATTATGAACCAAATAAAAAGCAATAGTCATATTCTTTTATCTTGCTTGGTATTTATACTAATTTCATCTTGTAAAAGAACAAATAATAAGGATCTAATCGAGATATTTATTTTAAAAGAAAGAGTTAAATCAGACGAAGGTGTACCTTACATTAATTTAGATACTAATAAAGTATTCAACAAAAATGAATTAAAAAAAGAAAAAGAATTACCAAATTATGATACAATAAAAAAAGAGTTTATATATGCAGGTAGGTTTGATGTTGACATTAAACAAATAAAAGAGAATCCCTTTATTAATAATGATGAAATAATCATGCTAGACACAGTATCAGGTAAAATTAAGTTATCTGCAAACGCAATTAACAAAATTATTTCACTTAAACCATCTATGAAAGAGGGAATTCAATTTGTAATTTGTAAAAACAAAAAGCCATTATTTACTGGATATTTTTGGAGTTCTTTTTCTTCTTATGGTAGTACATGGAATTGTATTGAATATGATCATACTCTGAAAACAGAAAAGCCTGTTGTTTTAAATATGTATAGAGGAAATGGTATCGATGCTTTAAAACGACAAAAAATAGACTTTAATAAATATCATGAAATATTGAATGTATTGAGTGAAGATGAAAAAATAGGTGATTTATAGAAAATAGATATTAAAATTCTTTCTGCTCCTAGGAACATTCCAAAGAAAAAATTACTAATACAAATGCTTCTAAATATGACCCTATGAAATCTGATTTTCACCAGGATAAAGTGAAGTAAAAAGCTTTGGAGACGTTAAAAAAAGGAGAAGGTATAGCTTCAATTGGCTGTCAACATACAGTCTCATATTATGGTACAAGTAATGATGTCTTGTCCTGAAATAGCGATACACAAACTTCATCGTTATGGAAAACCTTCAAGAAAATCGCTATGTTAAGCGAACACAGAAAGACTACTCAACCTCTTTAAAGCAATTTAATAAAATAGCAAAAGAACGCTAACAAAGATGTTTATCTTTTTTGTAGAGTTAGGAGAATGTTGGAAAAGATGTATATATTTGAGTAAGTATTAAAATTACTAGCAATTTAAAATCAAAAAATGAAAAGAATCGTTTTAATTATAGCTACTTTTATAATGTTTTCAAACCAAATGAGTTCGCAAGAAGTAATTAACATTGATGAAATAAAACCTAAGATGCTTGAGAGTGCTATTGAATTGGGTAAAGATTTTAATTTTAATTTAGATTTTTCAGACAATTCAATTAATGACGTAGAAAACATATTAAATGAAATTCATAAAGAATACAAAAAAACTAAAAATGAAGAAGGTCTGAGAGGAATTGCTATAATTTTTAGCTTTTATATTGTTGCTGTCATAGAAAAAAATCATGGAAAAGGAAAATTTGAAAAAGATCATGAAAGTATTGGAGAAAATTCATTTCCTTTCTTTTGGAATGGAAAAACAATTTTTCCGTTTGGCTGGTGCTTAAAAAGAATTTTTGATGGAGAAGGTGATAATATTGAGATAAAATATAAAATGCTTATTCTAAATGAAAAATAATCCAGAAAAACATAAAACTCAACCTCTTTAAAGCAATTTAATAAAATAGCAAAAGAACGCTAACAAAGATGTTTATCTTTTTTGTGGAGTTGAGAGAATGTTGGAAAAGATGTATATATTTGGGTGTGTTTAATCGTTATTGCATAAAAAATATGACAGCAAAGGATTTATTATATAAAATTTTGGATTATCAGTATCTGTGGACACTTCCTCAGAATAAAAATAGTAAACCTGCCAAGCTTCGATTAGAACAAATAGAATCGTTGCTTAACGCATTTGAACTTACAAAAAAACATATAAATCCTTTTTTACAAATAAAATACTCTCTAATCGGCAACAAGGATAGTCTAGACAGAGCAAAATATCACAACAAGTTGACAAATCTTGACTACATATTGCATGGTGAATTCCTTCGTAACCGGGAAAAAGATGCAAATGCAGAATTATCAACAAAAATAGTTGAAACTATTAACATCCTGTATCCAAATATGACAGAACATATTAATACAAGACCTGTGGATATAGGGTGGCTCTTTAATAATTTGATCATTTTCAGACAAGAAATTTATAAATTAACTTATCCAAATGAAGGAATGCTTGAAGGTTTTTCTGCAGGATTGCATTATAGTTTTTACCTACAGCACAAATTAAAGGAAATTATATCAAAAAACCTTAACGAAATAGATGAAACACTTTGGCTCATCTTAGACCCGACTAAACGTAAGATTGAACTAGATACTTTAGTAAATCAATATAATTATGTAGACCATAACTTCCAAGTAGTAGACCAAGACTGGAGAATGAGAAACTATTAATCTATCCTAATACGAATAATTATTGCAATGTCATCTATTTCTCAAAACAACCACAAAAAAGACACAAACTAAACCTCTTGCAAAGTGATTTAAGTGAGGTTTGTTTTAGATAAATCGTTTGCCCCAAGCAGAAAAAGAAGCATTACCAAGATGTTTATCTATTTTTCTGGATTTGAGAGAATGTTGGAAAAAGTTGTATATATTTGAGATATTTGGTGGTTATATATAATTAGACAACAACTATGGAAAAAGAATATTTGTCAAAAGTTAATGAAAATATAGATAAATACGGTTTTCATATTACTTATGTATTAGAAGATGAAAAAGGTCCTTCGTTTTGCTATTCAACTGGACTATTTAAAAATTATAAAATACCTGAAATTTTCATATCTGGATTATCACAAAACTTATCATTTGATTTGGTTGGCGATTATGCAGAAAAATTCAAAGAGAAAACTGTTCCAATAAATCTTAAAATAAATTCTCCAACTGAATATTTTGAATTTCAAATTTTGTTTATCGAAGTCGATAATAAAAATTTGGAGAAGTATGTTTATTCAAGTAACAGATTTTATGGTGAAAAGAAATATAAATATTTACAATTAATCTATCCCGACACAAAAGGTTTATTTCCAAACGAAAGTGGATATAATTATAATCAGAAAATATTTGGTGAGTTAAAATAACTTCGTACAACAGCAGTAACTTTTGTACAACTCCCCTTTTCTCAAAATAATCTACAAAAAAAACAGAAACTCAACCTCTTTTAAAGCAATTTAAGAAAACAGCTAAAGAACCTGTAAAGATGTCTATCTTTTTTGCGGGGTTGGGAGTATGTTGGAAAAGTTGAGTATATTTGAGGGTGTTTACTAGTTAGAAACTATTTAAAGATAAAATTAATGAGTTACAATACACACAACATAATAGTTAAAATTTATAATGATGAAAGTGAGTTATTAGAATATTTTTCTAAAGACTTTAAATTCTTTAACACCAAAAAATTCTATACACCATTTGAGGGTATTGCTTGTCAATCAAATGATAAATGGACTGATTATCCTTTTGACAAATTCCCAGATAATTTTTTCACAAATCAATCAGAAGTTGAAAAGTATTTCGGCAATGGTATACAGCAAAAAATTAATAAATTTTCAGCTCAATTCCCTGACAAAGAGATTGCATATGTAAATATTGATTGTTATGGTGGCAAATGCTCATCTGAAGGTTTTGTTATTAAAAACGGTAATAAAATACTAGAACAAGAATCTCATCATTCTGGACATAAGCACATAATTCAAAAGATATACCCAGAATTTAACACTTGGTTTTTTTATCCATTTACAAGAACATTTTTCAATGATAAAGGTGGCTTAAATGGTGAAATTGTTAATTTTACCTTACCAGCAATTTGGATGTCATTTAATATGGAATTATCTCAAAACCCTGATTTTGAAATAAATGTTACTGAAAATGAGTTATTAATTCTAAACCGAAATTTATTTGAAATTTATTTAATGAGTTTAAGTCAGGATAGAATTAAAGTAATGGGAACTCTAATAAATAACGATAATGAAACAATAGATTTACTTATAAAATTATTGGAGAGCAACTTGGAAGGAATTGAACATTATATTGAAATAGATAATTTTGAAAACGGAGAAAAGAATGTTGTTTCTAACATTGATAAAGAAAAATATTTGAAAATTGCATCAGAAAGTTATAGAAAAGTCCCATTTAATGAAAGGACATTTCAATTTCCTGATAGTAACTCTAACAAGGCAGAGTTTAATCTGCCAAAAAAGAAAGGATTTTGGAATAGACTTTTTGGAAAATAAAAAACAGTTGCCAACATTCTTAACTTTTTCAAAACAATCCTTTTCTCAAAACAAACTCCAAAAAATAAAAATTCAACCTCTTTTAAAGCAATTTAAGAGAGATTTGTTTTTTAGATGTAATAGTGGCATAAAAAGAAAAAGAACCGTTAACAAAGATGTTTATCTTATTTGTGGAATTTAGAGAATGTTGGAAAAGATGAGTATATTTGGTGGTGTTTGTTAGTTATAAGTAATGTTAAATGAAAACCGAAACCAGACAAATATTATCACAATTTGATGAAGTTGGAAGATTTGAAACTCCAACCGATTTTAATTATGACAACTTAATTTTGCAAATTAAAAAACTGAAAGCTGAGTTAGAATCTAAATTCACTGTTAAATTTAAAATTTACGACCAAATCCAAGATGCGAGTTTTATTTGCGATTTAATTATTCCAGATGAATTATTAATCAAAAAAATAGGTAAATATGTATTTACGATAAGATTTAGCAACTTTGGAAAATTAGTTACAGTCAATGGAATTGAAAATCTCAACATTGATATTATTAAAAAGTTAAAAATAGTCCTTAAAAATAATAATTTTATCTTTATTGAACCAAACGAAATAGATCTTCATTATGATGGAAAATTTGAAAACTTTAAAAATATTTTTGGTGAACATACTCAACATACTCCATCATGGTTTACGAGATATTTTGACTACTTATAAATAATAGTTACAACAGCAGTAACACTCGCGCAACTCCTCTTTTCTTAAAACAAACTCCAAAACATAAAAATTCAACCTCTTTTAAAGCGATCTAAGAAAACAGCTAAAGAACCTGTAAAGATGTTTATCTTTTTTTGTGGAGTTAAGAGAATGTTGGAAAAGTTGAGTATATTTGAGGGTATTAGCTAATTACCAATGAGTTTTTGAAATCCTCATAAAAATGAAACTTGAATTAAATTTTAACGAGAGTGTTTATAGAAAGCAAATGAAATTGCTTTATAATTTAGGCTTTGGAAAAAAATTAGAATATTATAAAAATTCTCATTATTTAGGTTTTGTTTTATTAATTACGGGAATTTGGTTAATAAATAGCAATCAAAATTTTGGTTACGCACTTATAGTTTTTGCATTAGGAGTATTAATCCCATATTTTATTCTGTATTTTAAAAATAAGAAAGTTTTAAAAAACTTAATTTTTGAACAAGATAATTCTGTGTCAATTTATAATCAAAATCCAAAAGTTTTTTTAGAATTAACGGAAACTGAATTTAAATATATAGATTACAATGGTGAGCGAGTTTTTAATTGGGAAGATTTTTTAACTTATTGCATCGTAGAAGAAAATATTTTTTTATTTACAAAAAATTACGAGCCTTACATAATTGGAAAAGATGAAGCCGGTTATGATAACTACAAAGATATTTTATTATTAATTGAATCCAAATTAACTAAATAAACCTTCTGCAAACAGTTATAACTTTTGATTAACAAGTTTTTTTAAATAATCCTCAAAGAGCATAAAATTAAAGTTCTTTTAAAGTGATTTAAAAGTGGTTGTTTATAGATACAATGGTTGACCTAAAAAGAAAAAGAACTACTAATAAAGGTGTTTATTTTTTTGTGGAGTTGGGAGAATGTTGGAAAAGTTGTATATATTTGAAGTGTTTACTAATTATTAGTAAGCACTTATACCAACAACAATTGAGATATTTTAAAAGAAAATGGAATGAAACAAGAGGTGACCAATATGACAATTGGGGCACTTCTATATTTTTTATTGAAACTGATAATTCAGGTTTTCCATCTAGACAGATTGAGAAATATGATAACGGAATCGTTCTCAAATATGGCGATAAAAAAACCGAAGACGAATTCGGAATGTTAGGCGATCAAGATTTGGATATAAAAGAATTTGGTGAATTTGAAATCTCAAAGACCGAATTTGAGACCGAATGGGAATCAAACTAAAAGAAGTTTATTACGAGTGAAATAATTGGAATTCTATTCCAAAACGACCGATTCGATGATTGGTGGGAAAGTGAGCCGATTGAAATTAGATTCTTTGATAATAAGAAATTGAAAATCACATTTATGGACTTGGTTCCTGAAGCTGACCAAAGTTTCGTCAAGGAAGCAGACATAGCTTTAAAATCGTTTTTGGAAAAGAACACGAATGACAGACTAGAACTTAGTGAACTTGCTCATCAAAATTGTATGGAGTTCTTAAATGCAGTTGATTACGATGAAGCAGACAAACCTCTTAGGAATATCAAAGATAAAAATGAAATATGGAATTTTATTTATCCACAAGACATTTATGTAACTAGAAGACATCGAAGAGATGAAGACATTTATATCAATTTGATCTGTGAATGCGAATGGGAACAAGAACACGGACTTCAACTGGTATTTAGACAAGGGAAAAAACTGACTCGGATAAGTGACCAAGATGGACACATAACAGAAGCTGATGCATATGACAAACCAGACCAAGAAGATAAATTACTAAACCAATTTGAAAATAAAGAAAAAAGCCAGCTAAAATCAATGCATAAAAGCAATTTTGGAGATAGTGATAAATCAAACGATAATAGTACTAATAATAAAAGTCGGTCATGGTGGAAAAGACTTTGGTATTAAATCAACCACTGCTATTTTGCGAGAACGTTTGTAGAAAATTAAAAAATGACAATAAGAGACGAATATATAGTTAATTTAGATTTACCTGTCAAAGAAAGATGGTCTTTCCTCCATGATTATAAAACTGAAATAAATGAATTGCTTCAGTATTATTTAAAAGATTTTGAAGGAGGTGAATTCATTTTTGATAGTATTGGTGTATACAAGAAAAAAATTATATCAAGTGATTATTTAGAAGAAATAGAGTTCATTTCTTCAATATCTGACTTTTCTGCCGACCAAGTTTTGATTGCTAATCTCTACTATGACGTATTGAAATTCTATTTTGGTTGCACAGCATTTGCAACTGAAAAAAATAATAATATTATTCATTCAAGAAATTTAGATTGGTGGACTGAAAACAATATTCTAAGCAAATATTCGAAAATATTTCTGTTTCAGAAAAATGGCAAGACGTTATATAAAACAGTTGGTTGGATAGGGTTTATTGGTGCTTTATCCGGTACTAAACCTGATAAATTCAGTCTGACTTTAAATGCAGTTTTAAGCAATGATAGTCCTGAAATTGCATTACCTGTTTCTTTTCTTCTACGGGATATTTTGAATTCGGCAAACTCTTTTGAAGAAGCTAAGGAAAAACTAGAAAGAACAACTATTACAAGTGATTGCCTGATATTGCTATCTGGAATCCAAGCAAATGAAATGGTTGTAATTGAACGCACTCCAACTAGACATGCAACCAGATTTGCTGAAAACGGATTTATCATTGTTACCAATGATTATAAAAAACTAGAGAATAATACAAAGGAAGAAAGTATACTCCAAGCAACCTCTTGCGGAAGATATAACAGGGTGCAAGAACTTCTCTTAAATGAGCTACCAACCGATTTTGAACAATGCTTTGAAATTTTAAAAGATGAAAATGTGATGATGGGGATAACTGTTCAACAAATGGTCTTTAAAAATAAGTCAGGAGAAATAAAACTAATAAAAACAGGTGATAATACGGTATATAGTCCATAACGACCGATAGTAGAAATTTTGATATGAACAAAAAAATAGAAGAATTAATAACTAAAAAACATATTATAATAATTGGAAAAACAGAAACTGAAAGACATAGTTTTGTTAACGAAATAATTCAAAAATTAGATTTTGAATTTTTCAGATTTCCTTCTGGCATGACCACATTTAAAGAATATATTACAATTGTAGAAAAAAATTCTCTGTTTTTACCTTTCATTACTTCAAAAGGGAAATATAATATCAATCAAATTTTTGATTTTCATATTGATTGGATATCAGAAAACAACTCAGTTATCATACTTGAAGAATTTCAAAAGATGGAAGAAAATTGGAGAATCGAATTGCTTAGGATTTTTATAGAAAAACTAGAAATGAATAAAGCTAAATCTGCACGTTTGATAATATCTCAAAAAGATGAAAATAATTTAATCGATAAATTAAATCCTTTTATTCATGAAACTACTAATAAATCCAATAAACAAATTATCGATAGTAATTTAATTGTAATTGATATCTCTTAGAAAAACTTCTACTAACAGTCGTAGCTATTTTTAGATACTTTTACCTGCAAACTATAAAACTTAAGGGATGCTAGTTGCCCTAAACAGAAAAAGAACCACTAACAAAGAAGTTCATCTTTTTTGTGGAGTTAGAAGAATTTTGGAAAGATTAATATATTTGAAAAGGATTGGTTTGTATGCAAGCTTAAAGGTAAACTGCGGATTAATCAACTCTAAGATTAAAACTAAAATGAAGAATAATTGGAAAGAAGTAAAGTGGATTTTTGAACCTGATGGCTCATTAAGAGATATTTACGTCAAAAATGTAACTATTGAAGATTGGAAAATTTTTATCGATTATTTAAATGCAAGTCATATCATAAAATATGGCTCAGCAAATGATAATAAAATTGCAAATAAAGCTGATAAGGGCTATTTGATAAAATTATTGAGTGATGGAGCTGGAGAAATGGAATTAAAAACTGTATCTATAATTATTGAAAATATAATGATAAACACTCATTTTTATACAATTGATGTAATTGAATTTGATATAGAACCACGTGAAATAAATTCTGAAACTAATTATGTGAAGCTTATAGGTTTTATGAACGAGATAAGTAAAATAATAAATAAACCTCTAATATTAACTGGTGAAAATCAAATTGATTTTCCTCTCATAGAAACAGACTTTTCCAAAGGATTAATAAAGGCATTAACTATGAAAGATGCCAAAAAATTTTGGAATTAAAAACTGCTGGCAACAGTCTTAAACGTTGCACAACTCCCCTTTTCTCAAAACAATCTATAAAACATAAAACTCAACCTCTTTGAAAGCGATTTAAAAGAGGTTTCTTTAGATGGCTAGTTGTCCTAAATAGAAAAAGAACCGCTAACTAATATGTTTATCTCTTTTTGTGGAGTTAGTAGAATGTTGGAAAAGTTGTATATATTTGAGGAGGTTTAATAGTTAGTTGCTATTTTATAAAAACACTACATACTAAATGACTCAACGTTATAAATGAATAAATTTTACATAAAAGAAAAAACATACGATTTTGAATTAAATTACGGTAGCTATCAAATATTTTTTACAGGAGGTTGGTATATTAAAAATCTTGAAGAATTAGATATTGAACTCATTGATATTGAATCGAACAAGGATATCTCATTAAAATCTAAAGATTTTTTTGGTTTACGCAGGCAAAGTTATATTGGAAATCAAAAAGCTGTACTCGCCTTTAAATTTGATAATTTAAAATATTCAAAATTTAAATTATCAATCAAAAATCCTGAACGATTGATTCTTAAAAAATCACATCCATTCTTATTTTTACACAATTTAATTTATTCTAAGAATATTTCACTTGATGAAATTATGTTAATTATAAAATAAAACTACCGCAAAAATTAGTATCTGTTACACAACCACCCTATTTTCAACAAAACTTAATAAAAATCAACTTCTTTTTAAATCGATTTTAAATTTTTTTTTTGTAGGGCTTCAAAATCTTGAAATTTGAATAACTTATAATTTAGTTTTTAAAAGCCACAAAAGTTGTTGTTGTTTTAAATAAAGCTATCCCCTTATTTTAGACAACTGAAATAAACTTGTGCTGAATTTTCTTCAAAAAAGTTCCACAAGGAGTTTCGCATTTATAAACTTTTATTATAAATTTACACAACTGTCACAATTGAGACATATATAATAATTATATCAAACAAAAATAATCAATGATGAGAATATTTTTATTAATTGCCATGAGCATGTTATCATTTTCTGTATTAAGTCAAGGAAATAGCGAAGTCTATTTAAAAGGTTATGGTATTAGTAAGGATTCTATCAATGAACTAACATTCAAGGATCAAATAAATTTTAATAATTTTATATCTAAATTTCAAGAGAAAGAAGGCTTTGAATTACCAAAATTTTTAATTATTGATAATTCAGGCATGTTATTAAAACATAAGTTAGATATCCTAATTAGTCAGTGTGGTAAAGGAGATGTAAATGATCTCAAAAAAAAGTACTTCCAAAAATTACCTCATTTAGAAGAACTAAATGAATTCTTTAACGAAACAATGAGTATTCCTGAGGAAGGAAATTTTATTGTTGTTTTTATATGGCACGAGGCTATGGATAAATACAATAAACATACTTTTGAGACTTATCAAACATGGAAAGAGAATGATACTATCAAAATTTATTTTCTCAACTTAAATATAGAATAAATAAATACTCATGAGCTATTTTAAAAATAATTGAGTGATTTTGGTAAAATAAACGTCCTTTTTGCTTTTGTATGCAAAAAGTAGTTTTTATTGTTTTACATCCATAATTAATACCCTCGAAAAAATAACAACATATTAAATTCACCACATTATATCTCTAAATAAATGAAAAACTTATTTTTAATATTAGTCTCTTTTATATCATTAAACGCATGGTCACAAAGGAATGAAGTTGCCTGGGATAAAGCAAAAGAAGCTATTAAACTAATGGATGAGGGAAAAATCGATGAAAGCATTGTATTACTAAAAGAATGCGAAAAAATTGATAAAGAAGATTACACATATCCTTACGAAATTGCATATGCTTATGTATTAAAAAAAGAGTACGAGACTGCCATTAACATTTTAGACAAAACTAAACAATACAAAAATGCTAATAGCAAAGTTTACCAAATGTCTGGCAATTGTTACAGCTATCAAGGAAAACCAGAATTAGCAATCAAAGAATATGAAGCTGGAATCAAGAAATTTCCTAATGCAGGAAATCTTCATTTAGAAAAGGGAAATATTTTTTTAAGTCAAAAAAAATATAATGATGCTATACAAAATTATGAAAGAGGTATTCAGGCTGACCCATCATTCCCTTCAAATTATTATAGATTAGCTCTTTTGTATCTAAATTCAAATGATAAATTATCAGGTTTATTGTATGGAGAAATTTTTATGAATTTAGAACGTACTACTAATAGAACAACAGAAATTAGCAAATTACTTTTTGATACTTACAAACAATCCATTCAAATTAATGATGATGAAACAAAAATAGACTTTTGTGAAATTATTATTGATGCTAAAAATCTTAAAAATAATGACATAATATTACCTCTTTGTGGAGTATTTGGAAAAAATTTTATCTTAAGTATATTGAATCAAAAAGAAATTAATTTAAAAACACTCTCAGAAATAAGAATTGAATTCATTAAAAACTATTATGAAGAAGATTATAAAAAATATCCAAATGTATTATTTGAATATCATAAAACTATGCTTGACAAAGGTTTACTAGACTCATATAATAATTATATTTTACAAATGGGTGCAAGTGATGAGTTTTTGGAATGGAAAAACAGTAATAAAGAAAAATACGATGAATTTGTTCAGTGGTATACAACACCTGTAAATTATCTAAAGATTGACGATAAAAATAAATTCATAAAAGAATAACTGTCAGTAGAGCCATAAGACTTCTTTTTTAAATAATTTTCAAATACATAAAAATTCAAAAAAATAAGTCTTGCATCATATAATGGAAAAACTCTTTTAACAGACCCAATTAAACCACACAATCAAATTATGAAACCTCAAAAAATTACAATTCAATCAACTGTAGCTGCAGACAAAGAAAAAGTCTGGAACTACTACACACAACCTGAACACATCACTAAATGGAATTTTGCCGACCCAAGTTGGCATTGCCCGACAGCAACAAATGACTTGAAAGTAGGTGGAAGATATATGGCAAGAATGGAAGCCAAAGACGGAAGTTTTGGTTTTGACTTTGATGCTGCTTATACAGAAATCAATATAGGACAAAATTTTACATATGAATTTGGCGGTCGATTTGCGACTGTTGAATTTAGTGAAACAAACGGACAAACAAGTGTAACTGTAACTTTTGACCCTGAAACAGAAAATTCAATTGAATTACAAAGAAACGGTTGGCAAGCCATTTTAGACAACTTTAAAAAATACACTGAATCAAACTGATAGGCAAGATAACTATTTCCCATTGGAACACATATAAAACAGACAATCGATAACAGACAATGGATAACAGACAACTGAAAACTAAATCCATACGTTTAAGAAATCAAAAAAAGAATAAAAATTAAAAATCACTTAACAAATCGTATTTTTTTATCTATAAAATTATAGTATCCCTATTAAAAACTACTAATTATTTTACTTTCAATATTCAAAAGAATTCCTTTAATTTGTAGCAACAACCGCTACAACTATGCAATTTAACACCCAAGAAACAGACGAAAAACTGTTATACAAACTTCTAACAGGAACTATAATTCCTAGACCAATTGGCTGGATTTCAACCATTGACAAAAACGGCATCAATAATTTAGCACCATTCTCCTATTTTAATATGGTATCAAGTGATCCGCCATGTGTAATGTTTTCTACGCGAAGAGACAATAACAAAAATAAAGACACTTTAAACAATGTCTTAGAAACCGAAGAATTTGTAGTCAATTTAGTAACGCACGAAATTGTAGAACAAATGAATGCCACTTCGGCAACTGTTCCTTCTGAGATAGATGAGTTTGAATTAGCTAGCCTTACTCCTATTGATTCAATAATGGTTAAACCCAAAAGAGTCAAAGAAAGTTTAGTTCATTTTGAATGCGAAAAAATTCATCACTATTTCATCGATAATAAAACAAATGGTGGAGCATGTGTAGTAATCGGAAAAATCAAACTTATCCATATTGATGATTCAATTCTTTTAGAAAACAATTATATCGACTTAGAAAAATACAACCCTGTAGCCCGTTTAGCAGGTTCAAATTATGGTACATTGGGAGAAATTTTCTCCATAAAAAGAGCCTAAAATGACAACAAAACAATTAGAAATTGAAGTAGCCATGCAAATTCAGAAACCTACTCATGAGGTTTTTGAATCAATTGTAAATCCTGAAAAAATGGTCAACTATTTTATTTCAAAAAGCACTGGCATTATGGAAGAAGGAAAAGAATTAATTTAGAAATTTCCAGAATTTGATTTCGATTGTCCTGTTCGTGTTGGCAAGATAGAAAAGGATAAATTTATTTCTTACTATTGGATGATAGATGATATAGAACTTCTGGTAGAAATGACTTTGACAGAGAAAGAAAACAATTCTACATTAGTTTCAATCACAGAAAAAAGTATGGAAAACGATGAAAAAGGATTAAAATGGCTATCAGGAAACTCTTTTGGATGGTCAAATTTTCTTTCTTGCTTAAAAGCTTATGTAGAATACGGCATTAATTTAAGAAAAGGAGCTTTTGATTTTATGAAACCAGAGAATCAATGTTCATAAAAGAAGAAAATAGAATATAGAAAAAAGATTTTTTAATTTCTTAAATCTGTGTTCCAAAAAACAAAAATACTGAAATAAATTCAGCATAAAAATGAAAATAACAGTTATTGGTGGTGGTCCAGGAGGCCTATATTTTTCGATATTAACCAAAAAAGCAATGCCCGATTGTCAAATTGACATTTATGAACGGAATCGGCCTGATGATAGTTTTGGATTTGGCGTAGTTTTTTCGGATGAAACTTTGGGAGAATTTTTGAAACGTGACATGCAATCCTATGAACTAATAAGAAGCAAATTCGCCTATTGGGATGACATTATCATTGCTCGAGACGGACAAGAAGTTAGCATTGCTGGAAATGGATTTTGTGGTTGTTCTCGTAAAACACTATTGCAATTGTTACACCAACGTTGTCAAGAAGAAGGTGTAAATCTACATTTTGAAGCCAATGTGGATGATTTAAGTCAATTTGATGATTCAGATGTAATTGTAGCTTGTGATGGTATTTCAAGTCAAATAAGAACACAATTTGAAAGCGATTTCGGTACTAAAGTTGAGTTAAAGAAAAATAAATTCGTTTGGATGGGTTCTACAAAGCCCTTGGATGCTTTTACTTATTTCTTCAAACAAACCGAACACGGAAGTTTTGCGGCTCATACTTATCAATATGAAGAAGGTATGAGTACATGGATCTTTGAATGTACACCAGAAACTTGGAAAAAATTTGATTTTGATACCTACAATGAAGAAGATACAGTTCAAAAATTGCAAGAATTATTCAAAACCGAATTAGACGGTCATCCTTTAATTACCAATAAATCCCATTGGAGGCAATTTCCTCATGTAACCAATGAAAACTGGTATAAAGACAACATCGTCTTATTAGGTGATGCCAAAGCCACAGCACACTACTCTATTGGTTCTGGAACAAAATTAGCTATGGAGTGTGCCATTGCGTTATCAGATGCCATTTTAGCTAATCCAAATGATATAGAAATAGCTTTCCAAAGCTATGAAAAATCAAGAAGAAATACTGTAGAAATGATCCAATATGCAGCCAATGTATCTTTAGATTGGTTTGAAAACATGGATCGACACATGCAACATCCCTTTTATCAATTTGCCTTTGGATGCATGACACGTTCTAAAAAAGTAACTTACGAAAACCTTCAAATTCGAGACAAATCATTTACGGATAAAGTTCTTGAAGAATTCAACAACTCTTGTCATTCTGAACTTGTTTCAGAATCTCTCGAAGTGCCAGCTGCTTTTTCAAAATTCAAATTAAGAAATTTAGAATTGCAAAACCGAATAGCCATGTCTTCTATGGGACAATATTCTGCTGAGAATGGATTGGTTACCGATTGGCATTTTCAACATTATACTTCAAGAGCCATTGGTGGTTTAGGATTAATTTTAACCGAAATGACAGCTGTTTCAGAAAAGGGACGTATCACTTCAGGTTGTACAGGAATATATAATGAAAATCAAATAGTTGAATGGAAACGAATTAACGATTTCATTCATAAAAATACGCAGACAAAAATCGGAATTCAATTGGGACATTCTGGTCGAAAAGGAGCTACAAAAAAACCTTGGGAAACAGATGATTTACAAAATAAATGGGAACTACTTTCCGCTTCACCTATTCCATTCAATGAAAACTTTCCAACACCAAAAGAAATGACTTTGGAAGACATGGATTTGGTTTGTGAACAATTCGTTCAAGCTACAAAAAATGCTGACAAAGCTGAATTTGACATGATTGAATTACAAGCCCATCACGGATTTTTATTAGCTTCTTTCCTTTCTCCTTTGACTAATATTCGAACCGATGAATTTGGAGGAAGTATCGAAAACCGATTAAAATTTCCTTTACGAGTTTTTACTGCCATGCGAAATGCTTTTCCAAAAGAAAAACCAATGTCTGTTAGAATTTCAGCAACCGATTGGGCTGAAAATGGAATCTCAGAAGAAGATGTGTTAACCGTTGCAACGGCTTTCAAAAATGCTGGAGCAGATATTGTTAATGTTTCTACTGGAAATACGGTTTCACATCAAAAACCACAAACCGGAAGAATGTGGCAAACTCCTTTTTCAGACACTATCAGAAATACGGTTCATGTTCCAACGATTACAGCTGGTTACATTCAAGACATTGACCAAATAAACACTATAATCCTTAACGGAAGAGCTGATTTAGTTGCTTTAGGAAGACCTTTATTATTAGACCCTTATTTCGTTAGAAATGCACAAGCTTACGAAAAATTCCAAGCTGATGACATTCCTAATCCATATAAAATGGGAGTTTCTCACTTATATCCATTAAAAACTTCAGAAAGAAAACAAACTGAAGGAATGAAGAAGGCTTTGAAACCTAAGAGTAATAAGAAATAATTACGAATTTTAAATTACGAATTATGAAAAATGATAATGTTATTCAAATTAAGAGTTATGCTTTTGCAGTTAGAATTGTAAAAATATATCAGTTTTTATCTAATGAAAAAAAAGAGTTTGTATTAAGTAAGCAACTTCTTCGTTGTGGCACTTCAATTGGTGCTAATATTGAAGAAGCGATTGGTGGTCAATCTGAAAAAGATTTTTTTGCTAAATTAACTATTTCATATAAAGAAGCTAGAGAAACTCATTATTGGATAAGATTGTTAAAAGATACAGATTACTTAACTAAAGAGCAAAGTGAAAGTCTTCTCTTTGATGTAACTGAATTATTAAAAATAATTGGTTCTATCCAAAAAACACTTCGTAATTCGTAATTTAAAATTCGTAATTAATCAATGAAACATTACCAAGACAATTTCGCACACGATAATCTACCAAGCATAGACTTACAACCTGACTATGTTTTTACTAATCTACCTCAATTTCAACATCCAGAAATGCTAAATTGTGTAGAACGTTTGTTAGATAATCACATCAAAAACGACAATGGTGATGCAATTTGTATTCGTACCTTTACAGAAACTTGGACTTACAAAGATCTATATGAAAATGCCAATCAAATTGCTCATGTTTTAGTGGATGATTTAGGATTAGTTTCAGGAAATAGAGTTTTATTGCGTTCTGCTAATAATCCTATGATGGTGGCTTGTTGGTTTGCAATTATAAAAGCGGGTGGAATTGTAGTCGCAACCATGCCTCTACTCAGAGCTAAAGAATTAACAACCATAATAGATTGTGCAGAAATATCAATTGCGCTTTGTGATTCTGATTTAGCCGATGAAATGAATCAAGTTGAATCTAATTTTTTAAAAGCTAAAAGTTTCTACAGAAATGGGGATTTAGAACAATTAATGGCATCTAAACCTAAAACGTTTGACAATTATCATTCCAAAGCAGATAGTGTCTGCTTGATTGGTTTTACTTCAGGAACAACAGGTTTGCCCAAAATGACTGCTCATTATCACAAAGACATCTTGAATATTTGTGTAACATTTCCAGTTTATTCTTTGCAACCAACAAAAGAAGATATTTTCATAGGAAGTCCACCATTAGGTTTTACCTTTGGTTTAGGTGGTTTGGTTTTATTTCCCATGTATTTTGGAGCATCCACTTTCTTAATAGAAAAACCAAGTCCAGATTTATTATTAAAAGCCATTGAAGAGCATAAAATTACCATTTGTTTTACAGCACCAACCGCTTGGAGAGTTCTAACCACAAAACTGAATGAATTTAATATTTCTAGTTTGCGAAAATGTGTATCTGCAGGGGAAACTTTACCCTTACAAGTTTGGCAAGATTGGTATGATGCAACAGGTTTAAAAATTATTGACGGAATTGGAGCGACAGAAATGCTTCATATTTTCATTTCATCCAACGAAGAAAACATGGTTCCGGGTGCAACAGGTTTACCCATTTTAGGATATGAAGCTAAAATTATCAATGAAAAAGGAAATGAACTTCCTCCAAATCAACCGGGAAAATTAGCCGTAAGAGGAATAACAGGTTGTAAATACCTAAATCGAAAAGAAAAACAAAAAGAATACGTTCAAAACGGTTGGAATATTACTGGTGATATATTCAAAAAAGATGAAAAGGGTTACTTTTGGTTTGTAGCTCGTGGAGATGATATGATTATTTCTTCAGGTTATAATATTGCTGCCATTGAAGTAGAATCCGTACTTTTGACTCATCAGGATATTTTAGAATGTGCTGTTGTTGGTTTACCAGATTCAGAAAGAGGCATGTTGGTTTGTGCGCATATTGTTTTAAAAGAAAAAAATAAAGCTTCTGATGAATTAACAAAGTCTATTCAGCAGTGGTTCAAAGAAGTAGCAGCACCATATAAATATCCAAGAGTAATAAATTATTTAGATACTTTACCCAAAACAGAAACAGGTAAGATTCAAAGATTTAAATTGAAATAACATAAAATTTGTCATTCTGAACTTGTTTCAGAATCTAAAAATAATTAGATGAACTACTTTATAAAACAAGAAAAAATCAAATTCAAGCATGTAGATTATGCAGGAATTGTCTTTTATCCAAGATTTCTAGAAATGCTTAACGATTTAGTAGAAGATTGGTTTGAAGAAGCCTTAGAAAGACCCTTTTCAAAAATGCACGAAACCAATGGAATCCCAACAGTTGATTTAAAAGTACAATTCAAAAAAGCTGCTCGATTAGGAGAAACACTAACCAAAAAACTTTGGGTAAAAAACCTTGGAGGAGCTTCTGTTCTATGTGGTTTCAAATTTGAAGACCAAGAAGGAAAAACTTGTTTAGAAGGAGAAGTTACTTTAGTAAATGTAGTTATTTCAGAGGATAGAAATGATATAAAAGCTGAACCTTTTTCAGAGGAAATGAAAGAGAAAATATCACAATATATTCAGTCTTAATACTTAATACTCCAATCTTAATACAATTATGGACTTCAAAAAATTCAAAGCCGCCACCGTTCAAACATCACCTGTATTTCTTAACGTAGAAAGAACAGTAAATAAAGCCATTTCTTTCATTAAAGAAGCTAGTAATAACGGTGCAAAACTAATCGCTTTCCCAGAGGTTTTTATCGCTGGATATCCCTATTGGAATTGGATCATGACTCCAGTTCAAGGTAGTAAATGGTATGAAGAATTGTATAAAAATTCAGTAGATGTCAGTGGGCCAGAAATTAAAAAACTCTGTTTAGCAGCTAAAAATAATGACATCCATATTGTTATGGGAATCAATGAACGCGGCAAAAGCTATGGCGAGATTTATAATACGAATTTAATAATCGATAATAAAGGAACAATCATAGGGAAACATAGAAAGTTAGTCCCAACATGGGCTGAAAAATTGACTTGGTCTTCAGGTGATGGCTCTTCTTTAAAAGTATATGATACAGAAATTGGTCCCATTGGAACGTTAGCCTGTGGAGAAAACACCAATACATTAGCCAGATTTACATTACTTTCACAAGGAGAATTAATTCATGTGGCCAATTATATTGCATTACCAGTTGCTCCTCCAGATTACGACATGGCAGAAGCTATTAAAATTAGAGCTGCGGCTCATTCTTTTGAAGGAAAATTATTCACAATTGTATCGTGTTCGACCGTCTCTAAAGAAATCAAAGATGCGTTGCGTACTGATGTTCCGAATGTAGATGAATTATTAGATAGAAAAAGTTCAGCTTTCTCTGGTTTTATAGGTCCAAATGGAGCCGTAATTGGGCAACCATTAATTGATAATGAAGGAATGGTTTATGCTGAAATCGATTTAGAAAAATGCATCCAACCCAAACAAATGCACGATATTTTGGGACATTACAATAGATTCGATATCTTTGATTTAAGAGTAAATATTGCTCCAACAAGAAAGATTACATTTATTGATAATCATGAGGAATTTAATAAAAGATAACAAACTTAACCCTTCTAGGGTTTAAAACCCTAGAAGGGTTGTTTTTAACAAGAACAAACCATGAACGAAAACCATTCAGACGATCAATACGGAAGAGCTAGAGTTCAAGATTCTGAAGAACTTAAAGCTTATTACAAAGAATTAGAATCCTTAGGAGCTGGTGCGTTATGGACAGTTGCCAACGACATCGAACCATGGGAACCAAGAAGTTCATCAGTACCTATGCTTTGGAAATATGATGACTTACGCGATTTAGTTTTAAAATCATCCGAATTAGTAACACCAGAACAAGCTGGAAGACGTGTGGTGTATCTTGTCAATGACAAACGAAAAGACGTTTCTGCAGCTGTGGGTTGGTTATACACAGGTATTCAAGTTACCCGACCAGGAGAATTTACATCAGCACACAGACACAAAGCTTCTGCACTACGCTTCATTATGGAAGGTGAAGGAGGTTACACAGTGGTTGATGGTAACAAAATTACGTTTGAAGTCAACGATTTTGTGATTACACCTAATTCCACTTGGCACGAACATGGTGTTGATGCCAACGGGAAAACCTGTATCTGGCAAGACGGTTTAGATATTCCTTTGGTAAATGCCTTAGAAGCCAATGATTATGCCGTTTATGATGGCAAACAACCCTTGATAGTACCTTTAAATCATTCACCAATCAATTACGGAACAGCTGGAATCATTCCCGCTGATAAAGTTTGGGATAAACCCTATTCTCCTCTATTCAAGTTTTCTTGGTCAAAAGTATATCCAGCCTTGGTAGAAGCTTCAAAGTCGAATGAAATCAATCCATTTGATGGCGTTTTTATGCACTATTCTAACCCGATGACTGGTGGACATGTGATGCAAACCATGGGAGCTTCCATGCAATTATTACCTGCAGGTTTTAAAGGGAAAGCTCATAAGCACACAGGTTCATTTGTGTACCAATGTGCCAAAGGAAAAGGATATACCATCATAGATGGAAAACGTTACGATTGGAAAGAGCGTGATATTTTCTGTGTTCCTTCTTGGGCTTGGCACGAACACCATAACTTATCAGAGACGGAAGATGCTTGTTTATTCAATTTTAACGATTTACCTGTAATTGAAAAATTAGGGTTGTATCAAGGAAAAGAATATTCAGAAAACAACGGACATCAACAATTTCAATAACAATTACAAAAAATCAATAACTATAAAAAAACTTTACGCCTTTGCGTCATAGTGGCAAAAAAAATATGAAACTACTTACTTACAAGACAAAAGATACAGAACCAAGATTGGGATTCATCCACAATAACTTAGTTGTAGATATGGAAGACTTCGGAAACATTTGCAACTTCCCATTACCAGATGATATGTTGGATTTAATTGATTTAGGCTATGAAATCATTGAAGAAATCAACGGTTTAATTGAAGATACTCGTGAAATAGATTTTGAAGAAATTTCGTATAAAATGGAAGAAGTTACTTTCCTAGCTCCTATTCCAAAACCAAGAAAAAATATTATCGGAATTGGTTTAAATTATACCGAACACGTTGCCGAAAGTGCTCGTACATTAGACACTTCAAATGAGTTGCCACAACAACCAGTTATCTTCTCAAAACCACCTACAACAGTTACTGCAACTAATACAGAAATCCTTCTGAATAGAAAATTAACCAATCAATTGGACTGGGAAGTTGAATTAGCTGTAATTATCTCAAAGAAAGGAAAATACGTTCCTAAATCTGAAGCAATGGATTATGTATTTGGTTACACAGTAATCAATGACATTTCGGCAAGAGATTGTCGTCGTTCTGGACAATGGATTGTTTCCAAAGGACAAGATACATTTGCTCCAATGGGACCCATTTTAGTAACCAAAGACGAAATAGAAAATCCACACAATTTGAATTTATCATTGACTGTCAATGGAATTGAAAAACAAAATTCAAATACTAAATTCATGCTATTTAACATCAATGATTTAATTGAAGATTTAAGTACTGTTTTCACCATAGAAGCTGGAGATATCATTGCAACAGGAACACCTGCAGGCGTTGGAGCTGGAAGAAACCCTCAAGAATGGTTAAAAGATGGTGACGTAGTGAAATGCACTGTTGAAGGAATTGGTTCAATAGAAAATACAGTAAAAGAGATATAGAAACATGATTTTATACGTTTGTCATCCCGAGCGCAGTCGAGGGAGTTATTGCCAAATAATTATGAAATTTTATTATGTATATATATTAAGATGTAATGACAATTCACTTTACACAGGTATAACAAATAATCTTGAAAGAAGATTAAACGAACATAATGATGGTAGATTACCTAATGCATTTACTTTTAAGAGAAGACCAGTCATATTAGAATTTTACCAAGAATTTATGGAAGCTGAGCAAGCTATATATTTTGAGAAAAAATAAAAAAAATGGTCTAAAGTAAAGAAAGAAGCCTTAATTAAAGGTGATTTTGATTTATTACAAACATTAGCTGAGTGTAGAAATGCGACTCATCATAAAATATAAACCATAAGCCCTTCGACTGCGCTCAGGGTGACAAAACAAAAATTAAACAAAATGAAAAAATACAGAATAGGCCAAATAGTTCCATCCTCAAACATAACGATGGAAACCGAAATACCAGCAATCTTTCGTTCCAGAGAAACCATTCTTCCTGAACGTTTTACGTTTCATAGCAGTAGAATGCGCATGAAAAAAGTAACCAAAGAAGAATTAGAAGCTATGGATGCTATGAGTTTGAAATGTGCACAAGAATTGTCAGACGCTCATGTTGATGTTATGGGTTATGCTTGTCTGGTTGCTATTATGAGTATGGGTCGTGGCTATCATTGTGTTTCAGAAGTAAATTTGCACCAAGAAACTGTGGCTAATGACTTCCCTACTCCTATTGTGACTTCTGCGGGTGCATTGATTAATGGTTTAAAAGTTTTGGGAGCGAAACAAATTTCAATCATCACACCATATATGAGACCTTTGACAGATATGGTGGTAGATTATATCGAAAATCAAGGTATTAAAGTAAAAGAAAGTATAGCCTTAGAAATTCCAGATAATTTAGAAGTTGCGGCTCAAAACCCAATGAATTTATTGGAAATCTACAAACAATTAGATTTGACTGATATAGATGTGTTAGTAGCTTCAGCTTGTGTACAAATGCCTTCTCTGGAAGCTATTGATTTAATTCAAGCGGAATGTGGTATTCCTGTAACTTCTGCAGCCGTTTGTACGACTTACGAAATGATGAAGAAATTAGGAATCGAAGCAAAATCAGCTATTGGTGGTGAGTTATTGAATGGGAAATATTAATTAAAATAAAAGAACATAGAATACTAACTTAAAAAACCTATGAAAAACCTAATCGCATTCTTAGCTGCTTTTTTTGCTGCTAAAAAAACCAAATTGGGTTGTTTCGGTACTGTTATTGTTTTTATTATCGTTTATTATGTAGTTAAGAAAATCCTTTAAAACGCATATTTATAAATCAATCCAGCTGTAAACGAACGTGTTAATCCGTCTGGTCTTTCTTCCCTAATTACAAAAGGTGTTGCTAATGACAATTCAATTATTTTGCTTGTTGAAAGCGCATAACTTGTGATTAAGTTTCCATTAAGTGTCAAACCATCAGAGTTTTCAATTGTAACTCTATTACCAAAGATATTTTCATAACTATCTTCTCCTAAGTGATAGATAAACAATAAATTGGGTTTAAAAGTAAGTTTCTTATTCGTACTGATGATGTAGGTTGTTCTGAATAAAACATCAGGCTTTCTTTCAAATAAATTAGTGGATACAAAATCATCTGACAAGGAATATTCATCAAAATAAGAATTCTTATTATTATTAAAAACTGGAATTTGAAGAGCTGAATTGAAAAACCATTTTTTATAATTCAAACCTACACCAGCAATTAAATCAAATGTTCCCAAACTAGCTTGATAGTCTAAAGGCAACGAAATATCATTAATTTTAGCATTAGACGAAGTAAACGGAAATTTGAACCCTAAAAGAGTACTCCATCTCTTTGCATTCTTTTCTTTGAACGTATAATTTCCAGTTAAGAAAGCATCTCCAAATTGACCTCTTGTACCAAAATCCCCATTAGCCTGGGAATAAGTTACTTTAGCATTCAGTGAAAATGATTCTGTAATGTTACGAGTGTAACTCACATAAGGTGAAAAATAGAAAATATCAGCTTCTCCACCGCCTACAATAGCTCCAAAATCCAATTGATTTTTTGAAGAAACCAATTCATCCGTAAAGGTATTACCAACCGAGCAAAAGCCTGCATCACTACAACCTTGAGCGTGGAGTGAATAACTCCCTAAAAGAGCAATAACAAAAGATAACTTTTTCATATGAATTAATTTAAATCTGCTATAGCAAACAGGTGATTGTATTGTTGACAATGAATTAGAACAAAAGTATAAACCTCTAGATCTACTTCATTAGGAATTGCATATTTAGTAGCAGAAGTTAGATTGCCTAAGTTTACAAAATCATTTGGTGAAGCGGATTTGGATAAATATACTTTTAAATCTGGCCCACTTGAAATACTAAAATTCTCGAGGGAAACATAACGAGTAGCTTCTTGTTGATAAATGACAGCCTCACCATTTACTGAAATACCAGAAGTTGGGTTAAAAGTACCTCTATATAATTCAACAAAATCTGCCTCAGGATTATAGGTTACAAGCTGATTTTTGGCCTCATTAGTTGTAAATATTCCTTCCTCTTCGCAAGAAAAAAGTAAAAACAAAAACAGTAGATAAATTCCTTTCTTAACCATAGCAGTAGTTTTAAAATTCAATTTCAAAAATACTTCTATACACTTTAAGAAAATGTAAGCTAGCTAACTTTACACGAGAATTTGTACAAATTCACAGTTAAAAACTAGTTTAGTTTTTGTAGGCATGTTTTGCACAAAGCTAATGCAGCATTATCAATAGTCTTTATACTTTCAACTGCATCAGTCATTACACAGGTTTTATCAGGACAATGGGGTAATCCTAGATTATGTCCAAATTCGTGAACAGCAACTTTTTTGAATCTACTAAAATGTTTTTTTGGATCAGCATGTTTTACTCGAAAAGTAGAAATAATGCAACTGTTTCCGGGACAATAGGCTAAACCCATAATTCCCCAATCAGCATATTTATAAATTGGCGTTTTTATTTTGCCTGATTCCTCTTTTTTAGTCATAGAAATATCGCTTTGGGTCAACCCTACTATATAATCTAAAGAATCAGGTTTCATTATTTTTTGAAATTTTATAATACTATCTGCTCG
The DNA here is from genome assembly GCA_964643105.1 of uncultured Flavobacterium sp. Taxonomy (GTDB): domain Bacteria; phylum Bacteroidota; class Bacteroidia; order Flavobacteriales; family Flavobacteriaceae; genus Flavobacterium. The sequence continues at coordinate 8,529 of CAZXPF010000010.1, read as the reverse complement.
ATATCTTGAAGACTTAACGTTAATGAAAGCTTTTTTATTTATGTCTTTAACAGGTAAAACTATTGTCTTAACTTTATAAAAATCCGCTATGATTTTAGAAATTGTATCCGTTTTATCTTTCGGAAAATCTTTGTAGGGTTGAATACCAACAGTTGTGTTTTCATGATTTATTTTGGATTGGCAAGAAAATAAAATAGATAAAATCAAAAGAAGTAAAACTCTCATAAAAATAACATTACTCTTGCTCTTTAGACTCATCTTCGGTTGTTTCCTCTTCTTTTTTTACTTCATCCTCTTTAGCTTTATTCATGATTGCTAAACTAGCTTTAACTCCTGTATTGAGATTCCATTCACTTGAAGTTACTTGCTTGCCATATTCATCAAAAACTAAAAAAGCAGCTGTATTAGGACCAGAAGTTCCTTGGTTTAAGGCTAAAAAATCAATTTGATTTCTTCCTTTAACTAGTTTCACAAAAAACGTTTTATATCCAGATTCTAGGTAAACACTTTGCACAACAACTTCTCCGTTTAATAAAATTGAAACTACATCACCATCAGGCTCTTGATGATCGCGACACATCACTTTAACTAAATTTGTTTCTACCGTAAATTCTCCTAAATATTGTGTTGTTTGATTGCCCTTTGTAGCTTCTTTTAATTTATTGTTTAAAGCGTTTTTTCTATCCTCATCAAAATCATAGCCTTTGTCTTTTTGCACCATAATAGGCTCCACCTTATCATCTTTTTTAAACGTGAATTTTTTCAAATACGTATCATCTTTCTTGGATAAAATACTTTTATACCCAATAGTAGCTTTAGGAACAATTTCTTTAGGAGTTTCTTCAATAGTAGGCACTTTATAATTATCAAGTTTTAATTCACCTGACTTGATTTTCTTTTCAGGTTGAGAAAACCCACTAAAAGAGATAAGAAAAAGACATAAAATATAAAGTAAAATTCGCATACTGATTTTATTTATGTAAAACTAAAAAATTATTTCAGCAATTAACCACAAATTAACATTTGATAAAGAATATTTTAGAATAATATTATCAAATTTGTATCTCAAAATTTATGCCATGTTGACTAGACAGTTTATATCTCTATTTTTTTTGTTTTTTACTCTAACTTCTTTTGCTCAAGATAAATATACATTAAGCGGTGTAATATCTGATGTAAAAACAAATGAAACCTTAATAGGTGTTTCAATAATTATAGATGAATTAAGAACTGGAACATCAACTAATGAATACGGTTTTTACTCAATTACACTTCCAGAAGGAAATTATACCCTTAGAATTAGTTATTTAGGCTATCAAGAAATCAAGACAACGGTTGTTTTAAATCAGAATACTAAAAGTAATTTTTCCATTCAAGAAAGTGAAGAACTACTTGAAGAAGTCATTCTAGTTGACAACCCCAATAAAATCAACGTTAAAAGTCCTGAAATGAGTGTTAACAAATTAGCGGTGAGCACCATAAAAAAAATGCCCGTTGTTTTAGGAGAAGTTGATATTTTGAAATCAATTTTAACTTTACCAGGTGTTACCAATGCTGGTGAAGGACAATCTGGTTTTAATGTACGAGGTGGTGCAGTAGATCAAAATTTAATTCTCTTAGACGAAGCTACCATTTATAATTCATCGCACTTATTTGGTTTCTTTTCTGTTTTTAATGCTGATGCCATCAAAGATTTAAAATTATACAAAGGGGGAATTCCTGCACGTTTTGGAGGAAGAGTAGCTTCTGTTTTAGATATCTATCAAAAAGAAGGGAATAGTAAAGAATTTCATGTCAATGGTGGAATTGGGTTGATTTCAAGTAGAATTTTGGCTGAAGGTCCAATTGTTAAGGACAAAGGCTCTTTCTTAATTGGAGGAAGAAGTTCCTATGCTCATTTATTTTTAAAACTTACGGACAACGATAATTCTGCTTATTTCTATGATTTAAATACAAAATTGAGTTATAAATTAAACGATAATAACAGTTTATACCTATCGGGCTATTTTGGTAGAGATGTTTTCTCGTTGAATCAAAGTTTTGTAAACACATATGGAAATAGCGTTTTGAACCTTCGTTGGAATCATCTTTTTTCTGATAAATTATTTTCAAATGCTTCATTGATATACAGTGACTATTACTATGGATTAACACTAGATTTCATTGGCTTTAATTGGGATAGTGGCATCAAAAACTACAATTTCAAATATGATTTTAAACACTATTTGACTGCTAAAACCAAATTAACTTATGGTATAAACACCGTTTACTATGATTTCAATCCAGGAAAAATTGAACCAACTGATTCAGAATCTGGCATTAATCCTGATCAATTAGATAAAAAATATGCTTTTGAACCAGCCATTTATATCGATGCCGAACAAACCATTTCTAATAAATTGTCTGTCAATTATGGTTTAAGATACAGCATGTTCTATCGCTTGGGAAGTCAAGAAATCAATATCTATGAAAATAACCAAGCCGTAAACTATGATTCAGATTTAAAAATTTACGAAAAAGCAACACCAATTGGCACAAGAAAATATGGATCCAATGAAACCATTGCAAGTTTTGACAATCTTGAACCAAGACTAGCTTTATCGTATGCTGTCGATGATAACCAATCCCTGAAATTGAGTTACAATCGCATGAGTCAGTACCTACATTTAATTTCGAACACACAATCTCCTACTCCATTAGATGTTTGGGCACCAAGCGATGATTTCCTAAAACCTCAAATTTTGGATCAATATGCTATTGGCTACTTTAGAAACTTTGTAAATGGTAAATACACACTAGAAGTAGAATCCTTTTATAAAAACATCAAAAATAGATTAGACTACATTGATGGAGCAGATTTGATTGCTAATAATGCTATTGAACAAGTTGTTTTAGCTGGAAAAGCTAGAGCATATGGTTTAGAAATTTTAGCTAGAAAAAACGAAGGAAAATTAAGCGGTTGGGTTTCATACACTTTATCACGTTCTGAGCAACAAACACCAGGAAGAACAGCTGATGAAATTGGAATCAACAACGGCAATTGGTATAAAACGGGTTGGGACAAAACCCACAATTTATCTGTTACGGGCATGTATCAACTCAATGAAAAATGGAGTTTTGGAAGTATTTTCAGCCTTCAAACAGGACAACCCGTAACTTATCCCAACGGACAGTACCAATATTTAGGCATCACAATTCCAAGTTTTAGTGAGCGAAACAGCAATAATTTACCTACTTACCATCGTTTAGATATTTCTGCTACACTCACACCTAAAAGCAATGAAGGAAAGAAAATACAAGGCGAATGGGTTTTTGGTATTTACAATTTGTATAACAGAAGAAATGCAGCTTCTATAAATTTCAGACAAAATCAAGATTCTGGGAATAATGAAGCCGTTCGATTATCTATTTTTGGAATAGTTCCTAGTGTAACTTATAATTTTAAATTTTAAAGTCATGGTGAAATTTATCTACAAAATAACAACATTAATTATCCTTTTTGTCATCATGATTTTATCCGTTGTTGGATGTGAAGATGTAATAGATGTCGATTTGGACAATTCCAATCCAAGATTAGTAATTGAAGCTTCAATTCAATGGAAAAAAGGAACAAATGGTAACGAACAAAAAATAAAATTAAGTACCACAACTGATTATTTTTCTAACACCGTACCAGTAGTATCAAATGCAACAGTTTTTATTACGGATTCATCAACTACTTATAATTTTATTGAAATTGCGAATACAGGAGATTATGTATGTACGACATTTAATCCTGTTATTGGTGAAACCTATAACCTAACTGTTATAGCCAATGGAGAAACATACACAGCCACTGAGACCTTGAAACCTGTTCCAACCATTGATACTATTGAGCAAAACAATGAAGGAGGATTTTTAGGCGATGAAATAGAGGTTAAATTTTTCTTTCAAGATAATGGATCAAGAGATGACTTTTATTTGATTCAATTTAATCCAAATTTTAACATACTTCCTGAATATGATGTCGTTAATGACGAATTTTTTCAAGGCAATCAGATGTTTGGCTTGTATTCTAATGAAGACATGAAAGCTGGTGATATCTTGTCTTTCACTTTGCACGGAATTTCAGAACGAAATTATAATTATTTAAATATCCTTTTAGGTATAGCTGGTGGCAATGGAGGAAGTCCTTTTAGCACTCCACCTGCAACAGTTAGAGGAAATTTTGTAAATCAAACAAATCCTGATAACTTTGCTTTTGGTTATTTTAGTGTATCTGAAACCGACTCAAGAACATACGTTATACAATAATTCAAATCCAAATGTCTTCACACCATATCGTTCGCGACGATCAAGAACCTGCTTTAATCATAGCTAATGGTGCGGCTTGTAGTGAAGAATTGTTAGGGCAATTATTAGAATGGTCACCTCTTGTTATTGTTTTAGATTCAGCCATTGAAAGAGTGTTAGAATTAGGCATTAAAGTAGATGTTTTATTAGGCGATTTTGACAGAGGTTTTGATGCTGCTTCATATAAAGAAAGCCAATATCCTATTGAGATTGTTCATACACCAAACCAAGACAAAACGGATTTAGAAAAAGCTTTCGATTATTTAATTGAACGTAAAATTCCAGCCGTTAATGTCATTTGGGCAACTGGAAAAAGAGCCGATCACACCATCACTAACATTACGAACATTGTTCGTTACAGAGACTTATTAAAAATTGTGATTTTAGATGACCATTCAAAAATCTTTTTATTACCCGAAAAATTTGAAAAATGGTATCCAAAAGACAGTGTAATTTCATTAATACCAATCGGTGAAGTAAAAGGTATACATTCTAAAAACCTGTTTTATCCTCTTAATAATTTAGCATTGACAATTGGTTACAAAACTGGTAGCAGTAATCATGTGACGCAAGACGGAATTGTTTCCATCACTCATGAATCAGGTGATTTACTCTTAATGGAATGTTGGGACTAGTCCAATTGTAATTGCAGTAAGGTATCTCTAATTAATTCATAATGTTCCCAAGGAATAAAATGATTGGCATTTTCAATTGTAATTGTATTTATTGATTCAGCATTTATGAAGTTTTTTTGCATAAAATTTACATTTGAATAAGGCACCAATGGATCTTTTGTTCCATGGATAATTACAACTTTATTTTTGATTTTCTTCAAATCTTGTTTCATAACAATCAAATCTTGTTTCAACCACCACAATTCATCGTTTGAAGGTCTCAAAGCACCTGGAATCAAATAACGCAAAGGTCTTGTCATCATAACTTTTCTCCAAATTTCAGGTTGTTCTGCATTTGGATCAACGGCTCCTGCTAAAATGACTAAAGTTGCATATTTGTCTGAATCTAAAGTAGCCATCTTTGCAATAACTGGTCCACCCATAGAATGTCCAATCAATACAACTTTTGAATTAATTTTTAAAGCAGTTAGGAATTTAGAAATGATCTCCGCCTGTGCTTCCAAACGCTGAGGTTCTCCAAAATTGCTATAGCCAAATCCTGGTCGATCAATAGCAATCATTCGGTATTCTTTTAAAAGTAAAGTATCTTTTAGATAATTTTTGTAAGCATCCCAACTTCCTGGAGAACCATGAACAAAAAGTAATGTTGGCTTATTTTGATTTCCAGTTTCGATGTAATGAATATCAAAGTCATTTACCTTTAAAGTACTATCTATGAAGTCTTGCTTCGAAACTTTAAAAAAAGCTTTTGTTTTTTTACTGCTCATTCGCATCATCATACAAGATTGCGTAAAAACCAAATAAAGCAACATAAAAACAACAATAAAATATCGATACTTTGCTCTTTTGAATATCATAGATTGTATTTAATATTCAAATTTATTCAATTAAAAATTCATATTGTTTATTTTCATTTTATTTAACGGTTGTTTTGTAATATTAGTTTGTAAATTTGTATAAACCAAAAATTAAATGAAATTTAAAGTCGTTTCAGATTACAAACCTACTGGTGATCAACCTTTAGCTATTGAAAAATTAGCCAAAGGAATTATTGATGGTGAAAAATACCAAACCTTACTGGGTGTAACTGGTTCTGGTAAAACCTTTACGGTTGCTAATGTGGTACAAGAAGTGCAAAAACCTACTTTGGTTTTGGCTCATAACAAAACATTGGCTGCTCAATTGTATTCTGAGTTCAAACAGTTTTTTCCTGAAAATTCGGTGCAATATTTCGTTTCTTACTATGATTATTACCAACCAGAAGCTTTTATTCCAGTAACAGGAACTTATATTGAAAAAGATTTATCCATCAATGAAGAGTTAGAGAAATTGCGTTTAAGTACTACTTCTGCCCTACTTTCTGGTCGTAGAGATATTATTGTGATTTCTTCCGTTTCTTGTTTATATGGTATTGGAAATCCTGTGGAATTTCAAAAAAATGTGGTTTCCATTGAAAAAGACCAAGTCATTTCTCGAACCAAATTATTACATAGATTAGTCCAAAGTTTGTATGCAAGAACAGAAGCTGAATTCACACCAGGAACCTTCCGAATTAAAGGGGATACGGTTGAAATATTTCCGAGTTATGCGGATGAACCTTTCAGAATTCACTTTTTTGGAGATGAAATTGAAGAAATTGAAGCTTTTGATGCTAGAACTTCACAAGTCATTGAACGGTACGAAAAGCTAAATATTTATCCAGCCAATATGTTTGTGACTTCGCCCGATGTTTTAAATGCTGCCATTTGGGAAATCCAACAAGATTTGACCAAACAAGTAGATTATTTCAAAGAAATCGGCAAACATTTAGAAGCCAAACGACTGGAAGAACGAACCAATTTCGATTTAGAAATGATTCGTGAATTAGGTTATTGCTCTGGTATTGAAAATTACTCCAGGTATTTAGACGGAAGATTACCTGGTACAAGACCTTTCTGCTTATTAGATTATTTTCCTGATGATTTTTTAATGGTTGTCGATGAAAGTCACGTAACCATTTCGCAAGTACATGCTATGTATGGTGGTGATAGAAGTCGAAAAGAAAACTTAGTAGAATATGGTTTCCGATTACCAGCAGCTATGGATAATCGTCCGTTAAAATTTGAAGAATTTGAAAGTTTACAAAACCAAGTCATTTATGTTTCTGCAACTCCAGCCGATTATGAATTAGCCAAGAGTGAAGGAATTTATGTAGAACAAATTATTCGTCCCACAGGATTATTAGATCCAATTATTGAAATTCGACCAAGTCTGAATCAAATTGACGATTTGATTGAAGAAATCCAACAACGATGTGAACTTGATGAACGAGTTTTAGTGACCACTTTAACCAAAAGAATGGCAGAAGAATTGACCAAATATTTAACCAAAGTCGCGATTCGTTGTCGTTATATCCATTCAGATGTGGATACATTAGAACGTGTGGAAATCATGCAAGATTTGCGAAAAGGCTTGTTTGATGTTTTGATTGGTGTGAATTTATTGCGTGAAGGATTAGATTTACCAGAAGTTTCACTTGTGGCGATTTTAGATGCTGATAAAGAAGGATTTTTGAGAAGTCACCGCTCCTTAACCCAAACCGTTGGTCGTGCGGCTAGAAATGTCAACGGAAAAGCCATTATGTATGCTGATAAAATCACCAACAGTATGCAAAAAACCATTGACGAAACCAATTACCGTAGGGAAAAGCAAATGGCTTACAACACCAAACATAATTTAGTTCCCAAAGCCTTGAACAAAAGTTTAGGAAATGCCTTAAACAAAAATTCAGTGTCCTCACAATACTATGAAAACATTGAATTAAAAGCCGCAGAACCAGAAAGCGAATACTTATCCAAACCAGAAATAGAAAAGAAAATCCGCGAAAAAAGAAAAGCGATGGAAAAAGCTGCCAAAGAATTGGACTTTATGCAAGCCGCTCAATTGCGTGATGAAATTAAGGCTTTACAGGAGAAGATATAAGTGAAATTATTATATTTACTTTTAATTAGAAACGACTGTAAATGTTTGTGAGTATTTAAGAGTAGTCCTTGCGTGTATTTACTAGTTGGCAGACATTATTGAAAAACGAAACTGATAAACATTAATTCTAAAATAAATGAAAACAAAAATATTTAATATTATACTTGCTTTTACAACTTTTTGTAATGCTCAAATTATTAATTTTCCTGATGTAAATTTTAAAGCAAAATTATTGAGTGCTAATGAAACTGTTACTATCGCCTCTATACAAGATGCAACTATTTCTAATTATAATAATGATTGGGTACCAAGTGGTTCTCCTATGTATTCTATAATTGATTTGAATGGGAATGGTGAAATTGAAATTAGCGAGGCACAATTAATAAAAGGATTACGAATTTCAGGTGGAAACATATTAGATTTAACTGGAATTGAGTATTTTACCAATTTAAAATACCTAACATTTATAGGAAATAATGTTCAAAATTTCAATTTTAATATAACTAATAATTTAGAATATTTAGATGTTTCACAAAATCAATTAACAAATTTGAATCTTTTAAATTTCAATAATTTAAAATACTTAAATACTAGTTTAAAT
>CAZXPF010000009.1:0-141223 GCA_964643105.1 uncultured Flavobacterium sp. | reverse complement strand
TTAATCCCATGAAAATTTAATTCTCCAAAAAAGGTTCTTAAATGCGTAAATCGTTGAATATTTTAATTTTTTTTGTGAATTATTGCCAAAATAATATTTTTTTTAGATAAAAAGGCATTTTTTTTGTTTTTTTTTGTAAAATATCTTGTCTACTAATTTTGCCAATCCACAATTGTTGTTGGGAATTTAATTTAAAAAAATCAAATAATTTCATCATGAAATGGTTAAAAAAATAGACTAAATTTGTACTTATTATTTTAATTTTAAAACAACACTATGCAATACATAAAATTCTTAAGTTTATTCTTTACTCTTCTCTTGACAAGTCCATCAGAAGACAAAAGTACCATCACCATCAAAGCAACAGGTTTTGAAGAAAACACAACTATAAAGGTTCAAATTCAGAACGAAAACGGCGCGATGGAAGATTACCTAAGTGGGAAAATTGTGAATCAAAAATCAAAAGTAACAGGGACAACACCAAGCACTTTTAGACTGGCCATTCTAAAAGTCGATGGTTTTCAACAAAGCATTCCTTTTGTTTTAGAAAAAGGAAATCTTACCATTGATTTGTCGTTGGAAAATAATACTAAAATAATTTTCAAATTATCTGGCACTAACCAAAACAACAAATTCCAAGCCTACACAAATTCTTCTGAAAGTATCATCCAAAAAATGATGCAATTTCAAGAAGTTAATCAAGAGAAACTTACCAAAGCACAGCAAGAAAAAGATATAAAAACTACTGAAGAATTAATGGCTGAATACAACAAATTCCAACAAGAATTAAACACTAATTCTGTGGCATTTATCAAATCAAACCCAGATTCTTACATTGCTCTTTTATTGCTAGAAAATCTGGCTGGTAATGAAATTATTTCTTCTGATGAAGCTGAGGAATATATCAGTAAATTTGATGCTGATGTTTTAAAAACCAAAAATGCTATTGCCTTAAAAAACAGCATTCAATCTAAAAAAGCTACCTCAGTAGGAAATGTTGCCGCAGACTTTGAAGCACCCAATCCTGAAGGAAAAGTAATTTCATTAAAAAGTGCATTAGGAAAAGTAACTATCGTTGATTTTTGGGCTTCGTGGTGTGGTCCGTGTAGAAAAGAAAATCCAAATGTGGTAGCTATGTATAATGAGTTACATTCAAAAGGATTAAACATCATTGGTGTTTCACTTGACAACCCCAATGGGAAAGAAAAATGGATTGAAGCTATCAAAAAAGACGGGTTAACTTGGCCTCAAATTTCTAATTTGAAAGGATGGCAAGATCCTATAGCGGTGATGTACAATATCAAATCTATTCCAGCTACTCTAATATTGGATAAAGATGGTAAAATTGTGGCAAAAAACCTTAGAGGAGAAGCATTAAAAGCTAAAGTAAAAGAGCTTTTGGATGTTCAGTAATTATTTAGACTAGAATTTCAATTTTCAAAATGAAATAGTTTGTTTTTATATATTTCATTTTCAAAACTTTATAAAATAAGTTTAAAGTTGTTACAAAATTTGTTTGTTTACATCAAAAACTATTCTATATTTGCACCCGTTAAAGCAATAAAGCTTGGGATTGGGGAGATACTCAAGCGGCCAACGAGGACGGACTGTAAATCCGTTGGGAAACCTTCGCAGGTTCGAATCCTGCTCTCCCCACAAAAAAACCACTCAACTTGAGTGGTTTTTTTTTGTATGCTGGTATAAAAATTTTAGTCTAAAGCAAATGTAACAGCTACTGTTGAGATTACTTCTATTTCACCTACTGCTAGAGTCTCTCTAGGAAATGAGTCGCTTTCCAATGCCATTGATTTCATCATTCCTCCATAAACAGGTTGTGGATAGTGTGTTTGTGAATTGTCACTAATTAACAACACCTTGCCCAGTTTTTGTCCTGATAATACTGACACATAATCTTCTGCCTTAGCTTTAGCATCCAACAAAGCATTTTTACGAGCTTGTTTTTCTAATTCTTTAATCTTTGAAGATTTGAATTCTACCCCTTGAATGCCATTGATACCCGTTTCCACTAATTCCATCATTAAAGCGTCATATTTTGATAAATCCTTTAAATAAATTGAAATAGTCTGATTGGCTACATAGTTTTTCTTCTTTGTATTGTAGTCATAATTCTGATATAAATTCATTCGTTGAGTTTGAACATTTTTAGCATCAATCCCTTTACTTTTGATAAGTTTTAACACTTTATCTGCCACCACATCATTAGCTTTTTTGGCATCAACAGCTTCTTTAGCTGTATTTTCAACGGAAACACTAATTAAAGCTTCATCCGGAATTACTTTAATTTTGCCTTCTCCTGAAACGGAAATTTGAGGTACTTGTTTTACTTCTTGAGCAAAAATGGAACTTGTAGTCATAAATAGTACTGCGATAATTTTTTTCATAATTTTTGTTTTTTTTAGTAATTTCAAAAGGTATGCCAAAGTTATTTTTATAACTTATTTGTTTTATGAAGATAAAATAAAATCAGAATCGGAATAGCTAGCAAAATGACCATTTTAGTATTCTCTTGAATCATTTGAGGTTCTTTAGCTAAAGTTATCAAATAACCTCCTATTGCACCTCCAAAATGGGCTGTATGTCCAATATTATCTCTTCTTGCTTTCATTCCATAGATGGAATACAACAAATACCCAATTCCAAAAACATAACCTGGTATAGGAATTGCAAAAAACAATAACAATTCCATATCAGGAAATAAAAGAATACTGCTATAGATAATACCTGTTACTGCACCAGATGCTCCTACTGCTCTGTAATGGTATTCGTCTTTGTGAAAGAAATAGGTCAATAAACTTCCACTAACTAAACTGCCAAAATAAATATAGAGAAACCATAAATCTCCAAATTCACTAATAATTATTGGAGCAAAAAAATATAAAGTTATCATATTGAAAGCCAAATGAGCTAAATCTACATGAAGAAAACCAGAAGTTAACATCCTTATTTGTTCCCCTGCTCTTATACTACCAATATGAAACTCATATTTTCTAAAAAACAATTGATCTTCAAAACCTTTAAAACTTACGATTGCATTTACTGCTATAATCGTGATCAGTAAAATATCCATTACTATTCTTTTTGTAAATGTAAAAAAAATTGATGTAACGCTAAACTATAATTTATAAGTATATTTGTAAAAAATTTGGAGAATGCAATTTTTAATTTTTATCTTATTTTATCCTATTTTATGGTTAATTTCTATCTTACCCTTTAGGATTTTATATTTATTTTCTGACTTTGCTTTTTTTATTGTTTACAGGATTATTAAGTATAGAAAAAAAATTGTTAGGGAAAATCTAGCCTTAGCTTTACCTCATCTTACTAAAGAAGAAAGAAGTATTGTTGAAAAAAAATTCTACAAACACATGTGCGACATGTTTTTAGAAATGATTAAAACACTTACTATTTCTAAAAAAGAAATGGAAAAGAGGTTTAAATTTACAAATCTAGAACTATATTTAGAATTAGAAAAAAAAGGGAAAAGCATTGCTCTTTTGTGTGCACATTATGCCAGCTACGAATGGTTAGTTTCAATGAATGCTTACATCAATTTCAAGGGATATGGTATCTATAAAAAAATTGCCAATAAGTATTTTGACAAATTAGTTCATGACATACGCTCTAAATTTAAAGCCTCTTTAATTTCAACTAAAGAAACAGCTAATACCATTGCTGAGAATTATGAAAAAGGAATTTTAAGTTTATACGGCTTTGCCAGTGATCAATCCCCCAAAGCAGATAAGGCCTTATTATGGCATTCGTTTATGGGCATTGTAACTCCTATTCATACCGGTGCAGAATTTTTGTCTAAGAGATATGATATGAATGTCATCTTTTTGAAAACCAAAAAAGTAAAAAGAGGTTTTTATGAAGGGACATTTGAATTAATGGCAGAAAATCCAAGTGAAACCAAACGTTTTGAAATTTCTATTGATTACATCGAACGCGTAGAAAAACAAATTTATGAAGCCCCAGAATTTTATTTATGGACACATAAACGATGGAAACACAGAAGATAGTTAAAACTTAAACAACTCTTCGACTAAATCTTGATCACTAACAACCATTCCATTGTAATCAAACTCATTGGTTTTTGAATTGTATTCATAATCTTTTGACCATTCTTTATGATTTTGAGCCAGTTCTTTTATACTATCACAAACAAATTGAATTTCTTCAGTCGTTGTAGTAGGATGAATGGACATTCTAATCCAGCCTGGTTTTTGAATCAAATCACCAGAAGTTATTTGACAAACTAAATTGTGTGAAGTTTCTTGATCCACATGCAACAAATAATGTCCGTAAGTACCTGCACAACTGCAACCACCTCTAGATTGAATACCAAACCTATCGTTTAGTAGCTTTACTCCTAAATTAAAGTGCAAATCGTCAATGTAAAATGATATAACTCCTAACCTATCTTGGTGCTGTTTGGCTAAAATATTGATATTTTTTTCAGCACTTAAACTTTCGAAAATATATTCTACAATTTCGTGTTCTCTTTTCAGTATATTTTGAACACCCATTTGTTCTTTCAACTGAATGGCTAAAGCGGTTTTAATCACTTGCAGAAATCCAGGAGTTCCACCATCTTCTCTTTCTTCTATATCATCAATATACTTGTGTTCACCCCAAGGATTTGTCCATGAAACTGTTCCTCCACCAGGACAATCAGGAACATTATTTTTATATAAATTTTTATTAAACAACATCACACCAGATGTACCTGGTCCACCTAAAAATTTGTGAGGAGAAAAGAAAATAGCATCCAAATAAGCTTCTTTATCTTCTGGATGCATATTGATGGCAACATAAGGGCCTGAACAAGCAAAATCAACAAAACAAACTCCATTGTTCTGATGCATAATTTTAGCTACTTCATAGTATGGAGTAATAATTCCTGTAACATTAGAACATGATGTTATAGAAGCAATTTTAAAACTTCTGTCCTTATATTTTTCAACCAGTAACTTAAAATTTTCCAAGCATAATAATCCTTCTTCATTAGCAGGGATGATTTCAACGTCAGCAATTGTTTCCAACCAAGAAGTTTGATTAGAATGGTGTTCCATATGAGAAATAAATACCACAGGCTTAATAGCATTAGGAATAGTGGTGTATTCTTTTAAATTTTCAGGAATTCTAAGTCCTAATATTCTTTGCAATTTATTGACAACACCTGTCATTCCTGTTCCAAAATTAATTAGAACATCGTCCTCATTGGCATTTACATGTTTTTTTATGATGTTTTTAGCTTTGTGATAAGCAATGGTCATGGTTTTACCAGTAACAGAAGTTTCAGTATGTGTATTGGCCACAAAAGGACCAAAATCATTACTTATTTTTTCTTCAATGGGACGATATAGTCTTCCGCTGGCTGTCCAATCGGTGTAAACAATTCTTTTTTTTCCAAAAGGAGTTTCAAAATACTGATTAATTCCAATAATATTATGTCTAAATTTTTGGAAATATTCTTCTAATTGAGTTTTATTTTGAACCGTATGCATAATAGATTGTTTCGCACAAAAATAAGATTTTAATAAATAATACCTAAATTATTTCATTAAAAAATACTGTTTTGGTAGAAACTCAATAAAAAAACCCTCAATAAATGAAGGTTTTTGTATTTAATTTAAAATAGCTTTTCTATTTTATAAATTCAATTTTTTGTGTTTCTTCTATGTTAATACTATCAAAGAAACCTTGCTCATTCATCCAATCATCACTGTAAATTTTACTCATGTATCTTGAGCCATGATCTGGGAATATGACAACCACATTACTGTTTTTATCAAATTCTCCCTCATCACCAAATTGTTTTACAGCTTGAATTGCAGCTCCAGAAGTGTACCCTACAAAAAGACCTTCTGTCTTAGCTAATTCTCTTGCTGTATGAGCACTTTCCTCGTCAGTAACTTTCATAAACTTATCAATCACATCAAAGTCCGTTGCTGTAGGAATTAAGTTTTTACCTAAACCTTCTATTCTGTAAGGATAAATTTCTTCATTGTCAAACTCTTTAGTTTCATGGTATTTTTTCAATACTGAACCAAAAGCATCAACCCCTAAAATTTTAATATTTGGATTTTTCTCTTTCAAAAATTTTGCTGCTCCTGAAATAGTTCCTCCAGTTCCACTACAGGCTACTAAATGTGTAATTTGTCCTTTGGTTTGTTCCCAAATTTCTGGACCAGTAGTTTTATAGTGTGCATCAATATTCAATTGGTTAAAATATTGATTGATGTAAACCGAACCTTTAGTTTCTTCGTGTAAACGTTTTGCCACATTATAATAAGAACGCTCATCATCAGCAGAAACGTTTGCAGGACAAACATATACTTTTGCTCCCATAGTACGTAGCATATCTATTTTGTCTTTTGATGATTTTGAGCTCACCGCCAAAATGCAATTGTATCCTTTAATGATACTAACCATAGCTAAACTGAAACCTGTGTTTCCTGAAGTAGTTTCTATAATTGTATCACCTGGTGTTAGGATGCCTTGTCTTTCAGCTTCTTCAATAATGTATAAAGCTATTCTATCTTTTGTGGAGTGCCCTGGATTGAAGGCTTCTACTTTAGCGTAAAAATTTCCTTCTAGTTGTTCTGTTATTTTGTTAAGCTTAATAAGAGGTGTATTCCCTATAAGTTCTAAAACGTTATTATAAGCGTTTATTTGTTCTTTCATAGATAATATGTTAGTCAAGGTAAACTTTTATAGATTTTGATAACCTTAAAACCTTGCAAATTTATAAAAAAAATTTATTATTTATCAATTCCTTCTAAATCTAATAGAAAACTAAACTCTTTTGCAGTTTCTTTTAAAGCTTCAAAACGTCCTGAAGCCCCACCATGACCAGCATCCATGTTTGTATTCAGCAACAAAATATTTTTATCAGTTTTTTTTGTTCGTAACTTTGCCACCCACTTAGCAGGTTCCCAATATTGTACTTGAGAATCATGTAATCCTGTTGTCACTAACATATTTGGATAATCTTGTGCCTTAACGTTGTCATAAGGAGAATATGACTTCATATAATCATAATATACTTTGTCATTTGGATTTCCCCATTCATCATATTCACCTGTTGTTAATGGAATGGAATCGTCTAACATTGTGGTTACCACATCCACAAAAGGAACTTGAGCGATCACTCCATTGTATAATTCTGGTGCGATATTTACTACAACTCCCATCAACAATCCTCCAGCTGAACCACCTTCAGCGTATAGGTGCTCTGGTGAAGTGTATTTTTCTTTAATTAAATATTTAGAACAATCTACGAAATCAGTAAACGTGTTCATCTTTTTTAATAATTTCCCATTTTCATACCATTCTCTTCCTAAATCTTCTCCTCCTCTAATGTGAGCAATCGCATAAATAAAACCTCTATCCAAAAGACTCAATCGACTGGTTGAAAAATAAGCATCCATTGAATAACCATATGAACCATAAGCATATTGCAAAACAGGATTATTTCCATTTTTCTCCATGCCTTTTCTATAAACTAATGAAATTGGAATTTTAGTTCCGTCTTTTGCGGTTGCCCAAATTCGCTCTTCAACATAATTTTTTTTATCAAATTTTCCACCCAAAACCTCTTGTTCTTTCAACACTGTTTTTTTCTTAGTTTTCATGTTAAAATCTATGACAGAGGAAGGTGTTGTAAGTGATTGATATCCATAGCGAAGTATGTCTGTATCAAAATCGGGATTTGTAGTGGTATATGCCGTATATGTTTCGCTTTCAAAAGGCAAATAATAAGCTCCTTCTCCACTCCAAGGTCTGATTTGAATTTTATTTAAACCATTGGTACGCTCTTCAACCACCAAGTAATCTTTAAAAATATCAATCCCCTCTAACAAGGTTTCCTTTCTGTGTGGAATTACATCTACCCAATTTTCATGACCCGTTGATTTTTCATTAGTCTTCATCAATTTAAAATTGGTAGCTTTATCCTTGTTGGTTACTACATAAAAACTATCTCCAAAATGTGAAATACTATATTCTAATCCTCTAACTCGTTTTTGAAAATACCTAAATTTACCCGTTGGATTATCTGATTCTAATATCTGATACTCATTGGTAAGGGTACTTGAAGAACCTATAACTAAATATTTTTTTGACTTCTCTTTGTAAACGAAAGTATTAAATGTATCATCTTGCTCGTCATATACCAATACATCATTTGATGAAGGAGTATTAATAGTGTGTCTGTAAATTTTATCGGAACGTAATGTCTTTACATCATTCTTTACATAAAAAATAGTTTTATTATCATTTGCCCATGTTGCTCCACCACTGGTGTTTAGAATTTTTTCAGGCAGAATCTCATTGGTCTCCAAATTCTTTATTTGAATGGTGTATTGCCTTCTTGAGACTAAATCAACCCCAAAAGCAACCCATTTGTTATCTTCACTAACACTCAGTCCACTCAAATTAAAATAAGAATGTCCTTTTGCCATCTCATTGCAGTTGAAAAGAATTTCTTCTTTGGCTTTCATATTTCCTTTTCTTCTGGAATAAATAGGATAATCTTGCCCTTTTTCAAAACGTGTAATGTAGTAGTATCCATTATAAAAATAAGGAACAGATTCGTCATCTTCCTTGATTCTCGACTTCATCTCTTCAAATAAATCTTTTTGAAAAGCTTTTGTATGAGCCGTAATTTTATCGTAATACGCATTTTCTTGAGTAAGGTAATCAATTACTTCGGGGTTTTCTCTATCATTTAGCCAATAGTAAGGATCGATTCTTTTATCGCCATGTTTTTCTAAAACTGTATCCTTTACTTTTGCCATTGGTGGTGCAATATTTTGAGTCATTTTTGATTCTTTATTTTTTTTACAAGATGTTGCAAAAATAAGGCATATTGCCACAAAAAAAAGATTGTTTTTCATAATTTTTAGATTGATATAAATTGCAATTTACTAATTTTGTATGCTAATCAATAAATAAATTTATTAACAATGTTTGGAGATATGATGAACATGATGGGTAAACTAAAAGAAACCCAGCAAAAAGTTGAAGAAACAAAAGAAAGATTAAATCATGTTTTAGTTGATGCACAAAGCAATGATGGACTTTTAAAAGTAACTTTAACCGCAAATAGAACGGTAAAAAACGTTACAGTAAGTGATGAATTAATGGCTGATAAAGAAATGCTAGAAGACTATTTGGTAACTGTTTTTAACAAAGCCATTGAAAAAGCCACCAATGTAAATGAAACAGAATTAGCTGCCGTAGCTAAGGAAGGCATGCCCAACATACCAGGAATGGATTTGTTCAAATAAATTATAAAACCTAAAATTTAATCTAAGGTATTAAATTTTAGGTTTTAGTGTTGAAAAATAAATTAAAAATGAAACTTTCCTAGCGTTTCCTTGACATAAGTATGCATTACTTCTTTGTAATCCAAATGAGTAACGATTCTTAATTTACCATGACCCATTGAGCTGATATAAATATTCTTTTGTTTTAACTTTTCTAAAAAAGATTTCTCATCAATTGTTTCTAAAAGTTTAAATATAATAATGTTGGTTTCTACGGGCTCTACACTTTCAACCCAAGAAAAAGACATTAATAAATCCCCTAATTCTTTTGCTTTTTTGTGGTCCTCTTCTAAACGAGTTACATTATTTTCTAAAGCATATAATCCAGCGGCAGCTAAATAACCAGACTGACGCATATTACCTCCAAATATTTTTCGAATCCTTAGCGCTCTTTTCATATCAACTTTAGAACCTAACAAAACAGAACCTACTGGAGCACCTAGTCCTTTGGAAAAACAAACAGAAATTGTATCAAATAATTTCCCAAACTCTTTAGGGTGTTGCTTTTTAGCTACAATAGCATTCCACAAACGAGCACCATCTAAATGGTATTTTAAATTATTTTCCTCACAAACTTGCTTGATTTTTTGCAATTCATTTAATTCATAACAGGCACCACCACCTTTATTAGTTGTGTTTTCAATACTAACCAAAGAAGTCAAAGGAGCGTGATAAAATTCAGGATCATTAATGCCTTCTTTCACTAAATCAGCTGTTATTAATCCTCTATGTCCATCCAATAAATTACAAGAAACACCACTATTGAAAGAAGCTCCACCACCTTCATAATGGTATATGTGAGAGTATTTATCGCAAATAACTTGTTCACCAGGATGGGTATGCAACTTAATAGCCGTTTGATTCGCCATAGTACCCGATGGAAAAAAAAGAGCCGCTTCCATACCAAACAAATCAGCCACAGTTTCCTCAAAAAGAGTAACTGTAGGATCAGATTTGTAAACATCATCGCCCACTTTTGCATTAAACATTTTTTGTAACATGCCAACACTTGGTTTGGTTACAGTATCGCTAATTAAATTTATTTCCATAGAATCAAAAGGAATCACTATTTTTGTGGGGTAAAATTACATAAATTATGATAAATACAGAACATGTAAAGGATATTATTAATCGCCTTGGTGCGTTAAGGAGGTATCTTTGACGTCGATAGAAAATTAATAGAAATAGCCAACGAGGAAGAAAAAACCTTTGCTCCAGATTTTTGGAACAACGCAAAAGAAGCAGAAATAGTTGTTAGAGACTTACGCTCCAAGAAAAAATGGGTAGAAGATTACACCAAAGCTGTTGACATGAATGAAGAACTCCAAATTATGATGGATTTTCATAAAGAAGGAGAAATGTCAGAGAAAGAAGTGGAAGACTATTACCATGAATTAATCACCCATATTGAAGACATTGAATTCAGAAATATGCTTTCTGATGAAGGTGATAGTTTAAGTGCAGTTCTCCAAATCACAGCTGGTGCTGGTGGAACAGAAAGTTGTGATTGGGCTTCCATGCTAATGCGTATGTACATGATGTGGGCCGAAAAACAAAAGTTCAAAATCAAAGAATTAAACTATCAAGAAGGTGATGTCGCTGGTATTAAAACCGTAACCTTGGAAATTGAAGGTGACTTTGCCTTTGGGTATCTAAAAGGTGAAAATGGTGTACACCGATTGGTTCGTATTTCTCCTTTTGACAGTAATGCCAAACGCCACACTTCTTTTGCTTCTGTGTACGTGTATCCTTTAGTAGATGACACAATCGAAATTGAAATTAATCCAGCAGATATTGAAATTACAACAGCTCGTTCAAGCGGTGCTGGTGGTCAAAATGTGAATAAAGTAGAAACTAAAGTACAATTGGTTCACAAGCCTTCTGGGATTCAAATTCAATGTTCTGAAACACGTTCTCAACACGATAACAGACAACGAGCTCTACAAATGTTGAAATCGCAACTGTATGAAATTGAATTGAAAAAACAACAAGAACAACGTAACGATATCGAAGCTGGAAAAATGAAAATTGAATGGGGTTCGCAAATCAGAAATTACGTAATGCAACCCTACAAATTGGTAAAAGATGTTAGAACTGGAACCGAAACTAGCGATGTAGATGCTGTTATGAATGGCGAAATTGATAAATTCTTGAAAGCTTATCTGATGTTGATGGGTCAAAAAGAGGAAGAATAAATTTCAAAAAAATAATGATAAACCTTTCTTAATTGAAGGGTTTATTTTTTTTCAGGTACTTCAAGTTGTAAAAACTGTAATTTTTATGTGAAAGTAAAAAACTTTTCCTATATTTAACTAAGAATAAATCATTTATGGGAAATCTTAAAAAATTATTGCATAAACCATCACTAACTGACGAAAAATCGTTGAAAACTTTGGTGGAAAACAGGACTGTTTATTCCTTGAATAATTGTGAATTGAATCTATTTGAAACCTATGAAACTTCTCAACAAGTTCCTTTAAAATTCAATGATTTAGTAGTTACCAGTATGCTTCGAGGCAAAAAGATTATGCATTTATTTGATGATCCTGAATTTGAATATTTACCAGGAGAAACCGTTTTAATTCCTTCCAATGTAGAAATGAAAATCGATTTTCCAGAAGCCACCAAAAATAATCCTACACAATGTTTAGCTTTAGCAATAGATCAAATGAAAATTCAAGAAACCTTGAGTTTTTTAAATGAAAGATATCCCAAAGATGGAAAAGGCAATTTTTGGAAATTAGATCATGAAAACTATTTTTTTTACAATAATATAGAACTCAGTACCACTATCAATAAATTGATTAAAGAATGCATGAGCACTTCTATAACAAAAGATGCCTTAGCAGATTTAACCCTGCAAGAACTTTTAGTCAGAATTATTCAATCACAAAATATAAGGGCTATCGAGACGGATACTTTGCTAGATAGTAGCAATCCAATAATTCCAGTCATGGAATTTATCCGATGCAACATTAGAGAAAATTTTAACTTGAAAGACCTGAGTGATAAAGCGTGTATGAGTTCGACTTCTTTTTACCGTTTTTTCAAAAGAGAATTAGGCATGAGTCCAATTGAATTCATCCTAAATGAAAAAATAAAATACGCTAAATCGCTATTGAAAAATCCAAATTTACAAGTGAATGAAGTTTGTTTTGAATCGGGTTTTGATGATTGTAATTATTTCATTCGTTTATTCAAAAAGCATGAAGGCATTACTCCAAAGCAGTATCAACTTCTTTACATAAATTAATCTTCCAAAAAAGTTAGAGGTTCCAAGGCATTGGCTTCTTCATTAGTAAACAATCTTGAATGAATGATAAACCGTTTTCCATAGGGAATTTCTAAAGAAAAACTTGCACCTCTTCCCTCTACAACATCTAATGTTAAATGGGTATGTTTCCAATATTCAAATTGGTCTTTACTCATCCAAAATTTACAATTTTCAACGGTTCCTAAACAAACGTCACTCTGCCCTATTTTAAAATCTCCTAAAGCAAAACACATAGGTTGAGAACCATCGCAACAACCACCACTTTGATGAAAAAGCAAGTCACCATTTTGTTCTTTCAATTGTGCTATCAATTCGTTGGCTTTTACTGTACTTTCTATTCGTCTAAACATATCTTTAAAAATTAAAAAACCTAACAGCTGAAAAACTGCTAGGTCTTATTATGAAATTAATTTGCTACTAAAAGAACCCTAATTTATTCTTGTCATAAGAAACAAGCATATTTTTAGTGTTTCTATAATGCTCAAGCATCATTTTATGGTTTTCTCGACCAAATCCTGATTTTTTATACCCACCAAATGGAGCATGAGCAGGATAAGCGTGATAATTATTGACCCAAACTCTTCCTGCTTCAATAGCTCTAGGCACTTGATACAATTCGTGAGCATCTCTTGTCCAAACGCCAGCTCCTAATCCATATAAAGTATCATTAGCAATTTCAATAGCTTCTTCTACCGTTTTAAAAGTAGTAACACAAACCACTGGTCCAAAAATCTCTTCTTGGAAAATTCTCATTTTATTATGCCCTTTGAAAACTGTGGGTTGAATGTAATAACCTGTACTTAATTCTCCATCCAAATGATTGGCTTCTCCTCCTACTAAAACTTCTGCTCCTTCTTCTTTACCAATTTTCAAATACGATTGAATTTTCTCATATTGATCGTTAGAAGCTTGAGCTCCCATCATGACAGTAGCATCCAATGGATGTCCAATTTTAATGGCTTTTACACGTTCAATAACTCTTGACATAAATTTATCGTAAATGTCTTCCTGAACCAAAATTCTTGATGGACAAGTACAAATTTCTCCTTGATTTAGAGCAAACATTACAGCTCCTTCAACCGCTTTATCAAAAAAAGCATCGTCTGCAGCAGCTACTGAACTAAAGAAAATGTTGGGTGATTTTCCACCCAATTCCATAGTAGAAGGGATAATATTTTCTGAAGCATATTGTAAAATTAAACGACCCGTTGTAGTTTCTCCTGTGAAAGAGACTTTTTTAATTCTAGGTGAAGAAGCTAAAGGTTTTCCTGCTTCAATGCCAAATCCATTAACAATATTAACAACTCCAGCTGGTAATACCTCTTTAATTAAATCCATAAAAATTAAAATCGATGTTGGTGTTTGCTCAGCAGCTTTTACAACAGTACAATTTCCTGCAGCAATGGCTGGAGCAATCTTCCAAGTGGCCATCAGTAAAGGGAAATTCCATGGAATAATTTGTCCCACAACTCCCAAAGGCTCATGCAAACAGATACTTACGGTGTGTTCATCATGTTCAGAAATCGTTCCTTCTTCTGCTCTAATCACTCCTGCAAAATACCTGAAATGATCTATACACAAAGGTAAATCAGCTGCCATGGTTTCTCGCAATGCCTTTCCATTATCAATGGTTTCTACAGTAGCTAAATATTCTAAATTAGCTTCCATGATATCTGCTATTTGATTTAATACTTTGCTTCTGTAAGCTGGAGACGATTTCCCCCAAGTTTTAAAAGCCTCTTCGGCTGCATCAATAGCCAATTCAATGTCTTCTTTGGTGGAGCGTGCTACTTTTGTAAACGCTTTTCCATCTATAGGAGATATGTTGTCAAAATAGTCTCCTTTAACTGGTGGAACAAATTTTCCTCCAATAAAATTATCATACTTTTCTTGAAATTTTGGTCTTTCTGTTATTTTACTCATAATTGTATTTTTTTATTTTTCAAAGCTAGGAGTAACATTTCATAAAAAATAGCACAAATCATTCATAAAATAGCACAATATTGTCATTATACCAATTTTAAACATTTTTTTTTAAACAATACTCAATTTTATAACATTAAAATTTGATTTTTAACAATTATTAGAATTCAATCTATTTGATTAATTTAGCAACGCTTAAAAATAAACAAGTACATGGATATAAATTTCAACAAAAACGAAGATCACAATAAACTATTGGTTTCTGATATGAAACAAAAACTGGCTCAAGTAAAATTGGGTGGTGGACAAAAACGTATTGAAAAATTGCATGATGAAGGCAAAATGACAGCTCGTGAGCGTATTGATTATTTATTAGATGAAAAATCGAAAAGCATAGAAATTGGTGCTTTTGTTGGAGATGGTATGTATGAGGAACATGGTGGCTGTCCATCTGGAGGTGTTGTGGTAAAAATTGGGTATATATCTGGAAAGCAATGTATCGTTGTAGCTAATGATGCCACCGTAAAAGCAGGTGCTTGGTTTCCAATTACAGGAAAAAAGAATCTTAGAGCACAGGAAATTGCCATGGAAAACAGATTGCCAATTATATACCTTGTAGATTCCGCTGGAGTTTATTTACCTATGCAAGATGAAATTTTTCCTGACAAAGAGCATTTTGGTAGAATTTTTA
Organism: uncultured Flavobacterium sp.; assembly: GCA_964643105.1. GTDB lineage: Bacteria > Bacteroidota > Bacteroidia > Flavobacteriales > Flavobacteriaceae > Flavobacterium. Next base: position 125,982 of record CAZXPF010000009.1, on the reverse strand, counting down.
GAAACAATGCCATCATGAGCAGTATGGGAATTACCCAAATTGCTGCTGTCATGGGAAGTTGTGTAGCTGGTGGTGCTTACTTACCTATCATGAGTGATGAAGCATTAATCGTAGATAAAACAGGAAGTATTTTCTTGGCAGGAAGTTATTTGGTAAAAGCTGCTATTGGCGAATCTATTGATAATGAGACACTTGGTGGAGCAACAACCCATTGCGAAATTAGTGGTGTAACCGATTTCAAAGCCAAAGATGACAAGGACGCTTTGGACAGAATAAAAAGTATAGTTAGTAAAATTGGAGATTATGACAAAGCTGGTTTTAATCGAGAGAAGCCTCAAAAACCCGCTTTGGAACCAAAAGAGATATACGGAATATTACCAAAAGCTCGTAACGAACAATACGATATGATGGAAATCATCAAAAGATTGGTTGACAATTCAGAATTTGATGAATACAAAGAAGGATATGGACAAACTATAATTACAGGTTACGCTCGTATTGACGGTTGGGCCGTTGGAATTGTAGCCAATCAACGAAAAATTGTAAAAACAACTGGCGCAAAAACCAAACCCAGTGAAATGCAATTTGGTGGTGTAATCTATTCAGATTCAGCTGATAAAGCAACACGTTTTATTGCCAATTGTAACCAAAAGAAAATTCCGTTAGTTTTTTTACAAGATGTAACAGGATTTATGGTGGGAAGTAAATCGGAACATGGTGGAATCATCAAAGATGGTGCTAAAATGGTGAATGCCGTTTCAAACTCTGTAGTGCCAAAATTCACCGTTGTGGTTGGAAATAGTTATGGTGCAGGAAATTATGCCATGTGTGGAAAAGCCTATGACCCAAGATTAATTTTTGCTTGGCCAAGTGCAGAGTTAGCCGTAATGGGCGGAGCTCAAGCCGCAAAAGTATTAATGCAAATTGAAGCTTCAACACTTAAAAAACAAGGTAAAGTGGTGGATGAAAAAGTGGAACAAGAGTTATTTGATAAAATCAAAGCGCGTTATGACGAACAAGTTTCTCCGTATTATGCAGCGTCACGTTTATGGACTGATGCAATCATTGATCCTTTAGACACAAGAACATGGATTTCTATGGGAATTGAAGCAGCGAACCACGCTCCTATTGAGAAAAAGTTTAATTTGGGTGTGATTCAGGTTTAATTCAGAATTCAAAATTATTATATAAATCCATTGACATTTCAGTGGATTTTTCTTTTTAGAAAGTATATTTGTCAAATGATTAGCCATAAATTACAACCTTTTAAAACAAACATCTCAAGTATTCCATTACCTGAAAAATTCACGTTCCCTTTTTATTATGAACCTCATGAATTAAGCGTTATTGCTTCAACTGAATTACAAAATTATCTAGAAAATCAAACCGATTTTGAACATAATTTTGGATTAAATCCAACTCAAAAAGGTTTAGTTATTGGAAAAATGTTTGGGGTTTTGGTTTGTCAAAATGAAACTGGAGAAATCGGGCAACTTTGGGCTTTTTCAGGAAAGTTAGCTGATTCTAATCATCATGAGAAATTTGTCCCAACGGTTTACGATATGTTGGATGAAAAAGGTTTTTATAAAATAGGTGAAGATGCATTAAATCAAATTACTTCAGAAATTGAAAGCTTAAAAAAATCAGAGGAATTTAAAAATGTATTTCAAAATTTAGAAAACACTAAAATTGAAGCTTTCAACGATATTCAAAGGCAAAAAGAGAATATAAAAATTCAGAAAAAACTACGTGATGCCATTCGAAAATCAGAAACTTTCAATGAAGAAGAATTAAAAAATGCCAGCCAACAAGAAGGAATTCTTTTAAAAAAAATGACACAATTCTGGAATTACAAAATAGAAGCTGTTCAAAAAGAGTTTGACTTAATTAATTCAAAAATAGAATCTTTAAAATTAGAAAGAAAACAAAAATCTGCAGCTTTACAACAAAGACTTTTTGCTGAATATACTTTTCTAAATCAATTTGGAACACTAAAAAGTATTGGTGAAATTTTTGAAGGTAATCCACCAGCTGGTGCAGGAGAATGTGCTGCTCCTAAATTATTGCATTATGCTTTTGCTCATAAGTTAAAACCTATTGCAATGGCTGAATTTTGGTGGGGAAAATCACCCAATTCCGAAATCCGAAAACACAAACAATTTTATCCAGCTTGTAAAAGCAAATGCGAACCTATCTTAATGCAACATATGTTGAATGGTTTAGAAATGGAAGAAAATCCGTTTGAAAATAATCCTGCAACTGGAAAAGATATTTCCATAATTTATGATGATGAATACTTGGTTCTAATCAACAAACCAGCCGAATTTTTATCAGTTCCTGGCAAACAAATTAAAGACTCTGTTTATCAAAGAGTTAAAGTTTTATATCCAAATGCCACTGGACCATTAATTGTGCATCGTTTAGACATGTCAACTTCTGGAATTATGATACTAGCTAAAAACGAAACCATTCATAAAAAGCTGCAAAGTCAATTCATTAAAAGAACAATTAAGAAAAGATATGTAGCTCTTTTAGACGGAATTATTGAAGAAAATGAAGGTTTTATAGATTTTCCGTTACGAGTTGATTTGAATGATAGACCCAGACAATTGGTTTGCTACGAACATGGAAAAACTGCTCAAACGCGTTGGCAAAAAATTGAAGTCAAAGACAACAAAACCAGAGTCTATTTTTATCCCATTACAGGAAGAACACATCAATTAAGGGTTCATGCTTCACATGAATTAGGTTTAAAAACACCTATTCTTGGCGATGATTTGTATGGAAAAAAAGCCAATCGCTTACATCTTCATGCAGAGCAATTGACTTTTGTACATCCAATTTCAAAAGATGAAATGACTTTTACAGTGGAAGCTGAATTTTGAGTTGTTACACAAAGTTACTCTAAGGATTCAGAGAGTTTTACAAAGTTTTTTAAAATAAAAGCTTTGCTACTTTGTGACTTTGCGAGAATTTCAATTTATTGCTTATATTTGATTTTTTAATTTTAAATCATGAAGAAACTACTTTTTTCTATATTAATATTCAGTGTTTTTCAAATTAATGCTCAAAATTTCACTCGAAGAGATTCGTTACAAGGTGGAATGCGTTTTGAACGTTCATGTTATGATGTACAACGTTATGATTTAAATATTAAAATCAACCCAGTAGAAAGAAGTATTGTGGGCTATAATGAAGTAACTTTTGATGTACTTCAAAACACAAAAAAAATTCAATTGGATTTATTTGAAAACATGACTATAGATTCAATCGTTTTCAACAAAAAGAAATTGACTTATAAAAGAGATAATGATGCCGTTTTTATCAATTTCACTTCTGAATTACCTCAAAATTCGTCACAAAAATTACGTTTTTATTATTCAGGAAAACCTTTAGTTGCTAAAAATGCTCCTTGGGATGGTGGTTTTGTTTTCAAAAAAGATAAAAATGGAAAAGACTTCATTGGGGTTGCCGTACAAGGAACAGGAGCAAGTTTGTGGTATCCTGTTAAAGATTCTCAAACCGATGAACCAGACAAAGGTGCAACGATAAAAGTAGCGGTTCCAAATGGTTTAATGAATGTTTCCAATGGAAGATTTAAAGGACAAGAAGATTTAAAAAATGGTTATACTCGTTGGGATTGGGAAGTCATTAATCCAATAAACACCTACTCTATTACAGTTAATATTGCTGATTATGTTCATATTCACGATAATTTAAACGGTTTAGATTTAGATTATTACGTTTTGCGTGAAAATGAAGAAAAAGCGAAAGTTCATTTTGAAGCTGACGTGAAACCCATGATGACTTGTTTTCAGCAAAAATTCGGTCAATATCCTTTTTATGAAGATGGTTACAAGTTAGTTGAAACTCCTTATTTAGGTATGGAACATCAGAGTGCAGTGGCTTATGGAAACAAGTACAACAAAGGTTATATGGGATCCGATTTATCTGGAACTGGAATTGGATTATCTTTTGATTTTATTACCATTCACGAAACTGGACATGAATGGTTTGGCAATAGCATCACCAGTAAAGATATTGCTGATATGTGGATTCATGAAGCTTTTACAACCTATTCAGAATCAGTATTTTTAGAATGTACAAAAGGGTATGATTTAGCTCAAAAATACATCAATGGTCAAGCCAAAAACATTTTGAATGATAAACCTGTAATCGGTTTCTATGGTGTTAACAAAGAAGGCTCTGGAGATATGTACAACAAAGGAGCTTTGATGTTAAATACATTGAGACATATCACCAATAACGATTCAAAATGGTGGGCAATACTTCTAAAGTTTTCTAATACATACAAAAAACAAATTATAGATACAGAAACGGTAATAGCTTTTTTTAGTGCAGAATTAGGAAAAGATATGACACCTTTTTTTAATCAATATTTAAAGCATACTTCTATTCCTGTTTTGGTTTTAAAGAAGCATAAAAACACGTTCAAATACAAGTGGCAAACGGATGAACCTAATTTTGAAATGCCTGTAGAATTAGAAATTAATGGTACAAGAAAGCGAATTTCAGCTACTAATGAGTTTCAAATAGCTCCTTTTCCTGTAGCTTCAATTCCAAACGAAATTAAAGTTAGAACGGATAAGTATTTTATTAAGGTGTATTAGTAAAATATAAAGAAGTTTATAATGTGTATGCATTAGACTAAAAAAATGATGAACTTTTTCATATAAAAAATCGGGATTTTTTTTTAAAATTTCAATACTTAACCTTTTTTGTTTATATTTGGTTATCTAACCCTTTACCATAACCTCAATAAAACATGAACAAAACTACCTCGAAGCTATTAATTCTTTTATTATTATCTATAACTCCATTTTTTGCACAAACCGGAACTTCTTGTAATGATCCAATTCAAATAACAAGTTTTCCATATATAACTCAGGATGATACAGCAAATTATGTAGATCTGATCGATGGCTCACCTGGAACAGGTTGTGGAACAACGCAGCCTTACTTAAACGGTAATGATGTTTTTTATAGTTTTACAGCAACAAGCTCAACTTCTATTACAATTAGTTCTCAAACAAGTTCTACATATTCAGGACTATTTGTATATAATTCATGTGCAAACGTTGGAGTTAGTTGTGTCGTTGGAACCGCAAGCGGCAACCCTGCAACAAATACACCAGATACTGTTACATTTACACCAACTATAGGTCAAACTTATTATATTGTTATTTCTTCTAGCCCCAATCCTCAAAATGTAACATATACCTTAGCAGTAGTTGAAAATTCATGTACCAACATGATAGCAAATTTTTCTGTTATTTCAAATTGTCCAAGTGGTACAGATACTTTTTTTGTTAATGCAAATGTTACCAACATGGGTTCAGCTACTTCAATTTTGGGTACAACCACTCCAACTTCAAACTCACAAACATTAACAACTGCTGGACAATTGCAATTTGGACCATTTCCGAATGGTACAGATGTTACTGTAAACCTTCAAAATCAACAAAATGCCAATTGTTTTAGAAATAGTATATCCCTAACACAAGAATTTTGCCCTGCTCCAAATAATCTTTGTGCTGATGCTATTGCATTGAATTGTAATTCTTCTATATCAGGAACAACACAAGGATCTACTAGCGTTGGAACTCCTACAACATCTTGTGGGACACCTCCAAATAATTCACCTGGTGTTTGGTATACTTTTTTAGGTAATGGTGATGTAACCACTTTTTCACTTTGTGGATCTACTTTTGATACAAAAATGCAGATTCTAACAGGATCTTGTGGAGCATTTACATGTGTGGCTGGAAATGATAATTTTTGTGGTACACAATCAGAAGTTCAGATAGCTACAACATCAGGAACATTGTATTATATTTATGTATTTGGAGTGAACAATACAACTTCAGGAACATTTGATTTAAATACAACTTGTGTAACACCTTCACTTCCTCCAGTAAATGATGAATGTAGCAATGCTATATCCATCAGTGTTAACTCTTATGGAATATTTAATGCAACATCAGGCTCTGTGTCTGGTGCTACACCTTCAATACAATCAAACTCTTGTACTGGATCTGCTGATGATGATGTTTGGTACTCATTTGTAGCAACTCAAACTACTCATATCATTGAATTAGATAATATTGTTGGTTCAACTTTAGATTTAAATCACGCTTTATATACATCGACCAATTCTTCAAATCCGTGTGGAAATTTATCACAAATTACTTGTAGTGATTCAAATTATAGTTTTAACACTGGACTTGTTGTTGGTCAAACTTATTATATAAGAATATATACAGCGGTTTCAGTACTACTTCAAGATACAGGTTTTGACTTATATGTTAGTGAATTACCTCCTACTTCCCCAAATGATGAATGTTCTTCAGCAATTGTAATACCTGTTAACAATGGATTAGACTGTAACTCCCTATATAATACATTTATTTGGAATGCAACTGCCTCATCACAGGCTAATTCTTGTACTAGTTTTGCAAATGATGATGTATGGTATAAATTTACCGCAACGAATTCATCACACTTGATAAGATTTCTAAATATAGAAGGTAATACTTCAGGTCTAACAGCTTCATTATTTTCAGGTGATTGCGATTCTATTAATCATTTAACATGTATCACAACAAATTCGCAACTAGTCAACAATTTAAATATTGGTCAAGAATATTATTTAAGAATTTATACAACAAGTACTAATGCAAATCTTTATTGTAATTTTAATATTTGTATATCAACTTTAAATCCTATTAATGTATCCTCCTCAAGTTTGAATGCTATTGATTATGTTAATGAACTAATCAATTACAATCCATGTATAACAATCACTAATGCTACTAAATCGGCTGGTGAAAATGCTGGTTTTAACGGAATTAGTACTTTTACAAATACTAATCCAAATTTTTCTTTTCAATCAGGAATTGTTATGAGTACTGGAAATGCGACATCAACACAAGGTCCAAATATAAGTAGTAATAATGAAGGTAATCAAAGTTGGACTGGAGATACTGAATTAGAACAAATAATTTTAGATGGAACGGGACAAACTATGGTATCTAGAAATGCATCAAAATTAGAATTTGACTTCACTTCACAATTTCCTTTAATGACATTTAATTTTTTGTTTGCATCTGATGAATATGGAACATTTCAGTGTGGTTTTGCTGATGCTTTTGCATTCATATTAACTGATTTAACAACAGGTATAAAAACAAATCTAGCTGTTGTTCCTGGTTCTTCGACTCCTATTTCTGTTATTACAATTAGAGATAATTCATTTAATGTTGGATGTACATCAGAAAATGCTCAGTATTTTGATTTAATTAATTCAAATTTAGGTATAGAAAAACCAATTAACTTTAATGGACAAACAGTTCCAATGACAGCTACTGCTAATATAATACCAAACAATCCATATCATATTAAATTAGTGATTGCTGATAGAAGTGATAATGCTTTTGATTCCGCTATATTCATAGAAAGTGGAAGTTTTTATTCTGGTCCACCACAATGTAATGATTTTATAGAAGTTCAAGCCTTTTTGGATTCTAATAATAATGGAATAAAAGATTTAGGAGAAGAACTCTTCACTAATGGAGAATTTGTGTACGATGTTAATAATTCTGGAACATTTGTAAATATTATTTCTCCTCTAGGAAGATACAAAATGTATCCAAATACAAATACCGATTTATATGATATAAATTATTTAGTTAATAGTCAATATAGTAGTTATTTGACTTCGTCAATTTCTTATAATGATGTAAGCATCGTAAACAGCACAACATCAAATATATATTACTTCCCTATTTCAATCACAAATCCATATAGTGATGTTAGTGTTGATATTATTGGAATAACTCCACCAAGACCAAATTTAACATACAAAAATAGAATAGTTTATAAAAACAATGGGGTTAGTACAACAAGCGGAACTATTTCATTTACGAAAGATACAAATGTTACCATCACCAACATAAGTAACACTTCAGCTGTTTTAAATTCAACAGGATTTACCTTAGACTATACGAATCTACTACCACAAGAAACTAGGTTTGTAGATGTAATAATGAGTGTACCTAATGTGCCAATTGTTGACATAGATGATGTTTTAACAAATTCTGCTTCAATTACTTCAACTGTAACCGATATTGATTTATTGAACAACAATTCAAATATCAATCAAATTGTTGTTAACTCATATGATCCAAATGATAAAATGGAATCTCATGGAGAAAGTATTAACATCAATTCTTTTACAACCAATGATTATTTATATTACACTATACGTTTTCAAAATATTGGTACAGCTAATGCAATCAACATTAGAATTGAAGATACTTTAGACCCACAATTAGATGCTTCAAGCATTAGAATGATTAATGCAAGTCATAATTATACATTAATTAGAGAAGGTAATCAACTAACATGGAACTTTGTAGGTATAAATTTACCAGGTATTTCTCAAAGTGAAGAGTTAAGTCAAGGATATGTCACTTTTAAAATTAAACCAAATCCTGGTTTTGCAGTAAATGATATGATTCCAAATACAGCTGAAATTTACTTTGATTCAAATCCAGCAATTATAACTAATACTTTTCAAACAACTTTTGTTAATACGTTATCAAATGAAAATTTCTTATTGAATGAAATCTTAATTTATCCTAATCCAACAAATGAAATTCTAAATATTAACTATGGAACTAATAACATAGATATCAAATCAATTGAAATTTATGACATGTTAGGAAAGAAAGTTTATCAAAATAATTCTAAAGTTGAAAGCATTGATTTATCTAATTTCAATATTGGTATTTATTTAATAGAAATTTCCACTGAAAATAATGGTAAAATCACTAAAAAATTAATTAAGAATTAAATAGCATTAATCATTTAATATAAAAAATCCCGATTTTTAATTAAATCGGGATTTTTATATTTCTATAACTTCCTTCTCTCCTTTTCTGCCTTAATCAAACTTAACTCTCTACTTGTTTGTCCAGCCACAGAAGTATTTTCTTCGGCTCTTCTTATTAAGTAAGGCATCACATCTCTAACTGGTCCAAAAGGCAAATATTTAGCAACATTATACCCATGAGCTGCTAAATTATAACTAATGTTATCACTCATACCATATAATTGACCAAACCAAATTCGACTATCATTTGGCTCAATGTTTCGCTCTTTCATTTGTTGCATTAACTTATATGAACTTTCTTCGTTATGAGTTCCAGCAAAAATAGCCATCTTATCAATGTGGTCTAACATGTAAGTCACAGCTGCATTATAATTTTCATCGGTTGCTTGTTTAGAAACGCAAATTGGAGATTTATAGCCTTTTTCTTCAGCTCTTGTATTTTCTTTTTCCATATAAGCACCACGAACTAATTTCATACCTATAAAAAAGCCTTCTGTTTTAGCTTCTTCATGCAATTTTTTCAAATAATCTAATCTATCCCAACGGTACATTTGTAGCGTGTTAAAAACAATGGCTTTTTCTTTGTTGTATTTCTTCATCATTTGAGTCACAACAGTGTCTGCAGCATCTTGCATCCAACTTTCTTCACTATCAATTAAAACTGCTATATCTCTATCATGTGCTGCTTTGCATAATTTATCAAAACGCTCAACTACTCTACTCCATTCTGTCTGTTCTTCGGCAGTCAACTCTTTTCCTTCTCCAACTTTTTGATACAACGCAAAACGTCCTAAACCTGTTGGTTTAAATACCGCAAACGGAATAGCTTCACGTTCTTTGGCAAACTCAATGGTCTTCATAGTCATGGTATAAGCCGCTTCAAACTGATCTTCAACTTCTTTCCCTTCTACGGAATAATCTAAAACAGACGAAACACCTTTAGTAAACATTTTATCCACTACACTCAAACAATCATTTTCATTAACACCACCACAAAAATGATCAAAAACAGTCGATCGAATTAATCCTTCAACTGGTAGGTGAGCCTTCAAGGCAAAATTTGTAACAGCCGTTCCTATTCGAACCAAAGGCTGGCTTTCAATCATTTTAAACAAAAAATAAGCTCTTTCTAATTCAGAATCACTTTTTAAAGCAAAAGCAGTTTGTGTGTTTGTAAAAATTTTTTCCATGATGATTTATCAAAAAATATATGCAAATATACGGTAGTGTTATATATTTTTAGATAAAATTTGCCTTATTTTGCATAAAATAGAATTAATTTAAAATGCAATCCATAAAAGCCAATACATATTCCATCTTTTTCAATGATGAAGGATATTCTTTTTTATCTAACCTACTAAATGTCAATAATTACTCAAAAATATTCATTTTAGTGGATGAAAACACAAGCCAGTTTTGTTTGCCTAATTTTTTAGCTAATTTAGTTACTGAGGTAGCAATAGAAATCATTGAAATTGAAAATGGAGAAGAACATAAAAACATTGAAACTTGTTTGCAATTATGGGAAGCTTTAACGGAATTGGGTGGTGATAGAAAGAGTATTTTACTCAATTTAGGTGGTGGAGTAGTAACTGATATAGGAGGATTTGTTGCTAGTACCTTCAAAAGAGGAATTGATTTCATTAATATTCCAACTACACTTTTAGCCATGGTAGATGCGTCTATTGGTGGAAAAAATGGTGTTGATTTGGGACAACTAAAAAACCAAATTGGTGTCATCAAAGAGCCAAAAGCAGTTGTGGTAATTTCTTCTTTCTTGGAGACCTTACCTCAATTAGAAATGCGCTCTGGTTTGGCGGAAATGCTTAAACACGGTTTAATATTTGACAAAGACTATTGGAACAAATTGAAAAACCTGTCTTCATTAGATTTAAATGATTTAGAAACACTAATTCATCAATCTATTGTTATAAAAAACAAAATAGTTTCTGAAGATTTGACCGAAAATGGCATCCGAAAAGCCTTAAATTTTGGCCACACTTTAGGACATGCTATTGAAAGTTATTGTTTGGAGAACAACGCCAAAACAAAATTATTACATGGCGAAGCTGTGGCTATAGGAATGATATTAGAAAGCTATATTTCAATGGAAAAAAATCTACTTTCTAGAGAAGAATATTTTGAGATTAAATACATTTTAAAAGACATCTACGAAACCATTTCTTTTGATGAAAATGATATCGAAAAAATCATAGAATTACTGATTTATGATAAAAAAAATGAATTTGGAAAAATCCAATTTGCATTATTAGAAAGTATCGGAAAAATAAAAATAAATGAAGAAACTACCCACAAAACCATACATGATGCCTTTGCAGATTACAAAACTTCATAAAATATTAATCCAATACATATCATAAAAGTAAATTAATTTTTACCTTTGTTGCGATGAAAGAAAACGCATACGCATTTAATACCAAAAAATCTGAGAGAAACGAAAGTAAAACAATTGATATTCAATTGAATACATCCTTATTCTATGAACTAAACGTAGAATTGTTTTTGCTTTCCAAAACCTTCAAAGAAAAATTAGTAGTTATATTTGCTAATATTAGAGTTTGAACAATCTAATTTTCTGATTTTCAAATTTTTAATTAACATCAAATAGCACAAAACTAATGAATACAAAATATTTCGACTTAATCAATCAAACTTTCTATTTTCCACAAGACGAATTTAAACTAAACAAGGACAACCTTGAGTTCCATAATATTGATTTAATGAAATTGGTAGAACAATATGGAACACCATTAAAATTTACCTATTTACCTCAAATTTCTAACCAAATCAACAAAGCTAAAGGTTGGTTCAGAAAAGCAATGGAAAAACACAAATACGAAGCCAATTACAACTATTGCTACTGCACAAAAAGCTCGCATTTTCAATTTATTATGAATGAAGCTTTTAAAAACAATATTCACATAGAAACTTCATCAGCAGTTGATATCAATATTGTAGAAAGCTTATTGAAGGAAGGAAAAATCACAAAAAAAACATACGTAATCTGTAACGGTTTCAAACGAGATGCCTATGTGGAAAATATTGCTCGTTTGATTAATAATGGTCAAAAAAATACCATTCCTGTTATTGATAATTATGAAGAATTAGATTTGTTACAAGAGCAAATTGAAGGTAAATTCAAAATAGGAATCCGAATTGCTGCCGAAGAAGAACCAAAATTTGAGTTTTATACGTCTCGTTTAGGCATTGGATATAGAAATATTGTACCGTTCTACAGAAAGCAAATTCAAGAGAACAAGCAAGTAGAATTGAAAATGCTTCACTTTTTCATTAATACTGGAATTCGCGATACTGCTTATTATTGGAACGAATTATTAAAATGTCTTAAAGTATATATAGCTCTTAAAAAAGAATGTCCAACTTTAGATAGTTTGAATATTGGTGGTGGTTTCCCAATCAAAAATTCTTTAGCTTTTGAGTACGATTACCAATATATGATTGACGAAATCATTAACCAAATCAAAATTGCTTGTGACGATGCAGAAGTTGATGTTCCTCATATTTTTACCGAATTTGGTTCATTTACGGTTGGCGAAAGTGGTGGAGCAATCTATCAGGTTTTATACCAAAAACAGCAAAACGATAGAGAAAAATGGAACATGATTGATAGTTCATTCATCACTACACTACCTGATACTTGGGCCATCAACAAACGTTTCGTCATGTTAGCTATCAACCGTTGGAATGATACTTATGAAAGAGTTCTATTAGGTGGTTTAACTTGTGATAGTGATGATTATTACAATTCTGAACAAAACATGAATGCGGTTTACTTGCCAAAATACAATAAAGAAAAACCATTATATATAGGATTCTTCAACACAGGAGCTTATCAAGAAACAATTGGTGGATTTGGAGGTTTACATCACTGCTTAATTCCACAACCAAAACACATCTTAATTGATAAAGATGAAAATGGAATTATAGCTACAGAAGTATTCTCAGAACAACAAAAAGCGGAAGACATCATGAAAATTTTAGGGTACGAAAAATAAAAACAATACATAATAAGCTGTTTAACAATTCAACCGTTAAACTAATAAACAAAGGAAATATGAAAGGACCAATTAGTCAATTTATAGAAAAAAACTATTTACACTTCAATGCTGCTGCTTTAGTAGATGCTGCAAAAGGATATGAAGAACATTTATTGGACAACGGAAAAATGATGGTAACCTTAGCAGGTGCAATGAGTACAGCCGAATTAGGAAAATCATTAGCCGAAATGATTCGTCAAGATAAAATTCATATTATTTCTTGCACTGGAGCGAATTTGGAAGAAGATATCATGAATTTAGTAGCACATAATTCATACAAAAGAATTCCTAATTATAGAGACTTAACCCCTCAAGAAGAATGGGATTTACTAGAAAATCATTACAATCGTGTAACGGATACTTGTATTCCAGAAGAAGAAGCTTTCAGAAGACTACAATCGCATTTATATGACATTTGGAACAAAGCAGACAAATCTGGTGAAAGATATTTCCCACATGAGTTTATGTACCAAATGCTTAACTCAGGAGTTTTAGAACAATATTATGAAATTGACCCTAAAGACTCTTGGATGATTGCAGCTGCAGAAAAAAACTTACCCATCGTTGTTCCTGGATGGGAAGACAGCACTATGGGTAATATTTTTGCTTCTTATTGTGTAAAAGGAGAATTTAAACCAACCACAACCAAAAGTGGTATCGAATACATGATGTGGTTAGCAGATTGGTATCCCAAAAATTCTGGCGGAAAAGGATTAGGTTTCTTCCAAATTGGTGGTGGAATTGCTGGTGATTTCCCAATTTGTGTGGTACCAATGCTATATCAAGATATGGAAATGACTGACATTCCTTTCTGGAGCTATTTCTGTCAAATTTCAGATTCAACAACCAGTTATGGTTCTTATTCTGGAGCTGTTCCAAATGAAAAGATTACATGGGGAAAATTAGACATTCATACACCAAAATTTATTATTGAATCTGATGCAACCATAGTAGCACCGTTGATTTTTGCATATATATTAGGAAATTAATTATTTTTATTTTTTTGAAAAAAAATCTTTGATAATATAAAATTGGATATTACATTTGAAAAATATTCAAGATTAAATAAAACCCAATGAAACGAGTTATTGTTGATTACGCAAAATTAACAAACGAAATCCTTACACTACTAGTAGAAAGATTTCCTGATGGATATGATGATTCAGATATCATTAGATTCAAAAATGCTAAAAATGAAACAGTTGAAGCTGTTGAAGTTCGTACCGAAGACACAATCTTTCTAGTTAAAGTAAGTACAAAACTTGCCGACAGAATTGAAAACTTTGAAGACGATGAAGACATTGATGATACAGCAGAAGACACGCTAGAATCATTGAACGAACTTGAAATTGAAGATGAGCCTTCCGAAGATGAAGATTAAAAATAGAAAAGCACTCTAATTAGAGTGCTTTTTTTATGAGTTAAAAATAACTTTATAATTATAATATAATTGAGTAAGACAAAATAATCTTGCTTTTTCAATATAAAACAAAAAAAGCTTTGAATTACTTCAAAGCTTTTAGGGTGAATGATGGGGCTCGAACCCACGACCCTCGGTACCACAAACCGATGCTCTAACCAACTGAGCTACAATCACCATTTGTTTTATCGAGTGCAAATATACTACTGTTTTTCTATTCTGCAAACAAAAAAAAGAGAAATTTACATCAAATTACTTAAACTATTGATTGCCAAATACCTTTCTGCAGTGAATCCTTCAGCATAATCAACTCCGACCAACCTTCCGAAGTCTTGTGCACGATAATCTATCGAATCTAAAAAGTTTTTTGAAGCAATTGGCGTCACAGGTTCGTTAGAATTGGGATCATAAAATTGTGAGCTATATGCCAAAACAGCCTCTCTTTTTAGATTTATAAAATCTGAAATATCTACAACAAAATCAGGCTCAATATTCTTCCATTGGATGTAATGATATACCTGCTTGGGTCTCCAATGATCTTGCTTCTTACCATCTAGAGAAGTTTCAATCTTTAGCAATCCTGATAAAAAACAAGCATCACTTACTAATTTACTCCCTTTAGCATGATCAATATGTCTGTCCTCAATAGCATTACACAATACTATTTCTGGTTTATATTTTCGGATAATCTTGATAATTTCCATCTGATGAACTTCATCATTTACAAAAAAACCATCTTTAAATCTCAAATTCTCTCGAATTGAAACTCCTAAAACTTCTGCTCCTTTTCTAGCTTCCTCATCTCTAATTTCTGCTGAACCTCTAGAACCTAATTCACCTCTAGTTAAGTCAATAATCCCTACTTTTTTTCCTAAAGAAACTTCTTTAGCAATCGTTCCAGCGGCTCCCAATTCAACATCATCCGGATGAGCTCCAAAAGCTAATATATCTAATTTCATTCTTTTGTAATTATAATATTTTTAATCGTTTCTGATTTATTTTGTGTTTCTATGAACTCTTTTTCAGGTTCACTATCTTTGGTAACACCACAACCCACATAAATTGAATTTACTGAGCCAATTTCCATACAACGCAAGTTAACAAATAAATTGGTTTTATTCTTTAAATTCCATTCACCCAAAAAACCAGTATAAAACTTTCTTTCATAATTTTCATTTCTCAAGATAAATTCTTTGGCACTTTCTTTAGGCAAACCACAAACAGCTGGAGTTGGATGTAATTTTGAAACCAATTCCAATAATTTATTGTTTTCTATTTTTCCTGAAATTATTGTTTTAATGTGAGCCAATTTTCCAGCTTGAACAGTAAATGGTGCTGATATTTCAACGTTAGTTGCTATTTGCTTGCAATTTTCAACAATATAATCCGTGACAAATTGTTGCTCTTGAATTTCTTTGGCTTCCCAATGAACATCTTCAGAAAATAATTGTGTCCCTGCTAAAGCAACTGTTTCAAACTGATTCTCTTCAACTTTAATCAATTGCTCTGGTGATGCTCCTAACCATAACCCAATCTTCGGATGAAAAAACAAATAACGAAAAGCTGTTGGATAAGTATTTGTTATCTTTTGAAATGTTTTTATAACATCTATTTTATCTGAAAAATCAATTTTCTTTGAAAGTACTAATTTATCAAACTTTCCAGATTTAATGGCTTGAACTGAATTGGACACCAATTCTTTAAATTGATTTTTTTCTTCTTTTGAAGTATGAATATTGATTGATTGAAATTCAAAACCTAATTTAAAATTTATTTCCTGAGACAAATAATCTGATTTTGTTTTAGGTAAAACAACTTTTTTTGTACCATCAAAAGAAACAAATACAAATCCATCTTGATTTTCAAATTGATACAATTCATCATCATTTTGAAAATACCCATTTAATTGTTTTTCATCAGGTTTTGCAAACAAAACAAAAGGCAAATTCAATTGAAAATGAGTTGTTACTTTTTCAAAAATTTCCATTCTAACGTTCTTTTCGAGGCAATATCATGTTTGTTAACTTACACAAACAAACCAAGTTATTATTCTCATCAGTAATTTTAATTTCCCACAAATGAATACTTCTTCCCTTGTGAACGATTTTTGCCGTGCAATACACCATTCCATCCCGTTTAGCCTTCAAATGATTAGCCGAAATTTCAATTCCTCTAACTTCTGATTTTTCAGGATTTACAAACATTATTGAAGCTGCACTTCCTACACTTTCTGCTAAAGCTACACTAGCACCACCATGTAAAAGGCCCATAGGTTGATGAACTCTAGGGTTTACAGGCATTTTAGCCGTTAAAAAGTCTTCTCCAGCATCAATATACTCAATCTCCAAGGTTTCCATCAATGTGTTTTTCGACCATTCGTTACACAATTGAAGCATTTTATCTCTATCAAACATCATTTATTATTTTCATACAAAATTACTCAATTTTTAAATCTTTTGTCTAATAACTTTTGATAATAGAATGTTAATTGAGACTAAAAATGATTTTTTTCCGTTTGAATATTTAGCATTTTCAAATTAATAATTACTTTTACGAAAATTCACAGTATTTATGCGTCAATATATAGGATTACTTTTAGTTGTATTTATAGCTTCATTAACGTCATGCAGAAACGATTTTGATTTTGAACCCAGCAATGGTGGATTAGAATTCTCAAAAGACACGGTGTATTTAGATACCGTTTTTACTAATATTGGCTCTAGCACTTACACACTAAAAGTTTACAATAAAAGCGATAAAAATATTTCTATTCCAAGCATTCGATTAAATAAAGGACTCAATTCAAAATACCGTTTGATGGTTGACGGCATGCCAGGAAAAGAGTTTTCTAACATAGAAATGCTGGCCAAGGATAGTATGTTTGTATTCATTGAGGTAACATCTGATGTTGCTTCAGCTAATCCTACTGATTTTCTTTATACTGACTTCATTGAATTTGGAATTGGAGCAAATCTGCAAAAAGTAGAACTTGTCACCCTAATACAAGATGCCTATTTTATTTATCCACAACGAACTCCCAACGGAAATGGTGGATTTAATTATGAAGAAATTAATTTAGGAGATGATGAAAACCCAATTCCTATTAGAGCAAGTATTTTAAATGAAAATGATCCCATTAATGGCAATGAATTGATTTGGAATAATAGTAAACCCTATGTAATCTATGGCTATGCAGTTGTACCGCCTTCAAAAACACTCACAGTACAAGCAGGGGCACGAATTCATTTTCATGCCGATTCGGGCATAATTGTTGCAAATAACGCTTCATTAGCTGTAAATGGTGAACCCTCAGATACAGAAGCTCTAGAAAAAGAAGTTATTTTTGAAGGAGACCGTTTAGAACCTGATTTTTCTGAAGTTCCTGGACAATGGGGTACTATTTGGTTGACCAATGGAAGTCATTCCAACGTACTAACCAATTTGACTATCAAAAATGCCGTTATTGGTTTATATGTGAATGGAAACGATGGAACAAATTCGGTAAATACTACTTTAAACAATGTTCAAATTTACAATTGTTCAAATATTGGTTTATATGCCACAACAGGCTTTGTTGATGGGAAAAATGTAGTGATTAACAATTGTGGTCAAGCTTCTTTTCAAGGAAGTTTTGGTGGAAGCTATGAATTTACGCATTGTACCTTTGCCAATTATTGGCCAGCCCCAAATCAAACTTGTGTTGCTTTGAGTAATGATAAAATAAATAACACCCCTACTCCACTAACAAAAGCAAATTTTAACAATTGTATTTTTTATGGTTCAAGTAATTTAGGTATTTCACATAAAAATGAAGGAGGTACATTTAATTTTAAATACACCAATTGTTTAATTAAATTTATTGATACAAATAATCAGTTTGCAAATGATACCCTTTATAATTTCTCAAATGCTTCCCTGTTTGAAAATTGTATAAGAGCTTCAAATTCAACACAAAATAAACCCGATTTCAAAAATCCTAGTAAAAACCAATTAATAATCGGTAGTGAATCTGCTGCTAAAGGAACAGCTAATCCTAGTTTTTCAATGGGAACATTTGACATTTTAAACAAACCAAGAAATACTGTTTCTGGATATGATATGGGTGCTTATAATTTTATTATCTTTGATTAACAAACTACTAAAAAAGATAAATTATGAGAAAAATTATTTTACCACTATTGGCAATTGCAATTGGTTTCACTTCTTGTAAAAAAGAAGAAGAGAAAATCGAACCAACACCTACTCCTGAAACTGAAGTAAAAATTGAAGAAACTGTAGAAGCAACTCCTGACTCAGCAACTGTTGCAAAAGCATGGGCAGATTATGCAACGCCATCAAAAGCACATGAAATGTTAGCCAAAGACACTGGAACTTGGGATGCTGAAATGACATTTTGGATGCCTGAAAATCCAGAACCACAAAAAGCCACTTCTGTAGCCACTTACAAAATGATTCTAGATGGAAAATATCAAGAAGGTGTTTTCAAAGGAGACATGTGGGGAATGCCTTTTGAAGGTCGAGGCACAACAGCATATGACAATGCATCCAAAGAATATATTGCCACTTGGATTGATAATATGGGAACAGGCATGTTAGTCTCAAGAGGTCAATATGACGAAGCTTCTAAAACAATTACTTTCAACGGAGCAATGGTTGATCCGGTAACAGGAAAAGAGAAAAAAGTCAAAGAAGTTATCACTTACATTGATGAAAACACACAAAAAATGGAGATGTTTGATATTGATGCTAAAGGTAAAGAGTTTAAAAACATGGAAATTCTTTCTAAAAGAAGAAAATAAAAATTTAGATTAGAAATACCAAAAAGCTGTTCCGTTTGGAGCAGCTTTTTTTGTTCATAATTTATATTTGAACTTTTAACTTTTTAACCTAAATTTGCACTTACAACGTATGGATAAATTCACTTTTATCCCTAACAACAACACAACACAATGATTCACTTTTTCGGAAACGAAACCGCTACTGTTTTTGCCGTTCAAACGCAAAACGAACTTTCAGCAGCAACAATCTCAAAATTAAATTGGTTATTTGGCAACGCTCATAAAATTGAAAAATCCGTACTTGCGGATTTTTTTGTTGGACCAAGAGCAACCATGATAACTCCTTGGAGCACAAATGCTGTAGAAATTACCCAAAATATGGGTATTTCAGATATCATTAGAATTGAAGAATTTCAGACAGTACCAGCAGATTTCAAAGATTTTGACCCAATGCTTTCGCAAAAGTATTCAGAATTAAATCAAAATATTTTTACCATAAATATTCAACCCGAATCTATCCTAGAAATTGAAGATATTGCTTCTTACAATAAAAAAGAAGGTTTAGCTTTAAGCGATGAAGAAGTTGAATATTTACATAAAGTTTCTAACAAGATAAATCGAAAATTAACCGATTCTGAAATATTTGCATTTTCACAAGCCAACTCTGAGCATTGTCGCCATAAAATTTTCAACGGAACATTCGTGATTGATGGTGTTGAAAAAGAAACTTCATTATTCAAATTAATTAAGAAAACATCTGCTGAAAATCCGAATGATATTGTTTCAGCTTACAAAGATAATGTGGCTTTTCTAAAAGGTCCAAAAGTGACGCAATTTGCCCCAAAAAGCGCTGACAAAGCTGATTTTTATGCAGAAAAAGAATTTGACTCTGTTATTTCATTAAAAGCAGAAACCCACAATTTCCCAACAACCGTTGAGCCTTTCAATGGTGCAGCTACAGGATCTGGTGGTGAAATTCGAGATAGATTAGCTGGTGGACAAGGTTCTTTGCCATTAGCTGGAACAGCTGTTTACATGACATCATATTCTCGTTTAAAAGAAAATAAATTAGGATTTCAAGAAAGAAAATGGTTATACCAAACCCCAATTGATATTTTAATCAAAGCTTCAAACGGAGCCTCTGATTTTGGAAATAAATTTGGACAACCTCTAATTACAGGTTCACTATTAACTTTCGAGCACGAAGAAGAAGGTAGAAAGTTAGGTTATGATAAAGTAATCATGCAAGCTGGTGGAATTGGTTACGGAAAATTAGACCAAGCCATTAAGAAAAAACCAAGTGAAGGTGATAAAATTGTAATTTTAGGTGGTGAAAACTACAGAATTGGAATGGGTGGAGCTGCTGTTTCTTCAGCTGACACAGGAGAATTTAGTTCAGGAATTGAATTAAATGCCATTCAACGTTCTAATCCAGAAATGCAAAAACGTGCCGCAAATGCTATTCGTGGTTTGGTAGAAAGTGACGAAAATCCAATCGTTTCTATTCACGATCATGGTGCTGGTGGACATTTAAATTGTCTTTCTGAATTAGTTGAAGATACTGGTGGATTAATCAATTTAGATAATTTACCGGTTGGAGATCCAACGCTTTCTGCCAAAGAAATCATTGGTAACGAGTCACAAGAAAGAATGGGATTAGTTATCGGTCAAAAAGACATGGATATTTTACAACGAATTGCAGACAGAGAACGCTCTCCAATGTATGAAGTTGGTGATGTTACTAACGATCATCGTTTTACATTTGAATCAAAATCTACTGGTTTAAAACCAATGGATTATGCTTTGGAAGATTTCTTTGGAAGTTCTCCAAAAACAATAATGACTGATTCAAAAATTGATAGAAAATATTCAGATTTAGAGTATTCCCAAGAAAATTTAGAAACCTATTTAAAAGATGTTTTACAACTTGAAGCTGTTGCCTGTAAAGATTGGTTAACCAACAAGGTTGACCGTTGTGTTGGTGGAAAAGTAGCTAAGCAACAATGTGTTGGACCTTTGCAATTGCCTCTAAATAATGTGGGTGTAATGGCATTAGATTATAATGGAAAAGAAGGAATTGCAACATCCATTGGGCACTCTCCTATTTCAGCTTTAGTAAATCCAGCTGCTGGAAGTCGAACTGCAATTGCTGAAGCCTTATCCAATATAGTTTTTGCTCCTTTAAAAGATAATTTAAAATCCGTTTCGCTTTCTGCCAATTGGATGTGGGCTTGCAAAAATGAAGGTGAAGATGCTCGTTTATATGAAGCTGTTCAAGCTTGTTCTGACTTTGCTATTGAATTAGGAATCAATATTCCTACTGGAAAAGATTCCCTCTCTATGAAGCAAAAATATCCTAATGAAGAAGTAATTGCACCCGGAACAGTAATTATATCAGCTGCAGGAAATTGTAACGATATTACCAAAGTAGTAGAGCCTGTTTTACAAAAAGAAGGTGGTTCTATTTATTACATCAATTTATCTCAAGATGCATTCAAATTAGGAGGAAGCTCTTTTGCTCAAACGTTGAATAAAATTGGAAACGAAGTACCAACTATCAAAGATTCAAACTTCTTTAAAACTGCTTTCAATACATTACAAGAATTAATAAAAGATAATCAAATTGTGGCTGGTCATGATATTGGAAGTGGTGGTTTGATTACAACGTTATTAGAAATGTGTTTTGCTGACACTAAATTAGGAGCAACCATTTCGTTTGATGCTTTTGCTGAAAAAGATTTAATTAAAATATTATTTGCTGAAAACATAGGTTTAGTGCTACAAGCCAAAGATGACACAACTTTTGAAAAAGCATTTGAAGGATTAGAAATTTTCAAATTAGGAAAAGTAACAAATTTTGACAGTTTAGATTTTGGAATTTGGAATTTAAACATTAATAATTACAGAAAACTTTGGTTTGAAACTTCATTCTTATTAGACCAAAAACAAACTTCAAATAACAAAGCCCAAGAGCGTTTTGATAATTTTGACAAACAAGCATTAAAATATAAGTTCCCTTCTCAATTTACTGGAAACAAACCTGAAATTGACGCTTCAAAACCAAGACCAAAAGCAGCTATAATTCGTGAAAAAGGAAGTAATTCTGAACGAGAAATGGCCAATGCAATGTATATAGCTGGATTTGACGTAAAAGATATTCACATGACCGATTTAATTTCTGGTAGAGAAAATCTAGAAGATGTGCAATTTATAGGAGCTGTTGGAGGATTTTCAAATTCAGATGTTTTAGGAAGTGCCAAAGGTTGGGCAGGTGCTTTCTTATACAACGAAAAAGCAAATACAGCCTTGAAAAACTTCTTCAAAAGAGAAGACACACTTTCTGTTGGAATTTGTAACGGTTGCCAATTGTTTATGGAATTAGAAGTCATCAATCCAGAACACGAAGTTCATGGAAAAATGAAGCACAACGATTCGCATAAACATGAAAGTGGCTTTACTTCCGTAACCATTCAAGAAAATAACTCCGTAATGCTAAAAACTTTAGCTGGAAGCACTTTAGGAGTTTGGATTTCTCATGGTGAAGGAAAATTCAATTTACCCTATTCAGAAGAAAAATATAATATCGTTGCCAAATATGCCTACGAAGGTTATCCAGCCAATCCAAATGGTTCAGATTTCAACACAGCCATGATATGTGATACAACAGGAAGACATTTGGTTATGATGCCTCATATTGAACGATCCACTTTTCCTTGGAATTGGGCTTATTATCCAAAAGACAGAAACGATAAAGTTTCCCCTTGGATAGAAGCTTTTGTCAATGCCAAAGAATGGATTGAAAATAATTAACCTAATAAATCCCATTTAAAAAGTGTTTAAATGGGATTTTTAATTTTATTATGCATGCATAATATTCTTACTATCAAGTTACTAGATTATTTTGGTTATCATATTCTTAAAAAATTTGTAAATTAATTAAATTTTATTAATTTGCAATCTATAAATCATGAGAAAATATGAATACAATAACTAGATTGTTTGACTTTCCTTATCATCAATTAAAAACATATAATTTATCCGATTCGCTTGTAACAAAATATGGAAACGATTGGGTAAAAACTTCCACAGAAGAGTACTTACATAAAGCGAATGCTATTTCAAGAGGTCTTTTGCGTTTAGGCATTAATACAAATGATAAAATTGCCGTAATTTCATCTTCTAATAGAACAGAATGGCACATTTGTGATATTGGAATACTACAAACTGGTGCACAAAACGTACCCATCTATCCAACAATTTCTTCAGAAGATTATGAATACATTCTAAATCATTCAGAATCTATTTATTGTTTTGTATCTGATGCTGAAGTTTATGAGAAAGTCAAAGCTATTCATAAAAATGTTCCTAAACTAAAAGAAATCTTTTCATTCAATGCTATTGAAGGTTGTAAAAGTTGGAAAGAAGTTCTTGAGTTAGGAGACAACATCGACAATCAGGAATTAGTTGAAGCTAGAAAAGAGGCAATTGTAACAACGGATTTAGCTACAATTATATATACCTCTGGAACTACTGGAAGACCAAAAGGTGTAATGTTAACACATCAGAATATTGTTTCAGATGTCTTGATGAGTGCTCCAAGAGTGCCATTAAGAGCTGGAGACACAAGAGCATTAAGCTTCTTACCTATTTGTCACATTTTTGAAAGAATGTTAACATATTTATACCAATATTATGGAATTTCCATCTATTTTGCTGAAAGTATTGAAAAAATTTCTGATAATTTAAAAGAAGTAAAGCCACATGTAATGTCTGTCGTTCCTCGATTATTAGAAAAAGTGTACGATAAGATTTTTGCAAAAGGAGCTGATCTTACAGGAATTAAAAAGAAATTGTTTTTCTGGGCTTTAGATTTAGGAATGGAATACAAACCCTATGGTGAGAATGGAGCTTGGTACGAATTTAAATTAAAAATTGCTCGCAAACTTATTTTCTCTAAATGGCAAGAAGGACTTGGAGGTGAATTAGAATTATTAGTTTGTGGAAGTGCCGCTTTACAAACACGATTATCAAAAGTATTTTGTGCTGCTAATATTCCAGTTATGGAAGGCTATGGATTAACGGAGACATCACCTGTTATTTCGGTAAATGATATGAGAAATGGTGGTTTTAGAATTGGAACAGTTGGTAAAGTTTTGGAAGGTGTTGAAGTAAAAATTGCTGATGATGGAGAAATTCTTTGCAAAGGATCAAACGTTATGGTTGGATACTACAAAGAAGAAGAAAAAACTAAAGAAGTGTTAACTGCTGATGGCTACTTCCATACAGGTGACATCGGAGAAATTGATGCTGATGGTTTCTTGAAAATTACAGATCGTAAAAAAGAAATGTTCAAAACTTCTGGTGGGAAATATATAGCACCTCAAATTTTAGAAAATGCATTTAAACAATCACGCTTCATTGAACAAATTATGGTTATTGGTGATGGTGAAAAAATGCCTGCTGCTTTTATTCAACCTAATTTTGATTTTATAAAAGATTGGGCTAGTCGTAAAAAAATTGCACTTGGTTCATCTAATGCTGATATAGCAAGTAATAAGGATGTTATTGCAAGAATTCAAGAAGAAGTTGATACAGCCAATGAACATTTTGGTAGTTGGGAAAAAATTAAACGCTTTGAATTAACTCCAGATGTTTGGAGTATTGAAGGTGGACATTTAACACCTACCATGAAATTAAAACGTAAAATAATCAAAGAAATTTATAACGATTTATATTCAAAAATATACGACAATAAATAATTTAACAATTTATTAATTAAATTATTTAAAAAATACTATGCACGCATAGTATTTTTTTTTATCTTTGATTTACCATAAAATTATATATGAAAGACAAAACAATAGATTACGTACTTAGAGCAACATGGCAAGCTGTTGCAAGAATGTATAATGAGGAAGCCTCCAAATATGAGGCTACAATGGCTACAGGATTTGTCTTGCTGAGTATTGATAAAGAAAAAGGAACTCCTTCAACCGCTTTAGGGCCTAAAATGGGTATGGAAGCAACAAGTCTAACAAGAACACTTAAATCTATGGAAGAAAAAGGGTTAATTGTAAGAAAAAAGAATCCTGAAGATGGAAGAGGTGTAATAATTGAGCTTACAGCCTTAGGTCAAGATAAAAGAGAACTATCAAAATCTACGGTTGTTAAATTCAATGAATCTATAAAAAATGCAGTTTCAGAAGAAAAGTTACTTCATTTTATGGAAGTTGCTGATGTTATTAATGAACTAATAGCAGATAAAAAGATATTTACAGATAAAGAATTACATATAAAATAAATCTAAAGAAATAATCAATTTCAATAAAGTAATACAAAACTTTTTGAAAATAATATTATTACTGAAAAACAAAAAATACTTATGAAACGTAATATTAAGAAAGTTGCGGTTATTGGTTCAGGAATTATGGGAAGTGGCATCGCTTGCCATTTTGCCAATATAGGCGTTGAAGTCTTATTGTTAGACATTGTGCCAAACAACCTAACCGAGGCAGAACAAAAAAAAGGATTGACTTTAGAAAGTAAAATCGTTAGAAATCGTTTAGTTAACGATCATCTGACAAGTGCATTAAAATCGAAACCTTCTCCTATTTATCATCCGAACTTTGCTAACCGAATCACGACAGGTAATACAACAGATGATATGAAAAAGATTGCTGATGTAGATTGGATTATTGAAGTAGTCGTAGAAAGACTTGATATAAAAAAACTAGTATTCGAGCAAATCGAAAAATATAGAAAACAAGGCACTTTAATAACTTCTAACACATCAGGAATTCCAATTCACTTCATGAGTGAAGGAAGAAGTGAGGATTTTCAAAAACATTTCTGCGGAACACATTTCTTCAATCCTGCACGTTACTTAAAATTATTTGAAATCATTCCTGGTCCAAAAACATCACAAGAAGTATTAGATTTCTTGAATGGTTATGGTGAAAAATTCTTAGGAAAAACATCAGTTGTTGCTAAAGATACTCCAGCTTTTATCGGAAATAGAATAGGAATCTTCGGAATTCAAAGTCTTTTCCACCAAGTAAAAGAAATGGGATTAACCGTTGAAGAAGTAGATAAATTAACTGGACCAGTAATTGGTCGACCAAAATCAGCTACTTTCAGAACAGTTGATGTTGTTGGTTTAGATACTTTAGTACATGTAGCCAATGGAATTTATGAAAATTGTCCAAACGACGAAGCTCATGAATTATTTAAACTTCCTGAATTCGTCAACAAAATGATGGAAAACAAATGGTTAGGAAG
This sequence comes from uncultured Flavobacterium sp., assembly GCA_964643105.1. Lineage (GTDB taxonomy): Bacteria > Bacteroidota > Bacteroidia > Flavobacteriales > Flavobacteriaceae > Flavobacterium. Next base: position 99,513 of record CAZXPF010000009.1, on the reverse strand, counting down.
CAAAACTGGACAAGGATTCTATAAAAAAGAAGGTAAAGACATTCTAACTTTAGATCTAGATACTTTAGAATATAGAGCGAATAAAAAAGCATCTTTCGCAACTTTAGAACTAACCAAAACAATCGATAAACCAATCGATAGATTCAAAGTATTAGTTAAAGGAAAAGACAAAGCAGGTGATTTTTACAGAAAAAATTTCACTTCAATGTTCCAATACGTATCCAATCGTATTCCAGAAATCACAGAAGATTTATATAAAATTGACGATGCTATGAAGGCTGGTTTCGGTTGGGAAAATGGCCCTTTCGAAATTTGGGATGCCATCGGAGTTGAAAATGGAATTGAATTAATGAAAGCTGAAGGATATCAACCAGCTGCTTGGGTTAAAGAAATGCTAACTTCGGGAGTTACTTCATTTTACACTGTGAAAGAAGGAGCCACCTACTTCTACTCTACTACTAATAAAAAAGTAGAAAAAATTCTAGGCCAAGATGCCTTCATCATCTTAAACAACATTCGCGAAAGCAAAAAAATATGGAATAACAGCGATTCTATCATTACGGATTTAGGTGATGGAATTATCAATTTAGAATTTACTTCAAAAATGAATTCAATTGGAGCTGGAGTTTTACAAGGAATCAATAAAGCCATTGACATAGCTGAGAAAGAATACAATGGATTAGTTATCGGAAATCAAGGAGCTAATTTCTCTGTAGGAGCAAACATCGGAATGATTTTCATGATGGCTGTCGAACAAGAATATGACGAATTAAACATGGCCATCAAAATGTTCCAAGACACTATGATGCGTTGTCGTTATTCTGCAATTCCAGTAATCGCTGCTCCTCACGGAATGACTTTAGGTGGTGGTTGTGAATTAACCATGCACGCTGACAGAGCTGTTGCTGCTGCTGAAACTTATATTGGTTTAGTTGAATTTGGAGTTGGTGTAATTCCTGGTGGTGGTGGTTCTAAAGAAATGGCTTTAAGAGCTTCTGACCTTTTCCGTAAAAATGATGTAGAATTAAATGTTTTACAAGAATATTTCTTAACTGTTGGAATGGCCAAAGTGGCAACTTCTGCTTACGAAGGATATGACAATGGAGTTCTAATTAAAGGAAGAGATATAGTAGTTATTAACAAAGACCGTCAAATTGCTACTGCGAAACAAGTAGCCTTACAAATGGCTGAACAAGGTTATACACAAGCTCCAAGAAGAAAAGACATCAAAGTACTAGGAAAACAAGCGCTAGGAATGTTCCTAGTAGGAACAGATAGTATGGAAGCTGGTAAATACATTTCAGAGCACGATAAAAAAATTGCCAACAAATTAGCTTACGTTATGGCTGGTGGTGATTTATCAGAACCAACACTCGTAACAGAACAATACTTATTAGATTTAGAAAGAGAAGCCTTTTTATCCCTAACTGGTGAAAGAAAAACATTAGAGAGGATTCAACATATGCTGACCAAAGGGAAACCGTTGAGAAATTAAGAGTTAGTATCAAGACTTAAGTATTAAGTATTAAGACAGAAAGAGGATGCATAATTTTGAAAAGCTTAAAATATGGCAAAAAGCAATGGACATAAAAAAGCAATGGACATAGCTGTTGAAGTATATGAAGTTTCTTTGCTTTTGCCTGATGATGAAAAGTTTAATTTAATTCATCAAATTAAAAAATGCGCTGTTTCTATACCTTCAAATATAGCTGAAGGTTCAGGTAGAAATCATAACAAAGAATTTATTCAATTTTTAGGAATAGCCAATGGATCAACTTTCGAATTAATAACTCAATTAATACTTGCTAAAAGATTAAAACTAGTTAATGAAGAAATCATACAACCAATCATAAGTCAATTAATCGAAGTCTCAAATATGAATTTTTCCTTTCAAAAAACATTAAAAGAAATATAAAATAACGGTTGATAGTCTTAATACTTAATACTCCAATCTTAATACAAATAAATATGAAAACAGCTTACATAGTAAAAGCATACAGAACAGCCGTAGGAAAAGCACCAAAAGGAGTTTTTCGTTTCAAAAGACCAGATGAATTGGCTGCTGAAACCATAGACTACATCATGAAAGAATTACCAAATTTTGATAAAACTCGTATCGATGATGTCATGGTTGGTAATGCAATGCCAGAAGCCGAACAAGGTTTAAATATGGGGCGATTAATTTCCTTGATGGGATTAAAAATTGAAGACGTTCCTGGTGTCACAGTAAATAGATATTGTGCTTCAGGAATTGAAACCATTGGAATGGCAACTGCAAAAATTCAAGCTGGAATGGCCAATTGTATCATCGCTGGTGGTGCAGAAAGCATGAGTTATATTCCGATGGGTGGTTATAAGCCAACTCCAGATTATAAAATATCCAAAGAAGGACACGAAGATTATTATTGGGGAATGGGTTTAACGGCTGAAGCTGTAGCCAAACAATTCAACGTATCTCGTGCCGATCAAGATGAATTTGCTTATAATTCTCACATGAAAGCCCTAAAAGCACAAGCTGAAGGTAAATTTGATGCCCAAATTGTTCCAATCACTGTCGAAGAAACTTTCGTGAATGAAAACGGTAAAAAAGAAACACGCTCCTATGTGGTCAATAAAGACGAAGGGCCAAGAGCTGGTACTTCGATTGAAGCCTTAGCTGGCTTAAAACCTGTATTTGCAGCTGATGGAAGTGTAACCGCTGGAAACTCCTCTCAAATGAGTGATGGAGCAGCATTTGTATTAGTAATGAGCGAAGAAATGGTAAAAGAATTAAACCTTGAACCCATTGCACGATTAGTAAACTTTGCTTCTGCAGGTGTAGAACCAAGAATTATGGGAATTGGTCCTGTAAAAGCCATTCCAAAAGCCTTAAAACAAGCAGGCTTAAAACAAGAAGATATAGATTTAATAGAGCTAAATGAAGCTTTTGCCTCGCAATCCTTAGCAGTTATACGTGAATTAGGCCTAAACCCTGATATAGTTAATGTTAATGGAGGAGCAATTGCCTTAGGTCATCCGCTTGGTTGCACAGGAGCTAAATTATCTGTTCAACTTTTTGATGAAATGCGTAAGCGTGGAAATGCAAAATACGGAATGGTAACCATGTGCGTTGGTACTGGACAAGGAACAGCAGGTATTTATGAATTTTTAAAGTAAAAAAGAAACACAGATTAAAGAAATCATAGAAATTTTAATGATTTCTTTAATCTGTGTCCCAAAATAATAATATAACAAACTATAAGTCATGGCAGATATCATCAGAGGAGGACAATTCCTTGTAAAAGAAACAAAATGCGAAGACATCTTCACACCAGAAGATTTCAATGAAGAACAAGTAATGATGCGTGATTCGGTTATCGAATTCGTAGATAAAGAACTTTGGCCAAACAAAGAGCGTTTTGAAAAGAAAGATTACGCTCTAACGGAAGAAGTAATGAAAAAAGCAGGTGACTTAGGTTACTTGAGCATAGCTGTTCCTGAAGCCTATGGTGGAATGGGAATGGGATTTGTAAATACTGTTTTGGTTTGTGATTATATTTCTGGTGCAACAGGTTCGTTTTCTACCGCTTTTGGTGCTCACACAGGTATTGGTACTATGCCAATCACACTTTATGGAACAGAGGAACAAAAACAAAAATACGTACCTAAATTAGCTTCTGGAGAATGGTTTGGTGCTTATTGTTTGACAGAGCCAGGAGCAGGTTCAGATGCCAACTCAGGAAAAACAAAAGCTGTTTTATCTGACGATGGAACACATTATAAAATTACAGGTGGAAAAATGTGGATATCTAACGCAGGATTCTGCCAATTATTCATAGTATTTGCTAGAATTGGTGATGATAAAAATATTACAGGGTTTATTGTAGAAAATGATCCATCCAATGGTATTTCATTAGGCGATGAAGAACATAAATTAGGGATTCGCTCCTCTTCTACCCGTCAAGTTTTCTTTAACGAGACTAAAGTACCTGTAGAAAACATGTTGGCTGGTCGTGGTGAAGGATTTAAAATTGCCATGAATGCCCTTAATGTTGGACGAATAAAATTAGCCGCAGCATGTTTAGAAGCACAAAGAAGAACAATTTCAACAGCTGTGAATTATGCTAATGAAAGAATGCAATTTAATGTACCTATTTCAAGTTTTGGAGCCATTCAATCTAAAATTGCAGAAATGGCTACCAATGCTTTTGCAGGAGAAAGTGCAACCTACAGAGCGGCTCACGATATTGAAACCAGAATTAACATTAGAGTTGAGGAAGGAAATTCACATCAAGAAGCTGAATTAAAAGGGGTGGAAGAATTTGCCATTGAATGTTCTATCTTAAAAGTAGCTGTTTCTGAAGACGTTCAATCTTGTACTGACGAAGGAATACAAATCTTTGGTGGCATGGGATTCTCTGAAGATGCTCCAATGGAAAGTGCTTGGAGAGATGCTCGTATTTCTAGAATTTATGAAGGCACTAATGAAATTAACCGAATGCTTTCTGTGGGCATGTTGGTTAAAAAAGCAATGAAAGGACATGTTGATTTACTTGGTCCAGCAATGGCTGTTGCCGAAGAATTAATGGGAATTCCTTCGTTCGATATTCCTGATTATTCAGCATTGATGGCAGAAGAGAAAGAAATGATTGCCAAACTGAAAAAAGTTTTCTTAATGGTTGCTGGAGCTGCCGTTCAAAAATTTGGCCCAGAATTAGAATCGCACCAACAATTATTAATGGCTGCTGCTGATATTTTAATTGAAATCTACATGGCAGAAAGTACGGTTCTAAGAGTTGAAAAACTTGCGAAAAAAGAAGGAGCTGATAACGTTCAAGAACAAATTGCAATGGCTCAACTTTATTTATATAAGGCTGTTGATATTGTTAACCAAAAAGGAAAAGAAGGCATTGTTTCTTTTGCAGAAGGAGACGAACAAAGAATGATGTTAATGGGGCTAAAACGATTCACAAAATATACAAACATGCCAAACGTAATTGGCTTACGTGAAAAAATTGCCGCAAAATTAATTGCCGAAAATAAATATACTTATTAATAATTTTTTAGTTACGTTTTTTAGTTTGATTTAATTGACTTGATTGTCATGATAAACCGTCATTTTTTGTGACGGTTTTTTTATTTAATTTTAAAGAGGTACATCCATGTCTAATTTCAAATTAGAATCTTTCCCCTTATCTTCTGTATCATCTGATCCAACAGGTCTTTTGTTAAACATCAAACCAAACATCATGATTAGAGCTGTCAAAACTATAACTTGTATTATCAAAGCTCTGTTCACCAAAGGAATTTTAACTGTTTCAGGTATCCCAATAAAAAGCAAAATGGTAATTAAACCACGTGGAGCTACAAACAAAAGAGGCATTAGTTTCACTTTATATATTTTCAATTGGATGGCTCTAACCAAATATATGAGTACAACTATCCCTAAAGCCAACTCAAAGGTGTGTGGATTGATAACATCTTCTGTTTCAATTAAAAATCCAAAAAGAATAAAGAAAAGAGAACGTACTAAAAAAGCCGCTTCAACAGTCAATTCTTTGAACTTATGCACTTCCTTATCTAATGCTCTAGGTTTTAATTTATTTATCCATGAAAACCTTTCCAATTCATCAAAATTACCCATAATTAAGCCAAACAACATTATAAAAATAAGTGCTGGTAGGTGATAAATTTCTGAAACAGCATAAATTAATATAATTAAAAGCACAATGGGAGCGAATTTTACATGATGATCAATTCTGCTCAATAAAAAAGCTAAAAATGCAGTCGCAATAAAGGATATAATGAGCATAATCAAAATTTGCAAGCCAAAATTCCCTACAGTTTGAATATCAATCACTTCATTTAGAACTAAAAAATTAAAAAAAAGTACTCCAATTATGTCGGATAAACTACTCTCATATATGGCAAACTCCTTATTAAAAGAACTTAAGTTACCAACACTTGAAATTGCAATTGCACTACTTATTATACACAAAGGAATTGCATTAATTAACCCTTGCTTGTAATCAGCATCTAAAAAATAATAAAAAAAATGTCCAATTACGAATGCTGTTACTACAAGAGGTACAATAGCAGTGACGAACGTTTTACCAATAAATGGGAGCTTGCGTTTATTAAACTGAAGTTCCAGTGAACCTTCCAAAACTATTAATATCAATCCAACAGTTCCAAAAAAAGGCAACAAAGGATTCAAATCTGGAATTGCTATATTTAAAATGTCTGTTCCTTGCTTTACAACCCAACCTAATAAAATTAATAAAATTACTGATGGAATTTGTGTCTTGTTAGAAGAAACTGTAAATGCATATGCCAATAATAATAAAACACAAATTGTTGTAATAATCACATAATTCATAAAAAATAATCTTTTTTAGCAAGTTAAAAATTGTTTTTAGAATACCACAACATTTTAAGGCTAATTTTTACTAATTATATCAACAGATGAAGCAAAGTTCAAGTTAATTTGCATAAATTTACCATTAAGTTTAATGCTTCGTTCAAAATCATGTTTTTTATCAGAACTATTATATCTTTTTTACAAGATGAGGAATATAGGGATTTACTCTACACTACTTTTATCATCATAACAATAGGAACTGTAGCTTATCATTACCTAGAAGGATGGTCAATAATTGATTCATTATATTTTTCTGTTGTAACACTTACAACTATTGGTTATGGTGACTTTACTCCTCAAACTGATTCGGGTAAAATATTTACAATTCTATATATAATAGCTGGAATAGGGATGATTCTAAGTTTTATAAATACAGTACAGCATCACTATGCTAACATGAGACATAAAGAGAAAAAGCAAATTTTAGAAAAGGCAAAAAATAGAAGAAAAAGTAATTAATAATTTAGATTTATACCTAAACCAAATCCCATATCACTATCATAATGGGAAGTAAATCCTATATTTTTCCAACAATATATTTTATTCCAGCCATATACTCTCTATCAATATTGATTGTAAACATAAATTTCTGCAATATCTCCTTCTGTAAAAGTTAAAGTTGGCATTGGAATTTGTCCATTAACTGCTATTGCTCTTTTTTCTTTTCCAGAAAAATTGACAATGGTATCTCTTACATGCAAATCATAACGAACCACTTTTTGGCAAAAAATAATTGAGGGTAATAATAGAACAACAATATAAAAATATATTTTTTTCATTTTTAAATTTTTATAGTTCGCAATCGCAAAGCATTAACAATTACTGAAACAGAACTAAAACTCATGGCTAAAGCGGCTATCATGGGAGAAAGTAACCATCCAAAAACGGGAAATAAAACTCCAGCTGCAATAGGAATTCCTAATGTATTATAAAGGAAGGCAAAAAATAAGTTTTGCTTGATGTTTTTCATCACAGCATGGCTCAAGTTTTTAGCTTTTACAATTCCTTGTAGATCTCCTTTTACCAAAGTAATTTTAGCACTATCAATCGCAACGTCTGTTCCTGTTCCCATGGCTATTCCTATGTCTGCCTTTGCTAAAGCAGGTGCATCATTGATTCCATCACCTGCCATGGCTACAATTTTACCTTTAGCTTGCAAATTTTCAATGAATGCTAATTTATCTTGTGGCAAACAATTGGCTTTAAAATTAGTAAGATTCAATTCAGAAGCAACTGCTTTGGCTGTATTTTCATTATCTCCTGTCAACATAATGACTTCTATTCCTTGTCTTTTTAATTCGGAAATAGCTTCTAAACTAGTCTCTTTTATGGCATCTTTAATAACAATAAAACCTATTATCTTATCTTTAATAGCAATATAGGATACTGTTTTTCCTTGCTTTTGTTCTGCGATAACTTCATCTGTAAGCTCTAAATAATCAGTTACTCCCATATTTTTCATTAATTCTTCATTTCCTATACTGATTTTTTCATCCTTGATAATTCCGATAACACCTTTTCCAGTTACAGAATCAAAATCTTTAACCGTTTGAAATTTTATCTCTTTAGATTTCACAAATTGAACAATTGCATGGGCTAATGGGTGTTCGCTACTTTGATTCAAAGAACCTATCCTACTTAAAACTTCCTTTTCATCATACTCTTTTACAACAATTTTCTCTACAGATGGCCTTCCTTCAGTTAATGTGCCTGTTTTATCAGTAATTAAAACATCTACCTTATCCATTTTTTCAATGGCTTCCGCGTTTTTAATTAATACACCTGATTTGGCTCCCTTGCCTACTCCAACCATTACTGACATGGGTGTGGCTAATCCTAAAGCACAAGGGCAAGCGATAACCAATACCGCCATTGCATTTACAAGTGCATAGACTAATGGCGGTTCTGGTCCAAATTGCCACCAAACCAAAAAGGTAACAACTGCAATAACCACTACAATGAGCACAAAATACCTAGAAATTTTATCCACTAAATTCTGAATAGGAACACGAGAACGGCTGGCATCAGAAACCATTTGAACAATTTGTGACAATAATGTTTCCGAACCTACTTTCTCGGCTACCATCAAAAATGATTTTGTACCGTTTATAGTACCTGATTTTACTTCATCTCCTTCCTTTTTATCAACAGGAATAGGCTCTCCCGTAATCATGGATTCATCTACAGTAGTGCTTCCTTCTTTTATCTTTCCATCAACTGGAATTTTTGCTCCTGGCTTTACGCGTAAAACATTTTCTTTTTTAATGTCATGAATGGAAATGACTTTCTCTTGTCCTTCAATCACTAATATAGCTTCTGTAGGTGCTAATTTTAATAATTCTTTAATTGCACCACTAGTTTTGTTGTGTGCTTTAGCCTCTAAAAGTTGTCCTAGTAAAACTAAAGTAAGTACAACAACTGTTGCTTCAAAATAGAGATGTACAGTTCCTTCGTTTGTTTTGAACTGTTCTGGAAATACACTCGGAAAAAGTAGTCCTAAAACACTAAATACAAAAGCAACTCCTGTTCCGATTCCTATCAAGGTGAACATGTTCAAATTCCAATTCATTATGGATCTCCATGCTCTTTCAAAAAACATCCAACATGCATAAAATACAACTGGAAGTGTTAATAGAAACTGAATCCAGTTCCAATTTTCCAACTCCATTAATCTATACAAAGGATTGTTAGGAATCATATCTGACATAGAAATCACAAAAACGGGAATAGTAAAAAATAGTGCAATTTTCATTTTATACCACAATTTACCATACGTTTTATCTTCTTCAGCATTGACCGAATCTACAGGTATTAAATCCATACCGCATTTTGGACAACTTCCTGAATTGTCTTGAACTATTTCAGGATGCATAGGACAAGTATAGTGTATCGCCATAAAACTTGGTGAAAGTTCTCTTACTAGATCCATTCCGCAAACTGGACAATCACCTGATTTATCATACACTTTATCGCCTTCACAATGCATTGGGCAGTAATATTTTCCGGATTGATTGGTATGATAGGAAGAGGGCTTTTCTTTTGAAACTGTTGAACAGCATTTTTTTGAGGCAATATCATCTTTTAAATGCGTATTTGGAATTGAAATTTGATATTTACTTTCTTTTCCTCCTATTGCCATTTGCAAGACCGTCAGTTCAACGTGTCTCGTCATTGTAATTGTAGCTTGTTGATATTCGCTTGAAATTTCTACATCGGTTATGTTTTCAACAGCCAATAAGTCTCTCTTCACTTTGGCTTCACAACCTGAACAAGTCATTCCTTTAATGTGATAGGTGTGTTTCATGTTTTAATTTCTTTCTTACAAATTTCTATAAAACACTACTCAAAAGTTTACACAATTATGGATGGTTTTTGTAAAATTTATAAATGATCTAGCTCTTTCCTTTTATTCTCTTTGATTTTCTTGAAATAGCTGGGTGAAAAACTCGTTACTTTTTTAAACTGATTGCTTAAGTGTGCTACACTACTATAATTTAAAAGATTAGCAATTTCAGAAAGGGATAATTCATCATAAACGATAAGCTCTTTGACTTTTTCAATTTTAAGGTGAATGAAATACTTTTCTATACTAATTCCTTCAACATTGGAAAACAAATTGCTTAGTTTACTATAATCTTGATGCAAATTTTGAACAATATATTCTGACAAGGTTATTGGTATATCATTGTTCTTATTTTGAATCAAATCAATTAAAAGATTTTTTATTTTTTCAATGGTTTTACTGCTTGCGTCGTTTAAAATTTCAAAACCTACTTTTCTTAAGGTTGCAGTAATAATTTCTTTTTCTTGATTAGAGATTGGATTTTTAAAAACAACTTCACCTAATTCAACCGAAGATATTTCATGTCCTAGTTGTTCTAGTTCTGATTTTACAACTAAAATACAACGGTTACAAACCATATTTTTTATATGTAACTTAATCATTTTAATTTCCTAATTTTCTGAATGTTAATTCTGATTTCTTTACTTCAACTTTAACGATATCATTTTCTATTCATTTGAACTATTTCATCTCTAATATTTGTTGGAGATTTAACGTAGGCTTGCAAAATAACAAGTAACACCTCTTAAAAAGCCACAAGTTTGGATATACCATATTAAAACAGCTTGCTTTTGGTGGAGACCAAACATGAAAACGAATTATAAGTACCCAAAAAAATAGGTCTGAAATGACAATTTGAACTGGTACAATTTCTGTTACAGGTCCTATAGTTTATTCCATCTTTATGCCAACAAGATTTGTCAACGGTAAACTTATCATTATTGATGCTACATATTTTCTCCTTTGTATTTACAGAAATAATGGATCTGTAAGGATATGAATGAATTTAATAGAACTCACAAAATACCGAAAAGATGTAGTGAGCTTTTCTCACGCTACACAAATTTATTAAAAAAGCTCCGATTTAGAAGATTTTAAGACCCTTTTATGTATGGCTATTTTTTAAAATATTTTTTATAGTTGGCTAATGCAATAAATGAAATTATCAATACGCCTATTAAAATATATAAATAATAAGTAACATTTTGCTTTTCACCAGAAGCATAAGAATGCAATCCACTCAAATGAAAGTTTACACCAAAATAGGTCATTAATATTGAAGCGAACGCTAAAACACTCATGAAATTATAAACCCACAAGCCTCTCAAAGCAGGGACAAATCGAGCATGAATGACAAAAGCGTAAACCATAATACTGATTAAAGCCCATGTTTCTTTTGGATCCCAACCCCAATATCTTCCCCAACTTTCATTGGCCCATTGCCCACCTAAAAAGTTTCCAATAGTTAACATAACTAAACCAACTGTAAGGGCTAACTCATTGATATAGGTAATCTCTTGAATACTCAATTTCATTCGTTCTTTATTCTTTTCTGTTGTAAATATCATTAAAAATAAAGAAACTAAGCCTAGCATCATGGCTAAAGTAAAAGGTCCATAACTGGCAACAATTACGGCTACATGTATCATCAACCAATACGAATTTAAAACAGGCTGAAGGTTACCTATACTTGGATCCATCCAATTCCAATGCGCAACCATCAAAATCATTGAGACCACAAAAGCAGTTGATGCCACCGTTAATTTTGATTTTCTATCAAAGGCTAATCCAAAAAACATCGTCGCCCAAGCTACATATATCATGCTTTCATAAGCATCACTCCAAGGTGCATGACCAGATATATACCAACGAACAATTAGCCCAGTAGTATGTAAAACAAAAAACAATCCTATCAAAATATGAAATACGTTCGTAGTTTTCGCTACCCATTTCTTGGTATTAAACATGCCTACAATAGTAAAAATAAGCATCAAAACTCCAGCTAACATATACCAATAATGTAACTTCTTGAATATATCGTATTTATTGTAAAGAACTTCAGATTCAATCTTCTCATCAGAAAGCATCACTTTTGCACCATACAACTTTTGATATTTAGTTAAGCCTATCAATAAGCTATTGGGCAAAGTGTAATCCTTACTCTGAGAGGATTTATTAACAGCATTTAAATAATACGGTAAAACGTTTTTAATGGTATCCAAAGCCGTTCCTGTAGGCTGATTGGCTTCCAAATAGGAAACCCATTTGTTATTAGGCTCGTTTGGAACTGGAAAAACTTTTAAAATTTGTCCCGATAAAGCATTTGATAATAAGCTTAACTTTTGGTCAATATCTTTAAAATCTTTTTGAAACTGATTCGGAATTGGAGCTGAATAAGCTTCTTCTAGATACTTTCCTAGTTTATAATTACCTTTCTCATCAAAGAAATCAATTAATTTAGCATATTTAGCCTCTTTATCAATTCCTGCTATTTTTCGAATACTATCATTTCCTCTTTTTAAATAAATAATTGGAATTTGATACCAATACTCAGGAAATTGTGTCATGGATAGCAATACTTGATCCGAATCCATTCCTTCAAAAGTATCACTTTTCGAAACCTTGCGCAGTAATTCAGATGAAAAGGTATTGATGGGTTTCATTCTACCATTAGCATCTTGAATCACTATTTTTCCAAAGGCATCAGCTTGTTCTTGAGTAACATTATATTTTTTGATAAGTTCTAATGCTTTTGCTGTATTTTGTTGCATAGGTGCATTAGCGTGGTCACTATGGTCATGTTGAGAAAAGCCAATGAATGAGAATAAAAGAAAAGCAATGGTCATCAGACTTTGTTTCTTTTCTTTCACTTTTTCAAGCTTTCTTTTTAGGTCTGTAAAACGGGTATTTTTATCAAATAAAATAGCCATCAAACCTATATAAAGCAGAAAATAGCCAATATAAGTTATCCATGTTCCCCAAAAATCATGACTTACAGATAAATTTGTTCCTTTTTCATCTGGATCAAAACCTGCTTGAAAAAAACGATATCCATCATAATCTAAAATATTATTCATAAAAACACTGTCTTTGAAAACCTCATTTTTACGTTTATCAGCAATTTCTAGTTTACTTTTGTAGGCAGAATAACTTTTTTCTGTTCCAGGATATTTATCTGCTATAAAATCATCCAACTTAATTGAAAAAGGCAAATCGTATAATTTACTTCCATAAAATAAGGTAAAATCTAAATCTCCTACTTTAATATTCTGAGGAATACCTTGTTTACCTCTTGAACCAATTAGAGTCATTTGCTCTTCTTTTCCTTGAGATTTTATAACTACAGTTACTGCATCATCTGACGATTTATCTTTGTAATCACCATTTGATTTACTGATTAAATTTCCTTTGATTGCTGGTTCTGGTAATACGAATTGACTTCCGCCTAGATTGTACAATGAACGGAGCATTAAAGGTTGTACACTATCTTTTGAAACGGTTCCTTTGAATTGATCCGCCATTCGCATAAAATTTCCTTCAAAAGGAGCTTGAATAGTGTAAGCATCTTCCACCTTTGTAATATTGATTGCTCCTTGTGTGAATTTATTAAAGGCAAACAAAACATTATGGATATTCTGAACTTCTCCTTCTCGCAAAAAATGATCATGTCTTGTACCTTCTCCAGATTCTACTAACTTGATGTAATATTTTCCATTTTCATTAGGTTCAAACGATTCTGTGGTGTTCATTACAAAATCCTTATATTCAATTTCAAAAGGAATTCCATTGAACTCATTAGCAAGTGAAAAATTATTATTGGCAAATATGGAGTTAATTGGTGTCAACAGAACATCTTTTGAAAAAGTCTTGCGTTTCATTTCCCCTTGATATTCTCCATCAACTAATACAGTCAAATAAGTTTTATCAGAATAAAAAACACTTTCCGTCTCCCCTTCACGGATGGGCATCATTCCTTCATAACTGATGTATCGAGTTACAAATGCTCCTAATAAAATTAAAATAAAAGATAAATGCAATAATAAGGTGGCCCATTTTTCTTTTTTGTACAATTGATATCTTTTTATGTTTCCAAAAAAATTGATTACAAAAAATACCATAATCACTTCAAACCACCAAGCATTGTAGATTATTTTTCTAGCTACATCAGTGTTATATTCATCTTCAATAAATGTTCCGGCTGCCATTGCTGCTGCAAAAGCAATAAACAAGAAAGCCATCAAACGGGTAGAAAAAAGGACAGAAAATATATTTTTATTCATGAGAATTGAAATTCAGAAAAGATAAAATTAATCGAACGCAAAGATAATTAATTGTAGAAAGAAAAGCTTAATTATTTGACTTTATTAATAGATATTTAAGTTTTGTTTGTATAAAAAAATCACTTTAGTTTATGAAAAACTAAAGTGATTAGCAATATAACTTCTGTCAAGCAGAACTTGACTTAAAATAGCAATATAGAGTTTTAGATGCTGAATCAAGTTCAGCACAACAAAAAACTAAAAAACAAACATAGCTCTATCACCCATTAATTCATTGACTTCTTCTCCTACTTGTTCTAAAACAGCTTCATCAGTATGGTGCATTAAGACCTTATCGATTAAAGCTACAATAGTTTCCATATCTTCTTCCACCAAACCACGAGTAGTAATTGCAGGAGTTCCTACACGAATTCCAGAAGTTACGAATGGTGACTTATCATCAAAAGGTACCATGTTTTTATTAACTGTAATTTCTGCTTTTACTAAAGCATTTTCAGCTTCTTTACCAGTAATGTTTTTATTTCTCAAATCAATCAACATCATATGGTTATCTGTTCCTCCTGAAATAATGTTATACCCTCTTTTTACAAAAGCTTCAGCCATAGCCTTAGCATTTTTTTGTACTTGCATGGTATATCTAAAAAACTCATCGGTTAAAGCTTCTCCAAAAGCTACTGCTTTAGCAGCAATTACATGCATCAAAGGACCTCCTTGGTTGCCTGGAAAAACGGCCATGTCTAAAATGTGACTCATCATTCTAATTTCTCCTTTTGGTGTAGTTAAACCCCAAGGATTTTCAAAATCTTTTCCCATTAAAATCATTCCTCCTCTTGGTCCTCGCAAAGTCTTGTGAGTTGTTGTAGTAATTATGTGACAATGAGGAACTGGATCATTTAAAAGCCCTTTTGCAATTAATCCTGCTGGATGAGAGATATCTGCTAGCAATAGAGCACCAACCGAGTCAGCAATAGCTCTAAAACGAGCAAAATCCATATCTCTAGAATAAGCTGAAGCCCCAGCAATAATCATTTTAGGTTGCTCTTTTGTAGCTATTTCTTGAATTTTATCATAATCTAGCATTCCTGTTTCTTTATCCACTCCATAAAAAACTGGATTATATAACCTTCCAGAGAAGTTTACTGGTGAACCATGAGTTAAGTGACCACCATGAGCTAAATCAAAACCTAAAATTTTATCTCCAGGTTTTAAACATGCAAAAAATACAGCTGTATTTGCCTGTGAGCCAGAATGAGGTTGCACGTTAGCATATGCAGCCCCAAATAAAGCTTTTGCTCTGTCAATAGCAATTTGTTCTACTATATCAACAACTTCACAGCCACCATAATAACGCTTACCTGGATAACCTTCAGCATATTTATTTGTTAATACAGAACCTGCTGCTTCCATTACAGCATCACTTACAAAGTTTTCAGAAGCAATTAATTCAATTCCGTGAATTTGTCTATCTTGTTCATCAAGAATTAGGTCAAAGATTTGTTCGTCGCGTTGCATTGGGATGAATTTTCGTTAAATTTTCTTCAAAATTACAAAAATCGTTTGTTAAATTGATAGTAAACTTTATATTTGGTTATTAATTTTTCAACAACAATTCAACAATACACTTATGCCAAATACTGCAAATGACCCGAAAAGAAAATCATGGATTGAAGTCGCTGAAAATAGTGACTTCCCGATTCAAAACATTCCCTTTGGAGTTTTCATTACCAAAGAAGACGTTATCACAATAGGAACAAGAATTGGTGATTATGCCATTGATATGGGAGCTCTTCAACAATTAGGATACTTTGATGGTATCGATTTAACGGATGACATGTTCATGCAAGACACGCTAAATGATTTTATTTCAGATGGCAAAAAAACTTGGAGACTAGTCCGTAATAGATTGTCGGATATTTTTGAAGTAAACAATCCAAAATTAAGAGATAACAAAAAGCACAGAGATGTTGTCATTTTTAACATCAACGACATTGAAATGTTATTACCCGTTCAAATTGGCGATTATACTGACTTTTACAGTTCTAAAGAACATGCAACCAATGTGGGAAAAATGTTTCGTGATCCAGAAAATGCTCTAATGCCAAATTGGTTACACATTCCTGTTGGTTATCATGGAAGAAGTTCTACAATTGTTCCTAGTGGCATCAATGTTCGCAGGCCAAACGGACAAACTCTTCCTGCTGATGCTACCGAACCTGTTTTTGGACCTTCAAAATTAGTCGATTTTGAACTGGAAATGGCTTTCATTACCACAGATGCTAACTTATTGGGCGAACCTATTCCTGTTGATGAAGCTGAAGACTATATTTTTGGTATGGTTTTATTCAACGATTGGAGTGCTAGAGATATTCAAAAATGGGAATATGTGCCACTTGGTCCATTCTTAGCTAAAAACTTTGCTTCAACTATTTCTCCTTGGATTGTGACTATGGATGCTCTTCAACCTTTTAAAACTAAAAGCCCTGAGCAATCTCCTACTCCTATGAAATATTTGCAACAAAAAGATAAACATACTTTTGACATTAATTTAGAAGTATCTATCCAACCTGAACATTCTACAGAAACGATTGTTTCCAAATCTAATTTTAAATACATGTATTGGACAATGGCTCAACAGCTAGCACATCACACAGTAAATGGATGTAGAGTAAACTCTGGAGATATGATGGGAAGTGGAACCATTTCTGGACCAACACCTGATAGCTTTGGTTCGATGTTAGAATTATCATGGGGTGGCAAAAATCCGGTTAAACTGAACGATGGTTCTGAACGCAAATTCATAAACGATAATGACACGGTTATTCTTAGAGGGTATTGTAAAAACAATAATGTTAGAATCGGATTTGGTGAATGCGTTGGAAAATTATTACCAGCCATAGAAATAAAGTAATTTTATACTACAAATTAAAATGCCATTCTATTGTGAATGGCATTTTTTTTGGGTATGTGTTTTTAACGTTGAAAAAATAATATATTTGCTAAAATTTTACACTTATGAAAAAAATTACTTTGCTAGCATTATCGCTGATTATTGTTGCTTGTGGTTCAGGAAATGTAGAAAAACTAATTAGTTCAGGCAATTTTGATCATGCAATCAACAAATCAATTTCAAAGTTAAGTTCTAACAAAAACGCAAAAGGAAAACAAGAGTATGTTTATTTGCTACAAGAAGCTTATGCAAAAGCTAATGAAAGAGATTTAACTCAGATTAATTACTTGATGAAAGAAGCCAATGCTTCTAATTTTGAACAAGTGTATAATTTGTATTTAGGATTACAAACTCGTCAAGACAAAGTTAGAAGAGTTTTACCTTTAAAGCTTCTGAATACAGGCACTTATGCCGTGTTCAAAATGGATGATTATTCGGATGAAATTATTGCGAGTAAAAATGGTTTATCGAGCTATTTGTATGCCAACTCAATGAAACTTTTGGAATCAAACAATAAAATGGATATTCGTCAAGCATATGATGACTTACTGTATTTAGATCAGTTAAATCCTAACTTCAATGATGTACGCAAAAAAATTGATGAAGCGCAATTTAGAGGAACTGATTTTGTGCATGTTTACACTAAAAATGAAACTAACATGATTATTCCTGTGCGTCTTCAAGATGATTTATTGAATTTTGGTACGTATGGCCTAAATGATAAATGGACTGTTTACCACAACAACAAGCAAAAAAACATAAACTATGACTTTGGCATGTTGGTAAATTTTCGTCAAATTAATATCTCACCAGAGCAAGTTAAGGAAAAAGAATTTGTAAGAGAAAAACAAGTGAAAGACGGCACAAAAACTCTTTTAGATTCAAATGGGAATGCAGTAAAAGACAGTTTAGGAAATCCTATAAAGGTGGATAAATTTAAAACCATTAGAGTAAATATATATGAATTTAGACAATTTAAATCCGTTCAAGTAACTGCTAAGGTAGATTATATAGATTACAGAAATAATCAATTGATTGAATCTTTTCCTTTAGCCAGTGAATTTCTATTTGAAAACATTTATTCTACTTTCAATGGTGATAAAAATGCTTGTGAACCAGATTATTATCAATACTTTGATCGCAGAGCTGTTCCATTTCCAAGTAACGAACAAATGGTTTTTGACAGTGGTGAAGATTTGAAATTAAAATTAAAAGATATTATTACCCGAAATAGATTTAGAAGATAATTTATAAATCCATTTTTCATTCAGCAATCAATAATCTTTAGTTTCTCTATAAAAACCAAGTAAGTCAATCTACATCCTAAATAATTAAAAAAAAAAAGACTTGTAAAGCAATTTTACAAGTCTTTTTCGTTACATAGCATTTAACTACTTTAAGTTGAATACTATTAAAAAATTAATTATTTAAAAGCTTCTTAAACTCAACACTTCCATCCTTCATTATAGATTTTACTACTAAAATTGTTGTATTAAATTGATTATCGATATTGTATTCTTTGCTGTTAATTACTTGGTTTCCATATAATAATCTACCTGATAAATCATAAATCTCAATAGCATCAATTTCAACATTTGAACTAGAAAACTCTATTGTATTGTTCTCTGTTATGAATATAGAATAATTATTTTGTTCAAAATCGCTGGCAGACAACATACACATAGGATCAACACCATTGTCTGAAATAACCCATCCATAAGTATTTATAATATTTTGTCTGTCATTAGCCCCAATACAATAAGTGCTACTTCCTCCACTGAACACAACATTAGGTTTTAAAGTAAGAGAATTCCAACCAATTAATAATGAATCATAATTTGCTGTAGAAAGTGTTACTCCAGTAAACATTGACGACATGTTAACTACATTACTTACATCCCATGCACCAAGATTCTGGTTAAATTGTGACGCAGATAGAAACATATTTGACATATTTGTTACATTTTCAGTATTCCACAATCCAATATTTTGATTGAATGCGCTTGCTGATCTAAACATAGCTGACATGTTTACTACATTCCCAACATTCCAAGGGCCAATATTCTGATTGAATGAAGTAGCCGATTGGAACATACTATTCATAGCTGTTACATTACTTGTATCCCAAGAACCAATATTTTGATTGAACGGACTAGATTGAAACATATTGTTCATTGCCGTAACATTAGAAGTATTCCATGAACTAATATCTTGATTAAATGGAGATGACTGAAACATACCGTTCATTAAAGCAACACTAGAAGTATTCCATGAACCTATATTTTGATTAAAAGAACTTGCAGAAGCAAACATAGTTGACATGTTGGTTACGTTACTGACATCCCAATTTCCGATGTTTTGGTTAAATGAACTTGCTGAATTAAACATTGAAGCCATATTGGTCACACTACTGGTATCCCAAGAACCTATATTTTGATTAAAAGTACTCGCTGAACGAAACATGGAAGACATGTTTATAACCTTACTGGTGTCCCAAGAACCAATGTTTTGATTAAATGAAATTGCTGAATTAAACATGGAAGACATATTCAATACCTTAGAAGTATCCCACGAGCCAATATTTTGATTAAATAAAGTAGCTGATTGAAACATGCTGTTCATGGTAGTAACCTTGGATGTATCCCAAGAACTTATATCTTGGTTAAATAATGTTGCCGATTGAAACATACTGCTCATCAACAAAACATTTGATGTATTCCAAGAACCTATATTTTGATCAAAAGAACTAGCCAAATTGAACATTGATGACATATTGGTCACATTGCTGGTATTCCAAGTACTGATATTTTGATTGAATGAAGTTGCCGATTGAAACATGCTGTTCATTAAAGTCACGTTAGCTGTATTCCATGAGCTTATATCTTGATTGAATAACAATGCTGATTGGAATAGACTACTCATGTTTGTAACGGTACTTGTATCCCACGAGCCAATATTTTGATTTAAAGATGAAGCTCCTCGAAACATTCCAGACATATTGGTTACCAAACTTAAATTTGGAGCATCAGTAGCATTTATAACCAAATTAGTGCATCCAAAAAAGGCATTCATCATGCTGGTCCAAGAAATAGAACCCCATTGTTCAACAGATAATATCTTCTGTTTATCACCAACATTATTAAAATAGATTCTTGGAAAGTTTCCTGAAATAGCAATTGTGTAAGTTCCTGCTGTTGGATATGCATGCGTAATGCTCCCTGTTACTGCTAAATCATCAAAAATTCCATCATTTTCCCAATCAACATTATAATTATAACCTGTTCCTGTTGTTGGTATAGTGACTTCATTTGATGCAGAAACACCAATGTTATCAGTTTTCCACACTGTGATAAAATTTTGTGCAGTGAGTGAATAAGTAGTAGTTAAAATAAAAACTAGAAGTAATTTTGTTTTCATAATTTTTTTAAGATTTGGAGACAACAAATGTAGTGAGAATAGTAATAACTTGTACTTTTTGCACAGAAATAATCTATTTACTACAAAATATAATCAACACAAATCTTAGGTCAAATTTATACAAACGCTTTCAAGTCGTGTGCATCAATGCCATCATGAGAATCATGATAAATGGCTTTTTTATTCCTTATTACTAGAATTTGAGGAGATTGATGCATAACTTCATAGCGATGTGCAATTTCATTGGAAATATCTCTATGATTCAATAAATCCAATAAATACCAATCCATTTTATCCTCTTCATAGTCATAGGCTAAATCAAATTGTTTTAAAGCAAATCGACTGATACTACATCTTGTACTGTGCTTAAAAATTACCACTGGCTTCACTTCAGAAACTGCATCAATCTCATCCAGTTGATTCATCATTTCTAAAACATAAAACTTAGCTTCTCCTTTGCTTTCATTTGCACCTTTTTCTCCGAATATTGAATCCAAAAATCCCATTTTGTCTTTTTTTAGGACATTTTGACTGAATTATACGATTACTATCCTAAAAAACAAGTCATTTTGTCGTTTATTACCTCTAGGTATATTTATTGATTTACATTACGCAAAAGTAAAACAATTGAACTAATTAAAATGTTAGTTTTAAGACAGATTTAAATTTATAACATATGAACTTAAATAATTTAACCATCAAATCGCAAGAAGCGTTACAACAAGCACAGCTAATTGCACAAAGCATGGGGCATCAACAAATTGAAAACGAACATGTTTTTAAAGGTTTAATGGAAATCGATGAAAACGTAACTCCTTATATCTTAAAAAAACTAAATGTAAACATAGATCTTTTTAAAAAAGTTTTAGAGAGTACACTACAAAGCTTTCCAAAAGTATCTGGTGGTGAAATTCAACTATCGCGAGAAACTTCATACATGCTCAATGAAGCTGTAGCTGTTGCCAAAAAAAGAAATGATGAGTATGTTTCCATAGAACATCTAATTTTGGCCATTTTAAAATCGAAAAGTAAAGTAGCCCAAATTTTGAAAGACCAAGGTGTAACTGAAAAAGACCTTGAAATCGCTATTGCAGAATTGCGAAAAGGAGAAAGAGTAACCTCAGCCTCAGCAGAAGAAACCTATAACTCTTTAAACAAATATGCCAAAAACCTAAACGAATTAGCTAGAAATGGTAAATTAGATCCTGTAATTGGTCGTGATGAAGAAATTCGTAGAGTCTTACAAATCCTAACCCGTAGAACTAAAAATAATCCAATGTTAGTTGGTGAACCTGGAGTTGGTAAAACTGCTATTGCAGAAGGTTTGGCCCACAGAATTGTAGATGGTGATGTTCCTGAAAATCTCAAAGATAAAATTGTTTATTCTTTAGATATGGGTGCTTTGATTGCTGGTGCCAAATATAAGGGAGAATTTGAAGAGCGTTTAAAAGCTGTAGTAAAAGAAGTAACTTCAGCTGACGGAGATATTGTTCTATTCATCGATGAAATCCATACATTGGTAGGTGCTGGTGGTGGCGAAGGTGCCATGGATGCAGCAAATATTCTAAAACCAGCTTTGGCTCGTGGCGAATTGCGAGCTATTGGGGCGACAACACTAGACGAATATCAAAAATATTTTGAAAAAGACAAAGCCCTTGAAAGACGTTTTCAAAAAGTGATTGTTGATGAACCAGATACCGAAAGTGCCATTTCTATCTTAAGAGGAATCAAAGAAAAATATGAAACCCATCACAAAGTACGCATACAAGATGATGCCATCATCGGTGCTGTAGAATTATCCCAAAGATATATTACCAATCGTTTCTTACCTGATAAAGCCATTGATTTGATGGATGAGGCAGCTTCAAAATTGCGTATGGAAATTAATTCTAAACCCGAAGAATTAGATGTTCTGGATAGAAAAATTATGCAATTAGAGATTGAAATTGAGGCTATTAAAAGAGAAAATGATGAAATCAAATTGAAGAGTCTTGGTCTAGATTTAGCAAACTTAAAAGAAGAGCGTAACGAAATATACAGCCAATGGAAAGCTGAAAAAGAAGTAGTTGACAACATTCAAAATGTAAAACAAGAAATTGAGGATTTAAAATTAGAAGCGGAACAAGCCGAAAGAAATGGTGACTATGGTAAAGTAGCGGAAATTCGCTATGGAAAAATTAAAGATGCTCAAGCTAACTTGGATGTTTTGCAAACTCAATTAGTCGAAAATCAGGCTGGTGATTCGCTAATTAAAGAGGAAGTTACTCGTGAAGATATTGCTGAAGTTGTAGCAAAATGGACTGGAATTCCGGTAATGAAAATGCTTCAAGGTGAACGTGAAAAACTATTAAACTTAGAAAACGAATTGCACAAACGTGTGGTAGGCCAACAAGAAGCCATTGAAGCAGTTAGCGATGCCGTGCGAAGAAGTCGTGCTGGCTTACAAGACATGAAAAAACCTATTGGATCGTTCTTATTTTTAGGAACTACAGGTGTAGGAAAAACAGAATTGGCCAAAGCTTTAGCTGAATATTTATTTGATGATGAAAGTGCGCTGACACGAATTGATATGAGTGAATACCAAGAAAGACATAGTGTTAGCCGATTAGTTGGAGCACCTCCAGGATATGTGGGTTATGATGAAGGAGGACAGTTAACCGAAGCCGTGCGAAGAAAACCCTACTCTGTTATTCTATTAGATGAAATAGAAAAGGCACATCCTGATACATTTAATATTTTATTGCAAGTTTTAGATGAAGGTCGTTTAACGGATAACAAAGGGAGAACTGCTGATTTTAAAAACACAATAATCATCATGACTTCTAATATGGGAAGTACTATCATTCAGGAAAAATTTGACAATCTTAAAGGAAGCATTGAAGCCGCAACAGAAGCCGCTAAAGTAGAAGTGTTAGGAGTATTAAAGCAAAGTGTTAGACCCGAATTCATAAACAGAATTGACGAAATTGTATTGTTTACGCCTTTGACCCATGCAGATGTGAAACAGATTCTAAACATTCAATTAAAAGGCATTACTAAAATGCTAGCACAGCAACAAATAACATTAGATGCTACTCCTGAAGCCATTGATTATTTAGCCGAAAAAGGGTTTGACGCTCAATACGGTGCAAGACCTGTAAAAAGAGTTATTCAAAGAGAAGTTTTAAATCAATTATCTAAAGATATATTATCAGGAAAAATTACAACTGATAGTATTATTTTATTAGATAGTTTTGATGGAAAATTAGTTTTCAGAAACAACTAAATTAGAAAATGCTTCTTAAAATTACACCCCATTGAAATCATTTTTTGATGGATTAATTTAAATAAAAAACACTCAACATTTAAAATAAATGTTGGGTGTTTTTTTTAAAAAAAGCTGCTCCTGTAGAACAGAAACAGCTTTTAATGAATAATAATAACCATTTATGAGTATAATTTTATTTTGGCATTACAACATTATCTATAGCATGAATAACACCATTTGAAGCTGGAACATCTGCCATAGCAACAGTTGCCGTTTTTCCATTAGCATCAGTTAGAACAACTTTACCGTCTTTTAAACTCAAATCAATTTTCTCACCTTGTACAGTAGTAACAGTGTATTTTCCATTATTGTTGTTAATAGTTTCAATAACTGCTGCTGCTTCAAACTTTCCAGCCACTACATGATAGGTTAAAATGCTCTTTAATTTTTCTAAATTTTCAGGCTTTAACAAATTATCAACTGTTCCTGACGGCAATTTTCCAAAAGCATCGTTTGTTGGGGCAAATACTGTAAAAGGACCTTCACCACTTAAAGTTTCTACAAGTCCAGCAGCCTTAACAGCTACTATCAATGTTGAAAAATTTTCATTCGCACCAGCCACATCAACAATCGTTAAAGGAGCTACTTCCTCTGGAATTTCAGCCACAACTTCTGTTGAATCTACTGCGTTTGCATCTTCTTCTGCTTTCTTTCCATCTGCACAAGAAGTCATAACTACTGCTGCAAATGAAAAAAGACTAATTCTTTTTACTAAGCTCATTTTTTTGGTTTTTAAATTAATAAAGATGTAAATGTAATTATAATTTTGTTTAATTATATTAACAAAATGTTAAACAAAATAAAATTATCATCAAACCAAAAAAAACCCAATCTAAATTGATTGGGCCTTGTTATGATAAATATTCTTAGTGTTCTCTCATTTTTTCATGAGTTGAATTTAAAACTCTCTTAATTTTATCTAATGCATTGTGAAACGCTTTTTCGATGGAATCAGCATGAGCTGTAACTGCTGTGGGTTCTTTTTTAGCAATTCTAACTTCAATTAAACATCGTTTATCATTCTTGCCAAATTTTTCACTGTTTTCATCTCCAAAATGCACTTCTACTCTAGTTATCAGATGATCGAAACGCTCCAATTCACTGTTTACCTCATTAGAAAAAAAAGTTACCAAACGTTCATTTCCATCAATGTTTTTGTCTGTATTAATCTGAATTTGCATATGCTATAATTATTTTAAGTTAATGTTTAAAATTACAGTATAATGAAGTCTTTTCAAAAATTTTAGCATAAGTTTAATAATTAAAAATTGTAGAACAGCCATTCCTACTTTTGCGGAATTACAATAAATGTTCATAAAACTCTGATTCTCCATTGTTAACTACACAAAGAATAAAATTGTACCTTTGCACAAAATTAGTACTATGAATTCTTTTGCTGACTTTGATTTACCAAAATCCGTACAAAAAGCACTTGACGAACTTGGTTTCGTTTCTCCAACTCCCATTCAAGAAAAAGCTTATAAAGTAATTCTTTCAGGCAGAGATGTTATGGGAATTGCCCAAACAGGAACTGGAAAAACATTGGCTTAC
The DNA here is from genome assembly GCA_964643105.1 of uncultured Flavobacterium sp. GTDB lineage: Bacteria > Bacteroidota > Bacteroidia > Flavobacteriales > Flavobacteriaceae > Flavobacterium. The sequence continues at coordinate 74,268 of CAZXPF010000009.1, read as the reverse complement.
TTATTACCTATTTTAAAACAATGGAAATTTCAAGCAGATGTTCACACGCCTAGAGTTGTTATTTTAGTGCCAACACGTGAATTAGTAGTTCAAGTTGTGGAAGAAATTGAAAAGCTAACCACTTATATGAATATTAGAACGTTAGGAATCTATGGTGGTGTGAATATCAATACACAAAAAACTTCGGTTTATACAGGAACAGATATTTTAGTAGCCACTCCAGGTCGAATCATGGATTTAGCTTTAGATAATGTAGTTCGTTTTGATACGCTTCAAAAATTAGTGATTGATGAGTTTGATGAGATTTTAAACTTAGGTTTTAGAACCCAATTAACTGCTATTTTGTCTATGATGCGAACCAAAAAACAAAATATTTTATTCTCAGCAACCATGACTGAAGAAGTGGACGAATTATTAGAAGAATATTTTGATTTTCCTCAAGAGGTGTCTTTGGCTCCCAATGGAACTCCATTGGAACAAATTAGCCAGTACCTATATAATGTTCCCAATTTCCTTACCAAATTGAATATTTTAAGACATATTTTGGAAAATGACGAAACAACTTCTAGAATTTTAATCTTTATAAATAGCAAACGTATTTCTGAATTAGTGGATGACTTTTTGGAAGAACATTTTTCGGGACAATTTGGCGTAATTAATTCCAACAAAACCCAAAATTACCGACTAAATACCATGGAGAGTTTTCAAAGTGGTGAATTACGTGGTTTGATTACAACAGATATCATGGCTCGTGGTTTAGATATTACTAATATTACTCACGTTTTTAACTTGCAATTTCCAGATGAACCTGAACGTTATATTCACAGAATTGGACGAACGGGTCGTGCTGATAAAGAGGGTGTTGCCATAAGTTTCATAGCCCCAAAAGAAGAAGAAATGCTTTTGGAAGTAGAAACGTTAATGAACCAAGAAATTGAAATTTTAGAAATTCCAAAAGGAGTGGTCGTTGAAGAACGTAAACTGGAGTTCGAAAAAGACAAAGTCAAAATGAAAGTGAAAAAGAAGAAAACCGATGAGGAAAAAGGAGCTTCTTTTCACGAGAAAAAAGACAAAAACAAGAAAGTTAATTTGGGTGGTCCCGGGAAACGTTACAAAAAAACTTCAGGTTCAACCAACCGAAATATGGAGCGTAAGCGTGACTCAAAGAGAAAAAAGAAATAGTTTTAATGCTCAGTAATTAGTTGGTAGAAAGCAGATTTTAGATTTTAGATTCTCAGACATTAGATTTTTAGATAAAAAAAATGAATTGCCGTTCGGCTTTATCTAACAACTTATACATGAAATCTCAAAATTGGTTTTAGCCAAAAATTGATTTTTGTTTTTGTAATTGCAATTGAATTTTGTAATTGATTTTTAAATCTGTACTTTTGACAAATTAAATTTTTGATGCAATTTAAACACCCAGAAATTCTATACTTTCTCTTTTTATTGGTAATCCCAATTATTGTTCACTTATTCCAATTGAGACGATTTAAAAAAGAGTATTTCACGAATGTCAAATTGCTGAAAGAGCTCCAAATTCAAACCCAAAAAAGTTCTACCATTAAAAAGTGGTTGCTTCTGGCGACTCGTTTATTATTACTTGCTGCTTTGATATTTGCTTTTGCTCAACCTTTCTTTAAAGGGAAAGAAGATGATAAAAAGAATAATGAGCTGGTTATTTTATTAGACAATTCTTTTTCCATGCAAGCTAAAGGAAAGAAAGGCGAATTGCTAAAAAGAGCCGTTCAAGAATTGATTGAAGAAACTCCAGCAACCAAAACGTTGTCTTTGTTGACAAGCAATAACATTTTTTGGGACACCGATATCAAATCCATTCAAAAAGAATTATTAAATTTGAAATACAGCGGAACACCATTTGAAATGGATAATCTAATTACAAAAGTGCAAGCCAAAAAACCAAATGTATCCATTGATTATGTGGTAATTTCTGATGCCATAAATGTTGAATCTAAAAAAACAACTTTACTTTCTGAAGAAAATTCACTTTACTTTATCGATGCAATTGCCCAAAATAAAAACAATGTAAGTATCGAAAATATTACCCTTTCGCAGAACTTAGATGAATTTTATGAGATAAAAGTGGCATTGAAATCTTTTGGAACACAAGAAAACGGAATTCCAATTTCAATTCTAAATGGTGAGAAAAGTGTTGGAAAAACAATAGTAAATTTTAAAGATGGTAACCAAACTGTAACGTTCAACTTACCCAAAACAGATTTTCATGGCTATGCTCAAATTCAAGACAAAGGGTTGAATTATGACAATACATTTTATTTCAGCATCGAAAAACCAAAGAAAATTAAAGTTACAGCAATCGGTAATGCAGATAAAAATACTTTTCTATCCAAAATTTATACTTCAGATGAATTTGATTTAACCAACTATACTATTTCAGAAATTAATTATAGTGAATTAGAAAATCAACATACCATTGTTTTGAATGAAATAGACGAAATTCCGAGTTCATTAGCAACAAATTTGAATGATTTTTATGCCAAAGGTGGCAACGTGATTATAATTCCTTCTTCAACCATTTCACCTGAAAAATTGAATAGTTTGACGAATAAAATAGGAAACACCAATTTTACTACTTTACAAAATCAAGAAAAGAAAATCACGAAAATCAGTTTTTCGCATCCTTTGTATCAAAATGTTTTTGAGAAAAAAGTTACCAATTTTCAATATCCAGAAGTCAAACAAAGCTTTGCAATAAGTTCCAAAGGATTACCTGTTTTACAATTTGAAGATGGAAGTTCATTCTTGCAATCCACAAGCAATCAAGTGGGAAGTATTTACACCTTTTCTGCACCAATAAATAAACAAAATTCAAACTTTCAGAATTCACCTTTAATTGTACCCACGTTTTATAATATGGCTCAAACCAGAGGAAATTCAGGAAAATTATCTCACTTAATTGGAGAAAATGAAATGGTTTTAATTGATGCAATTACTGGCAAAGACGAAGTGGTTTCTATTCAAAATGAAAAAGAAAGCTTTATTCCCATGCAACAAGTTTTGAATACCAAAATCAAATTATCCTTGGGAGATTTGCCCGCTAATTCAGGAAATTTTAGTATCGAAAAGAAAGAGCAAAATTTAAAAAATATAAGTTTCAATTACGCAAGGACTGAAAGTGATTTAAATCAAAAAAATGAAACCACTTTTGAAAATTTTACCAAAGTAAATGATATAGCAACGGTTTTTAATGATCTAGAATCCGAGAGAAGTTCAAAGGATTTCTGGAAATGGTGTATCATTTTAGCTTTAGTATTTTTAATAAGTGAAATGCTGATTCAGAAATTCGTCAAGTGATCCTTCATAACTAAACAACAACACAACTAAACAATTTTCAAATGAAAAATGTTATCTTAAAACAAGCCACCATAATTGATGCTGAAAGTCAATTTCACCATCAAAAGATGGATATTACTATTGAAAATGGAACAATTACTTCCATTGACAAAACGGCTAAAAATCCTAAAAATATAGAAGAATTGTCCCTTGAAAATCTTCATGTTTCGCAAGGTTGGTTTGATACTTCGGTAAGTTTTGGAGAACCTGGTTTTGAAGACAGAGAAACCATCGCCAATGGATTACAAGTAGCTGCAAAAAGTGGTTTTACTGATGTGGCTTTGCAACCCAACTCCTATCCTATCATTGACAACCAATCTAGTATTTCATTTGTGAAACAGAAAGCGAATGGATTTGCTACCAATTTGCATCCTATTGGAGCTTTAACCAAGCATAGTGATGGGGAAGATTTAGCCGAATTATTTGACATGAAGAACGCTGGAGCCATTGCTTTTGGTGATTATAACAAGTCAATGGACAAAGCCAATATTCAAAAAATTGCGTTACAATATGTACAAGATTTTGATGGTTTAGTGATTGTATTTTGCCAAGAAAAAACCTTGAAAGGAAATGGTGTAGTCAACGAAGGTGTTGTTAGCACTAAATTAGGTTTAAAAGGCATTCCGGCTATGGCAGAAGAAATTGATTTGATTCGAAATCTTTCAATTTTAGAATATACAGGTGGAAAAATGCATGTTCCAACCATTTCAACAGCTAAATCGGTTGCTTTACTTAAAGAAGCTAAAAAGAAAGGGGTGAATGTAACTTGTAGCGTTTCTGTACATCACTTAACATTAAATGAAACGGTTTTGGAAGGATTTGATTCGAGATATAAAGTAGCTCCACCTTTGCAAACTGAAACCAACAGAAAAGCTTTATTGAAAGGAATTACCGATGGAACGATTGACATGATAACTTCAGATCACAATCCAATTGACATTGAACATAAAAAACTGGAATTCGATTTAGCTAAAAACGGAACCATTGGTTTAGAAACCGCTTTTGGCATGTTACAAAATGTACTTCCAACTGAAACAATCATAGAAAAATTAGTCAACGGAAAAACAGTTTTTGGCATAGAAAAAAATACGATTGAAGTGGGACAAAAAGCATGTTTGAGTTTATTCAATCCAAATGAAAAATCAACCTTTACTAAAGAGAATATCCTTTCAAAATCTAAAAACTCAGCTTTTTTAGGACAAACTTTAAAAGGAAAAGTGTACGGAATTTATAATAATGGAAAATTAGAAATATAATTTACTATATTTATTAAATGATTAAAGCTGATAAAAAAATATTAGAAAAATATGATTTTATAGACCTCTTTTCGGGAATTGGAGGATTTCATATTGCCTTAAATTCTTTTGGAGCTAATTGTGTATTTGCCTCGGAATGGGATAAATATGCAGCAGAAACATATTTTGAAAATTTTAATATCAAACCATTTGGGGACATTACAAAAATTGATGAGAAAAATATTCCTAAACATGATATTTTATGTGGTGGTTTCCCTTGCCAAGCTTTTTCAGTTTCTGGAAAGCAAAAAGGTTTCGAGGACACAAGGGGAACTTTATTTTTTGATATTGCAAGAATAATTAACCATCATAAGCCCAAAGTTGTTTTTTTAGAGAATGTAAAAAATTTAACTAAACATAATGATGGAAATACACTTAAAACTATTACAAAAACTCTAGAAAATTTAAATTATACTGTTCATGCAAAAGTATTAAATGCAAGTAATTTTGGACTACCTCAAAATAGAGAAAGAATATATTTTGTTTGTTTTAGAAACGATATAGATTCATCTAGTTTTAAATTTCCAAAACTTACAAATAATCAAGTGTGTTTAAATGATATTCTAGAAAACAATCCAGCTAATGCTAAAATCATAAATAGAAATGATATTCAAATCTATAAAGATTACAATATTGAAAAATCATTATTTAACGAAATAATTCTACCAAATAAACCAATTCAAATAGGAATTATAAATAAAGGAGGACAGGGTGAAAGAATTTATCATCCATTAGGTCATGCAATCACTTTATCGGCATATGGCGGCGGTGTTGGTTCAAAAACTGGATTATATAAAATAAATAATGTTATAAGAAAATTATCTCCAAGAGAGTGTGCTAGAATACAAGGTTTTCCTGATGATTTTATTTTAAACAAAATAGATTCACAATCTTACAAACAATTTGGAAATAGTGTCGCTATAAATGTTTTACAATACATTATAAAAGAAATATCTAATGTGATTCATTTACAAGATGAAAAAATATCAAGTAATCAACAATACATTTATGGATGATAATCAAGAATTAGGCTCTAAAACTGCTAAAAATGGTTTTAAAAACGAAGACGATATTGTAAATAAATTTAATAATTGGCAAACTGATTCTGAAGCTAAAGATTGGCTACAAATCATGCAATATAAATTATCAGAAATTGAATATGTTGTTGCTGAAAAATTAAGTGGATATAAAACTGATGTCCAAGTTCAGATTACAATCAAACTAAAAAAAGTTATTGATGCACAAAATCTTCAAGTTAAATTAGTTAGCAATAAAAAAGGATTTAATCAAATAGACAAAAGATGGGTTGATAAATATTCCGAGATGTGGAATATGCCAGATAAAATAATTAATATTCTCAAAAGATATTCAGGAGAAATTGAGCCAAGTATTAAAAACACGAAAGACAGTAGAAGAATGCTAATTTACGAATTTGAAGAAAACGAGCAAGATGAATTAATGAATTGGCTTAATAAAAATAAAACATTAATTATATCTGATATTCTAAAAGGAAGAGGACAATTTGCGGCTGAATGGATTTTAGTAGTTCAAAAAATACCTAAAAACTCTAGATGGATATTAAAACCAATGAATCATTGTCTAAATCATTACAGTAATGGCGAAATTACTTTTACTAAACAAGGAAATATCAGAATTGGAAGAATTGGAATTCAAAGAAAAGGAGGAGACGGTGGTAGAAAAACTGCCAATATGCTACAATTTAAAATAGACCCAACAGAATTATTTGAAATATAAAAACTATGGAAAATCTAAACGACATCAACAAAGGAAAAAATATTGCAACTGTAAGTTATTTAACACTAATCGGAACAGTAATTGCCATATTAATGAACAATGATACCAAAAGTGAGTTTGCTAGTTTTCATATCAGACAAGCTTTGGGAATTTTTCTAACTTTCTTTTTATTAGGTTATTTCATTGGTTATTTTGATAGTTGGATGATTACTTCCGCTTTTTGGGTATTTATTTTTGCCCTTTGGATTTATGGATTCATTGGAGCCTTAAATGGCGAAAAAAAAGAAATGCCAATCGTTGGAAAGTTCTTTCAAAATATCTTTAAAAGCCTATAATTTATGTCATTACATCATTTAGTTCGAGAACCAAAAGTTAAGTTAGATAAAAATCCAGCCATCATTTTATTACACGGTTATGGCAGTAACGAAGAAGATTTATTTTCGTTTGCTACTGAATTACCTGATGAATATTACATTATTTCTGCTCGTGCACCTTACTACATGATGTATGGAAGTTATGCTTGGTATGCCATTAATTTTGATGCTGATGAAAACAAATTTTCAGATTTAGATCAAGCTAGAAGTTCTCGTGATTTGATTGTTGAATTTGTGGACGAATGTATTGCTAAATATGCTATTGATGCCAAAAAAGTAACCTTAATTGGATTCAGTCAAGGAGCTATTTTGAGTTCGGCTGTGGCTCTGTCTTACCCTGAAAAAGTAAATCGTGTTGTAGCTTTGAGTGGTTATTTGAATACAGAAATTGCTTCAGAAGAGTATCTAAAAAACGAACTTTCAAAAATAAAATTCTTTGTTTCTCACGGGACGGTTGATCAAGTAATTCCAGTAGATTGGGCTAGAAAAACCAAACCTACTTTAGAAAAGCTAGGCATTGATGTGATTTATAAAGAATATCCAATTGGTCATGGTGTTTCCCCACAAAATTTTTATGATTTTAAAGATTGGTTATTAAAAAACTAATCTATTGTTCCTGAATATCAGAGCCAACAACTGGTTTAATAACCGTTTCAGCAGCTCTGTAAATTATAGAATCATTAACCGATAAAGTATAACCCGATTTAAGGGATAATTTGTACTTATTGGCTACAAAATCATCATCCGTTGATTTTCTGGTAAAATAAATAGAACGCGGCAATTCTTCTAAAAATACTTCTGCTTTCAATTTTTCTTTACCTAAAAGGACATAGGCACTTTTTGAAGCTTCTAAATTAGACAAATCGTTAGCTGGATTTAACCTAAAACCTTCATCAACCACTCTTATGCAATCGTCTTTAAGCACAGACCATTGGTAGCCTGCTTCTCGCATACAACCGTTTTTGTCTTTTTCAATTGCAATTCCTAATTCAGGAACAGAATCTATTTTGACAGTTGCTTTGTCATCTCTCTTCTTCAAGACATAATCGCAAGAAGTCATTGCAAAAACCAAAAGTGTCAACCCTAAAAACTTCTTCATAGCTTATCAATTGAAGGCTAAATTTAGTAAAAAAATCAATACGTAGAGTTTATTTATAAAGTGGCTTCAAACAAAACAGTATCGATGGTTTCAAATTCCGTGGGTTTATTATCATCCATGATGAAGTATTTTAACAACACTTCGCCCCAAATTTTACCGTTAGAAAATTCAGCAATAACCCATCGGTGATTGACCATTTTGATTCTGGTTACCAAAAAAGGCTTATCATCAATCATATCATAAGGAATCAAAGGATTGCCTAATTTATTGGCATTTAAAGCATTAATATCATTATTTACACGTTCAATAACTTTGTTAAAATCAATTCCTTTATTGTAGAAATATTCTTGTGCATTATCATTGTTCTTCAAATCAAATGAATTTTCAAGAAGCAATGATTTAATAGAATCACGAGACGTATTTAAAGTTTTTTTTGAAACTGTAATTTGTCGCTCTTTGGCTTCTAAAATCTTATTGGAATTGACATATTGAAAAATATTGATTAACAGAGAAAAGATGAATAAGTATAAAATTGTATTTTTCATAAGTTAAAGGGTATTATAATGTAATTTCTAAATTATCATATGCTAAATAAACGTTCTCTGGAAGTTTTTGTTGCACTTCTTCATGAAATCCTAACAAATGACTGATATGCGTCAGATAAGCTTTTTCAGGTTGCACCAAATGTATAAAATCTAAGGCTTCTTTTAAACTAAAATGTGTATTGTGTTCCTCTTCACGCAAAGCATTAACAACCAAAACTTTGGCTCCTTTTATCTTTTCAATTTCAGATTGTTCCATGCTTTTGACATCGGTTAAATAGACAAAATTATCAATTTTATAGCCAAAAACTTGTAAAGTTCCATGCATGGCATTGATTGGTGTGATAGTTTTATTTTTAATCTCAAATTTTTCGTTTGCTACAACCTCATGTTTTTGTACAGAAGGAGCACCAGGATATTTGTTGTCGTCGTTAAAAATATAATCGAATCGTTTAGACAAATTATTTAAAACCCTTTGATGTCCATAAACTGCAATAGGACCTTGTCGGAAAAAAAAAGGTCTAATATCATCTAAGCCAGCTGTGTGATCGGCATGCTCGTGTGTGAACAAAATAGCATCAATCTGACTGCATTTAGACGTTAACATTTGTTGCCTGAAGTCTGGACCACAATCCATTACAACTGAAAAATCTTCATCAGAAATCCAAACCGAAACACGCAATCGTTTGTCTTTCAAATCTGTACTTAAACAAACCGAATGATTGCTCCCAATTACGGGTATTCCTTGCGATGTTCCTGTTCCTAAAAAATAGACTTTCAATATGTTATTTTTATGCAAAAATAACTAAAAAAAAGTGATTAAATAATTACCTTTGTGAAACGTTTTACTATAAAAAAAGCAATTGTGACTGAAATTAAATTAAGAGGTGATAAAGAAATAGAGCAAATTCCGTCTTTAAAAGACAAAGCTTTGCGTATAAATCTGAATGAAAATATTTATGGAACATTTGCCGAAATTGGTGCTGGACAAGAAACTGTTCGCCATTTCTTTAGAGCTGGTGGTTCTTCAGGTACAATAGCAAAAGCAATGTCGGCTTATGACAAAGATTTTAGTGATGCCATTTATGGAGATGAGGACGATGGCCGTTATGTCACAGAAAGTCGTTTGCGAAAAATGCTTAAGCACGAAACTGAGCTTATTGAACAACGTTTAAAAAGAGAAAAACATCCCAATAAAATATTTTTCAGTTACGCCAACACAGTAGCCACAATTGATTTTGCAAAAAAATTTAAAGGTCACGGTTGGGTCGGTATCAATTACCAAGTGGAACCAGATGAAGAGTATAACGAGATAATTCTTCACATTCGTTTTAAAGAAACCGATGCTAAACTGCAACAGGAAACTTTAGGAACTTTAGGGGTAAACTTAATTTATGGTGCTTATTACAAATATAATGATCCTAAAAAATTGTTACGCTATTTGTATGACCATTTGGATAAAGACCAATTAGAAATCGATTCTATCAATTTTTCTGGTCCACGATTTGAGAATGTGGATAACCGTTTGATGAGTTTGCAATTGGTAAAAAATGGTATGACGGATGCCGTGATGTTTAATCCAGAAGGAAAAAATATTTTACCAGCAGCCGTGTTGTATAAGAAAAACATTTTGACTTTAAGAGGAAGTTTCCGTCCTGTTACAAAAGTAAATATGGACATGTTTCATCGTTCGTATGAAATGTATATCCAAGAAAACAAAGTGGATAAAGACAATACCTATGTGATTTTTGAAATTACCCTTTCCAACTTACGTTCTGAAGGTGAAATTGATGAGCGTGACTTTATGGACAGAGCCGAATTGCTTTGCTCGTTAGGACAAACGGTAATGATATCCAATTTCCAAGAATACTATAAAGTGGTGGAATATTTTTCAAGTTTCACTAAAGCACGTATGGGATTGGCTATGGGTGTAAACAATTTAGTAGATATTTTTGATGAGAAGTACTACCGTCATTTGAGTGGTGGCATATTAGAAGCCTTTGGTAAATTATTCTATAGAGATTTGAAGGTATATTTGTACCCAATGGAAGGAGAAAATGGAGAAATCATCAACTCACAAAACTTAAAAGTACATCCTAGAATGAAAGAATTGTACAAATTCTTTGCTTACAACGGAAAAGTAGTTGATGTGGAAAACTACGACAAGGAAAACTTAAAAATATTCTCTAGAGAAGTATTAAGAAAAATATGTGCCAACGAAGAAGGCTGGGAAGAAACCGTACCAGAAGGTGTACCAGAATTAATTAAGAGTCACAATCTTTTTGGCTTCTTAGACCATTGCGAAGTGAGAAAATAAGACCTAATTAAAATATAGCAAATCCTCAATTATGAAAATTAATTGGGGATTTTTTGTTTGAAGTAATCAACAATAAAATATAAATCATTAATATTTATAAAATTATAAGAAAAAGAAAAACTTACTATTAGAGATTGAAACCATTACCTTTGAGTGGACAAAATATTTATGACTTATAATCATGTATTAACATAGACCGTTTAATATATAGAAATACATGGTGACAGATATTTCTAAGAACTTTTCAATTAGTCAATAACTTAACACAATTATTTTCTCATATTTATATATAAGCAGTAAAATTTTTTAATCTTTGAATATGAAACCTAAAAATCATAAATACTCAAAAAACAATTTCATCAGAGCAAGTAAAAACCTATTTTTACTTGTATTAACCGCTTTCATACTTAGCTCATGCAACAAAGATGACAACGATTGTCAAGGTGCAGACTGCCTGCCACCAGCCACACAAACAGGAGCGGGAACTTTTGGTTGTTTGGTTAATGGAGAGCCATATATTGATAATAGTGGCTTTTTTAATTGTTTTTATCAATTTGTGGATGGGGAGTATTATTTTAGTATAACAGCCAATTTTAATAAAACTATTAAAGGTATTGGTTTGGGTTCTCAAGAAATTGAATTGAATCAAGGTACTAACTATCAACTTATTGAAATTGGTTCTGAAAATTTTAGTGCAGATATATTTATTGATACAAATAACAATTTTGAAACTTCTTCAACCAATGCAGGAAATATTCTAATCACAAATTTTGACATACAAAATAAAATTATATCTGCAACTTTTGAATTTACAGTTATTAACCCAACTACTGGCTTTACTTATGAAATTACACAAGGTCGTTTTGATGCAAAATTTACACAATAATAAATACACTATATCAAAACAAAAAAATAGTATGAAAAAAGACATCGTCTTATTATTACTACTGTTTCCATTTTTAGTAACGGCTTAAATTTATGTTGATAACAATTGGAAAAATGCAATCAATCCCGCGTTTCAGAATTTAGATAAAACAAAAATCCAATCTGGCATGTTGCTAGATTATGCCATGGAGTTTACCTATGTTACCGCCTATAATGGTATGCTAACCGATACGACATATATCAATGCAAATGTGTTGGCTGATATTTATAAATACTTTTATAAAATAATTAAAAACATAATGTATTCATTGCTTTATCTTTACATTTAGTAATTATAATTTTTAAATCTTTGAACTATGAAAAAGTATATTCGTAAAACACAAATTGTAAAATATGTACTGCTATTTTTTACAGCACTCTCATTAAGCTGTTGCAACAAAGATGATGACAAAACACCATTAGAACAACTGCCACCCGCCACACAAACAGGAGCGGGAACTTTCGGATGTTTAGTTAATGGAGAGCCTTATATTGATAATAGTGGCTTTTTTAATTGTTTTTATCAATTTGTGGACGGGGAGTATTATTTTAATTTATCGCCCAATTTTAGCAATAAAATTTTTCGGGAATTAGATTTAGGTTGTAAAGGTATAAATTTTTCAAATATTTCATTTTTTGATTTGGCAATTAGTAATGATGGTGGTGGCTCTGCTACTTTTTCAGTTGCAAATGAATTAAGAGATATTTCTACAAATTTAAGTTACAACGGTATATGTCAAGTTACATATTTTAATGATACAACTAATATTATTTCGGGAACCTTTGAATTTGAAGTTTTTGACGAAATAACACAAACTTTATATATCGTTACTAACGGCCGTTTTGACGCTCAATTTTCCCAATAATAAATACCTTAAAACCAAGACAAAAAACATTATGAAAAAAATCACACTTCTATTACTGCTGACTCCCTTTTTACTAACTGCGCAAATATATGTTGATAACAATTGGAAAAATGCAATCAATCCTGCGTTTCAGAATTTAGATAAAACAAAAATCCAATTGGATAAGTTGCTACATCATACCATGGAATTTAGCAATATTAATGCCTAAGACGGAAAAGAAGTAGATGTGGAAAACTTAAGAGAAGTGTTGCAAAAAATATTTACCAGCGAAGAAGGCTGGGAAGAAACCGTACCAGAAGGTGTACCAGAATTAATCAAGAGTCACAATCTTTTTGGCTTCTTAGACCATTGAGAAGTAAGAAAATAGAACTTAATAAAAGATATAGCAAATCCTCAATTATGAAAATTAATTGGGGATTTTTTGTTAAATAAGGTTATCAGTAAAATAGTTGTATTACAATTGCATAACTTCACTGAACAAAAGAAAATTTGAAAATTAACAGAAAAGTAAAGTTACAATCAAAATAATCTAAACACAAAACCAAACCTCTTTCAAACCCATTAAAAGAGATTAATTTTAATTCACAACAAAAACCCTAAGTCTTACAATAAACTTTTTCACTATATTTGATATAAGATTTTTGAAGTTATAAACTATGTCATGCATAAAATTATAGTCAAAAACACTTAAAAAAAACTAATTTCAAACATAACAGCAACAGTATGGAAAAGTTACAATTCAAAGTAAATATTAATGCACCTGCTTCAAAAGTTTATGAACTTATGTTGGGCATTACCCATAAATCAACGTATGAAGAATGGACAGCTTTGTTTAATCCAACCTCAACTTATGAGGGAAGTTGGGACAAAGGAAGTAAAATTCTTTTTCTTGGGGTTGATGAAAACGGACAACAAGGAGGAATGATTTCAAGAATTGCTGAAAATATTCCCAATCAATTTGTTTCTATTCAACATTATGGACTTTTAAATGCTGGTCAAGAAATTACAGAAGGACCAGAAGTAGAAAAATGGGCCAACGGATTTGAGAACTATACCTTTGAAGAAAACAATGGCACAATAACTGTTATTGTTGACTTAGACACTACAGAAGATTTCTTAGAGTACATGAACGAAAACTATCCCAAAGCATTGGATAAGCTGAAAGAACTTTGTGAAAAGTAAATTTTCTAAAAACTTTTAAAAGCAACGAAATCAATTAAATTCAACAAATATTGGTTCATTAAATTTTATACAAAATTGACTATGACTACTAATTTAGCAAATCGATTGAGAGAAGTTTTACTAGACGGAAAATGGATTGCTAATACGAATCTCAAAGAGCAAATAACAAATGTAAGTTGGCAACAAGCCATTCAAAAGGTAGAAAATTTAAATACAATTGCCTTATTAACCTTTCATATAAACTACTATTTAAAGGGATTGGCACATGTCTTTGAAGGTGGGAATCTTGAAATCAGAGACAAATATAGTTTCGATATGCCTGAAATCACTTCTGAATCTGATTGGAATAATCTGGTAAATGAATTCCTAATCAATGCTGAAAAATTCATAAATCAAGTTGAAAAAATGGATAATAATTTATTAAATCAACCTTTTGTGAAAGAAGAATATGGTAGCTATTCTAGAAATATTGAGGCTCAAATTGAACATAGTTATTACCATTTAGGTCAAATTTCATTGCTTAAAAAGTTGATACTGAAAGGGTAAGTATTGCGTTCATAAAATAGTAAAAAAATAAATGATAGAAGTTTTAAAACAACATATTATTGACCGACTTGGTACTGATATTGAAAATTTAGATACTGTTCTAAATCAATTCAAGCCCATTGAAACGAAGAGAAACCATTTTTTACTACAACAAGGTGAAGTTTGCAAAGAAGTATATTTTATTGCTAAAGGTTGTCTTCAAGTATTTACCTATGACAAAGACATGAATGAAACAACAAGAGATATTGTTACTGAAGACACTTGGTGTTCAGAATTAGTAAGTTTTAGTACTGGACAACCTGCAACTGAAAACATACGCACTGTTGAGCCTTGCCAACTTTTAGCTATAAACAAACAAGGCTTTCAAATAATGATGCAAACCGTACCACAGTTTGACAAAGTATACAAACAAATTTTAGAAACATCTTATTCAAATTCTGTTTATCGTATAAACACTTTTGTGGCACTCTCTGCATTAGACAGGATAAAATGGTTAATGGAAAAAAGACCAAAATTAATGACAAGAGTATCCAGTAAACTTATTGCTTCATATCTTGGCATTAATAAAGACGTATTTAGTAGATTAAAAAACAAACTTTAAATTGTAGACTTTTGTCATCGTAAAAAAAAATTGAGTGTTACATCTTTGTATCATTATTAACAATTTAAATTTTCAATACAATGACAGAGTATCTCTTATTATTCCGTAATGCAAGTGCAGAAAACGGATATCTGGCAACTTCCCAAGATATGGCAGAAGATATGTCCAAATGGCAAAGTTGGATAGGCAATATCGCAATACAAGGCAAATTAATTAGTACTGCACCCATTCATTATGATGCATCTATTGTGGATAATAATGGCGTAACAAGTAACGGACAACCTCACAAAGAAGCTAACAGTGTTTTGATTTCTGGCTATCTAATTTGCAAAGTTGATAGTATGGAAGAAGTACAAGAATGGAGCAAAACTTGCCCGATTTTAAAATATCCAAGCAGCTCAGTTGAAATCAGACCTTTAATTCCATTTCCAAACAATTAAACATTTCAATTTATGGACAAAATATTAAATTTAGGAAAATATATTTTCCCAATTTCGTTTCTACTATATGTAGGTTTACACATGGGAAAACCAGAAGTTGGAGCAGCATTTGTTCCTGACTATATTCCGTTTCCGTATTTTTGGAATTATTTTACACTAATTTGTATTTTAGCATTTATCATAAGTGCTGTTACAGGCAAATATGACAAATTAGCGTATACTATGATGGCAATTTATGTTATACTTTTAGCATTCTTAGTCCACCTACCAAGAGCAATGGGACACGAATTAGAAGCTGATATAATGACAACAAACCTTGAAAAAGAAAAAGAACTTGAAATGGTCAACTTTTTTAGAAATATAATGCTTGTAGGTGCATTGTTAGCTTTTGCAAAGTTTGTAGCAAAAGACAAAAGAGTTATTGGATGACAAAGAAAAGCACATAACAACGGATTATCTTAACAGTACTTTTATCCCAAAACATTTCTAAAAATCATAAAAAAGCCTCTTTTAAATTAACTTAAAAAGAGGCTTTTATTTTAACATTATTAACCCAAAATCTGTGAAGCATGCTCTTTGGTTTTAACTTTATCGATGACTTCTTCGATAATTCCGTTTTCATCAATTACAAAAGTAGTTCTGTGAATGCCATCGTATTCTTTACCCATGAATTTTTTTGGACCCCAAACGCCAAAGGCATTGATGACACTTTTGTCTTCATCGGCTAACAATGGAAAAGGCAAATCATATTTTTCAATAAATTTCAATTGTGCTTTGGCACTATCGGCGCTTACACCTAGTAAAGCATAATTTTGAGCTTCAAATTTTTTAAAATTGTCTCTTAAATCGCAAGCTTCGGCTGTGCAACCTGGAGTACTCGCTTTTGGATAAAAGAAAACTACTAATCGCTTTCCTTTATAATCCGATAATGTATGTTGGTTTCCGTCTTGATCTACTCCTGAAAATTTTGGGGCTTTGTCTCCTGCTTTTAAAGTTGTCATAGTATGTTTATGGTTAATGGGTTATTGTTTGTTGTTCTAATTTGCTTAATTTTACAACTATAAAAATACAAAAATGACCAAAAAAGAGCGAGCAACATTTGTTATAAATACGTTAAATGAATTATATCCTGAAATTCCTATTCCGTTAGATCATAAAGATCCTTATACACTATTGGTGGCTGTTTTACTTTCTGCGCAATGTACTGATGTGCGTGTGAATCAAATTACGCCTCTTTTGTTTGCCAAAGCTGACAATCCTTTTGATATGGTAAAAATGAGTGTGGAAGAAATTAAGGAAATCATTCGTCCATGTGGTTTATCGCCGATGAAATCTAAAGGAATTTTCGGGTTGTCTGAAATTTTAATCGATAAATATAACGGTGAAGTTCCTCAAAGTTTTGAAGCCTTAGAAGCTTTGCCAGCTGTGGGTCACAAAACGGCAAGTGTGGTGATGAGTCAGGCTTTTGGTGTTCCGGCTTTTCCAGTTGATACGCACATTCATCGTTTGATGTACCGTTGGAATTTGACCAATGGAAAAAATGTGGTGCAAACTGAAAAAGATGCTAAAGCCATTTTCCCAAGAGAATTATGGAATGATCTTCATTTGCAAATTATTTGGTATGGAAGAGAATATTCTCCTGCAAGAGGTTGGGATTTAGAGAAAGATATTATTACCCAAACGATTGGCAGAAAATCTGTTTTGAAGGATTATTATAAAAATTTAAAGTAGATCTTATTTTGAGAGTATTCTCATTATTGCTGATAATCCTTTCTTTAAGCCTTCAAAATAATCATCTTTCCTAAATTCTGGAATCATAATTTCTTGTATGATGTATTTCGTTTGTTCATTGCTAAAAAGCGACACAATTCCATCGCCATTTTGAATTTGAATTTGTCGCTTATCTTTACTTAAAACTATCAAAATTCCATTGTTCTTATCTACTTTTCCAACTCCAGTTCTATTTGCTAAATCTAGTGAAAATTGAAAAATATCATCGTAGGGTTTGAAGTCAGCCACAGTTACAATTACAATTTCATTTGTTGACTTTGATTCATAATCGAATAATTCATCTATTAAATATTGCTCTTGCGTATCTGTTAAAACATCCTCAAAGTCATTAACAATTTTATTTAAAACTAGTAATGAGTCAATATTTTTGTCATACGCTTTCGATTGAGAATGAGCATTTTCAGTATAACAAATAAAAATGAGAAAGAAAGAAAATATAAATTTCATCGTAAAAAGTGATCAAACAAAAAATTCCTGATTTGTTCTATCAGGAATTTTCTTTAATTAGCTATCATTTCAATTTTCTGCTTCCCAATTTGCATCACTTTTAATGCTGCGGAATAACTTAAAATCAACTGAATTGTTTCTTTTTTTGGTAACATTTTTGAAGATACTAATTTTTCTTTAGCGTAGATTTTTGCCATATATTAAGATTGTTTCTACTATAACGAAATTGAGAATTAAATATTGTATAAATGTTAAAATTATTTATTTCACAAAAAAAATGAGCCATTTTGAGAATATCTAAATGGCTCATTGAGAATAAAATATAACTAAACAAATACTAATTTGTCAAAACAATCTGATTTTTTTCTATTAATTTTCTCAAGTTCATTAAAGCGTAACGCATTCTTCCCAAAGCTGTATTTATACTAACACCTGTTTGCTCTGAAATCTCTTTGAAACTCAAATCGTCATACATACGCATCACTAAAACTTCTTTTTGGTCGTTTGGTAATTCTTCAATAAGGCGTTGTAAATCTACTTCAACCTGTTCCGTAATCATTTGTCCTTCAATAGTGGAAGTATTGTCTTTGATAAATTCAAAAATGGAATAAGTTTCTGTTTCTCTCGTCATTGGCATTTTCTTGTTTTTGCGATAATGATCAACAATAAGATTGTGGGCAATTCGAATTACCCAAGGAAGAAATTTACCTTCTTCATTGTATGTTTTTGTTTTTAATGTACGAATGACTTTGATAAAAGTATCTTGAAAAATATCGTCGCACAACTCACGATCGTTCAATTTTGAATAAATAAATCCATAAATTCTAGATTGATGTCTTTCTATTAATTTTGAAAGTGCAAGCTCATCTCCAGCTATATATTGCTGCACCAAAAGAGCGTCAGGGATTTGATTATTAGCCATAATAATACCTTTTAATTGGGGGTTAAATTTTTTTAAAAAGTATTTTTTGAACTATAGGCTAATTGATTTTAAGTGGTTTATGAGCCAAATTTAAAACATTTTTTTTCTTAAATCCAAATATTATGCAAACTTTTATTCAAAAAAGTGCTTAAAATGTATTTTTTCTATAAAAAAACTACTTTTAATACTACAAAATGGATTAAACTCTAAAGAATTCAAAAATTATTTATATTGCATATTTACACTTACTGTATAATCATCTTTTTTGTGGTTTTTGTATTTTTAGCATAAATAGTAACTACATACAATCCTTTGGCTAATTTACTTACATCAACTTGCTCTAAATTTGTGGAAGTTTGCAATACTAATTTTCCACTTACGCTATAAATTTCAATTTTATCAATTGTTTCATTTGAATTTATGATTAAATCTCCTTTTATAGGATTCGTAAATGTAAAATCATCCAAATTATTTGGGTTAATTTGTGATAATGTACAATCATCTCCCACTACATAGGAAAAATATTCTGTAACAGACAAACCTCCAGCATAAGCAAATTTCACAGCGTAATTAATGGTTTGTCCAATTGTTAAACCTGTTACTGTTGAAGTAAATATATTTCCTGACACGTTAGTCATTTGCACTTCTGAAAAGGGGTTTTGTTTCCATAAGAAAGCTACTACTCCTACTTTGTCTGTGTCTAACATTTCAAACGTTATTTTAACATCAGAACCTACAGTTTCAAATAGATAATTGTATCCGATGGAAAATGAGCCTTGTTGTGCTGCTGTGTCGGTTCCAGAGCAAGCTGTTGTTGATGCAGTTGTTGCATTTAAAACAACTGGATTATTAACATAATCATTTCCTGCCAAATCACTCACAGATATAGAAAAATTATAAGTTGTATTTGGCGACAAATTGGAAATAATAACTGACTTTTGAACGTTAGATGGACTGGCCACTGTAATTGTTTGTGAACCATAAGAAATCGTGTAAACTACATTGCCAGAATTATCAGCAGTATTGAGCAATAGCTCAACAGAAGAACTTGTAACTGTTCCCACTGTTGCTGTTAAGGCTGAAGGTGCTTCTGTATCCACAAGTGTATTTTGATAAACCCTTACATAATCTATTTCCATAGTAGCTTGCATAAAATTTGACGGAATAGTTCCCGCAACACCACCCATAGCAATATTGAGCAATAAATACTGTTCTTGATTGAAAGGCCAATTACTCGCATTTTTAACTGCTGGATTGTAAGTGTAAAAAACTACTCCATCTAGCAAAAATGAGATTTCGTAAGGAGACCAATTCATAGAATATACATGAAAGTCGTTTCCTAAATTACTGGCAATTGTTCCTCCAATGTTAAAGGTGTTTCCAAAAGAAGAGGGTGTATGCAAAGCACTTTGAATATAATTTGTAGGCTGAGATGGTGTAATACCATGCTCCATGATGTCTATTTCACCACAAGCAGGCCAATTGGTCGTTCCATAAGTTGCATCAAAAAAACCGCCGTCTTCGTTTACATTCTTACCCAACATCCAAATGGCTGGCCATGTACCTTGTTGGGTTGGGATTTTTGCTCTAACATCCACTCGTCCATATAGAAATGCAAATTTAGAATTCAAACGGGCTGAAGTATATTGTTTTGTAAAACCTTGATCGGTGAAATTTTCTTTTTTGGCTACAATATTCAGAAAACCTGCATCTACAAAAGAGTTTGTTATTTGATTGGTATAATGTTGTTGTTCTCCATTGAACCAATTTCCACCAGCGGGTAATTGTGTTTGATGAAACCAGTTTGTGGAATTGATAGCTCCATTAGTATCAAATTCGTCTGACCAAACTAAATCATTATACACTACATCAACTTGTGCTAAACCTAAGTTTGAAAACAATAGTACTAAAAGAGCTCTTTTTATGTTATTTTTCATTGAATTTTAATTTTTCATTTTTATCCCAAATACCCCAATAAGCTCCTACTTCTCCTTCTGCTCCTACTTTCCATGATTCATCGAATGAAGAAAAATAAAAGATATCAATATCTTCACTTTTAGACCAAAGCTGTGTGTTGATAAAATATCTGATGGCATTTTCTCTGGATGGAAATGACTCTCTGAAATTCTCTCCTTGACTAGGCCAACCTGTTTCTGTAATGATCACCTTTTTTCCATTGGAAACACTTTTGGCTTGGTGATACATACTTTTCATGTGAGAAAGCGAATAATCTATCGAAGTACCTTCCCAGTAAGGGTAACAATTGGTTAAAATAACATCACAAGCTTCTGTAATTCTTGGTTTTATGGTAAACTCATAGTAAGCATCTACATAACCTACGGGTATATGTTCTGGAATTGCTGCTTTTACTTTATGGATAAAGTCTAAGAGTTCATCTTCAGATAAATCTTTTCTGTACATGACTTCGTTACCAACAGCAGCAATATCGACATAGCCTTCATTGGCCAACTTTATTAGACCTTCTATTTCCTTTTGGTTGATTTCTGGGTCATTCCCTAACCATGCACCTACTAAGGTTTTAATGCCAAATTCACGAGCTATCTTTGGAACAAATTCGTTGCCTTCAGTGCATGAAAAAGATCGAATCCATTGGGTGTAAGGAGCAATAATTTTCATTCTTCTTCTCACCTGCTCCTCTGAAATAATATCTCCAGGTTTTTGACCATCTTCATACATGCTAAAACAAAGCCCGTGCATTCCCTCATCTAAAATATCGTTGAATAAGGTGACGATTTCTCTTTCGGATTTTTGATTAAAATCTATTCCTGAACTGTAATCAGGATTTGTATAATCAACAGATTCTGTATAATCGAAATAATCTTTTCTAATTGACATTTGCAGTAGGTATTAAGTGTTCCATTTTTAATTTTTCATTTTTGTCCCAAATTCCCCAAGCGGTTCCAACTGTTCCTTCTTGCTTGACTTTCCATGATTCATCAAAAGAGGAGAAATAAAATAATGGTGTATTATTTCTTTTTGCCCATTCTTGTGAAGCGATAAAATATTTCATGGCATTGATTGCTGAAGGAACCGCTTCTTCCACGCTTTCTCCTTTGCTTGGCCAACCTGTTTCAGCTATGATAATTTTTTTTCCTAAAGCAACATTTCTAGTGAGTTCCATCATGTTATTCAAATAAGAAAGTGCATAATCGTTATTTGCTCCTTCCCAAAAAGGGTAAAAATTTACTAAAAGTATATCACAGTTGGCTACTAAATCCGTTCGGTTTAAAAACTGATAGTAGGCATCAACGTATGAAACTTCTATATTTGGAAGGGCTTTTTTAACACGTTTTATGTAGTCTATTAGTTCTTGTTCAGAGATTTCATTTCTATGAAGAACCTCATTTCCAACAGCTGCTATATCGACTAAACCTGCTTTTCCTAATTGAATTAAAGATTCTATTTCCTTTTCATTTCGAACTTTATCGTTACTAATCCAAGCTCCTACAACTGTTTTCAAACCTTTCTGACGTGCAATTTCTGGAATAAGTTCATTGCCCTCTGTGCAAGAAAAAGAACGAATCCATTGGGTATATGGTGTTATGATTTCTAAACGTCTTCTAATTTGGTCTGCTGTCAATATATCTCCCGCTTGTTGTCCTTCGACATAGGGACTGAAACAAAGTCCGTGCAATCCGTTGTTTAGTATGTCTAAATATTTTGCATTTATCTCTTTTGGGGATAATGTGTCAACATCAAGTCCAATAGTTAAGTTTATCTCAGATTGATTTTGAAGTATCGAAATTAATTTTCCAGATTCATATGAAGAAGATTTTTTCTTCTTTAATTCTTTTCTCACTGCTAATTCTGCACTAATTTCTTTTGATTTTTCTTCTGAAAGATCATAATTACGCATAATCCACATTGCACCTAGGGTTCCAGCAATTGGTAAACCTGAAAAGAACAATCTTAACCCAGTTACAGATGCTTCAGAATTAACTGCATCGGGAACGAAACCTACTAATGTCATTATAGCTCCCGTAAGAAGTCCAGCAATAGCAAATCCAAACTTAACCATCCACCAATATATTGCTCCAAAAATTCCTTCTCTGCGTTTTCCATTGGTTAATTCATCTAAATCGCAAACATCAGCTGTCATAGACATCATTAGTGTGAAAAGACTACCAATTCCAAAAGAAAAAAATGGCAATGCAAATAAAAACATATAGGGTTTACCTGGTATAAATAAAAACCAAAGCAAAACATAACCTAATATTGAAATAGCCTGAGACACCAAAAAAGCTGATTTTTTTCCTAAAACTCTAGACATTTTAGCTACTATTGGTATTACTAAAAAAGTAGTAGCTAAAGCACCGACACTTCCAAAAAGTGTAGGCCATATCCCTGCATCACCAGCATTTCCATTGAACAAAAAATAAACTACAATAAAAAATGTGAAACCTGCTACTGTATTGAATGCATTGAAAATTAAGAATGTTGAATAGCACAGTTTCCTAAATGCTTCTATTTTAAATGCTTCTTTAAATCCTTCAACAATTTTTTTCATGCTTCCACCAATAGTTTTGAGGGTTAATGGTGTTAAATTTGCATCATTTTTTGTGGACTCACTTTTGATAAATATAGCAGGAATCATTGCTAAAATAGCACAGATTACTCCTACCCATATTGCCAAGGTTCTTGTGGCAACATCGGCTCCTCCTTCAAACCATGATGGATCATACATTACTACCCAAAACCATGGTGCAATTACCCAAGCCCACTGCCCAATCCATTGTGATATCGCCATAATACTTGTTCTCTCATGGAAATCATCACTCATTTCATAGCCCATTGCAACATAAGGTACACTAAAAATCGTCAGACCCAAATAAAAAATTAAGGACCATATCAAAAAATATACAAAATTATAATTGATTCCGTCGTCTTTGTACATTTGCCACATCAAAACAAAGGAAATTCCCATTATTATAGCTCCAATAAAAACATAATGTCTTCGTCTTCCCCAAACTGATTTTGTATTGTCTGAGATGAATCCCATAATTGGATCTGTTATCGAGTCAAAAACTCTTGGTAAAAAAAATAAAATTCCCCACATCCATGTTGGAAATCCCAAATTTTGAACCAAAACAACCATAAATATACCTAATGCAGCGGGAAACATTTGATTGGCTAACATCCCAAGCCCAAACGCAATTTTTTGCCCTATAGGCACTTTCCCATTTGATGAACTATTTGACATATATTGTTGTTTTAAATTATTATATAACTACATTTTAATCCTAACTGTTTGTAAGGCTTTTGCTGGAATTGATATGACTTCTTTTTGCTCATTCACATTTAATTCTATCGAAAAATCGGTTGCTGTTGGATTGAAAACTACTACAATAATGCTTCCATCAGGATTCTTTAAAGCAGTTGACTTTAGTTCTTTATTGTTGATTTCACATCCAATTTTTACTGCTCCTGGTCGAATAAACTTACTAAAGTGAGCCATTGTATAATAAAGAGGTGTAAAATAAACCTCATCTTTTTCTGGATCTACTATTACAGGAGCTACACACCAGTTTTTGAACCAATTAGGACCACCTTGTCTATCTAAAACCATATTCCAATCGACCCAGCCGTCAACCCAATTGTTTAAACAACCAATTATATCTTCTGCGTAGCGATTGACTGGTGCATATTTTGGGTGTAAGTACTTCTCTTTTTCTGAGGCCCAATCCCAACCCCAATCAGTAGCTTCTTTTTTCCAATACCAAGCATCATCTTGCCAATGAGGAATTTCTGAATCGATACAACCTTCTGTCTCAATTAAGTATTTGTTGGGTGCTTTTTTATGAGCATATTGTAAATCTTCTGGAAAAACTTCATAGGTACTTTCATACCAATGGATGGCCATTCCTGCAAAATATTTTGAAGTTTTATCATCTCTATACATTTCATCAGCCCATTCTTTTATGCCAGCACGATTTTGGTCATAGCCTAAAATTTTAGTGTTTCCCCAACCGTCTTTTTCTAATTTTGGTCCTAAATGATTTTGTACAAAATCAGTCATTTCTTTTGGAGAAAAATGTGTACTTTCCCAATTGTTTCCATTGCCATGAGGTTCATTGATTACTGTGACACCCCAAATATCAATGCCTTCTTTTTGGTATGCTTCTAGGTATTTTGAAAAGTATAATGCAAACACATCATAGTATTCTGGTAATAATTTTCCTCCTACATAACTTTTGTTGTCTTTCATCCAAGGTGGACATGACCAAGGTGAAGAAATAATTTTAAATCCGTCTTTTGAAATTGCTTTTGCTTCTAAAATCATTGGAATTAAATCTTCTTTATCATCATCAATGGTAAAGCTCTCCAAAGTCATGTCATTTTCAACTTTAGCGTAAGTGTAGTTGTTTAAGGAAAAATCACAAGAAGCAATATGGGTTCTGGTTAGGGAATAATTAGCTCCTTCTTCACTAAAATAGGCTTCAAGAATTTTTTTACGGTTTTCTTTGCTTAATCGATTAAGTAGTGATGCAGAAGCTTCCGTAAAAGAGCCTCCAAATCCAGTGATAGTTTGAAATTTTTCTTCTGGATTTATTTGAATGGTAACTTGTTTTTCTTTGGCTTCAAATTTTTCAATTTTCTGCAATGAATTACCTTTTTGATTGGTTTCAAATACTTCTATATCCATTTTATCTGTTGATTTACAACTATTAAACATTATTGATAGCCCCAAAAGGGTCATCCAAAAATTATACGGTTTGAAACCTATCTTAACGTTTTTCATTTCAATATTGTTTTTGCAAAGCATTTGGAATTTTTACTTCTTGCCAAAGTTTCTCTTCATTTCCTTGATAGGTTTTAGTAATGGGTTTGCCATCTCTAGTCAATCCTTTGAATATATTTTTATCCACTAAATCCCAAAGGGCATATTTTGCTTGAGACTGCAAATTGATCAATCCAAAGTGATTTTCTGAACCTTGTGGATTGCTGCTATCTTTCCAATTTTCATCAAAAGCTTCAAAATAAAAACAGGTAATTTTGTTTTTGTTTGTCCACTCTCTCATGAGTTTATAATACTTGGCTGCTTTGTATTCATCTACTGCTTTTGAACCTTCATTTCCATAGAACTCATTGGAAGTTGTGGCCCAACCTGTTTCACCAATATGAATAGGTTTGTCAACTCCTAGAGATTTTACATAATTGACTACACTTTTATATTGTGATATGGCATAATCTCTTGAACGCATCATGATTTTATCTACCTTTTCTTTTTCTGATAAATTTTCTTCACTCTCTAAAACACCCCAAAACTCTGGATTATAATGTGTATCATGCATTGGATAGGTATGCAAGGAAATATAATCTACTTTTTTTATCAATTCTTCCAGCTCATTTGTGTGGTACAAAGTGTCGCCACCACCCCATGATGCAAAATTATCGGAACTGGTTATCCAAATTTTATTGGATAATTTGCCTTGTTTTTTCAGATGCTGTAAATGATTGACCCATTTTAGTATTATAGCAGGTTCCACATAATAACTTGTTGCCCATTTGACCATTGCTTCATTTCCAACTGCAATTATTTTTACGATTTCTGGGTAAGCATTTGCTAATTCGACAGCTCTATCTATCTCAATTGCATTTCTTTCACTTTCTTCATGATGAATAGGTTGCCTATTTGTCCAAGCATTTTTACAATCTATCCATGCTCCAAGCATTACATACATTTCAAAATTAGAATCCTCTTTTTTTAGTTCATCAATAGCTTTCAATACATTTGATGCTTGTTCCAAGTGTACATTGTAAGTTCGTACACATTTTATTTGCATGGCTGCTAAGATTTTTAAATCTTCTTTTATTTGTGCAATGGTAGGCTGTACATCTCTTGTATTTGTTCTATATCCACCATAGCAAATGGCTTGATAATCTGGATTTCCTAAAATCATCTGGGCTGTAATTTCTTTAGTTTTACTATCATAACTTTTATTATTACATGCAGTAATTAGAATTAATACTATGTAAATAATATTTCTCATTATCGTAAGCTATCTGCTGTTATTGAAATTTCTATATGGGTAATTTCTCCTTTTCTCTGCATAATGGCATCGCTTTGAATTTTATTTAGAGTTAAGGTGTCTTGCTCAACTGGATCTCCGTTGATATAATAGATTTTTAACTGATTTACGGTTCCAATTTTGTAAACAATTGGCACTTGACAGAAACTAAATGCCATGCTATTTTTCTCTAATACAATAGCTACTTTTTTTCCGCTTATGTCAATGAAATCAACCGTTTGTGATTCGACTAAAAATTCATTCTTTTTTAATAATGTTGGCTTGAACTCTATTATACCCTTTGAGATTTTAATTCCTAATTCGGCTATTCTAACTAAAACATCTTCTTTCACTTGGCCTGTCATTCCTGGTTGTTGAGCTCCTCGGTGTTGTGGTGTGTGTGAATATGGATCAACAGGAAAAGCTCCGTATTCTTTTGGTGATTTATGTATCCCAATTCCATCTGCAATTTCATCATAATGCGTATTTAGAGCTTCAATTATGCACTTGTCCTCATTGTTTTGTATGGCATTTAAACAAACTTCCTGAACGGCTAAATGCAATTTTGAAACCATATGCCAATATATCGACCCTAAACCTTCATAAGCGAAGAAAGTCCCAGATCTTCCTGTAAATGCTTTGTGATTAAATACTTTTTCAAAAAGTTGCAAAACACTCTCTTTCTCTGCTGAAACCAATGTTTTAAAATCAGCTTGTTCTTCTAGTAAATGCAGTTCCTTTTTTAAATCATTTGCATTGTGAAAATTGCCATTGAAATGGAAGTTTCCTTTTATATCTTGGTTTAAAATTTGAGTATCGTTTTGACTAAGAAGGGTTTTTAATAAATTGGACTTTTGAACCTCTTCTTTAGGAATATTGTTTTTCTCTAAAAATTTTGGAAGATTAACATTAGGATATAAAATGTAGCTGTTTTGATCTTCTCTGTATAATTTGCTGGTTTTTAGAGCATCTAAAATTTCAACGGCTTCTTTACCGGATAAAACACCTGAACTTAAAATGGCTACTTGACCTTCTAGCATTTCTGAAAGATGAGAAATTTCTATTGCATCATTATTGATAGACATCAAATTATAAGCGTGATACAACTTATCTTCTCTTTGGTTGGCTTCTATGGCGTGATCTATAAACTCTAAACAAACATTCGTAAAGGTTTTTAAACCTGCCATTGAATGCGTTCTCTTTTTACCCCAAAATCCACTATTATATACTTGAAAACGATAATCTGAAGCTGCTTTACCTAATCTATCTAAGATTATCTTACGGGATTGATCTGAAATTTTACCGGATAACAAATGCCTGTTTTCTACTAAACAAGCTCTGACTTCGTGGTAGAATTCTACCATTTCATTAGAGATTTTAATATTCTCTAATTCGGATTTATCTAATAATTCTTGAAAGAATTTTAAAAATCTTCTTAAGTAATATAGCGTTACCATTGAAACTCCATTTCCAACGAGAGCATTATTAGCATCATTCCATTCGGGTCTTTGGGTATTCATCCAAATTCCACCTTCTGGAATGAAATTGGACATTTTTGCTAAAACGGTTGCTAATATTTTCTCAATAAAATTAACATGATAAATATTGTCATCATTACTTTTTAACAACGCTCCATCAGCACCAACTATTTTTTTCCTTTCTGTAATTTTCTTTTCCCAATTGTGATTATATTCTATAGTGTCCTTAGGGTTTTTAAGAATTTCATTGTAAGATTTAATCACATAAGGAACAGCTGCATAAACAAATGATTCTTGCTCAAAATAGCTGTTTAATTTGCCTGGATTGTATTTTTCTATGAACTCTAAAAACTTCAACAAATAGATTATTTGATGATCTCCCCAATAACCTATATATGACCAAGGATTATCAGGTTCAATGGCTTCCCAATCAAAACCGTCTTTGGTTACTCTGTATGGGTTATAGCCATCAAATGTAGATGCATTTAGAAACTTGAAAATCATTCCGTCTATAAACTGTGGATAAGCATAAACTAAGGCTTCCCAATTCTGAAAAATGTCTCTCCAATTTCCTTCATAATCTAATATTTTGGAACCGTCAACTTCACTTCTTGTATTGATTGAAAATTTATTCCATGGACGACTTGGATCACCATGTCTTCTACTGAATTTTAAAGGTAAATATTCAACACTTAATCTAATGAAATCTACATCGGTAACCGAAGCTATTTCATTTTGTAAATCTGAAATGGTAAAAATTGCTGCTAAAGCATCTAGAGAAGATATATTGTTTTGATAAACTTCTTTATTGGCGTTATAGATGTAATTTTTAAAATCTTTCTTATCAATGGTGTAATTATCATCAAAAATTCCTCCTCTCATAATATTAAAAAGGACATTTGAGAAGTGACGTGTATCTTTCCTTTTGTCTGCTGTAAACTGAATTCCATCTGCTGCAGCATTCAAGCTAATTAAATTTTGGTTTCCTAATGCTATGTCTTCTTCCAGCTGTTTTTCTAAAGTTGTAGAAGCAATAATATCTTCAATAAGCTGAATGATTTGGGATTGATTTTGATTTACATTGGCAATTATTTTCCATTCCTTAGAAGTGTTTTTTGAAAGAGTAATTTCTTTTGAAAGGAAATAAGCTCCCTTTTCTCCCTTAACATCAACTTCAGCATGAACTGGTTGTTTTTTTCTGAAATTATTCAACTGTTTCGATGATAACATGTATGTTGGATGCTCAAGTCCTAATGACCAAGCTACATTGGCTTTTAAGGCTTCACTTGGCTCGGCTTTATCAACAATGATAGCACTTAAAGCAAAAATTCCCAGTCCACTTTTTGAATCAATTTCACTTCTCTTGTAGCCATCCACAAGATTACTTGTTGAGGATTGTAAATCACTACTGACTCCATGTGGCATAATATTTTGAATACCATCTAACAAGGTAATTGAATAATCGTTTTGTGAATGGTTTATAATTTGAGACTTTTTTACAAATCCAAAATTATTACTTGAATTCCATTGGTAATTGAAGGTTAAATTAAGATCGTGAAAAACCTCTTCAAAAATAATTTTGTTGCCATATATACTTTTGTATAAATTTCGGGTGATGGTATATTTTTCGTTAAATCTATCGGAGAATGGTTCCCAAAGCAGTATTGAATCATCATGATGAATTTGAAATATAGTTTTGCTACCTGTAATGTCTGCAAATTCAGTAATTTTATCATCTGTATAATAAGGAAAAAGAGCGTACTCAGCATTTTTCCTTCCAGCTGTTAATCCTCCATTACTTGAAATAAACATCCAATGGTTTGAATCGCTCACAATACTCATGAAAAAGGATT
This sequence comes from uncultured Flavobacterium sp., assembly GCA_964643105.1. GTDB lineage: Bacteria > Bacteroidota > Bacteroidia > Flavobacteriales > Flavobacteriaceae > Flavobacterium. The sequence goes on along the minus strand of CAZXPF010000009.1, from coordinate 44,431 downwards.
TCATCTGATCGTGATTGGCTATTTTAAAAAACTTCTCTTGATTAATTGTTACTTCTTGCAGTTCAATTTTTGGCTTTTCATTTGTTATATTTAGGTGTGTATCGGTCATAAAATTCAATTAAAGGCATTAAATCCGTTAGATAATAAATAGAGGTTTGTTTTAAATTAAAAATTAGGGAAGTGGATTGAGTTTTACATTATCAATATTTACTCTTCCAACTGCTGCGCCTAAATCAAAAAGAACTCTGGAGTTAGCGCTTGAGAAATTTGCCACTAAATCGATGGTATAACTTTGAACCTGAGTGGTGATATTTTGAGTGATTGACTGGTTTGTCCATGGAGCACCACTTAAACCTATACCTACAATCATGTTTCGGTTTACATTTGACCATGCATCAAACGTTAAACGATAAGTAGTACCTTGAGTCAGATTAAGTCCTTTTTGTGACAAGTTAACATCAAAAGGATTTCCAGCAGCGTTAACTGGAATTGAAAAATAACTATTTCCGTTTTCAGTAACAACCAATCCTGGAGGCAGTGCATTATCTGCTCCTAAAGTCCAAGGTGTAGCTCCTGCTTCGAAATCGCCATTAGTAACTAAACCTCCATCAAAAATAAATACAGAAATCGTAGAACTGAATGTCTTTGAGACTTTTGTCTTGTTGTTAGTTGCTGTCAGTGTTACCACATATTCCCCTGTTTGTTGAAATATTTTTACTGGATCTTTAACTGTTGATGTTGTGTTATCTCCAAAATCCCACAGGTAGCTGTTTGCATTTTCTGAGGTATTTATCAATTTTATTGTTCCAGGAGAAGCTTCTCTAATGTATGTATATTTAGCGACAGTTTCACCTTGAATTATTGTCTCTTCATCTGAAATATCACAAGCAATTATACTGCTCAAAACAAATAAAAGACTAAATATTTTTATTAATTTATTCATGATTTCTTATTTATATTATTGATAAACTCTTACATAATCTACAATCATTCTTTGGGGGAACATGGTATTTCCATCTGGATTACCTGGTAAATTTCCTCCAACAGCAATATTTAATATCATAAAAAATTCGTTGTCAAACACCCACTCACCACCTTCTTCTGCAACTTTCTCTCTGGTAATTTGGCTATACAATACATCATCCACATACCAATTGATATAATTTTCTGTCCATTCTACCCCAAATACATGGAAATCTGTATCGAATCTTCCGTTTTGTAAAGTGTATTTTTTTGAAATACTTTCAGCCCCAGCAAAACCTGGTCCATGTAGGGTTCCGAAAACTTCAATAGGTTTGTTTCCAAGGTATTCCATGATATCAATTTCACCACATTGTGGCCAACCATCTTGTTCAAAGTTAGAACCTAGCATCCAAAATGCTGGCCATAATCCTTTGCCTTGTGGTAATTTAATTCTAGCTTCAAAACGACCGTATTTTTGACTGAATAAATTTTGTGTTTTTAATCGTGCAGAAGTGTAATTTGCTCCTTGATAACTTTCCTGTTTGGCGGTAATGATTAAATAACCATTTTGAACTACTACATTGTCAGATCTATCGGTATAATATTGTAATTCGTTGTTACCCCAGCCATTTCCTCCGATGTCAAATGACCAAATATCAGGATTTGGAGCACCGTCAACGTCAAAATTATCCTCTAGTACCAAGTTAAACTTAGTGGCAACCACTTGATTTTCGTCTTCATTACAAGAAGACATTGTTATGGAAAGACCTATGATTGCAAGCACAAGTTTCCATGATTTATGATTAATTATTTTCATTGTAAAGTATGTCATTAATTAGTATAAAAATAGATGTTATCTAAATAGAAGTTTGATAATGTTGAACCATTTATATTTTCAAATATGATAAGTCCAATATTGTTTCGATTAGCCAATGTTAAGGGTTGATCAATAGTAATCCATGTATTGGGTTGAACTTGTGAAGCATTGACAAATATCTGCTGTCTGGTATCATCGCCTCCATTATCAATTTGATTTGGTCCCCAATCTTCTATTGAGATTAAAAAACTAAAATTAGGAGGAATACTATTAGGTATGTACATATTGAAGTGTACACGTGTCATAGCAGAGGCATTTAATGTTGGATTAGCCATGGCAATTCCTACATAATTGAAATTTGTATAATTTAGAATATTATCGCCATTAATTACAAAATCTGCAGATCCTGTGGTAGAACCTGGAGTCCAAAAACCATTGTAATAAGTTACAGGAACATTGGTGTAAAAATCACTAAAAACGGATAATACATTACTTGCAGGAACAGTAGGTGTTGGTGCAAAATCAAAATCACCAACTGCATTGATGGTCAATGAACCCTGAGCATCATAATTCCCCATTTTTGCCGTAATAACGGCTGTTCCTGTACTTCCTATAACATTTGTAAAAAAATCTCCAGAAGGTGCTTGTGTAAATGGACCTGTTACTGCTGTATTAGATGACATTAAACTAAAATAAGCTGGTGCCGCATTAACTGTAACATTTTGTCCATTTGCCAAATTAAATAAAGCTCCAAATTGATTAACGACTTGTGTAGAACCAAGAAATCCATCTACTGTTCTATCTTCTCCATTAAAAATAAAAGGATAAAGTAAATTCGTGTTCCCCAATTTTTCAAAACGTAATTCATCAATCCAAATGGTAAATCCTACTCCATTTGTATTTTGAGTTCCTGCTGAAAAAATAAACATTCCTCTTTCTTGCACTAATTTTGAAGCATCTGGTATGGGTATTACATATTTTCGCCAATCTGTTGATAATTGAATATTATCAGCTGTAACTTGATGTTTATTTTCTCCAAAATCAACACCAAAGCCTACTGTTCCTATAGAGCCCGTAATTGAGCCTTTTGCCCAAAAAGTAAGTGCGTCATAACTTGTTAAGTTTCTTCCTGCTCCTCTATCTCTAAAGATACCTCCTATGTAACCACCGTCTGGATCATTTGGAGCAGGAACATCTATTCGTATAGAGGAATTTCCTACATAAGCTACATCATTATCCGTTCCAAAACCTGTAGGATTAGCTCCTGTTGCTGGATCAAATGACTCAAAAAAGGCATCAGTTAGCCCAACAGGTACATCTGTAAAAATATCAGGAGTATTGGGATAAGTTGCTAAAACAGCATCTTCAGAAATTTCTCTTTCACAATTTGTAAAACTTAGCAGTATTGCTACGGCTAACATACTTGTAAAACTCAATTTGCTATTTACTTTGTATTTCATGATTTTATATTTTTTGTTACTTAATTCTTTTGAAAAGTCTTAAATAAATAGTTATTAATTGCCAATGTTAATTTGAATATATGTTCTTAACTCCCACTCGCTTCCATCAGGAAACCCTACAGGACTTATTGTTGGTTCTGTTTGAAATTCTGCAGTAGCATTTGGAGAATAACGTGGTGAAAACTGATCTAATCCTCTCCATGTACCTCTTACACCAATTCTAGTATTAGGTAAAATAAACCAATCTTGTTTCCCTAAACTCAAGGATACATCTAACATTGTTTGCACTGGAAAAGTCAAGTTAAAATCTCTGTGGTAGTCGAATGGTCCCCAATCATTAATTTTTAAAGCATACATGAATTTCCACTTGTTATAAATTGTTCTTACATCAAAACCAAAACGATCAATGGTTCTGGTTGACTCACCATTTCCTTGTCCATTTCCTACGTAGAAGTTTGCAATTAAGCCTAATTCGGGACTAATTTTTGACACCATTCTTGAGTTAACTTCCCATAAATCTTCTGCTGGTGCCGAATTTGGAAAGGCAAAGAATGAACGATCTGCCAAGAAACCAATGTGTGCGTCCATTGTTGTAGGTAATCTTCTGTAAACAAAACCTAAATTCATTGCAAAAATCGCATCTTCTTCTCTATCATTATCCCACTGATACATCCAGCTTCCTGGTGTTGGATCATAGGTCAATAGCATTTCGTATCCATACATTTCACGGTTACCATTTCTCACTGCAAATGGATCATCGATAAAGTTTCTCAAACGAGCTGGTCCACCATAATTGTTAGGCATGGCTGCAATTAAAGGTGACTGATACATAAAATTAGGGGCTACTTGGAAGTTTCCAATAGAATAAGTTAAACCTGATAATAAATTTACCATGTTTCCACTACCTGAATCTTTTAATTTCCAAGCTGTGAATGTTTGTGTTTGATCTGCACCTCCACCTGCAACTAAGCCTAAATAAGATCCTTGACCATACCAGTTGAATTTTCCGTCTTGATATGTTAATTTAAATTTTCCACCCCAATTGTCACTGCTTTTAATTTTATCTTCAACTACTTCGCCTAAATCGTTGATGTCTTGGTATGAACTTCCATTCAGAGGATTTCCACCCCAAATAGCACCTAATGCAAAACCAAATTTTCCAAATTTTCTTTCTATAGCCAAAGTTGCACGTTCTGTTGCCCATGGTGGAATAACCCCAGAGCGAACTTGATTTTGGTTTAATATACGACGGCCTGTTTCGTCATATCTTACGTTGGTGTTAAAATCTCTGTGATAAATTCCTGTAACATCCCATTTGCCAAATTTTCGTTGGTATTTCAATAAAGCTGTTGGATTTGCTCCCCACCACAATTGTGGACCGGCTGCAATTTTTAATCCTTTCAAGGCTCCTTTAGCTTCAAACTCTGCTCCTGAAATTTCACCGTTATAAATATCTAAATTAGGCCCATAATTAGCTTCTGGATATAATCCGAAAAAATCTCCTTCATATCCCCAATGGTAATGTCCTGTTCTATAAAAGCCTTTCAAATCAAACTCTTTTTCATTCCACTCAAATTCTGCTTGATAAACTCGAAGTCTTTGTGGATCGTTTACAACTACATTTGTTTCATTTCCTCCATCAACCCCTACAAATGTTGCACGTCTTCCCACATTTTCGTAGAAAATTTCATCAATCGGATTTTCTGCTACATTACCCAATACGTTAAACGTTACTTCAGCTCTCATGTTTGAAGCTGGTTTACCTTCAACACCAATAAAATAAGACTGCATATGATCAAAACCTAACTGTCTTGGATATGAATTGCTATCAGGATTAGCAGTTTCAGGTGTTGTTAATAAACTTCCACCTGTATTGAAAGTAGTAAATTCAGCTGATAAACGACTAAATCTAATTTTGCTTGTTTCATTGCCACCCAAGGCTGCTTTATCGCCTCTAGCTCTGAGTGTAGCATCAACTAACATGATGTTATCAAAGTAACTTTTTATATCATTCAAACTTTTTTGTCCTTCATAAGGATTGAATTGATGTACCTCTTTGAGTGTGTAATAAGCAGCTCTGGGATATAAAGTGTAATTCCCTTTACTATTAGTTGGTCCTTTAGCACAAATACCAAACCACTCTTCATTCATGTTATTTTCACCTTCTAAAAAATCAAATTGGTAACCTCCATTGGACCAAGAAGCATTAGCATCATGGATTTCAAGGTTTTTAGTTTGTCCAAATTTCCACCAACCATCACTAAACTGGAATGTGTAACCTCCAATAGCATTGCCAGCTTTACCTAAACCAGCTGCATTTTCATAAATTTCTTTCCAATTGTGTTTTACATAATAAGCTTGTGACTGCTGATCTTCTTCTCCTGTTCTTGCATTTAATGCATCTGAACCAAACTCAGTAAATAAGACAGGTTTACCATATTCTTTTTTTACTCTATCAAATAAATCACCAAATGATTTTCCACGATATACATTGGTTCCGTATATATCTACATCTGGACACTCTTTAGCTATAATTTCTAAAAACAGCACGTCTCCATTACAAATTGCAACTGGGTTATTTGGATTTATGGCTTTAATTGCTTTTGAAGCATCATTCATTAGTTTGAACATTGGACGGCCTCTTTTTTCACCAACTTCTCTTTTCTTATCCTCTTCATCTGGAAAATCCTCAGTTTCAGCTCCAGCCCAAAACAACCCATAATTATTCTCATTTCCTAGAAGGAACAACAATAAACCACGTGTTCCTTTGTAGTCTTCAGCCATTTTTTTGACTTCTGATAACAATAAATTTTGCGTCTTTTTATCAGAATATTTTGTAACTGGTGTCCAAACACCATCAATAGTCAAACCATAACGTCCAAATGAATGATTCAACATGGTATAAATGCCATAATTATCGTAGATATATTCTATCCATTTTTTGGGAATACCTGTGTAAACACGAATGGAATTTACACCCATGTTTTGTAGCAAACTCATTTCATCGTCTAAAGCTTGCTTTATAACTGATTCGCTTTGATTCCATAAGCTGTAATTGTAATTTGTTCCAATTGGAACGTAATCCCAATTCATTCCATTAATCATAAAGTCTTTCCCATCGACTTTAAGTCTGTGCCCTGAGTTATTACTTTCTAAAGTTACCTGAGCTGTTTGTGAATACATGGAATTTGAGAGGCAACAAAAAATGTATATCAAAATAATTTTTCTCATACGTTACGTTTTTATTGAATTGATTAAATGTTTAGGATAATATGATATTTGTCATAAAATTAAATTAAAAAACAAAAGATTTAGCAATAATAACTACAACAAAAAATATACATGATAATTAAATTATATATTTTTTGCCATTTTATCATTAAAACACCTTATTTAACAATAAATTATTAGAATTGAAATAGGTTGAAAAAAGTAAAAAAAAGAGTGCTACAACGTTAATGTTGTATTAATGTATAGGTAAATTTTGTTGATTTGTATAGTTACACAGATAAAATGTATTCTACCAATCCTTGCTCGTGAGGTAAATCCATCTTTTTTCTCAAACGATATCGTTTAATTTCTACACTTCTAACGGAAATATTGATTAATGGAGCTATCTCTTTTGAAGACAGATTAAGTCTTAAATAAGCACATAGTCTTAAATCGTTCGAAGTCAAACTAGGGTGTATTTGTTTGATTTTCTTGATAAAGTCGTTATCTACACTATCAAATGCTTCTTTGAATGCATTCCATGTATTTTCTTCTTTTACACTTTTATTGATGGTTGAGATTAAAGACTTTATATTTCTATTGGAAGTACTTTCTGTTGAGTTTTTTAAATCTTCTTTTATAATATTCAACAATTCTGTCTTTTTAATCAAATCCATTGTTGAAACCGCCAATTCTTTATTCTTTTTATCTACATCTTGACTCAACTGATCATTCTTAATTTTCATGATATCTTGTTGACGCTCTAATTCTTTTAACTCTAATAAAAGATTATTTTCTGCAATGATTTTTTGATGCCTTTTTTCGTGATAATTGGTATATAGCTTATTAATATAATAAATTAAAACTATGAATAAAACAAAATATATAAGCTTTGCCCATCCATTAGCATACCAAGGTTTATTTATTGTAAAAGAATAGGTGGCAATGTTTTCTGTTATGGAATTAGCCACTTTAGCACGAACACTGAAAACATATTCTCCAGGCTCTAAATTTTTGAAGAAAGTAGATGGTTTTGAACTCCATTCACTCCATTGCTCTTGAAGTCCTTCCAACTTGTATTGGTATTCTGCATTAATATACTTATCATATTCCGGAACTGTAAAACCTATGGTAATATTATTTTGGTTATAATCAAAAGAAGCCTTATGAGCAATGGAATTATTAAATGAGTTTTGATTCAATACATTGCTACTTATTTGGGTAATTGATACTTTGTAATTATTGAACTTTAAATCGTCTATTTTTATAACATAATATCCATCCGTGGTTCCTATCAAATAACTTTCTGCATTGATTTGGGAAATGTTTTCATAGCCTGGCATTGAATTAGTTAATGAAGCAGGTATTGATAAACTGTTTTTTTTCAATTCTGAGGATAATTTTCCTGAGGAATAAAAATGAATATAGTTTTTTGTAAAAAACCACAAACGGTTGGATTTATCCACGACCATTTTACCTGAAACATATTCATCATTCTCAAAAATGCTACTTAATAATTTGTCTTTATCAAATTGTTTTGTTTTTTCATTTAATCGGTATATTCCACTCTTATTGGCATAGTAAATTTGATTTTTATATTTTGATAAAGATGCATTTTTACCTTTAGTCGGACTAGTGTACTTTTTTAAATTTGAAGCTCTTGTAAGGTTTTTATCAACTTCAAATCTATAAACGCCTTTGTATTCGTGACTGACAAATATTTCCTTACCATTTAAAATTTCAAAATGTTTAGATGAATAATCGAACCCTTCTATTCTATTCTTAAAAACCCAGTTACCATTCATTTTTTCCAAAACAGAAATACCTACATAATTTCCTTGCAGTAGATAATTTCCATTATTGGTTACAGGCTCGAACTTCCATGTACCATATTGTTTGTAAATTAAATTTGCATTTCCCTCCTTGATAACAAAGGTTCCTGAGTCATGACCACAAAACAAGGTATTTTGATATACAAATAACGACCAGACTTGACCTTTTGTGGATTGAATAAATTTAAAATTTGAATCGGATTTAACGTTTTTATAAAACAATCCCTGATTGGTTCCTATATACAAATCATCGTTATAAATTATTGAAGTGTATATGGTACCTAAAATTCCAGTATCATCCGAAAAACTTTTGATGGGTGATTGAAGGTTTATACAATTGATTCCATTATCTAAACCAAGCCATAGGTTTTTATCAAAATCTTCAAATAGTGATAAAACTGTGTTATTGCTTAAACCGTTATTTTGAGTTATATGATATTGAAGTGAACGGTCATTTTTGAGGATAAAAATTCCATTTGAAACAGAGCCTAACGCAATGCTACCATCTGATAATAATTGACTGCAATAGATACTACTTTGGTTTAACTTATCGTCAATATTAGTTACATATTTAATTAATTTAGACTCTTTGTATTCATATATCCCATTCTCTTGAGTAACCAACAAAAGTCCTTCTTTTGAATCAAAAATATTGATTATCTTATTGTTTTTTATAATTTCATTATCTAGAAACAATTTACTTTTTCCTTGTTCAATTTCAAAAAGACCATCAGTAGTTTGAAAATATATTCCATTTGAAGTCTTGTATGCTTTGTTAATAAAACCTTTGGGAGAAATAATTGAAAACGTTTTTGTCGTTAAATTATAAGCATAAATCCTTTCAAGGGATTGGAATAAAATCCAATTGTCATAGGGTAAAATTCCCCAAAACTGCTCATCGTCTAGTATTTTCTCTTTAATTGATTCGCTCAATGAGCTGTAATATAAACGACCATTTTCTTTTCTTTCCCAATAACCGAATTCCATGTAGGAACCCATGTAAACTTTATCATTAATACACTTAACAGACCTTATAATGGTCTCATTTGGTGAAGGATAGAGTGTCCAACTAGAGCCATTGAACTCTAACAATCCTTCATTATTAGCAAAGAAAACAAACCTATTAGAATCTTGAGAAATCATCCAATTTTGAATACCTGCTTGGTAATTACTTTGGGTGTATTTTGTAATTGGCGGCAATTCTTGCGAAAAAGAATTCTGTATAAACAAAAACAAAATAAAAAAAATATTATACTTCAAAGCAATAAATTTAAATAAGTTCAATATAGAATATTTGTAAAAATAATAAAAAAAAGGTATGCATAAGCATACCTTTAATATTCTTTACAGAGGATTTTACTAATTTTTGATTAGCTTTTTAACAACTCTTTCATTATTGGATTCTAAGCTCAAGAAATATTGACCTGAATTTAACTCTGAAATATCTAAAGAAAAGTTATTTGAGTTTACAACTTTAGTTAAAACCGTTTGTCCTAAAACATTGATTACAGTAACTGAATCAATATTTTCAATTGTGTTAATTGTTACCATATCACTTGAAGGATTTGGATACATATCCACTTTAGAAGTAGTAAAATTTTCATTACTCAATACTGAGTTTACAGTGAATAAAATATTATCAACATAAACATATCCTGCATTGTTAACACTATCCTCAAAAGGACTCACCTTCCATTGAAAGAAGTTAGTTGCAGCAAAACCTATACCTGTAAAATAAGACATTGGTATTTCAACTTTTTTCCATTGTCCAGTTACTAAAGGCTCATTAGTTCCTATTTGATAAACATGTTCTGTAACACCTCCATTGTTGCTAATCATGACGAATCTGAATCCGTTAGGCAAACCAGGTTGAGCCCAATAATCAAAAGAAACAAATCCGTAAGATGTTACATTAGCCATAGCTTCACCTTGTCCCCAACCTGCAATTCCGAAATTAAATCGATAAGCTTTGTTTACTACACTAGTATCATCTAAATCTGGTTCAGCTGATAATGTTCCAAATGAATAAGCTACTGGAAAAACAGTTGTATAATTATTAGTATCGTTATAAATACTGTACACATCAGCATTAGCAACAGTTGGAACTGGAGCTGGAGTTGAAGGTGTTGGTATTACTGGTGCTGATGCCATTGGACCTTTAATATTATCTACATAGAAAGTACGTGCAGGTGTAGGAACAGTAGGATTAAAAAATCCAACAGCACCCGGTGCCCAATAAGTATGTATAACAAAACCATCATATATACCATTCGCTGGTGCACCTTGACCGTCTAATACTGTATCAAATGTAAAAGAAAGAGTTTGCCAAGTACTACCTCCAGTATGTGAAACAGCAGCAGCTACTACAGGTGGACCACCAACTCCTCCAGTTGCTTTTACCAGAAATGTAATTGCTGTATCTGAAAATACATCAATAGTCATTGTTTGTGTGTTAGATAAATTTACAGGAGAAGTCAAATTCAAATTGATTCCTTGCCAAGGCTCTCCAGTTGGATTTCCAACAATTTTTAATACTTGAGTGGTATTTGTTCCTGTACCTGCTTCAACAATAGGAGCTGGTCCGTTTCCAAAGGGTCCACCATTTACGCCACCACTTTCTCCTGTTTCAAATCCCAACAAAAGATCTTGAGAGAATCCAAACGAAAAAGTAAACATTAAAAATAATAAAGTAATTTTTTTCATAATGTATATTTTTTGAGTTAAATTTTTATTATTGTAAATATATCATTTATATTATTATGAAATTCGCAAAAACACCTTAAAGCTTGATATAGAAACTATACAACTAAATTTTAGTAAATAATGTTATGAAATAATCGTAAAATAAAGCATTACAAGCGTTTAAAGCAGCTATTTTATCAAACTAACTGATTATAAATAGAAAGATTACATCGGTTTCGTATAGGTATTGTATAGGTAATATTAGATTGTATTTTTTAGAGAAAACAACTATTAAAGATAAAAAGACCTTTAATGAGTCAAAAAAAATGAACTCTTAAGCATAAAGTATTTTTAATGCAATAAATTTTTACGAAAAATTATGATTTAACCGTTCTTAATATTTATGAGTAAAGCTTTTATTTATGTAAATTTGCCCTTCTTTACCAAAAGCTATGATTAAAACCGATTTTTCAAAATTAGAACCTAAGAAAAATATCCTAATTAAAGGAGCCCAATTACACAATCTAAAGAATGTTGATGTAGCCATTCCGAGAAACCAATTAGTTGTCATAACTGGTTTGTCTGGTTCTGGAAAATCAAGTTTAGCTTTCGATACACTTTATGCTGAAGGACAACGACGATATGTAGAAAGTTTATCTTCTTACGCAAGACAGTTTCTTGGTCGATTAGATAAACCAAAAGTAGATTACATCAAAGGGATTGCACCTGCAATTGCTATTGAACAAAAAGTAAATACTACTAATGCTAGGTCAACTGTTGGAACTTCTACTGAAATATATGACTATTTAAAACTACTGTTTGCTAGAATTGGTAAAACCTTCTCTCCTATTTCTGGAAATGAAGTTAAAAAAGATTCATTAGCGGATGTTGTTAAATATGTTGAGACCCTAAAGCAAGACAGCAAATGGCTTTTGATTGCTCCAATTCACTTGGAAGAAGGTAGAGCCTTGGAAGACAAACTCAAAGTACTTTTACAACAAGGTTTTGCCCGAATTTTAGTAGATAATGAAATGATTCGTTTGGATGCTATTGAAGGCATAAATTTCGCTAAAAAAGAAGTTTTATTAATTATTGATAGAATTGTCGTTAAGCAAGAAGATGAGGAATTCGTGAACCGTTTAGCTGATGCTATTCAAACAGCTTTTTTTGAAGGAAAAGGAACTTGTTTTTTACAAGAAATTGCAACCAATAAAAGAGTTGAGTTTAGTAATAATTTTGACCTTGACGGGATGACTTTCTTAGAACCTAATATTCATTTATTTAGTTTCAATAATCCCTATGGAGCATGTCCAACCTGCGAAGGCTATGGAAACGTAATTGGGATCGATGATGATTTAGTCGTTCCTAATACAGCTCTTTCTATTTATGAGAATGCTATTTTTCCCTGGAGAGGCGAAAGTATGAGTTGGTATCGCGATCAATTGGTAAACAATTCACATAAATTTGATTTCCCCATTCACAAGCCTTATTTTGAACTTTCAGAAGAACACAAAAGCTTAATTTGGGAAGGTAATAAATATTTTACTGGATTAAATGATTTCTTTGCCGAGTTAGAAGAAAAAAATTATAAAATCCAGAACCGTGTAATGCTATCACGTTATAGAGGAAAAACAAAATGCCATACCTGCAAAGGAAAACGTCTTCGTGTGGAAGCTACTTACGTAAAAATAGCTGGAAAAAATATTTCAGATTTGGTGGATTTACCTATTTCAAAATTAATTCCTTTTTTCCAAGAATTAACTTTGAATGAATTTGATGCCAAAGTAGCCAAACGTTTATTAATAGAAATCAATAATCGATTAGAATTTTTAAATAAAGTTGGGCTGAGTTATTTGACACTTAACCGAAATTCAGCTTCATTGTCTGGTGGAGAATCACAACGTATCAATCTAGCCACTTCATTAGGAAGTAGTTTAGTAGGCTCCATGTATATTTTAGACGAACCTAGTATTGGATTACATCCAAAAGACACCGAACAATTGATTGATGTCTTAAAAAATCTACGTGATTTAGGCAATACAGTAATTGTTGTGGAACATGACGAAGACATCATGAAAGCCGCTGATATGATTATAGATATTGGTCCAGAAGCAGGAACCAATGGTGGTTATTTAGTGGCTCAAGGTACTTATGATGAAATTTTAAAAGCAGATTCCTTAACAGCTAAATATTTAAATGGTAAAGAAATAATTGAAGTTCCCAAAAAGCGAAGAAAATTCAAAAATCATATTGATGTCATTGGAGCTAGAGAAAATAATCTTCAAAACCAAAACTTTACATTTCCGCTTGAGTGTTTGACGGTTGTTACGGGTGTATCTGGAAGTGGAAAAAGTACTTTGGTAAAAAAGATCCTATTTCCAGCCATTAAAAAGAGCTTAGAAGGAATTAGTGAAAAAGCTGGACAATTTTCTGGTCTTGAAGGAAGCTATTCTCACATTAAACATATTGAATATGTAGATCAAAATCCAATTGGGAGAAGTTCGCGTTCCAATCCTGTGACTTACATTAAAGCTTACGATGATATTCGTGATTTATATTCAAAACAACCCGTTTCTAAATTGAGAAATTACCAAGCTAAACACTTCTCTTTCAATGTTGATGGTGGACGATGTGAAACTTGTAAAGGTGACGGAACTGTTACTATCGAAATGCAATTTATGGCTGATGTAAATTTACTTTGCGAAACTTGTGGTGGTAAGCGTTTCAAAAAAGAGATTTTAGAAGTAAAATTTGAAGATAAAAATATCGATGATTTACTCACCATGACTATTGATGACGCCTTAGTGTTTTTTACGAAACATGATCAAAAGAAAATTGTACAAAAATTACAGCCTCTTCAAGACGTTGGATTAGGTTATGTACAATTGGGGCAATCTTCTTCTACTCTTTCTGGTGGTGAGGCTCAACGTATTAAATTGGCTTCATTTTTAGTGAAAGGAACCATCAAAGACAAAGCCTTATTCGTTTTTGATGAACCTACAACAGGTTTACACTTTCACGATATCAAAAAACTTTTAGCCTCATTTGAAGCCTTGCTTGATAAGGGACATTCCATCATTGTTATCGAGCACAATTTGGACTTAATCAAATGTGCAGATTATATTATTGATATTGGTCCAGAAGGTGGAGAATTTGGAGGAAAACTAATGGCTTTTGGAACTCCAGAAGAAGTAGCAAAAAATAAAAATTCAGTTACTGGGAAGTATTTGAGGGAGAAACTTTAAAAATTTGTTTCAGATTGTTTTATGTTGTTTTTAGTTTAAAGTTGTTAAATATTAATATTATTTCAAACTATTTGAAACCAAAAAAATAACCTGAAACAAATTTAAAAAACTAATTAACAACCACTTAAAACTCATTAACAACTCATTGACAATTGCTTAACTTGTTTTGGCATAGCGATTGAATTTAAGTAATCAAACAACAATAAAATTAAAATTGTTGCATTGTTTAACCTTAAATTTTAGAAGTCATGAGAAAAATTACACTTTTAGCAGCAAGTTTATTACTCATCAGTAATGTAACTATTGCATCAGAAAAAAATGTGTTCGGTGCAAATGAAGAAGGTTATCGCTTTATTACAGATTATAGAGATGCTGACCCAATTGTATTCCAAGAAAGAGGTATTGAATTCTTCATTTTTTTGGACGGTCAATTTGATTTTAACACACAACCAACAACTTCAGGCATCAGAAATCGTACTGAAAATATAAACAGAACTTATGGAGCTCCTGGTGTCAGAACAGTAACCGTTTCAAATACCTATTATGGTCCTGCTCGTGGAGTACGTGTTGAACATGATAACTTTGGAAGAGTAAGAAGAGTTGGAAATGTTTTCATCAACTACGATGCTTTTGGTAGAGTAAAAAGAGTTGGTTCTGTATATATGAGATATAATAGTTTTGCACTAAAACAAGTAGGTGGTATGAAAATTTTTTACAACCGAAGAGGTCAAATTGTTGATTTAGTTGGGTTCGTAAACAGCTCAAGTTATGGAAATGGATATAACTTCAACGGAAACGGTTATGGAAACGGAAACAATTATGGATATGATTCAACTACAGATGAAGACTTTTACTACTACAGAAAAGATGGTAGCAAAGTAAAAATGGATGACTCTGATGTAACTGAAATTAAAAGAGAAGAAAAAGAAAGAAAAAGTAAATAGTAGTTTGGTTAGTTAGTTTTTAAAAGTCCTGCTATCGAGAATGGTAGCAGGATTTTTTTTATATTTTTAAATCAAATAAAATTTGTGATGCTCCAAATAAAATTAAAGCCCAAACTTTCTCACTACATTTTCAATAACTGCATTAATATCAGAAGATAGTTTCAATTTATAACTTAAAATCAAGTAAACTATTGATACCAAAACAGATTTTAAACCAATATTGAGTATGGGATGAAACGGAAATTCCCAAAAGTAAAATAGCAAAAAACAAAACAGTAAAATTCCAAGTGAAAGAGTTGTTTTTGATGTAAATGGGTATAATTTCATGCGTTTTACCACAAATAATAATTTTGCCAAACTATACAATGTTATGGAAAGCATCGTTGCAAAAGCAGTACCGTTTAATCCATAAAGTGGAATAAAAATCATATTCAAAACGACCGTTAAGGTAACCAATAAAACTCCCAAAAACAAAACCGTTTTGTAGTACTTTGAATTGAAAATGATGGCATTGTTATTTCCCAATATTAAATCAAAATATTTAGACAAACCTATGGCAAACACTACAAAAATACCATCTGAATACTCTTTTGGCAATAACAAGTACAATTGATTGATGTTAACTAAAATCCCTAAAAAGATTAAACCTCCAACAACTTGTAAGGTAATAGATGTCCTTTTATACAAATCATTCAGCTCATCATGTTTGTTTTCGCTCATCAGTTTGGCTGTAATTGGATAAGTAATTTGATGCATCGCTCTGCTTGGAACGGCAATTACGGTAGCAATAAAAATGGCGACAGAATAATAGGCTATATTCTCAATTTTAACGTAATTATTCAACATGAATTTATCGATTTCTAAAAACAAATTGGCAATTCCACCAGTCAAAATAATGAATAAACTATAAGTAATAATCGCTTTTGAATTCGTAGGAATTTTTAATTTAAACGATGGAAATCTGACTTTGTAAGCATAAAATTTCATTAAAACCAACGAAAAGAAATAGATTCCCATTAGAGAATAGACAAATTCAACTGGTGTTATCCAATTAAAATAAACTGAAAAAAGACTTATACTAACTAAAATTCGAAGTAAAACTTCTTTAATAAAATTGCCTAAAACGGATTGCAAATGCACTTTTACCCAAGCATAAAAAATTTCAAAATACCCCATACAAAGTCCGATTACTGGAATTTGCCACACATAATCATAAACAATTGGATTCTCTTTGGATAATAAAGTTGCAATTTGATGATAGCCAAAATATGCTATCAACGAAAACGGAATAATCAACAATAAAGGTAGAAAAAGTACGAAGGTTAAGAAGGATGATTTTTCTTCTTCTGTTTTATATTCATTATAATATTTCACTAAGGTATTATGAACACCGAAAGCCATCAAAGGCATCATAATATTGGCTGCTGACAAAATATAACCGACTAAACCGTAATAAGTGTCACCCAAAAACTGAACGTACATGTACAACGTATTTATCGCTCCAATGGCAAAACCTATATAAGTAATAACCGTGTTTTTTAAGGATTGATTAAGTACGATTCCCATTTTTTGAATTATGAATTTAGAACATGAACTAAATGTTCTGCAAGTTTTTTTCTACTGTATTTTTGTAAACCAATAGCATTTACTTGCAACGAATTCTGTTTAAATTGGTTGTAATACGTTTCGATTTGTGCTTTTAAAACTTCTTTATCTTCGTATGTAAAAAAAGTTCCTGTATTGGTTTCTTTAATGATATTTTTGAAATCTGCATTTTCTGGTCCAATGGCTAAAATAGGCCTATCGGAAACCATATATTCAAATAATTTTCCTGGAATAATGCAATTTGTAGCTTCTGAATTAATTTCAATTAACAATAAAACTTGTGAACTTCTTTGCTCTTGTAAAGCTTCATTATGTGACACATAACCCAAATGATTTACATAATTTTCTAATCTAAACTCTTGGATGGTTTCCAACACTTCTCTGCTCACTGCTCCAATTAATTTCAATTGAAAATCATCGGCGAAATCTTTGTTTTCTTTAACTAATTCAGATAATGATTTCCATAAAATTCTTGGATTTCTTTCGGATAAAAACGAACCAATATGTGCTAAAGTAAATTTTGAATCCATTGGTTTTTTGAAGACATTTTCAACGTCATAACCGTTGGTAATGACCTCAATAGGCTTTGAAGTGATTTGCTCAAATTCAGCTTTTGTGGTTGGTGAAGTTACTATTAATTGGTCACAACTATTCATGACTTCTTTCTCTAATTCTTTATGTTTTTTAGCTGATTTTTTTGACAATTTCAACGCTTTATGATACCCAATAGTTGTCCAAGGATCACGAAAATCAGCAATCCATTGGATGTTATTTTGTTTTTTTAAACCCAATCCAATCAAATGTACACTATGTGGTGGTCCAGTAGTGATTAGGGTTTCAATATTATTTTCTTGAATATATTTTTGAAGAAATTTTACTGAAGGTTTCACCCAAAAGATTCTTGCATCAGGAATGAACATATTTCCTCTTATCCATAGTAATGTTCTTTCAATAAAAGATTGTTTTTTCTTATTCGGAATAATTCCAGCACTGATTTTTTTGGTTTTATTCTTCGACAAAAATGAAGCAAAACCATAGGGTTCAAAAATAGGTTGCTTTATAATGGTTGCTTTATCTGAAACTTCCTGAACTAAGTTCTCATCCCACAAAGGATAAGTCGGATTTTCTGGAATATAAACTATGGGTTCGATACCAAAATCAGGTAAATATTTTACAAATTTCAACCAACGTTGCACGCCTGGTCCACCAGCTGGAGGCCAATAATAAGTGATGATTAGTATTTGTTTTTTTTGTTTCAGGTTATTTTGGTTAAGTGTTTAAAAGGTTATAAGGTTAAAAGGGTTTGAGATTTAATCTTAAATCAAAAATCGTTAATCATTATTTTTTGTCAAGCTGAACTTGTTTCAGCTTCTAAATTATTTTTGAGATGCTGAAATAAATTCAGCATGACAAGATTGTGTGTAAACCTCTTCTTAAATCAAAAATCTTTATCTGGTTTATTAATTTTATTTAATTCTTCTAAATCCAATTGATCTTTTAATCGGTTTGCAGCTTTTTTGGCTATTATTAAATTATCATAATCAATAAAATTTACAGCTACATTTCCCATAATTACTTTTGTAGCCTTATCTAATAATTCTTGAAAAGGGATGTTTTCTAAACCTTTAATTGAAGTCATGACATCTAATCTTAAACCAAAAAATAAAGTAAAATCTGTCCAACCAGGAATAAATTCCATCGTTTCTATAGATTCGAAATCACCAATTCCTATTTCAATAAAAGCTTTTCTTAAATTTTTTCTGTTTTCTTGAGTATCTTCAATTAATATATCTAAATCTCCAGTATTTCTAGTATAACCATAAATATTCACTGCAAATCCACCAATGATAATGTATTTTACATTTTTATCTTCAAATATTTTCCAAATATTTATAATTTCTTCTATCATTTTTTATTTGGATAAACCTTAGGTGCATTCTTTAGAGCATAAGAAAGTTCCATCAATTTCAAGAAATTTTCAAGTCTTTGAGCATAAGAAAGCTTTTTAATTTCAGCTATTCGTAAGGCTTCTTTTTCGTTAATCTTTTCTTTATTTGAACTTGATTTTTTCATTTCATTTTAAAGTTTCTTCAATTCAGCAATCATAAATCATTAATCTTCAATCTTGAATCCATTTTTCTTCTTCGTTTCAAAATAAATTCCACCGATCAATAGCAACAACATTCCGATGGAACTAAACAACACAATAGTACTTCCTGTTTTTACTACTTGTGGTTCAAATTTAAATTCTATGGTATGATTTCCAGCAGGAACTTCTAAACCTCTTAGAGCATAATTTACTCTATAAATCGGAGCTTCTTTTCCATCAATTGTCGCTTTCCAACCATGTTCATAATACATTTCAGAAAATACCGCAAATCCTTTGTTTGAATTGGTTGATTTGTATTTCAAATGGTTTGGTTTGTATTCGATTAAATCAATCTTTGCCAATGAATCTCTTTGGAAATCTCCAAAAATTTTTCCTTTTGTTTTTAAAGCATTTGGATTAATTACAGCTTCATCTTTAGTTCTCAAACTATCCAAAACTTTCATTTCTTCATCAGCAGTTTTTACTACTTTCAATTTCTCCACAAACCAAGCATTTCCATTCGCATCTGGATTTAGTAATGCTACATCTTCACCTTGTTCGTTGGCTTTTATAATATATTTGGTATTCAACATATTATACACTTGAAGGTTGTTTTTAGCGATTTGATAATCAAATAATTGTTGCATTCTTCTTGGTTTCACTGCGCTGTAACCACCAAGTGATTTATGAAAGTAAGAACTTCTGGCACTACTCATATTTCCTGCTGCTTCAAACACTCTAAAGTGTGTAGTGTCTTGTAAGATATTTTGATCAGCTTCTGTCATTTGATAAGGTATATCAATTTCTCGTTTTGATTTAAAACTGTCACTGTTGACATATTTTTTGTCTACTAAAAACAAATCAAAAATCATCACTAATCCTACTAGAATAATAGCATTATTCTGAGAAATCTTATTCTTGATGGAAGCATACATTACCCCAAAAACAACCACTAAAAACCCTAACGATCGGAAAATATCTGATGAATACATGGCGGCTCTGTCCTCTTTTAAAACACTCATAAAATCATAGCCATAAGCTTCTGCATAATAACTATCAGCTGGTCCAGAGAAGTTGAACATTCCCTTAAACAGTAATAATGAAATTAAAATTCCACCAACGATTGCTCCAGATTTCCATAAACCATTCCACTTTTGAGCATCATCTGATTTATAGAACGAATACAATCCTAATATAGCTAAAACTGGCATACAAAGCTCTAATAAAACTTGGATAGAAGAAACAGCTCTAAACTTATTGTATAAAGGAATATAATCTATAAAAAAGTCGGTAAGTAATGAGAAATTTTTTCCCCAAGAAAGAAATAAAGAAATTAAAATTCCAGCTAAAAGAGCATACTTTATTTTTCGTTTCTCTACAAAAAAAGCTAAAACAGCTAAAAAGAAAACTATAATTCCAATGTAAGCTGGTCCTGAAACTCCTGGTTGATCACCCCAATAGGTTCTCAATTGTTTGGTGATAACTAAGGCTTCTTCTTCACTAGCTCCTTGCGAAATTACATATTGAAACATTTCTGAATCTTTCCCTAAATCTTCATAACTTGCTCCACCAAAAAGTCTAGGAGCAATTAAATTCAAACTTTCTGCAATTCCATAGCTATAGTCTGTGATATATTCGTAGCTCATCGCATTCGAACTTTCTTTTTTAGAACCATCTGGTTCAAAAGTTAATTCACTATCACTTCGTGTTGAAAATTTAGCATATTCTGATGTAGCTAATAAACTAGTTGCGTTTGCTCCAACTGCAAAAATTCCAGCAATGGCAAAAACTCCAATTACTTGAGCTAGACCTTTAAAATCTTTTTCTTTAATAAACTGAACAAAATAATAAATAGAAACTACTAAAAGTAAAATCAATAAATAGTAAGTCATTTGAAAGTGATTCGCTTGGATTTCTAAGGCAGCTGCAACCATAGTTAACAAACCACCCAAAACATATCGCTTTTTGAAAACCAATAAAACTCCAGCTAAAACCATTGGCATATATGCAATTGCATGAGCCTTTGCATTATGACCTGCTCCAATGATAATAATCATGTAAGTTGAAAAACCGAAAGCTAAAGCTCCAAAAAAAGCTTTCAAAGGATCTACTTTTAAAACCAATAATAAAATATAAAATCCTAAAAAGTATAAGAATAAATAATCTGCTGGTCTAGGTAAAAAACGTAAAACATCATCAAAATGACCAATAAAGTCATTCGGATATTTTGCTCCTAATTGATAGGTTGGCATTCCTCCAAAAGCACTGTTTGTCCAATAAGGTTCTTGTTTTGTTTCTTTTCTAAAATCATTTTGCTCTTTCGCCATTCCAGTATATTCGGCAATATCGTGCTGGTATAGTTGTTCTCCTTTCAAAACAGGATAAAAATAAATTACAGCCACAACAACAAAGCCCAAAATCGCTAATAAATGAGAAGAATATTTTTGAAAATTTTTCATGCCAATAGTACTATTTTTAAGATGCTAAAGTAACTAAAAAAAGGATATTGTTAAAATATCCTTGAAAGTATTGCTTGATTATAAATTAATCCACTTCTTCGTAGTCGATATACTCACCTACTTTCTTCTTTTCTTGTGGATTAACCTTTGATTGTGAAGTATTTTGAGAAGTAGCTTCCTGATAATTTTGCTGTTGCTTAAACTGATTTTCCATTCTTTGTTGTACTTTCTGCATAGCTTTTTGCATGAGTATAGGGGCAAAAATTCGAATTAAGAATTTAATCAAGTAATAAAATAAAATTATAATTGCTAACGTTCTGATAAAACCTTGGAAAGATGCTTCTGCCATCTGATAAATAAATTTAAAATTCAAAAATACGATTATAAGTAGTAAAAACCCCTAAATTGTTTCTTAAATTTATGATAAAATAACTACTTTTGAAAAACTTATTAGCTCCTGTTATGAAAAAAATAATTCAACTTCTTCCTCTATTAGCCATTTTATTTGCACAAATAGCTAGTGCCCAATATACTGATGTGATAAACTCCAACAGACCAGGGAAATCTATGATGGCTTTCTCAGTTGGAAAATCTGTCATTCAACTAGAGTCTGGTTTTTTTGCCATTAATGAAAGTCATGAGTTACTGGGATATGATGCCAATGGTTTTGGAGTAGATTTTGCCTTAAGATGGGGAGTTATTAAGGAAGAAATGGAAGCAGTAGTAGAAATTCAATACCAAAACGATACATACACCAGTCCACTTGAAGAGTATAAAAGAAGTGCTTTAAGAACCACTGTTATTGGTGCTAAATATCTAGTTTACGATCCCAATAAATATTACGAACAAAAAATCAATATCAGAAGTTGGAAAGCGAATCAAGGGTTCAAATGGAGACAATTAATTCCTTCTGTTGGTATTTTTGCTGGAGCAAACTTAAATTTTTCTGATAACCCTTATAACTACAATGCAAAAATTATTGAACCAAAAGTAAGTCCTAAGGTAGCTTTGATTACACAAAACACTTTTGGAACGCGTTGGGTTTTAGTAGGTAATTTAATTTATAACAAATTCACTTCTGATTTTAAATCACTAGAATACATTGCTACACTTACTCATGGAATCAATGAAAAATGGTCTGTTTTTATTGAAAATCAAGGATATAAAGGTGATTATTACAGCGACATTGTATTTAGAGCCGGTGGAGCTTATCTTGTATCGCCTAACTTACAAGTTGATGCTTCTTTTTCTAAAAACATTAAAGACACTCCATCTATAATGTATGGAGGTGCTGGAGTATCATGGCGTTTTGACAAAAACTACAAGGATGTAAGAATTAAATCTCCTGAAGATAGAAAAAAAGACAAAGCCAATAAAAGTGCTAAGAAAAAAGAGCCAAAATTGAATAAGAATAAAGAAAAGAAATTAAAAAAGTCTAAAGACGAAGAATAATTTCAAAGAGCAACTATGATTGTAGTAAAAGAAGCAAAATCAAAAAAAGAGATGAAAGATTACGTTATGTTTTCTTTCGAACTATACAAAAACAATCCTTACTGGATTCCTCCAATTATAGCTGAAGAGTTAGCAACTTTTGACAAAGACAAAAATCCAGCTTTTCAAAGTGCTGAAGCCCATTTTTATTTGGCCTATAAAGACAATAAAATTGTTGGAAAATTAGCTGCAATTATCAATTGGGATGAAATTAATTTACTAGGAAAAAGTAAAGTAAGATTTGGTTGGTTTGATGTCATTGATGATATTGAAGTTACAAAAGCCTTGTTAGAAAAAGTATATGATTTAGGCAACAAGCACCGTCTAAAAATGGTTGAAGGACCGATTGGCTTTTCAAATTTGGACAAAGTTGGAGTTTTAGTTGAAGGCTTTGATCAAATGGGAAATATGGTTACTTGGTATAGTATGCCTTACTACAAAGAGCATTTTGAAAAACTTGGACTTACTATAGAAAAAGAATACATAGAAAGTGATTTTTCTTTTCATGGAATTAATCCTGAACCATTTCAAAAAGCGAGTGTTCTAATCAAACAACGCTATGGCTTAAAATCCTTAAATTTCACGAAAACAAAAGATATTATGCCTTATGTGGATAAAATGTTTGATTTATTTAATGAAACATACGCTAGATTACAATCTTTTGTAGCCATAAATGATATTCAAAAAGAATATTTTAAGAAGAAGTACATTAGCTTTATTAATCCTGAATTCATCAAATTTATTATGGATAAGGATGATAACATGATTGCTTTTGCTATAGTTATGCCTGGATTTAGTCATGCCCTCAAAAAAGCCAATGGAAAATTGTTCCCTTTTGGATTTTATCATCTACTTAAAGCTAAAAATAATTCTAAAGAAGTTGTTTTTTATTTAATTGGAGTAGCTCCAGAATATCAAAGCAAAGGAGTTACAGCCATAATTTTTGATGAATATTATAAGGTATGTCAAGCAAAAGGTATAGAAACATGTGTTAGAACACCAGAATTGGTAGAAAATCATGCGATACACAATCTATGGAAGCATTTCAACAGTAGAATTACAAAAAGAAGAAGAACTTACAGTAAACAATTATAAAAAAACCCATTAATCTATTGCGATTAATGGGTTTATATTTAGTTTGAAACTAATAATTAAACATTTTCAACATGAGCTTCAGCTAATTTCTTATATGTTCCATTAACTAATTTCTCACGAATAGCATCGAATGCGTTTAAGGTAATTTGGATATCTTCTAAGGTATGAGAAGCTGTAGGAATCATTCTTAGCAATATAATTCCCTTAGGTATTACTGGATAAACAACAATAGACAAGAAAATACCATAATTTTCTCTCAAATCATTAACCATAACCATTGCTTCAGGAATTGAGCCTTCTAAATAAACTGGTGTCACACAAGTATTTGTATCACCAATATTAAATCCTTTTTCTTTCAATCCGTTTTGCAACGCATTTACATTCACCCATAATTTATCTTTTAAACCAGGATTATCACGTAATAATTGTAATCGTTTTAAAGCTCCAACGGTTTGAATCATTGGTAACGATTTTGCAAACATTTGTGAACGCAAATTGTATTTTAAGTAATCAATAATATCTTTGTCTGCCGCTAAAAATGCTCCAATACTAGCCATAGATTTAGCAAAAGTTGAAAAATACACATCAATACCATCTTGACAACCTTGCTCTTCACCTGCTCCTGCTCCTGTTTTACCTAATGTACCAAAACCATGAGCATCATCAACTAATAAACGGAAATTGTACTTTTCTTTCATCGCAACAATTTCTTTCAATTTACCTTGCTGACCACGCATTCCAAAAACACCTTCAGTGATGAATAAAATTCCTCCACCCGTTTCAGTTGCCATTTTAGTAGCACGTTGCAGGTTCTTTTCCATACTTTCCAAGTCATTGTGCTTGTACGTAAAACGTTTCCCCATGTGCAGACGAACACCATCTATAATACAAGCATGAGCATCAACATCATAAACGATAATGTCATTTTTAGTAACTAAAGCATCAATACAAGACATAATTCCCTGATACCCAAAATTCAATAAGTAAGCCGCTTCTTTTTGAACAAAAGCAGCCAATTCCTTTTCCAACTGTTCATGTACATCTGTATGACCACTCATCATTCTAGCACCCATTGGATAAGCTGCACCATATTGAGCCGCAGCATCCGCATCCGCTTTTCTAACTTCAGGATGATTCGCTAAGCCCAAATAATCATTGATAGACCAATTTAAAATCTCTTTCCCATGAAAAGTCATTCTTGGTCCTAACTCTCCTTCAAGTTTAGGGAATACATAATATCCTTCAGCTTGTGATGCCCATTTTCCTAATGGCCCTTTATTATCTTGTATTCTTGCAAATAAATCTTTTACCATAATTTGTAATATATAGTTATAAAAACTCGGCAAAAGTACAAATAAAAAAAAGATTATTATAATTTATTTTTGTGAGTTTAAAAACAATAAATACGTTACAAGATAGACTAACTATTTGTTTTGCAACCTACTGACTGCTGGATACGTCAGTAAGTTACTTTCTTAAAAAGAAAATAAAAATCTCTCAAAAAAGGTGTCACCTTTCATTTACTCAAAAAAAAGCAAAAAAAAGTTACTCATGTAAAATAATGAATGTATATTTGCACCGAACGACACAGTAATGTGGTTACACGTTCACCATAAAAGTCGATCGCTCCAGGTCGGCTTTTGTACTTTTCAGGCAATTCTAAAACTAAAAACTCCCATATTCCATTACTTTAGAAACAACATAAAACAATCTGAAACAAAAATCATGAAATTAGTTTTCGCTTCCAACAATCCAAATAAGATTAAAGAAATTCAGCAAATGCTTCCTGAATCCATTACTATTTTAAGTTTAGAAGATATTGGCTGCATGGAAGACATCCCAGAAACGGCTGACACAATTGAAGGAAATGCGATTCTTAAAGCAAATTATGTCACCGAAAAATATGGTTATGATTGTTTTGCTGATGATACAGGTTTAGAAGTTGAAGCTTTAGATGGTGCACCTGGAGTTTATTCGGCAAGATACGCTGGAGAGCAAAAAAATGCAGATGACAATATGGCTAAATTACTCTTGAATTTGAAAAATAAAGACAATAGAACAGCTCAATTTAAAACAGTAATTGCCTTAAATTTAAAAGATAATCAATATCTATTTTCAGGAATTGTAAAAGGAACTATAACCACAGCAAAAATAGGCACACAAGGTTTTGGATATGATCCTATTTTTATAGCAGAAAATGATACAAGAACTTTTGCACAATTATCATTAGAAGAAAAAGCCATCATCAGCCACAGAGGAATTGCTGTAAAACAACTCATTCTTTTTTTACAAAAACAGTTCCAATAGGCAAACTCCAATTCAACCTGTATGCTATTAACCTTATACCAATAATAAAGCTTGCTACAACAACCGATATAATGTCTTCGGCCATTTTTAGTTCTTTCAACATAAAAAATACTATTCCACCAATTATACAAAGCGTGGCATAAATTTCCTTGCGAAAAAGAACAGGTATTTCATTACACAAAATATCCCGAATTACACCACCAAAAGTGGCTGTGATAGTACCTAAAATAACACATACAACAGGACTTAGATCATAGGCTAACCCTTTTTCAATTCCAATTAAAGTAAAAACACCCAAGCCAATTGTATCAAACAAAAACATTGATACTCGTAAACGCTCTAAGTACCTATTAAAAAGTAAGGAAAGCAAAAAACCTATTGTAATTATGACAATGTATTGGCTATCTACCATCCATCCAACAGGAGTCCTTCCAATCAAAACATCCCTCAATGTTCCTCCTCCTAAAGCAGTGACAAAAGCAATACAATAAACTCCAAATAAATCTAGCTTTTTATACATAGCAGTCAAAGCTCCTGAAATGGCAAAAACAAGCGTTCCTATTATATCTAACAGTTCAAACATTATTTTAATATTTGGTACAAAAATACTTTTTTAAGACAACAAATGCATCACCTCTAAGATATAAGAACACCAATCTAAAAAGACTAAATTATAACAAATTGAAAATCAATATATAACAAATTAGTTTATACGGTTTATAAGTATTACCTTTGCACCCAATTTAAAATACTTTATGAATAAATTTGAACAATTAGGTCTGAATGAATCGTTACTGCTGGCGATCAAGGATCTAGGATTTGAGAATCCGTCAGAAGTGCAAGAAAAAGCGATTCCAGTACTATTGGAACAAAACACGGACTTAGTAGCTTTAGCACAAACAGGAACAGGGAAAACGGCAGCTTTTGGTTTTCCACTAATTCAAAAAATAGATGCTGAAGACAGAAGCACACAAGCTCTAATCTTATCACCAACTCGCGAACTTTGTTTGCAGATTACCAACGAAATTAAACTGTATTCCAAATACATCAAAGGGTTAAATACAGTGGCAATTTATGGTGGTGCAAGTATCACAGAACAAGCAAGAGAAATCAAACGTGGAGCACAAGTTATTGTAGCAACTCCGGGTAGAATGCAAGACATGATCAATCGTGGCTTAGTAAACATCAAAAACATCAATTATTGTGTCCTTGATGAAGCCGATGAAATGTTAAACATGGGATTCTATGAAGATATAGTTTCTATATTATCAGATACTCCAGACGAAAAAAACACATGGTTATTTTCAGCAACAATGCCCGCTGAAGTAGCACGTATTGCCAAAAAATTCATGCATGATCCTGCAGAAGTTACTGTTGGAAGCAAAAATTCTGGTTCAAAAACCGTTTCTCACGAATTTTATTTAGTAAATGCTCGTGACAGATACGAAGCTTTAAAACGTTTAGCAGATGCTAATCCAGATATTTTCTCTGTAGTTTTTTGTAGAACAAAACGCGATACACAATCTGTTGCAGAAAAATTAATTGAAGATGGTTATAGTGCTGCAGCATTACACGGTGACTTATCGCAAGCACAACGTGATGGGGTAATGAAATCGTTTAGAGGAAGACAAATTCAAATGTTAGTAGCTACAGATGTTGCTGCGCGTGGAATTGATGTTGATGATATAACACACGTAGTAAATTATCAATTACCTGATGAAATTGAGACCTACAATCACCGTTCAGGAAGAACAGGTCGAGCTGGAAAAACAGGTACCTCTATCGTAATTATCACAAAAAGTGAATTGCGTAAGATTTCTTCAATAGAGAGAATTATTCAACAAAAATTTGAAGAGAAAACTATTCCTTCAGGTATAGAAATCTGTGAAATTCAATTACTTCATTTAGCCAATAAAATTAAAGATACAGCTGTTGATCACGAAATTGACAACTATTTGCCTGCTATTAATGAAGTTTTATCAGGTTTAGACAAAGAAGAGTTAATCAAGAAAATGGTTTCGGTTGAATTCAATAGATTCATCAATTATTACAAATCAAAACGTGATTTATCAGGTGCTGGCGAAAGAAGTGAAAGAAGTTCTGAACCAAGAGACTATAAGGCAGGAGATGCTGTTAGGTATTTCATCAATATTGGAGCTAGAGATGATTTTGATTGGATGCAATTGAAAGATTTTCTAAAAGAAACGCTTGATTTAGGTCGTGATGATGTTTTCAAAGTGGATGTAAAAGAAGGATTCTCATTCTTCAATACTGACGGAGAGCACATGAATAAAGTTATGGAAACGCTAAACGGTTTTGAATTAAACGGCAGAAGAATCAACGTTGAAATTTCTAAAAACGATGGTGGTTCAAGAAACTCTGGAAGAAGAGATCATAATGGAAGAAACAGTGGCGGAAGAAGTTCTAGTGGTGGTTTCAGAGGAAGTAGAGATGGTGGAAGCAGAAGCTTTACCAAAAGAGATGCAGGATCAGGAAATGGTGAAAGAAGAAGAAGTTCTTCATCAGATGCCCCAAGACGAGAAAGAAGAACGACAACTGGTGAATCTAAAGGTTTTTTTGAAAAAGCTAAACGCTCAAGAAGAAGCGAATAAATAATAGTTAATTTTCTTTTAAAACTACAAAATATCTCTAATTGATTCGTATTTTTGAATCAATATTTAAAATATGAGATATTTTGTAGTTTTTTTGTGCCTTTTCATTACTTCTTTTGGTTTCTCACAAACCGAAAACGACTCCATTGTGTCTATTAAAAAAGTAAAAGGCAGTGTTGTAAATATTGAAACTTTACTTCCCATGAACAATGTTCACGTGATTAACACAACACAAGTAAAAGGAACTATTACAAACGGAAGCGGACAATTTGAAATAGAAGGAGTGGTAAACGATACCATTATTTTTACCTATTTAGGATTTGAAACAGTAAAAACGGTAATCACGAATGACTGGATAAAGAATAACACCACTAAGATTAAGCTTACTGAAAAAATTTATGTTTTAGAAGAAGTAAAAGTTTCACAGTATAAACTTACTGGTTATCTTGAAGTGGATACCAAAATTATTCCTGTAAATGAAAATTACCGAGCTAATATTGCTGGTTTACTAGCTTCCTATGAAGTAGGTGATCGTTCACCAAATGCACTAGGAAGAGTGGTTAGATCCGTTTTAAACCCAGCCGACTTCCTTTACAATACCTTTAGCAATAAATCGAAAGAGATGAAAAAGCTAAAACAAATGAAAGCAAATGACGATATCCGAAAATTATTAGCAACCAAATACGATAGAGAAACTTTAGCATCACTTTTAGAAATCAGCAAAGATGACATCCCTATCATTTTAGAAAAATGTAATTATTCGCAAGATTTTATAAATTCGGCTAATGATTTGCAAATTTTAGATGCTATTAGTGGTTGTTATGAAGAATATAAAATGCTAAAACGATTATAATTTTTCGAAGAAACGTCTTTCCACATTTTCAATATCTTTAATTGATTTTCTAGCCCAATCCAAACGTTTTTCTAAAATTTCTTCCTCTGTTAATTTCCATTCGATAGTTGAATTTCTTAACCTGTTAGTGATATCCTGAATAATAATAGCTGCAGAAACAGAAATATTCAAACTCTCTGTAAAGCCAACCATAGGAATTTTTAAATAACCATCGGCTTGTGCCAATACTTCACTGGATAAGCCTTCCTTCTCTGTACCAAAAAATAATGCACTTGGTTTAGTTATGTCAAAATTTTCAATGGTACAAGAATCATTATGGGGTGTTGTAGCAATAATTTGGTAGCCTTTTTGACGCAATCTATCCATACAAGCTTGACTAGAAGGATGTTCAAAAATATCTACCCATTTTTGAGCACCCATAGCTATTTGTTTGTCAATGGATTTTCCAAATCTCTGTTCAACAATATTCAACTCTTGAATCCCAAAAACTTCACAACTACGCATAACAGCACTGGTGTTGTGCATTTGAAAAACATCTTCTACAGCAACTGTGAAGTGTTTGGTACGATTCGATAAAACCTCTAAAAATCTTTGCTTTCTGTTTTCAGAAAGAAATTCTTCTAAATAGGCTAATAATTTTAAATTTTTCATTTTGTCAAAGATAAAAAAATAGCATTTATTTCAAAAGGGTGCACTTCTTGGAAATAAAAAACATCAAAAATTGAATTGAATAAACTATTTAGTAATATTTGTATTTCAAAAACTAAAAAAAAATTCTTTTTTTTTAGTTTTTTAACTACATTTACGCCTATGGAACAAGAAATTTTACTAAAAGAATTGCTAAAAAAGGATGATGCGTCATTTACATTATTGTATGACAATTATTCTAAAAGCTTGTATGGTGTTATTTTTAACCTCATCAAAAACAAAGAAGAAGCAGAAGATGTTTTGCAAGAAGTATTCATCAAAATTTGGAAAAACATTGATTCTTACAATGAATCTAAAGGACGATTATATACTTGGATGCTAAATATTGCAAGAAACTCGTCTATCGACAAGTTGCGTTCTAAAAACTTTAACAACAGTCAAAAAAACTTATCTTCCGATAATTTCGTACATATACTTGAAGACAGCTCAAAAACAATCAATAGAATCGATGCTATTGGAATAAAAGAGTTTATTATGAAACTAAAACCTAAATGTGTACAAATAATTGATTTGCTTTTTTTTAAAGGTTATACCCAACAAGAAGCTTCAGATGAATTAGAAATACCTCTAGGTACTGTCAAAACAAACAATAGAAATTGTATGAACGAATTAAGAAAAATGATCCATGACTAGTAAAGAATACATAGAATCTGGAATCTTAGAATTATATGTTTTTGGAACTCTTTCAGAAGCAGAAAACCAAGAAGTCCAACAAATGATGGCTGATTATCCTGCGGTCAGACAGGAAGTCATTGCTATTGAAGATGCCGTTATTGATTTATCACAAAGCGTAGCCCCAAGATTATCGGCTACGAATTATGAAAAAATTAGAAATCAAATTTTAGAGCGAAGAAAAGTTGTTGATATGAAGCCTAAATCAAGCTGGTCATCTTACATTGGATGGGCTGCGGCTGCTGTACTTGTAGTTGGATTTGGTTTACAATTCAACAAACTAAATGAATCCAATCAGATAATTGATAAACTAGGTAGCGAAAAATCCGCTATGCAAGAATCAATTGTGGATTTAGAATTGAAGAAAAAAGAAGCTGAAACTATATTAGCAATTGTTAGGGACAATAATAACCAAGCTGTTGCATTAGCTGGGCAAGCTGTTTCTCCTGAATCTTATGCAAAAGCATATTACAACAAAGTCACTAAAGAAGTCTATGTTGACGTTGCTGGTTTACCAACACCTCCAAAAGGAAAAGTATATCAAGTTTGGGCTTTAAAATTAAGCCCTTTAACACCAACAAGTATCGGAGTTTTAGACAAGTTTACTGCTGATAATACAAAAGTTTTCAAAGTGGATAACGCACAAGATGCTGAAGCTTTTGGAATCACTTTAGAACCTGCTGGTGGAAGTGTTTCTCCTACTTTAGAACAATTATACACTTTAGGTAAGGTTTAAAACACTTAAACGATTTATCCATAATCTCTCATTATAAGTTTAATTATTTTGAGAGATTTTTTTTTATATTTGGTAAGGTAAAAAACAAAAAATTAAAATTTTCACTGAAATAATATGAAAAAAGTAGTTGTACTCACAGGAGCTGGTATAAGTGCTGAAAGTGGTATCAAAACCTTTAGAGATGCTGACGGCTTATGGGAAGGTCATGACATTATGGAAGTAGCATCACCTGTTGGTTTTCAAAATAATCCTAAGTTAGTTTTAGATTTTTACAACAAAAGAAGAAGGCAACTTTTTGAAGTAGAACCTAATTTAGCACACTCTATTTTAGCTGAAATGGAACAAGATTTTGAGGTTACCATAATTACTCAAAATGTGGATGATTTACACGAACGTGCAGGAAGTACTAAAGTGATTCATCTTCATGGAGAATTGTTAAAAGCCAGAAACGAAAAAGACATCAATTCAATAATAGATTGGAAAAAAGATATTCATTTAGGTGATTTAGATGCAAACAATATTCAATTAAGACCTCACATAGTATGGTTTGGAGAAGAAGTTCCAGAAATGGAAAGAGCTATGCTAGAAATTGAAGAAGCTGATTATTTGTTGGTAATTGGAACCTCACTTCAAGTATATCCTGCAGCTGGATTGATTAATTATGTCAATGAAGATGTTTTAGTGTATTATATTGATCCAAATCCTGCTACTATTTATGATTTGGAAAATCCTTTAAAAGTAATTCCACTTACAGCCACTGAAGGCTTGAAAATTGTTCGTGAGGAGTTTAGAAGGCTTAAATAATTATGTATTAAAGTTAATATTAGATATTAATTTTTCATTGCGTTAAGGATAGAAACGGCATCCTTTTATGGAATGTAATGGAATGTAATGGAATAAAAGATATAGTGGATAGTCTGACCCTTGTGGTAACGCCCAAAAACTCAAATTACTTATTAAAAGTTTTAAACTAATTACTAATTACTAATCACTAATCACTATTTTTGCACTTCTTTACAACACAACACATACAAAAATGCAAAATCTAACAGAATTAAACGCTATTTCACCTATTGATGGTCGTTATAGAAGCAAGACAAAATCATTAGCCCCTTATTTTTCAGAAGAAGCTCTTATCAAATACAGAGTTTTAGTGGAAGTAGAATATTTTATTGCTTTATGTGAGTTGCCTTTGCCTCAACTTGCAACGGTTGATGCTAAAAAATATGAAGCATTACGTGATTTATACAAAAAATTCAGTACAGAAGATGCACTTTGGATTAAAGAAACTGAAAAAACAACAAATCACGATGTAAAAGCGGTAGAATATTTTATCAAAAGTAAATTCGATGCTTTAGGATTAGAAGCTTATAAAGAATTCATTCATTTTGGATTGACTTCACAAGATATTAACAACACTGCGATTCCGCTTTCTACAAAAGAAGCTTTTGAAGATTGTTATTTGCCAACTCTTATTGCTTTAGTTCAAAAATTAAAAGAACTAAGTGTGGAATGGCAAGATATTCCAATGTTAGCTAGAACACACGGACAACCAGCTTCTCCTACTAGATTAGGCAAAGAAATTTTAGTTTTTGTAGAGCGCATTGAAGAGCAAATGCGTCAGTTATTCAACGTGCCTTTTGCGGCTAAATTTGGTGGGGCAACAGGAAATTACAACGCACACAAAGTAGCTTATCCTAACCAAGATTGGAAACAATTTGGAACTGATTTTGTGGAAAATGCTTTGGGTTTACATCATTCTTTTCCCACTACACAAATTGAACACTATGACCATTTTGCTGCGTTTTTTGATGCTCTAAAGAGAATAAACAACATCATTCTAGATTTAGACAGAGATATTTGGACGTATGTTTCCATGGACTATTTCAAACAGAAGATAAAAGCTGGTGAAATTGGCTCTTCTGCCATGCCTCATAAAGTCAACCCAATTGATTTTGAAAACAGTGAAGGAAACTTGGGAATTGCGAATGCTATTTTCGAACATCTTTCAGCTAAATTACCTGTTTCAAGATTGCAAAGAGATTTGACTGATAGTACAGTTTTGAGAAATATTGGTGTACCAATGGGTCATACTTTAATTGCCTTTGAAGCTACTTTGAAAGGCTTAAATAAATTGTTACTAAACGAAGAAAAGTTTGCGGAAGATTTAGAGAAAAACTGGGCTGTAGTGGCAGAAGCTATTCAAACCATTTTACGTCGCGAAGCTTATCCCAATCCATATGAGGCTTTAAAAGACTTAACGAGAACTAACACAGTTATAAATAAAGAGGCTATTCATAATTTCATTAAAAACTTAAATGTTTCAGAAGAAATTAAAGCAGAATTAATGCAAATTACACCAAGTAACTATGTAGGGATTTAAATTAACTACTATTTTCAAATTAAATCCTGTTATTCTTTAGCAGGATTTTTTTGTTTAAAACGTTAATTAAACTTAAAAATATTGTCTAAATTTAAACGAATAATTAATTTTAGAAAAAATAATATATGCTTATTCCATTAGTCGCTAATTCTACAGTTCATATTCCTAATCTCATCACTGATTTGGGACTGATATTAATTACTGCTGCAATTGCTGTTTTAATTTTTCGAAAATTGAAACAACCTCTTGTGTTAGGATATCTTGTAGCTGGATTTTTAGCAAGTTCCAATTTTTATTTTTTTCCTTCCATAAAAGATGTAAACAGTATTGAAGTTTGGGCCGAAATTGGTGTCATTTTCCTTTTGTTTAGTTTAGGACTAGAATTTAGTTTCAAAAAGCTATTGAAAGTTGGCGGTACAGCTTCAATAACAGCTCTAACTCAAATTATAGTCATGCTGATATTAGGTTATTTTGCTGGAAGATTTATGGGTTGGAGTGAAATGAATAGTATCTTTTTAGGCGTAATTTTGTCCATTTCTTCCACAACTATTATTCTTAAAGCCTTTGATGAATTGGGCGTAAAATCTCAAAAATTTACTGGAAACGTAATTGGTGCTTTAATAGTACAAGACATTGTAGCCATTTTAATGATGGTTTTACTTTCAACCATTGCAGTGAGCCAACAATTCTCAGGAGCTGAATTGATTCAATCTTTGTTAAAATTGACTTTCTTTTTAGCGATTTGGTTTATTTCTGGTATCTTTTTTATTCCTACATTACTAAAAAAGCTAAAACCGCTTTTTACAGATGAAATGCTTTTGATTATTTCATTAGCCTTATGTTTATTGATGGTAATATTTGCGGCTGGTGTTGGATTTTCTCCTGCTTTAGGAGCCTTCATTATGGGGTCTATCATTGCTGAAACTAACGAAGCTGAACACATAGAACATTTGGTAAAACCTGTAAAAGACTTATTTGGTGCTGTTTTCTTCGTTTCTGTGGGAATGCTTATCAATCCAGAAACCCTTGTAGAATATGCCATTCCGGTAATGTTATTGACATTTGTTACCATTTTTGGTCAATCTATTGCTTCAACCATTGGAACATTAATTTCAGGGCAACCGCTGAAAGAATCCATACAAACAGGAATGAGTTTATCGCAAATTGGGGAATTCTCCTTCATCATTGCCACGCTTGGTGCGACTTTAAATGTTACCAGTGATTTCTTGTACCCAATTGTGGTAGCTGTTTCGGCAGTAACGGCTTTTACCACACCTTTTATGATAAAATTTTCAACTCCTGTTGCGGGTTTTGTAGAAAAAAAATTACCCAAAAAATGGGTTAAAAAAATAGAAATTTATAGTGCCAACGCGCAAGCCATTAAGACTGTTAGTACTTGGAAAATAGCCATAAAAGCTTACATTGCTCAAATAGTGATTCATTCCATCATCATTTTTGCTATTATTCAAATTTCTAAAATATTTTTACTGCCTTTACTTCATGAATTTAGCTATGGTAAAACCATTACAGCCATCATAACATTTGTGCTCTTAACACCTTTCTTATGGGCTTTATCCTTAAGAAGAGTAGCCGTAAATGAAGTCCAAGAGCTTTTGAAAAACAAAAAACATCATGGTCCCATTTTAGTTTTAATTTTTATACGAATTGCCATTGCACTGTTTTTTATTGGAATGATGTTGAACAACTTCTTCTCACCAGGTATTGCAATTTTGGCTTTTGTACTTGCCATACTTACAATGATGTTATTCCCAAAAAAAATCAATCAATTGTACTTAAAAATAGAAACTCGTTTCATCAAGAATTACAACCAAAGAGAGCTTTCTGTCAAAAAGATTAACCGTAACAACTTATCGCCTTGGGATGGTCACATGGCTAATTTTATTATTGTTCCTGAATCTGATTTGGTGGGAAGACCTTTGGAAGAAATTAGAATTAGAGAAGATATTGGTGTAAACATTGCCTACATAAAAAGAGGAAATCTGCACATCAATATTCCCACAAAACAAGAAAAATTATATCCAAACGACGAAATTTTTGTCATTGGAACTGACAGCCAAGTCAAAGAATTTGGTGACTACTTAAAACAACACGAATATAAAATTCTGGAAGAAGAAGAATCTGATATTGTATTGCAACAATTTGAGCTTAATGATCAAGCATTCATTGGAAAAACCATAAGAGAATCTACCATAAGAGAAACCACTCAAGGCATGATTGTTGGTGTAGAACACAACGGAAAACGAATTTTAAATCCTGAATCCAGTTTAATCCTAAGCAAAAATGATATTGTTTGGGTAGTTGGTGATAGAAAGAAGATTGCTACTTTTTTTGAGTGATGGTATTTGTTATTTTTTGTTTACTTGAATAACTTTAAAGGACTCAGCCGAAGCCGTAAAATTTTTACATGCTGATAATATTGTATTACAAGAAAATGATCAACCTAGAGGTAGTTGATTGAAGTAATTAAAATTATGATTGTATTTAATTGATAGGATTTTTATTATATTTGGATTTATAAAAAATGACATTTGTCTTATGTATTTACTTAACTTTTATACTAAGCTATATATATTTTTTCAATATCTTTATAATTAATTATTAGTCATTAAAACAAATCTATGGAAAAAAACATAATTTCAATTTCAAATAAAATGAAAGGTATTTTAGATGACGATTATACTTTGTATGATGATGGTTCTGTTTTACATTTTTATGACAAACATAATTATCCTGGAGGACAGAATATTGAAGAACACTTAAAAGCTTCTGATTTACCTCAAACAATTAAACTAAGACTATATGAATCAGCTTCAGATAAAAATAAAGAACTGGTTAAAAACATTTTAAAGCTTACAAACAAATAATAATAAATGGAAGAATACACATGGGATCCATTATCCAATAATGATAATGCAGATGCAGAAATAATATCAGCAGCTAGAAAAAGAGAAATTAAAAATATACTAAAATCTTATGTAGGCATGTATGATTCTTTTTCTGAGCTAATACAGAATGCTATGGATGCTGTTGATAAGCGCGCTAAAGTTTTACAAGAAGAGAATTATAATAAAAAACTTTTCCTAAAGATAGATTTACAAGATAATTCATTCACAATTATTGACAATGGAATAGGATTCAATGAAAAGGAACTTAGAGCATTTTTAGCACCTAATATTTCTTTTAAAATCAACTCTGACTCAAGAGGAAACAAAGGAGTTGGAGCAACCTATATTGGTTATGGTTTCGATTTTCTAAGATTTGGTACTAAATGTGAAAGTCATGAATATATGGGTGAATTATCAGGAGGTAGAAAGTGGGTTGATGATATAGAAGGAGTTATTACTAGACCAACTGTAAAACCAATATCTACAAAATCTCCAGAATTTGATATATTAGATAGAGGGTCTATTTTCAAGATTAAATTTGGAGGAGAGAATACTCGTCCCAAAGATTTAAATTGGTACACTGCTACAACTCCTGAGCAATGGTTATATCTACTCCTAATAAAAACACCATTAGGTAGTATTCAATTTCTTGAAGGAGAAAATTCACATATTTCTTTTGACTTGACTGTAGTTTCTAAAAATGGTGATGAAAAGACAATAAATAATAAAGAAGCTATATATATTTATCCACATCTAAATATAAAAGCTAGTGTAAATTTAAAAGAGGTATTAGATTTTCAAAAAAAACTAATAGCTGAAAGCAGAGATGCTTCTAAAATACCACCAAAATTCTTTAAATCAAATGGAATTTATGAATATTTCAACAATAATCAAGTTATTGACCTTGGAAAATTTGATGAATCCGTAAAAGGAATAATCGAAAAATATAACATAGAAGCATATGGTTATTTTACCTATTCTACTTCTGTTTGGGATCAATTTAATGATAATTTGGCGAAATTAAGAAAAGGATATAGAGTTCTCAAAGGAGGTTTACAACTTGCTAATAACAATATGGTACAAGGTGAACTTATTGCCATACCATTAACATCAAATATTGGCTACCAAAATCAATGCCATATAATAGTTCATTTTAAGGATGCTGATCCTGATCTTGGCAGAAAAGGTTTTCAACCGGAACTTAAAGAAGCTGCTGAGAAAATATCTGTTGCAATAGTTAACCGATTTAAGAAATGGAAAACTCTTTTAAAATCAGATACAGGAGTCAAACCTGACATAGAAAAAGAAATTGAATTACATGAATGGATTAAACAACAAGAGAATCATGAATCAAATAATCCATTGGTTATTTGTAATAAAAACTTCTTTGCACCTATTAATGAAATATCAATTACATCAATACCTCAATCTGAGCAAGATGTCATTGTTTTATTTAATCAGTTAATTGCTGGTGGAGTTATTAGAGGAATTAATTTATTGGCAACTAGTCAAGTAAAACAATATGATGGAGTATATAAGTTTACAGTAAAAGAACCTATTTCTAACCATGTTTTTAACAAAGAAATAAATCCTTTAGGAGTTGAAGAAATGCAATTTAATAAAGAATATGTCGGTCCACCAAAAATTCTTGAATACAAATACAATCTTGATGCTTTAATGCATGAGTTTGAAAATGAATATAAAAATGAAAAAGATATTCATTTGGCAGTAACTTGGGAAATGGGTAGTGAATGGAAAAAAAACTACGAAGCAATTTCATTTTTAGATTTAGATAATTTACACCAAAGGGATTTTCATGGTTTAACACATGTTTTAAATTCGGGTACAACAAAGTTCTACGTGATAGTTTTAAAGGAATTAGTTGAATATTTAAATGATGTTGATGGTTCTCAAAATTATCAAAAATCTCAATACTCTGAAGACATATTTGGATAAAAACTTTATTATAAGAAATGTTAGTAATTATTTTAAGTAAATAAAATTTTTACTTTAAAAAAGTTCTCAATTAAGAGGACTTTTTTAATTCTATCATTCATTAAATACTGCCAACTAAATCAACTAGTATTCACTAAACTGCAAACTACTCAAATTCTTATAAATTCCGTTTTCTATTTCTAGTAGTTCTTTATGGGTGCCTTGTTCTACTATTTTTCCATCGTTTAAAACTAAAATAGCATCAGCACTTCTAATCGTTGAAAGTCGATGCGCAATGATAATGCTGGTTCTGCCTTTCATCAAATTTTCTAAAGCTTCTTGTACCAATTTTTCACTTTCGCTATCTAATGAAGAAGTGGCTTCATCTAAAATTAAAATACTTGGGTTTTTTAACAAGGCACGAGCAATGGCTATACGTTGTCTTTGTCCACCAGAAAGTTTTATGCCTCGTTCTCCAACCAAAGTATCTAACTTCTCAGGGAAACCATTTATAAAATCAAGCGCATTGGCTTGTTGGGCTGCAAGAAGTATTTCTTCTTCTGTCGCATCAGGTTTTCCATATGTTATGTTTTCTCGAATACTTCCACCAAAAAGAATTACATCTTGTGGCACAATACTCATATTTCCGCGAAGATTTTCTAAATCATAGTCGTAGATATTCTTATCATCAATTAAAATTTTTCCCTTATCAATGTCGTAAAAACGCAGTAAAAGTGAAGAAATAGTCGATTTTCCAGCACCACTTGGACCCACAATAGCGATTTTTTGACCAAAACCTGCTTCAAAATTTACGTCTTTCAATACTTCAATTTCTGGTCGTGAAGGATACGAAAAACCAACGTTTTTAAAACTTACTGTACCTTTTATTTTTTGAGTCGAATGATTTTGAGTCGCATTTATCTTTTCAGGCACTTCATCTAAAAGTTCAAAAACACGTTCGGTTGCTCCAACGGCTTTTTGAATTTGAGCATACAATTCGGCAATTCCACCAAAAGAAGCTCCAATAAAAGTGGAATACAATACGAATGAAATTAATTCACCAATGCCTTTTATTTCTCCATTAATACACAAAGTAACGCCATACCAAACCACCGCTACAATAGCCCCAAACAAACAAAATATGATAAAAGACGCAAAATAACCGCGATAAATTCCACCTTTGATGGCTAATTTTACGACTTCATTGATTTTTCCTTTGTAACGGGCAATTTCGTACCATTCGTTAGCAAAAGCTTTCACATTAGAAATCCCTTGCATGGTTTCTTCTACAATCACCTGACTTTCGGCTACTTGATCTTGTACGCTTTTAGAAAATTTTCTAATAAACCGTCCAAAAATAACAGCTGCAACAGCTACAACAGGAACAATGCAAAGCATCATTAAAGTTAGTTTTAAACTGATAGTAGCTAAAAAAATAACACCTCCAATTATTAAAATAAACTGCCTTAAAAATTCAGCAATAGTTGTCGTTAAAGTATCTTGAATTTGCGTAATATCGGAACTGATTCGACTATTCAATTCTCCTACCCTTTTTTGAGAGAAGAATGTCATGGGTAATTTTATCAAATTACTATATAAAGCCAATCGGATATTCGCCAGTGTATTTTCGGTAAAATTAATAAATAAGGATAATCTAAAAAACGAGAAAAAGGATTGCAACAATAAAATAACCATTAATCCTAAAGCGATATTTTTAGCTTTGACTAAATCTTTATCATTCACACAATCGACCAACATTCCTAATAACTTTGGAAAAGCCAAAGCAGTTCCACCTGTTAAAAGTAAAAATAGCAAGCCAAGATAGAATTTCCATTTGTGATTATTGGCATAGTTGAATATTTGAAGTGCTTTACTTAAGGTACTAGCGTTAAGTTTTGATTTGGGTAAATCATTCTCTTTAAATCGAGCCATTTAGTGTTATACTTTTTTGATTTTTCTATCATTTTCCTACACGTCAAATATAAAGCTAAAAATGAAATTCTAAAGTCTGTAAAAAAGAAAACTTCCCAAAAAAACAAGAAGTTTTGATTTTATCAAAAAAAATTAAATTTATAAACTCTAAATTTATAAACTACCTGAAATAATTTGGAGCCTCTTTAGTAATCGTCACATCATGAGGATGACTTTCTCCTATTCATCGAAGAGAAACACATAACTAATTAAGAGTTTGAAAACATTCTCTAATACATATTAACAGCTCATTAACAAATGGCATGAGATTTGTTTTAATTTTAATATCAAACTTTCTTTTATGAAACATATTATCTTCCTAATTTTTCTAATCGCTGTAACCTTTTCTTTTGGACAAGAAAAAAATAATATTCAATTAGAATCATTAAAAGACAAGTTAACAAATATTATAAATAATCATAGAAAATCTTTGAAATTACAGGAGCTTTCAAAAGACATTAACATTCGAAAAGCTGCCGAAAATCAGAGCAATTATTTATTAGTTAAACGAAAACTAACTCATGAACAAGAAGACATAAAATTAAAAACTCCAATGGATAGAGTTGAATTTTATGCTGGTAAAAAATTTAGTCTTGTTGGAGAAAATGTCTTATCAAAATCAATTGAAAATAAAAAATACTCAGATACCGACTTAGATAAATTAGCAACTCAATTATTTCAACAATGGAAAAACTCACCTGGTCATTATAAAAATATGATTCATAAAGAATATGACACTGGAGAAATTGAATTTACTATTGATTACAAAATAAATAGATTGTTTGCCACACAAGTTTTTGGTTTAAGAGGAATTGAAATTCCTGACCAACTTTCAAAAAACGCATTTGATTTAACTTATAAAAATGATAAATGCAAGACGATTCCCTTTAGTACAAAACAAACTATCGGAAATAGCATACAAATTGAAGGAAATGAAGTGATTTTATATTATCATGATTTTGAAAAATTCAAAACTATCTTTTCAAACAAAAATGATGGAATTGCTATTGATTTTGTAGATAAAGAACAGATGAAATGTGGAAAAACCAATAGTTTTGATATATCACCTATTTATGATGGAATTTTAGCTAAACCCATTTTTAGAGATGAACTAATATCAAATAATAGTGCTGAAAACACTTTTAAACTTATAACGAAAGTCGGAAGTGTTCCAGACTTTTTAATGGGTAAAGAGATCATTGCTAATGTTGTTTTAATATTTGACAATTGTGCTTGTGAGTATATTATTCCTTTAGAAGCTAAATCGCAATCAATAAATTTATTTGAAATTGAACCTGTAGTAAAGATTACAAAAAATACTATCTTAAAAAATAAAGGAATAATCTACACTGACGAAATTGAATTTGAGTTTGATAAAAACATCATAAATCCAAAACAAGAATACTCTTATTATTATGAAAATGAAACTATACATTCTTATCAAATCTATAGTTATAGTTCTATAGAAGGCAATGAAGTCTTAAACAAAAAAT
This sequence comes from uncultured Flavobacterium sp., assembly GCA_964643105.1. Lineage (GTDB taxonomy): Bacteria > Bacteroidota > Bacteroidia > Flavobacteriales > Flavobacteriaceae > Flavobacterium. The sequence continues at coordinate 1,963 of CAZXPF010000009.1, read as the reverse complement.
TACATACAGAAAGAGCAATTGCTTTAGAGAGATATGCTAATGACATATTAAAAATTTCAAAAAAACCATCTTTAATTATTGCTGAAGAAAATTGGGAAAAATGCTATATCCAATTAGCAATGGAGAACAACGATGACTTCCTTAAAAAATCAAAAAAAGACATCAGAACTTATATCAATAATAATGCTTCAAAATGGAAAGAATATTTAAATCAGCAAAGAATTTCAAAAATCATTGTTAATCATTTTGGAGAAATAGATTTAGAAAAAGATTCAATTGAAGGTATAAACATAAATAAGTTTTATAATGAAATGAATCTAAGAACTGCCATTTTTGACAAGGATATTAATATTGCCAATCTTGCATTGTATAAACTCTATCAAGATGAAAAAAGCTTTGTACTTTTTGAAGATCTAATTTTTAATGAATTACTAACTAATCAAAATTTAGTCCAAAATGCAACAGCTGTAATGACTAAAGGTTATGAATATAATTATTTCAAAACAATTCAGTTTTTGAAAACATGGTTAATAAAATTTGAAAGTTTACCTAAAGACACTCAATTAAATCTTTTAATATTATATTGCAAACTAAACAAGGAATTGCTTGAAAAATGGGATGTAAATACAACTAAGTTGACCAATGTTAACAAGCCAAATAGTTTAGAAGATAAATTTAAATTATTTCCAGAAAATAAAAAATTACAATCCAATTTTGACTACATTTTACTTTATTTTAGTAATCATGTTAATGACTATGAGAAAATAAATTTATACTTTGATAATGTCTATAAAAGTTTTAAAGAAAATATCAAAACCAAAGAAGACAGAATAAGTCTAGCTTTATTCTTAAATCACTGGAGTGTGTATAGTTATGCAATTGACTTATTACTTCCTCAAATAAACAAACCAACATTTTCTAAAGAAGAAGCTTTATTATTAGCTCAGACATCAACATTAGTTAGCCCAGAAGAAGATTTTAAAGAATTAAGCTTGATCCTAAAAAAGGTTTATCAATTAAATCAAAAAGAATGGTGCGATTGGCAGAACAAAAATTTTAATTTATTAAGAAATCCAAAAGTAAAGGAAGGGTATTGTAAAAAATGTCTTTAAAACAAAAAAATCCATTAGAACCAACTAATGGATTTTTAAATTTATAAAGATGCTGAATCAAGTTCAGCATGACAATTTTTGTCATTCAACAACGAACTACTACCTCGAATAATTTGGAGCCTCTTTAGTAATCGTCACATTATGAGGATGACTTTCCCCTATTCCACTGGTTGTGATTCTTACGAATCTTCCTGTGTCTTGTAGTGTTGGAATATCTTTTGAACCGCAATACCCCATTCCAGCTCTTAAACCACCTACGAATTGTTGCATACTTTCGTTTAATTCTCCTTTGTATGGTACACGACCTACAATTCCTTCTGGAACTAATTTCTTCACATCATCTTCCACATCTTGAAAATAACGGTCTTTTGAACCTTCCTGCATGGCTTCCACAGAACCCATTCCTCTATAGGATTTGAATTTTCTTCCTTCAAAAATGATAGTTTCTCCTGGAGATTCTTTGGTTCCAGCTAATAAGGATCCTAACATTACACAATCCGCACCAGCAGCAATAGCTTTTGGAATATCACCTGTGTAACGAATTCCACCATCAGCAATAACTGGAACACCACTACCTTTTATAGCAGCAGCGACTTCAATCACAGCCGAAAATTGAGGAAATCCAACACCAGCCACCACACGAGTCGTACAAATTGAACCTGGTCCAATTCCAACTTTTACTCCATCTGCCCCATTTTCTACTAAATATTTAGCCGCTTCTGGTGTAGCAATATTTCCAACCACCACATCTAAATCAGGAAATGAAGCTTTAACTAATTTTAAAACATCAACCACTCCTTTTGTATGTCCGTGAGCTGTATCAATAATTACGGCATCAACACCTGCATTTA
>CAZXPF010000008.1:0-143935 GCA_964643105.1 uncultured Flavobacterium sp. | reverse complement strand
GCAACACATCAGGTGATGATTATGGTTATGATGAAAATGGAAATATGGTTTTTGACAAAAACAAAGGCATTGAATTAATTAAATACAACCATTTGAATCTGCCCACTCAAATTCAATTTGCAAATGGAAATAATATTGATTATTTTTACAATGCAGTTGGACAAAAAGTAAAGAAAGTAGTAAAAACAGGTGGAGAATATGCTGATACAGATTACTTAGGCGGGTTCCAATACAGAAGTTCTTACACAGAAGCACAAGGAGACCAAAGCGAAGCAACATTGCAGTATTTTCCACATGCAGAGGGTTATGTACAACTAATAAAAGATCATTTTTTCTACATTTATCATTATACAGACCATTTAGGAAACATTCGTTTGAGTTACACTTATGACAACCGTATGGGCATGATACGCATAATGGAAGAAGACCACTATTATCCTTTTGGTTTAAAACATGATAGTTATAACACCAATCGTCTAGGCTATAGTGCTTACACCGATGAAGATGAAATTATCAACTATGTCTTGGATGAACAACCAAAATTTGTAGGCGATGGCAGTTATAATTATAAGTACAACGGTAAAGAACTACAAGATGAGCTAGGACTTAACTTTTACGATTACGGAGCAAGGAATTATGACCCTGCTCTCGGTAGATGGATGAACATTGACCCGTTGGCGGAGAAGTATTCTTCATATACACCTTATAATTATGCAGCTAACAATCCTATCTATTTCATTGATCCAGATGGTATGAGAATTAGAAATGGTGATGAAGAAAAAAGAAAAAGCGCAGATAAAACAAATACTGAAAAACAAGAAAATCTAAAAAGTAAAGCCGAATATTTAGGCATTAAAGTTGATGCTTCTCGCAAAGAATGGAAGAAAGCTGCAATTGCTAAAGAAGGTAAAGAAGAATGGACAAGAGTTCAAAACGTTCTTGATGAAGCTCAAAGTGCTTTAAATGATTTAGAAGAGTATACTAAAGCAAGTTCAAAAACAGAAGCTAAGATTAAAGAATTAGAAAAAGATGCACCTTTATTATTTGAAAAAATGGATGCATTATCAACGGACATTTACATTCAATCTGTTGACTATCTTGGAAATAACGATGGACAGAACAATACAAAATTCGACCTAAAAGACCCTAATAATATTTCTTTAAAATCAGTTTTTGCACCAAACTCAACACATATATTAATTGTTAATACTCCTTCGGGCAGTAAAACTACTCTTGAAATTCTTCAACATGAATTAGGACATGCCGATTATGTGATTGAAAACATTCAGTCTTATTACAATTGGTTGAAGGAAAAAAATCTATTAAACAATAATCATGATGGTCACGCCAAAGGTGATCCTTCAGGTATTAGAGCAGTACAATTTGGACCTAAAAATTTTAAAAATAAATAATGAAAAAGCATATATTAATATTAACTATTTTGTTCTGTTCTGTCTTAAAAGCACAATCTTTTGACAAGGACAATAAAATTGACACATTATCAATTGTGTTTAAAGCAAAGTTATTCACTATCAGTCAGCATGAATATGACTCAAAAGAAAATATAATAGATTTTATAGATAAATTGCATTATGAAATTTATGGGGCCAATGAATTTGTATTTATCAAAATAAAAAGTAGATATTATTGTCAAAACGACAATGATATGTTTACTTTAAATTGGTGTGAATGTGATTATTATGTTTGCTATTCTATTAAAAAGAATTTCTTCTATTTATTAGGTGGCTTTAAGACAGATAACATAAAAGATTTTGAAAAAGAATACAATCACTCTGTATTTATTACAAATTGGAGATATAAAATTGGAGATATAAAATTAAGTGAATTTATAAACTACATGAATTTACATAAAATTAAAAAAGCAATTAAATGTTTTGAAAAATGTACTGAAACTATTAATTAAAAACTAATAACTATAAAGATTAATTAATTGGTAGTTACCAGTATAAATACAACGATAAAGAACTACAAGATGAACTAGGTTTAAACTGGTATGATTACCAAGCCCGAAACTACGATCCAGCACTAGGAAGATGGATGAACGTTGACCCGCTAGCTGAAACTTCAAGAAGATTTTCTCCATATACTTACGCTCTTGACAATCCAATTTATTTTCTTGACCCAGATGGAATGGCTCCTGAGACAGATTATGGTATTATTAAAAAGACAGGAGAAATTAAACAAATTGGACCAACGAACAACGAGCCTGATAAACTTTATGCACTTAATGACGATGGTACAAAAAACAATAAAATTTCCCCAATAACTGTTAATGACAAGAAGATACTTTCAAACTTAAAAGAAAAGAAAGAGGATAGACCGGGAAAACAAGATTCAAAATTAATGAGGTCTTCTGTAGCGACTGCTAATGATAAATCTATTGATGATTATGCAAAAGTATTTTATTTTGCAGCAATGAATTCTGAAGTTGAATGGAATTTAGGTTATGTAACTAAAGGAGATGAAAACTTGATTGGTCTTGGAACATTTGAAAATCCAACATTATCCCCAGGAATGTCTAAAATTTTTGGTAAAGACATAACTGTTATTTCTGGTACGCACTCACATCCAAGACCGTCTTTATCCGAAGAACGTGGTTCAATGGACGGTGATGTCAGTCAATCTATATATTATAGAAAAGATTATAAAAATTATGTTCTAATGAATGGTTCAGGTAATTTGTGGCAGATAGTTCCAACAAAAAATGGTTATGATGCTGATACAAAATTAGTTAAAAAAACTACAACTTATAAAGACATAAAAGTGAAATAATTATGAGAAAAAGAATTTTTTATTTATTACTAATAATAATTATGAGTTGTAAAAAAAATCAATTTATAGATAAAAAACTGTATGTTTCATTTGCCATAGATAGTATTCTTAAAGAGTATGTTGAAATTAACAAATTAAATCAAAGGACCGATAAAGATAGTTTATATATGTCAAAACAATCTTATGAAATAGCATTTTTTAAAAAACAAAATGATACTATTGCTATTATAGGGAGAATTCCTTTTTATGCAACTGATTTTTTTGCAGCTAATAGTAATAGTTTTTTAGAAGATAGATTAGATTTAAAGAATATAGAATTAACACAAAACCCAATCTATATGGGAAGCTTCCAGTATAAAAATAATCCAGTACACATTTATGATGTCCGAGATAAAGTCGGAAAAAAAGAATATTTTTTTGATAATTTAAAAACTGAAAGCTTTAAAGAATACTTTATTAAAGAAGAGTTTATTGGTGATACAATGGCTTCATTTTGGATTTATAAAATAAAAAACAAAAAATTCATATTAGAAAAAAAAACTAAACCATATATTTATGAATAATAGACAATGATATAAGATTAGGCGATGGCAGTTATAATTATAAATACAACGGTAAAGAACTGCAAGATGAACTGGGATTAAATGTTACTGCAATGGACTTTAGAATGTACGATAACGCATTAGGTCGTTTTCATAATATGGATAAAATGACCGATATTTTACCATCATTATCACCTTATAGATTTGCTTTTAATAATCCCGTTAAATGGAATGACCCAAGTGGATTATTAGAAAATGGAGATCCTGATCCTGAAGCACCAGCATTTGGATTTGTAGGACGTTTGATTGTTTTAGCTTATGAAAAGGGTAGTCCTTCAAGTGAAATTACAAGACCAGCACAATTTAATTATGATTTAATGGATTATAGTAAATCTCATAGAAGAGTTACTATGGATGAATACAATAAAATTAAAGGAACAAACTATAAGACTTTTGATGATTACTATTTTAATGAAAAATATAAGCCTGCATATAAACAAAATATTAGTAACATACATTCTGCTACAAATTCTGCTGCTGTAACTGTACTTACTACTGCTGCTGTTTTGACAGGTAGTGCTTACTTAATGCCAGTGGTTGCAAGTGCGGCACCCACAATTCAGTCCTTTACTGCAACTGCATTAACCAACCCACTTGTTCAAGATAAGCTGTTGGATATTGGCTCAAATGTTGCTTCTCAATTATGGGTTAATAGTGGAGATGTTAGTCAAGTTAATATAGCTGAAGCTACAATGAGCGCTGTAAATGGACCTGGAGCTGTAGCTATTGGTGAAATGGTTAATATAAATGCGAATTCTATATCCGAAGGAAATATGTTTGAAAGATCTTCAAATGCTCAAACTGGTGTGGCTGTTGCTGGTGGTCTTGGAAGTTATGCTTTTGGACAAGCAACAGATAATTATCTATCAGGTACAGGATGGAAAGGTAAGGTTGTAGGTTTATATTTTAAATTTCTTGTAGAATCGGCTTCAAATGCAGCCCCAAGTTTAGTTCCAGATGAAAAATAAGTTAATAGATTATTTTAACCAAAATAGATACAGTCTTATTTTTATTAGTATTGTTTTTATTATTGTATTTATTTTTTACATAAAAGCTAATTTTAAATTTATCGAAATAAATAAAAACAGTAAAATTGGAATTGGGAAGTTTGTGGAATATAAAAGATATCCTAAAACTAGAGATTATTATTTTGATTATTATAATAATGGAAAAAGAACAAGAGATTTAATTAAAAATCCTCCTGATGGCTTTCATAAAAAAATAGGGAAATTTTTTGAAATAAAATATTCTGAAAAGTTTAATGATATAAATAGTGAATTATGAAAAACAAGTCACAGATACGGTTGCTATATTAGAAGCAGGTTTTAGCATGGAGGATATAAAATAAGATAAAAAGGTAATGTATCAGATGTGTTGGTGTTTGATTATTTAGTATAATATCTATTGAAAATCAACTATTTATTTCATTATAGTAGCAAAAAATTGAACAACCTTCGGGTTGTTTTTTTATTATATAATATCTTAAATCGAATAAAATGGCTTTAAACAAGACTTGGTGTTGCAGATGTGTTGGTGAAATTAACAGCATGATAAAATATAGCAAAAAAAATCAGGTAATCAGAGATATATGGCAATGGTACAGATTAGTTGATGAAGAATTTATAAAATGTATATTTTATAAGGGTTCAGCAACATAAAAGAGAATCAAAATATTGAGTTGAAAGATTATATTTTGAAGGTAGCGTTGGAGTAAAAAGAAAAATTTTTATTTGCCTAAAAATATAAATTCTTAAAATGAAAAAAGCATTTTTTATAACTTTTCTTTTTCTAGTATCAAATTTAACTAAAGCTCAAAATATTTCTTATGGACCAACAATTGGTTATTCTTTTTATGAAATAGGAAATAATAATGGAAGAAATCAATTTGTCACGGATGAAAATAAAACAATTAACTTTGGAGCATATTTAGAATATCAATTTACTGATAATTTAGGTTTAAAAACAGAATTAATTTTCAACAAAAAAGAAGCATATTATGGGTCGCTTTCTTTTTCAATTCCACAAGACAAATTTAATTTTTCTTTTGTTGAAATAAATCCAAATGTAAAATATGATTTTGGGAAAGAGTATAGAAAAGGTTTTTATATGCTTTTAGGATCAAAAATTTCTTTTTTAACAAAAGTAATACTTGATAATGAAGATGTGAAAGATGATTTTGAAACTTTTATTTATGGAGCTCAACTAGGTTTTGGATATAGAGTCTTCAGATTTATTGATTTACAAACAAAGATCGAATATGATATCACACCATTTATTAAATTTGAAAATGATAGAAAAAGTCAATTCTTTGGTGCAAATATCTCATTAAATTTAGATTTAGAGAGACTAATAAATTCAAATTGAGAATTTTAAAAACTTCAATGACACCCACAATCATCCCCACAAGATTTCGATTTCTTGACAGACTTTTTCCAGAAGAATTTTTTAAATAAAAAACCTACTGCAATAAAAAGAGCAATGTAAACTAATATTTGTTGAATTTCCATAGTGCAAAAATAATAAAAGCAATCCCAAAAAACTGAGATTGCTTCTATTTTAACGTCGAAATAACTTAATTGTTAAAATTGAGCAGCAATTCCAACAGAAGCACTAAATGGCATTCCTGGTCTTAAACCTGCTGGCACTCTTGAAACTAAATAAGTAGTATCGAAAAGATTATTAATATTTCCTGTTAAACTTAAGTGCTTGTTGAATTTGTATTTTGAAGCAAAATCAACAATTGTATTGTTAGGCACAGCAAATTCACTTGGAATGGCACCTTTTCCAGCAATAGTTCTAAATTCGCCATTGTAACGAGCCGCTAAAACCAATTCAAATTTCGCATGTTCTAAAGCCACAGAAGCATTAAATTGATGCTTAGAAATGTATGGAATTTCATCTCCTTTCTCTATCTCACCCCATATACCATCTGAACTAGCAAAATCATTTACAAATTCTGTATCAGTCAATGTATAACCAAAAGTAACGGGTAATTTAAATTTGCTATCTTCTCTTAAAATTTGATAATTCAATAACAATTCAACTCCTCTTACATTTGCTTCACCAGCATTAAATTGATCTAATGTTCCTGTTCCGCCACTTGCTGCTAAATCACTTCCTAATAAATTAGAATAATCATTGAAGTAAGCCACAATTTCTCCTGAAAGTTTTTTGTAGCTAAAACGAGAACCCAATTCGTAGTTAACACTTTTTTCTGCTTCAGTACCTGGAGTATTTGTTGGAGGAGCAAAACCTTTGTGAACACCACCAAAAAATGATAAATTATTGTGTAATTTATAATTTGCCCCAACGCCTGGTAGCCAAATTTTTAAATGGTTATCTCTTTCAACCAAATCAGCACCCGTTCTATTTACATCATTTGTTCCAAAGTTTTCATTTCTTAAATCAATGGTTTCAAAACGAATACCTGGTGTTACCGTTAAATTGTTGTATTTAATTTTGTAAAGAGCATGAGCGGCAACAGCTTCTGCATAAGCGATTCGGTTGTCTTGAGTACCTGGTGTTCCTGCCGTGTTTAATACCATGGCACCGTTAAGCATGGCATAAGTATCATTCCATTGAAAACGATCTTCACTATCTTCATGATACCTTACACCAACTTCTAAATCATGATACACATTTCCAGTCAAATAATGAAAATCAAGTTTGGTTTGAATTCCTTTTGCTAAATATTCTCTGTTGTTTGCTCTGACTCTCAAAGCATTTTCTGGAGAATTTTGAGCCCCTGTTATGTAGTCAAAAGCCAATGCATTGGTTGTAGGATCATCTAAAATATCCGCAATGGCATAAGTTGTTCCGCCGAAGCGAACATCATTTAATTTGTACCAGTTTCTAGCAAATTTATTGCGATAAGCTGTAGTAGTTATGCTAAAATAGTTGCTTGTTTTTAGTGTATGAGTAACCGAAAATTGATTGTTTTTTGTAGTGATATTATCTTTTTCAGAACCTGAATAACGCATGAAAGGAGATCTATTAAAGTCATCTTGAGTTAAACCAAGATAAGTTTCATTAGCATCTTCATCTGCATAAACCATTTTGAATTCTAAAGCATTATATACTTTACTCGTTGGTTTTGATTGTACCTTAAACTTAGCCATGAAGTCATTTTTATCAAAACCTGTATTGGCCCCATTAGGTAAATCTTTGAATCCATCCGAATTATAATTTAAATATTGAACTACGGCTCCAAATTGTTCGTTTGCAATTCCAATATTAGCTACAGTTCTAGCGGTATTAAAACTTCCGTAATCCGATAAAATACTTCCGCTAAACTTACTAGGAATTGGTGCAGAAACAAAATTAATGGTACCACCTGTTGTAAATGGACCATATTGAATTTGACTGCTTCCTTTTAGGATCTCAACAGCACTCATTCTTCCTACTGAAGGAATATAATAAGCAGCTGGTGCACTGTAGGGAGCTGGAGCAATTAAAACATTGTCTTCCATCAAAGTAATTTTGGCACTTCTATCGGGAGAAGTTCCTCTTAAACTGATGTTTGGTCTTAAACCATAACCATCTTCCTCATACACATTAACTCCATTAACCGAGCGCAACACGCGATTGATATCTGTGTAATTAAATTTTTGTAAATCTTCTGTTGAAATATAGGAAGCCGAACCTGTTTTATTGGCTGCTTCAAACTTGCTTCCAATAATTTGATTGGCTGATACAACTACTTCTTTTAGTACTTTGGTAGAATCTTTTGAAGTCTCTTCTTGTGAAAATACCAAACCAGTACATAACATTAGGAAAGGAACTATTTTATGTTTCATCTTTATTTAGATTAATTCTATACTGCAAAACTATCGAATTAATTTTATTTAGACAAAATATAAATAATGTTTTTATAAGAAGAGTTAAGAATTATGAATTATTTATTTTTTTAAGAAAAAATTTTTACCTTAAGTACATATACTTTTAAAAAGTTACCAAAAGTGCTGGATAAAACTTATTTTTTAGAAATAAATACCAGCACCAAAAGTGATATAATTATAATTTGGAGAAGCAATTTTTAAATGTTCATAGCCTAAAGCATAGAAATAATTCTTTTTGTGGTATTTTCCTCTTATTTCGAAAGAATTTACGGGTAACCCATTTATACTACTCCAAAGCATAGCACTATTGAAACTGGTGTTTTTTATAACAAAAATATCGGTATGTAAGCCAAAAGAAAATCCTACTTTTTGAATGTCATTGGCAATATAAGTGGCTCCAAGTGTCCAACCCAAATTAATTTTTTTGAAGCGAATTCTATCATAAGCAAAATTGAATTGAAACATTGAAAGATTTGAAAAGGAATTTGTAAAACTGTTTTTTTCAATTAATTCTCTGTAGTCAGTTTGTATGTAAAAGTATTGAAAAGGTCTAAATTTTGCTTTTAAATGATTTCCAAACGAGGTATTGCTACTGTAAAGAAAATGATTCTCAACATCAAAACGCATTTGATTTCCATAGTGAGTACTGTCATTATCTCTTTGAAAATTACCAGATTCTCCATCAAAATAAGGATAAGGAGATAGCGAATTGTACAAATGATTCTCGTGTTTATAATCACCAATAGTTGAATAACAGGTAAGAAGTAAAAAACCTTCTCCAAGTAAACCTAGTAGTCCAAAATTATCAGAAGAAGCAGAATTACTACCTGAACTGGATGAAGATGAACTAGAAGATGAACGTGATGTACTTCCAGATTTTAATTCGTTTTTTGACTTGTCAACTTTTTGAGAAAAAGAAAAATTTATAGTGAAACCAGTAATTAGAATAAAAAGTAGCGTTTTTTTCATCAATCTCGTTTCTTAAAGTCAATCAAAAATTATGCCTGTTATTTTAATACTTGATAGGCAATCAAAGCTGTGATATAGGCAAATCCACTCATAAAAATCAACTGTATGATAGGCCATTTCCACGAATTGGTTTCTTTTTTTACGATGGCTAAGGTACTAATACATTGCATTGCAAAAGCGTAAAACAACAACAAAGAAATTCCACTAGCAAAATTGAAAACTTTTTTACCTGTTTCTGGATTTATTTCCGCTTGCATTCTATTTTTGATTGTTTTTTCTACATCATCATCATTACCACCAACACTATAAATGGTGGCTAGAGTTCCCACAAACACTTCACGAGCAGCAAAAGAACTTACTACAGCAATACCTATTTTCCAATCATAACCCAAAGGTCGAATAGCTGGTTCAATCGTTTTACCAATGATTCCGATGTATGAATTTTCAAGTTTGTAACTATTTATTTTTGTTTCAATTTCTGAAGGATTTAACGTTACTTTTGAATTAAGGATTTCTTTAGACACAATTTCTTCAGCATTATCAAATTCTTTTGTTGGCCCATGAGAACCCAAAAACCATAGAATAACTGACAAAGCTAAAATGATTTTTCCAGCTCCAAAAACAAAGGCTTTTGTTTTTTCTAAGACATTGATTCCAACATTTTTTAACATAGGAATTTTATAACTTGGCATTTCAACAACAAAATAAGTTTTGCAACTTAATTGTAGAAATTTATCCAACAACCATGAAGAGAAAATAGCCATAAAAAAGCCAACAAGATATAACAACATTAGCGTTAATCCTTGCAAACTTAAAAAACCAAAAAGTTTTTCCTCTGGAATTATCAAAGAAATAATAATAGCATACACAGGTAATCTTGCCGAACAAGTAGTAAAAGGAGTGACTAAAATAGTGATTAATCGTTCTTTCCAATTTTCAATATTTCTAGCACTCATAATCGCAGGAATAGCACAAGCAGTTCCAGAAATTAATGGCACGATGCTTTTTCCAGATAAACCATATCGACGCATGATTTTATCCATCAAGAATACAACTCTACTCATGTAGCCGCTTTCTTCCAAAACAGAAATGAAAAGAAATAGAAAAGCAATTTGTGGAATAAAAATCACAATTCCTCCAATTCCAGGGATAATTCCTTCACTAATCAAATTAGAAAATTCACCAACAGGTAGATTTGACTTAGCATAACTGGCCAAATTAGCAAAGGTTTCATCAATAAAATCCATTGGAATTGTTGACCATTCAAAGATGGACTGAAATATAGCAAACAAAATGAAAAAGAAAATTACATAACCAAAAATTTTGTGGGTTAGAATTCGGTCTAATTTTCCTTGAATATCTGACGCTTTTGTTATATCAATTTTTTGACCAATTTTTAAAGTATCGTTTATGAATTGGTAACGCTTTATGGTTTCTTTTTGCTGTAAACGTTTTAAGTCAGCATGCGATTTAGTAAACGTACTTTTGATTTCGTTTCGTTCTAAATTTAGAAAATTCACATCTTGAGTGATAACCAACCAAAGTTTATAAAGCAACTGATTAGGAAACGCTTTTCTAAGTTTATCAAAATATTCAACATCAATTGATGATGCATTCAAACAAGGTTCAATGGGTAAATCTTGATAATTTAACAGAAGACTTTTCAACTCAGCAATACCTGTTTTTTTTCTAGAACTTACTAAAGCAATTTTAGTTTTAAACTCTTGTTCTAAATATGGAATATCCAATTCAATTCCTTTTAATTTCATTCGATCACTCATGTTAATGACCAAAATGGTTGGGATTTCTAGGTCTTTGATTTGCGTAAAAAGAAGTAGATTTCGTTTTAAATTTTCCACATCAGAAACGACAACTGCTACATCAGGAAAATCAGGATCATTTTTATTTAGAAGTAATTCGATGACAACATTTTCATCTATTGAACTAGCGTTTAAGCTGTAAGTTCCTGGTAAATCAATGATTTTGGCTCTAACATCGTTTGAAAGTTTGGTAAACCCTTGTTTTTTTTCAACCGTAATACCTGGATAGTTTCCTACTTGTTGATTTAGACCTGTTAATTGATTAAAAACGGATGTTTTCCCAACATTTGGGTTTCCTATTAGTGCTACTTTGATGTTATTTTGAGCCATAATTAATTTTGCTCTTTTAAAATGGTAATCTCTTGAGCGGTTTCTAATCTGATGGCAACATGAGAATCATTAATCGTGTAATACAAAGGATCACCTAAAGGAGCAATTTGAATTAATTCAATACTGTTACCAGGTAAGCAACCCATTTCTAATAATTTTAGTGGAATTATGTCTATATTTAAATCAATAATAGTTGCTTTTTCCCCTTTTTTCAGTTGTGTCAAATTAATTTCCACGCTTATTTAGATTGAATTAAAATACAAAAGTAAAAATTTATTACTGATTAAACTTGATAAAAGTCATATTTTAACTTTACTTAAAGGATTTATTTTTCATTTTCAACCAACCACAAAATATCTTCTAGTAGTTGACTTACATTTTTGGTGCCATCTTCTGTAGGTTTATTTAAATTTGTTCCATCATAAAACCCTCTAATTCTACCTTTCTTATCTATTAACACAAAATTTTCAGTGTGAACCATATCATACAGTTCTTCAGGTTTTCCTGTTTCAACAGCTAAATAAGATTTTCTGGCGATGTAATAAATTTCTTTTTTATCTCCAGTTACTAGATTCCATTTGTTATCTAAAACTCCTTTTTTTTGAGCATACTTTTTCAAAACAGGTACACTATCAATGTCTGGTGTAACACTATGAGAAAGTAATAAAACATCTGGGATATCTTTAATTTTATCTTGTAACCAAACCATATTATCAGTCATAATTGGACAAATGGTGGGGCATGTTGTGAAGAAAAAATCCGCTACATATATTTTACCTTTATAATCTTGTTGGGTTATTATTTTTCCATTTTGGTTGGTGAATTTAAAATCTGCAATTGTATGATTATACCCAATGTGTTGTATGGTACTGTCAACCAATTGCGGATTTACGTCTCTAGGCGTAAAAATAGGAAGTGACTTTTTAGGTTTTAAAAGCGAATAAATTCCAATAAAGATTAATACAGATAGGCAAAAAAATACTAAGATGAAGGTTCTATATTTCTTAAAAGTTGCAATCATTTTTATTGCAAAAATACAAAACCTTTCCTTACTTTTTTTTCGTATATCAATGAACAGATGTTAAATGTACTTTCAAAATAGTTATTTTAATTATATTTGTTAACATTTTAATAAATTTATCTTTAATAAATAAAATGAAAAAATCTCTACACATTTTGATAATGATGGTTTCAATATCATTGTTTTCTCAATATAACCCATCAGCACCTTGGATGGAAAATTTAGATTCTTCAGGTAAAGAATATACCATTGATCAAATTAATTCTTCCTTTATCAATTATTGGCAAGGAAGAGATAAAACCAAAAGAGGTTCTGGTTATAAACCTTTTATGCGATGGGAATACCATTGGAGAAACAAGGTAAATCAACAAGGAAACCTAATTTCTCCTACAGAAATGTGGAATGCTTTCAACCAAAAAAGAGAAGTGGTTTTAAACCGTAGCACAAACAGTATAAATGCAGTAGGTGATTGGGAACCAATAGGTCCTTTTACACATTTAAATACTGGTTCATGGTCTTCTGGACAAGGAAGAGTCAATATTGTAGCCGTTGACCCAACAAATCCTTTAGTTTATTATATGGGTACACCAGCTGGAGGGATATGGAAGTCCATAGATTCAGGAAATTCATGGAATGCTTTGTCAGATAATTTGCCACAAATAGGTGTTTCAGGAATTGCAATTGATTATGTAAATCCAAATGTAATATATATTGCTACTGGTGATAAAGACGGGTCAGACACTTATTCTGTTGGAGTTATGAAATCAACTGATGGTGGAATAACCTGGAATACAACTGGCTTGAGTTTTTTCAATACCAATTCTTTTTGTGGGGATTTAATCATGCACCCTACAAATAATCAAATATTATTCTGTGCAACTAATTCTGGCATTTTCAAAACAGTAAATGGTGGAGTTACATGGATAAATGTGCAAAATGGTAACTTTTCTCAAGGAAATTTACGATTCAAACCAGGAAATCCTTCCGTAGTTTATGGCGTTTCAAAAAATAGATTTTATCGTTCTACTAATACCGGGAATTCGTTTACCATTGTAAATACAGGGTTACCAGCAACAGCAGGTAGAATGGTTATGGATGTAACTCCTGCGAATGCTGAGGTTATTTACATTTTAAGTGCAACTACTTCTTACGATTTTCAAGGAGTTTATAAATCCATTAATGGAGGAACAACATTTGTAAAAACAGCAAATGAGACTAACATATTAGAATCAACACAAGCATGGTTTGATTTAGCATTAGGAGTGTCTGATGTAAATGAAAATGAAATTTACACAGGTTGTTTAAATGTGTGGAAATCTACCAATGGAGGAGGTTCTTTTACAAAAATAAATAACTGGAGTGCTCCTTTCCAAGCTTCTTATACTCATGCTGATATACATTACCTAGGATTTCAGGCAGGAAAACTGTTTTGTGGTAGTGATGGTGGAATTTATGTTTCAGAAAATGGAGGTATTTCGTTTACAGATAAAACAGCAGGTGCTCAAATAAGCCAATTTTATAAGGTTTCTGTTTCCAAACAAACTTCTACAAATATTGTTGGAGGTTTGCAAGATAACGGTGGACATGCCTATAGCGGTGGACTATGGAAGAATTATTATGGTGCGGATGGGATGGATACAGCCGTAAGTCCAACAAATCAAAACTTATACTATGGATTTATCCAAAACGGTTCAGGTTTATACATTACCAACAATGCAGGAAATTCTTTGTCAAGTAGCGTAAATTCACCTAATGGTGCCTCTGGTAATTGGGTAACGCCACTGGTAATTAATTCTGTTGGGGAAGTTTTTTCTGGATTTAATGCATTGTACAAATTAAATGGTTCTTCTTGGCAACTTCAAAATGCAGCTGCAAATACAGGTTCAGGTAACATAGATTTAATCACTATAGATCCATCAAATGACGATATAATGTATGTTGTAAATGAATCTGTGATTTATAAAAGCATTAATAGAGGAATTACATTCGATATACTATATGATTTTTTTGAAGATATTTCAGCAATAGATGTACATTCTACTAACAGTAATATTCTATATGTAGCCACTTCAGGATCAAATGGTCAGGTTTATAAATCTATTGATGGTGGCATAAACTTTTCAATAATTGCAACAGGTTTACCTGATATTGGTAAAAATACAATCGTTCATCAAGGAAGAAATACAAACAATCCGATATATGTAGGAACAAGTCTGGGAGTTTATCATATTGACGATACAATGTCTTCATGGCAACCTTTCGGAACAAATTTGCCTAATGTTTCTGTGACAGACTTAGAAATAAATTTAGAAGATAATAAATTAATTGCAGCTACTTATGGAAGAGGAATTTGGCAATCAGATATTCCTGTTCAATTACCACCAAGTGATCTTAAATTAGTAGAAATACAAAATCCAAGTAGCATTGATATAAATTGTGGAAGTACTATCAATCCTCAAATTCAAGTTGAAAATAAAGGAACTGATGTAATAAATGTAGTTAATGTTTCTTATGAAATTGATGGTGCAACCTATACTTTTGTTTGGAATGGTAATATCCCTGCTGGAGATACAGAAACAATTACATTGCCTACTCAAACTCTTGCAAGAGGTGTTCATAGTTTAAACATAACATCTACAACACCAAATGATGCTTATGCAGATAATAATTCAAGATTAATTTCATTTTATACTAATGATAATGGGATAATAGGGCAAACAAATAGTTTTTCAAACACTTCAGATGAATTAATTACTTACAACGAAGGTTCAAGCGGTTCTCAATGGGTAAGAGGAATAAGAAGTTCCGGTACAATGTCTTCAGACGGGAATACAGTGTACACTACTAATTTAACAGGAGAGTATCCTAATAACATTAAATCTTACATAGTATCTCAATGTTATGATTTAACAAACATAACCAATCCCCAAATTCAATTTGCAATGAAATATGATTTGGAACAAAACTGGGATGTTCTTTATGTAGAATATTCAACAAATTTTGGGCAAAGTTGGAATCTTTTGGGGGAGCAAGGTCCCAATTGGTATAACAGTGATAGAACAAATGCATCATCAGGAGCAGCAAACGACTGTAATCTTTGTCCTGGTGGTCAATGGACAGGTACCAACACAAATTTAACGACCTACTTTTATTCATTAAATGCTTTAAATGCTGAGCAAAATATTATTTTTAGAATTGTGTTTAACTCTGATTATGCAGTGACTGAACTGGGAGTTAACATCGATGATTTTGTAATAACAGGAGTCTTATCAAATAGTAATTTTGAATTAAATAATATTGCAATATATCCTAATCCATCTTCTGGAATTTTTAATATTTCGTTAGGAAATATAGCACCATCTTTGATTGAAGTGTATGATTTAACAGGTAAAATTATTTTATCTAAAAAAGATATTGTAATTTCAAACGCTGAATCAACAATTGATTTATCTTCAGCTTCACAAGGAGTTTATTTTGTAAAAATTGTTGAAAACAAGAATCAGATAGTAAAAAGAATAATCAAACAATAAACTATGAACAATAGAATTATAAAGGGAAGTATAGGCTTCCTTTTTTTAACAGCAGCCTTTTACTCTTGCAAAACAAGTCAAGAAGCAATTAAAAAAGAAAATCCTGTTGGAATAAATACTTCCTTTATGGATAAATCCGTAAAACCTTCTGACGATTTTTTCAGATTTGTTAATGGGAAATGGATTGATAACACTGAAATTCCTGCTGATAGAACGCGATGGGGAAGTTTTGACGAACTTAGAAAGAATACAGATGAAGACGTAATGGCAATCCTAAAAGAGGCTATTAACGACAAAAGTATTGCACCAAATTCAGACCAAGCTAAGGCCATCAATTTGTATAAATCAGTTTTGGATACTATTACCAGAAACAAACAAGGTATTTCACCCTTAAAACCATATTTAGCTAAAATTGATGCTATAAATAATGCTCAAGAATTGGTTAAACTCTTAGCGGAATTAGATGATGAAATTAATTTGGGTTTCTTTGGAGTGTATGTAGGAACTGACGCCAAGAATAGTAAAAGAAATGTAGCTTATGTTGGCACAGGTAGCCTTGGTTTACCTGATAGAGATTATTATGTTTCTGATGCCCCTGATAATGTGGAGAAAAGACAAAAATATGTAGCTCACGTATCCAGAATGCTTCAGTTTATAGGAGAATCCGATAAAACAGCAACTGAAAAAGCACAAAAAATTTTAGATTTAGAAACAAAAATGTCTGCGGCTACTTTAGACAGAGTGGAAAGAAGAGATAGAAGAAAGACTTATAATCCAATGACAGTTTCTGAATTAGAAAAAATTGTTCCAACTGTTAAATGGAACGATTATCTTCAAACGGTTGGAATTGGAAAATTAGATTCAATTGTAGTTTCACAACCAAAGTATCTAGAAACATTAGAAACCATTTTCAAAGAGAATAAATTAAACGATTGGAAGTCTTACATGAAATGGACTCTATTAAGAGGTTCAGCAGGAACTTTATCAACGGAGATTGAAGATGCCAACTGGGAGTTTTATGGCAAAACACTAACAGGAGCTGTTAAACAAAGACCAGCAGATGAAAGAGCATTAGCAACTGTAAATGGAAGATTAGGCGAAGCACTAGGGAAATTATATGTAGCTAAAAAATTCCCGCCAGAAGCAAAAGCAAAAGCAGAAGCTATGATTAAAAACGTATTCTTGGCGTTTGAAAATAGAATTGATAATCTTCCTTGGATGACAAAAGCTACCAAAGAGAATGCCAAATTAAAATTAAGAAAATCTACAGTTAAAATAGGATATCCTGACAAATGGAAAGATTATTCCGCATTAGAAGTAACAAGTCCAGAAAAAGGGGGAACTTATTTTGAAAACTCAAGATTGTATGCTAAATGGTCTCATAAAAAGAATATTGAAAAATTAAATCAACCTGTTGATAAAACAGAATGGGGGATGAGTCCACAAACCGTAAATGCTTATTTTAATCCTTCAAACAACGAGATTGTGTTCCCAGCAGCTATTTTGCAACCTCCTTTTTACGATTATAAAGCGGATGAAGCTGTTAATTATGGTGGAATTGGAGCTGTTATTGGTCATGAAATATCTCATGGTTTTGATGATTCTGGTTCAAGATATGATGCCGATGGAAATTTGGTAAACTGGTGGAGTGATGAAGATTTGAATCAATTTACAGGGTTAGGAACAGCTTTGGCAGAACAATATTCAAACTTACAACCTTTACCAGGGATTTTTGTTGATGGGAAATTTACTTTAGGGGAAAATATTGGAGATTTAGGGGGTGTAAATGCAGCTTATGATGGATTACAAATTTATTTAAAAGAAAATGGAAACCCAGGTCTAATTGACGGATTTACTCCAGAGCAACGTTTCTTTATATCTTGGTCAACCATTTGGAGAAGTAAAATGCGTGATGAAGCCATTAAAAATCAAGTAAAAACAGATCCACATTCACCAGGAATGTATAGAGCTTATGTGCCTTTACAAAATGTAGATGCTTTCTATAATGCATTTGATATTAATCCAGGTGATGGTATGTATATTGCTCCAGAAAACAGAGTAAAAATTTGGTAAAAAAGTATAACAACGTGAGAATCCCAAGATTTAGTCTTGGGATTTTTTTTATCCTTTTTTAATGGATTTATTAACCATGAATAGGCCAAATATTGTAACAATTCCACCAATAATAATAGGAAAAGTCAAAGGCTCATTGAACAAAACATAGCCAAAAAACAAGGCAACCATTGGATTTATGTATGCGTATAAACTGCTAACTTCTTTTGGTAAATGTTCCAAAGCATAAATAAAAGCAATGAAAGTTAAAACAGAACCAAACACTACCAAATAAGCAATTGACCACCAAGAAATCGCTGGAATATCACTCAAAGGAATCGATGTGCCGTTAAAACCAATAACACTAGAAATTACAAAACTTGAGATTAGCATTTGCAATCCCAAACTAAAATAAGGATTAAAATTAGTCTTGTTTTCTTTGATATAAATAGAAGACAAAGCCCAAGTAAAAGTTGCAATAACTGATAATAGAATACCAAATCTAAATTCAGGTTCTAAAAAATCGTTTAAGTAATCGTAGAAAATAACGCAAATTCCAGCAAAGCAGATCAACAAACCAAAAATAGCTCTTGAAGAAACTTTTTCACCTCTAAAAAAACTAATGATAACTATCCAAAGCGGAAAAACAGAACCAATAATTGCCCCTAAACCACTGGAAATATATTTTACGCCCCAAGTACTTAAACCGTTACTAAGCATAAAATTAAGAATACTCAGAACCACTATATTTCTCCATTGACGCTTGTTGGGCCAAGGAGCTTTGATATATAAAAAATACAGCAAATAAATTACACCACCAAGAAGTTGTCTTATGGCAACCAATTGCATGGGAGGCATATGTTTAACCCCTTCTTTAGATGCTATCCAAGTGGTTCCCCAGAAAAAACTAATCCAACACAAGGCTATAATGGGTAAGCCAAAAGCATTTTTCTTTTGCTTAATGTAATTGTGAAACACACTAAAATAGGCCATTACTATATTTCTTTTTGAAAGGAATATCCAAAAGTATTTTCCAGTTTTTTACCAGAAATAATTTTACCTTTAGATTCCGAATTTTCTGCAAAGGTAGGCAATGGTAAGTTTAGTTCTAAAGCTTTTTTAGTATAATAGTCTTTTCTTGTAGGATGTTGAGGTGCAACAGCATTAAAAATGTTATTAACGACAACACTGTCATGCTGAACTTGTTTCAGCATCTCCATAATAATAGCAATACAATCTTCTTGATGAATTAGATTAACAGGAGCATCTGGGTTTTCAACATCTGTTTTTCCAGCCAAGAATTTTATGGGATGTCTATCTTCACCAATTAAACCACCAAAACGAAGAATAGTAGTTTGAAAATTTTCATTGGAAAGTAAAAATTCTTCGGTTTGAAGCAATTGTTTACCACTTTCAGAATCTGGATTTGGGATAGAATTTTCGTTGATTTCAACAACAGGAAAAACATCAGCGTAAACACTTGTAGAACTCACGAAAAGGACATTTTTTATGGTTGAATTTTCAATGTAGGAAGTTAAGAGTTTTATCTTTTCCACAAAATTCTCCGTTGGATTACCTCTTAATTTGGGTGGAATATCAATAATGAGAAATTCAGAATCATTTAAAAAGGCTTCAATATTTCCTTTACTTTCTTTTTCATAAAGTTCAATTTGAAAAGGTTTTATGTTGTTGGTTTTCAACAAATCTAATTTGCTTTCAGAAGTTGTAGAACCTTTTACTTCATAGCCAAGTTCAATTAATTTTTTGGCCAATGGAAATCCAAGCCAACCGATTCCTAGTATTGAAATTTTCTCTCTTTTTTCTTGCATCTATTTTCTAAAATCAGATTTCTTTTTTCACTAACATAATAAACTCATCTTCCAATAAACGATAGCCTTGGTCGTATAAAAAATAGTAAGTGTTTCCTGTTTTTGTATGCAACATACTTGTAAAAAATTCAAAATCGAAGCCTTTACTTAGTAATTTGGTTTTAGTGGTTTTGCCTTTATCATCTGGATTTAAGTCACAAAGAATTCTGTAATTTTTACGCAATTTGTTGTTCACGTTGCGCATCAAATTATTTTGGTCTTTGTTCATTTTGTTGTTATAAGCATTGCGACAGCCATCTGAACAAAACTTTTTGTCTTCTCTACCTATGATTTTATCACCACATTCTAAACAGTTTTTACTCATAACTCACCTCTTAAAATTAAAAACTACTTCTTCTTTAGAATCTTTAAAATAAGCATAAAGGTTTACTTCGTTTTTTGAAACATATTCAAAAGTGAAATTGTCAAAATACATTCGATTGCCCTCTTTTTTAATAAATCTAAAATCTTCTGATTGGTCTTTTTCTTCCCATCCTTTTAAATCTGCTTCAAAATGTTTGATTTGGTATAAAAGTGTTCCATCTTTTTCTGTAATGTGTCCCAATTCATAAAAGACTACTTTATTTTCCACAACAAGTTTAAAGTTAAACATCATAGAACCACCAGAAGCTTTGCTCCAGTTTTCTTGATAAGTTCCTCCAAAAGCTTCTCCAGTCCAGTTTCCTTCGAGCCAACTTATATCTTTTAAAGTCGCTTTTTCTGAACCTTTTTCGTCGTTGTAGTGTAAAGTGTTTTGTGCAAAACTAAAAGCTGTAAAAGTTAAAAAAAGAAGTAAATTTTTCATAAGTATTAATTTTAAAAAAGGAGATTTAAATCAAGTTCAGCCTGACAAATATTGGATTATTTTAGTTTTTTAAGTTGGTATAAATCATTTCTTCGGTCTTTCATGGTTCTTACGCTTCCATGTTCGTGTAATTCTTTCAATAAATCCATATCTACATCCACAATTAATGTCATTTCCGTGTTTGGAGTGGCTTCAGCTTTTATTCCGTTACTTGGAAAGGCAAAATCGGAAGGTGTAAACACAGCTGCTTGTGCGTATTGGATATCCATGTTATTCACTTTGGGTAAGTTACCCACACAACCAGCAATAGCTACATAACATTCGTTTTCAATGGCTCTTGCTTGGGCACAATGTTTTACACGAGTATAACCGTTTTGTGTGTCAGTTAAGAAAG
The DNA here is from genome assembly GCA_964643105.1 of uncultured Flavobacterium sp. GTDB lineage: Bacteria > Bacteroidota > Bacteroidia > Flavobacteriales > Flavobacteriaceae > Flavobacterium. The sequence goes on along the minus strand of CAZXPF010000008.1, from coordinate 122,913 downwards.
GAACAAACAAAATATTCATGCCTTCATCAGCCATTAAACGGGATAATTCTGGGAATTCTACATCATAACAAATTACAATTCCTACTTTTCCACAGTCAGTATCAAAAGTTTGAATCACATCACCACCAGTAATTCCCCAATGGAAAACTTCGTTAGGCGTAATATGTATTTTACGGTACATTTCATTGGTGCCATCTCTTTTGCATAGAAAACCAACATTATAGACATGACCATTTTCAATAAAAGGCATACTTCCAGTAATGATATTGATGTTATATGAAATGGCAAATTCTTGAAATTTTAAGCGAACAGCTTCGGTATGTCGAGCTAATTCACGAATAGCTTCTGCTTCTGATAAATGATTGTAGTCTGCCATTAATGGAGCTGTAAAAAATTCTGGGAAAAGGGCAAAGTCACTTCCATAACCTGAAACAGCATCAATAAAAAATTCAGCTTGCTCAAACAAAGCGTCTAAATTGCCTAAGGAACGCATTTGCCATTGGATTAAACCCAATCGAACTACGCTTTTTGTGGTATTAATTAATTTTGGGCTATCATCATAATAAATATTATTCCATTCTAGTAAAACAGCGTATTCTTGCGATTCTTTATCACCTTCCAAGTAATTTTTTAAGACACGAACTTCATGAAAATCATTACTCAACTGGAACGATAAAACAGGGTCATAAATTTCTTTTTTCTTTACTTTTTCTATGTAAACTTTGGGCGTAATTTCATCTTTATATTTCCCATAATTGGGAATTCTTCCAGCGAAAATAATTGACTTAAGGTTCAATTGATCGCATAATTCTTTTCGAACATCGTATAATCTTCTTCCCAATCTTAAACCTCTATATTTTGGATTGATGAAGACATCGATTCCATAAAGAACTTCTCCTTCAGGATTGTGAGTTGAGAATGTATAATTTCCTGTAATACCTTTGTATGTCCTTGTTTTAAAAGCAAAATCTTCTGTGACTAAAATAGATAAGGCTGAACCCACAACAATACCATCTACCACAATTACCAATTGACCTTCAGGAAATTTTTCCAATAGAATTTCTATTTGATTTTCCTTCCAAAATGAATCTTCCATTTCTGGATAGGATTCCATCATAGATTTTTTTAATTCTTTGTAATCTTCAATTTGTAAATTTCTCAGTTCTATAGATTGTATGGTATTCGGCATATTGTATTGATTTTCAACAAATATAGTAAAAAAATTATCCGTTTACAAACGTTTACAAATATTTACAACCGAAAGTAAACAGATAAATACCGAATAAATTTTGAAAGTCGTCTAATCTTTGCACTGTCGAAATGAAACAATGACAATTTCAAAAAACAATTTTAAAAGTTATGTTTCAATAGACAAATAATAATTTTATATAAACCATTTAAATTTTTTACACGCCATGAAAAACACAGTTCAATTAATCGGTCACGTAGGACAAGAACCAGAAATTAAAAACCTTGAAGGAGGGAAAAAATTAGCGAATATTTCTATTGCCACTAACGAAGTTTATTACAAGGATAACGGTGATAAAGTGGAAAAAACAGAGTGGCACAGAGTGACCGCTTGGGGGAAAACAGCAGAAATCATTGAGAAGTATATAATCAAAGGGAAAGAAGTTGCCATTGAAGGTAAATTGACAACTCGTAGTTATGATGACAAAGACGGAAACAAGCGATATGTTACAGAGATAGTTGCTAATGAAATCCTTTTGTTGGGGAAATAATTTTTGATAAGAATGCACGGATTTCATTTTTTGAAGTTCGTGCAATTCTTTTTACCCTTAAAATTAAATATCATGAATATTAGAGTTTTTAATATACGATTAAGTAAGGAGTTTTGCATTGTAGATCAAAACCGAATGAATGAATTTTTAGATTCAGTAGAAGTCAAATTAACTTCAACTAATTTTGTAACAACAGGAACTACTGATTATTGGTCAGCCGTAGTTTTTTATGATACCCCAAAAAGTATTGATAAGCCAAAACAAGGGAAACCAACATTTGAAGAATTATCACAAGAAGAAAAAGAAATTTATTTAGCTTTAAAAGAATGGAGAAATCAAAAAGCAACAGATTTGGGTTGGTCAGCATTTAGAGTTTGTCATAATGCCCATTTAATGGCTATTGCAGAAGCTAAACCAAACGATTTAGAAGAATTAGCACAACTAAAAGGTTTTGGTGAAGTTAGAACCGAAAAATATGGAGATGATATAATGAGTATTTTAAATGCTTTTTAGAACACACTTTTAGCAACTCGATACGTATTTGCATGAGCTTCAATTATAGTTTTTATTTCAGGAGAATAGCCACCACCCATAGAAACTTGAATAGGAATTTGGTACTTGGAACACAGTTCAAAAACAATTTCATCTCTTTTTTTGCAGCCTTCTAAGGAGCAAGCTAATTTTCCTAATTTGTCAGAAGCTAAAATATCAACACCTGCTAAATAGAAGATAAAATCAGGTTTTTGGGTTTCAATTAGTTTTGGAATTACTTCTGAAATAGTTTTTAAAAATATATCGTCAGAAATATTATCCTCAAAAGCAATATCTAAATCTGAAATTTCTTTTTTGAAGGGATAATTTGTTTTTCCATGGGTGGAAAAGGTAAAAACTTTGGAATTATTCTGAAAAATCTCAGCGGTTCCATTGCCTTGATGAACGTCTAAATCTATAATTAGAATTTTCTTAGCAAGATTGTTGTCTAATAAATATTGAGAGGCAATGGCTTGGTCATTTAACAAACAAAAAGCTTCACCGTGAGTAGAATAAGCATGATGTGTTCCACCAGCAATATTAAAAGAGACTTTGCTTTCAAAGGATTTTTGAGCACCCAATATTGTGCCTTGAGCAATTCGAAGTTCCCGTTCTACTAATTCTTTTGAAAGCGGGAATCCTATTTTTCGTGCAGCTCTAGGGTTTAAAGTTAGATTCAATAAATCATCCACATATTCTTTGGTATGAATGGTTAAAATGTGATTGATATTGCAAATTTCAGGTTCAAAAAAGTCTGATTTTAATGCTGTTCCCTCATGGACTAATTGTTGAGGAAGCAATTCATACTTCAACATGGGAAAACGATGTCCTTCAGGTAAAGGATGTTTGTATAAGGGATGAAATGCTATTGGAAACATAATTGTTTAGTCAAAACCATCAGTGCATTTTACCAAAACAACTTCTTTATTTTTAGAGTCATAATAACTTAAAATAAAATAATCTTTGTAAGGAAAATAATGATCTAATTTACTGTATTTATTCTCAGAGATTACGCTAGAAATTTTATCAATAAAGAGAGGTTCAGACTCGGAATTAATACTTTCAAAGTTAGTATTGAAGGTAACATCAAAGGCATTGCTTTGGACAGTATAATCATCGGTTAAACCTACAAGTCCAGTATCATATCCAGCGGCTATTGTTGCTATGCCTAAAACTCCTACCAATACATCACCATTACTCAAAGTTTCTCTAATTGAGCCAATAGTCCCTATATAAGTGTTTTTATAATTATATAATGAAGCACCTAAATTTCCATTTGACGCTTTTCTTAGAAATTTTTTTGAAGTTTTTATTTTTTTGGTATAATTAGAACCTGATTGGCTATAAAAATCTTTTCCCAATGTGGAATCATCATTTTCAGCTTTTATCTGAAAGGCTTTCAATAGATTATTATTTTCAAAATCAAAAACATCTACTTTAAATAAACTTTTATTAGCTTTTAATTGGATTAGCTTATTTTCAAATAAGAGTGAGTTAGTGGTATTAAAATTTTCTTCAATGGAAATTTTATAAGTAGTTTCCTTGATTTCGGAGGTTATCAAATTAACTTCAAGAACAACGGTACTGTTTGGGTTGATGTCTAAAGTAATTATGATTTTATCTTTTCTTAAATAAAATTTTATTTTCTTAGAGGTCGTAAAAAGCGAGTTGTATCCGTTTTCTTCTATTTTTGTTAATCCATATTTTTCTAATAATTCATTAAATGAAATAGATTCTTGTTCATCAATAAATTTGAATTTAGAAAAGTCCAAGCGAATTTTTTCTAGTTTCATTCCATTCAAAATGGTTATATTCAGTTCTTCCGCATTTTTTCTCTGAGAAATAAAATAATACCTTCCGTTTTCAGCAAATTCAGAATATACATTGTCTTCTTTCAGGTTTAAATCAAATTTAAATTGGGATGAATTTTTGTTTTGAAAATCGAAAACTATCCCATAAAATTCAGATAAGTTTTCATTTGACCAGTAAGAAATAGGGTTGTTGTTTTCCACAAAATAGGAACCAATTAAAAACCTATAATTATCAGGTTTGTTTAGGGAAAGACTGTCTGAAAAAAAGATAGAATTATTAAATTTTATAGCCGTTATTTTATCTTTATCAGAAACAAAAGATATAATTTCTTTTGTCTGCAAATTAGCTGAAGTTACCATTTGATGAAAATCACTACTTTTTTTTAATTCTATTTTAACATCATTTAGCCTAATTTGGCTAAATAACGATAGACTGACTAATAGGTTTAATAGTAAAAAATAGCGGTTCATATTTTTATGTTTTGTCAAATTTACTTCAAAAGAAGATACTCTTATGTTAAATCTTAATAAAGTTTAGCTTAGAGGTAAAAAAAAACCTTCAAATTTAAATTGAAGGTTAGGAAGCTTTTTTTATCAAATCAAACATGGGACATCTTTTACAACGTTTATGTTCTCCTTTTTCATATTTATTACAACATTTAGATTTGCAGTTGTCGGCAATCTTAATATCCTTTAAAAGAAGTTTTTTCTTCTTCTTTTTTTTCTTTTTGTCCTTCTTTTTTTCGTCTTTGCTCATCAGAAATTAATTTGACTATGCAAAGATACTATTATTTTTAAATATTCTAAATAAAAATTACTGAGGATTTATAGCAATTGAACTGGTGACCGATAATTGTTGGATATCACGGTCAAATAAGTACAATCCACCTCTATCTTCACCAATTAAATTGATTTTATCCAAGATTGTTTTTGCTTGAGCTTCTTCTTCAATTTGTTCAGCCACATACCATTGTAGGAAATTATGGGTAGAATAATCTCTCTCCCCTAAGGTAATGTGAACTAATTCATTGATAGAATTAGAAACAAATAATTCGTGTTGGTATAACTCTTCAAACATTTCTTTAAAGGTTCCAAATTTTGTTTTTGGGGCTTTTAAATCTGTAATTTCTGCATGACCACCTCTTTCATTTACATACTTCACTAGTTTTAACATGTGAGAACGTTCTTCATCAGATTGATTGTACATGAATTGTGCAACACCTTCTAGACCCTGAACTTCTGCCCAACATGCCATGGATAAGTATATTTGAGAAGATTCTGCTTCAATTTTTATTTGCTTGTTTAAAGCCTCTGCAATATTTTTTGCTAACATAGTTTCATTTTTTAGTAAAGTTAAGGAATAAAATTTATTTTAAAAAGGGTATAAATCTTATAATATTGTTAAGATGTTTTCTATGTTTTTGAATGCCAAAAAGTTTTGATGTTCAATTTCAAAATCAATTTTTTCATATTCCCAAGTAGTATGATAAGGAACATGGATTGCAAAACCACCTAGATTTAAAATAGGCAAAACATCTGACTTTAAGGAATTTCCAATCATTAAGAAATCTTTGGCTTTGCAATCCAAACGGTTTAACATCTTTTCGTAATCTACTTCTGTTTTATCACTTAAAACCTCAATATGATGAAAATAATGGCCAATTCCAGAATCGTGTAATTTTCTGTGTTGGTCTTTCAAATCTCCTTTTGTTGCGACAACTAATTTGTATTTATTTTGAAGTTGTTTTAAAACATTTTCGACATTAGGCAAAAGTTCAACAGGTTTTTGCAATAAGTCTTTACCAATGGCAATAATTTTTTCGATGCCTTTACCAGAAATTTGATGATTGGTTAATTCTAAAGCCGTTTCAATCATGGAAAGGGTAAATGCTTTAATGCCAAAACCATACAAAGGTAAATTCTTAACTTGATGATTCAATATCAAACCCAAAATCTCTTGATTAGAAGCATAATCTTGAAACAATTGACAAAATCGTTCTTGGGCTTCATCGAAATAAGGTTCGTTGTGCCAAAGGGTATCGTCTGCGTCAAAGGCTATTATTTTTGGGCTCATTAAAATTTATAAAAAATGATTCTTTTTTCTTTTTTATTTATTCCTGTTAAGATTAGATGATTTTGAAATTCAAAGGGTTCTAAAAATTCTTTTTTAGTATTGTCCTTTTCAATAAATAACCTCAATTTATCAAAAGAAGAATATGTTAGTTTTTCTTGACTTCCTTTAAAATCTTTATCAAGGACACTTTTAAAATATACTATTTTTTTATTAGCGTATGATGGTAGAGAAGACTGTGAGCTGTTTTCTAATAATATTCCAAGAGTCGAACCCACAACACCAAACATGTTTAAATAGAAATATTGTTGTTGAGGATATGAGACACCAGCAATTGTCAAATAGTATTTTTCATTTTCATAATAGCCAGAAATAGAAGCATTTTTATCTACTATTCTTCTGAAAAAAGTATTTTTTTTATCAATTATTTCACCACTTGTAATGCTTCCATTTTCTTCTTTTAAATCAGAATTGATAAAATCATCACCTGTAGCAGAAGAAAAGGAAAAGGTTTTGAGTAAATTGTTTCCAATATCTCTGACAAGAATTGTAACACTTTCTCCTCCAAACTTTATTATAAATATTTTATTATCAATCAAAAATGAATTTGTTTGTGGTGTGTAATTAGTATCATTATTAAATGTTATTGCTTTTGATATAGCTCTTTGCGAAATAGTAAAGTCATTTAAATGGATGATGAGGAATTGACTAAAGTTACTATTGATATCTGAAACTAAAATTATATTTTTCTCAGTTAGAAATATTTTCTTTTTTTCAGTTGCAGAAACAGAGTTTATCATTGATGATGATGTGTCAAAAATTTTAAAATTACTTCTATAGACAGTTGAACTTTGGTCATCAATAAAACCCCATAAATCTACATTTTTGTTTTCAAAATCTAATAGTCGAAATGATGAGCAATCAATACTTTTCTTTTCAAAATTATCTCTATTAAGTCTGTAAAAGTTTAAATGTGAAGTGCTCTTAGTTACAGTCAAAATATAAAACATATTCAGATGGTTGAACATATTAATTATTTTTTCTTTTTTATCTATCTCGAAGGGCAAAAGGACTGAATGGATGTTTTTATTTAAAAAGTCTAGTACTAAAATTTCGACGGTTTTTTTATTTTTTTGCCAATATGTATAATATGTTGTACCTTCATAACTATACCCAAGATATTCCTGCGAATTATCAGCACTACTATGCGTTAGTTTAGTATTTAAATTGAAGTTTTCATCAAATAGAACAAAATCTATTTTTTCTTTATTAGTTAAAATTAAAACACTTTCTCTATCAACTCCATTGGTAATAGTATGTAAGTTTTTTATGTTTTCAATATCATGTTGATACATATTTATTGCTTCTTGAGCAATTAAAAAGTTTGATAATAAAAGATATGTGCATATTAATATTCGATTCATAAGTTAGGTTGATTTTATACTTTTTACAGAAATTTAACAAATCAAAGCACCATTAACAACACCATCACCATCAGGATTTACGAAAACTAACTTTCCTTCTGCGTTGTTGGTCATTAAAATCATTCCAGCACTTTCTACACCTCGTAAGGCTCTTGGTGCTAAATTCACTAAAACAGTTACTCGTTTGCCAATAACTTCTTCAGGAGAAAAATGTTCAGCAATTCCAGAAACAATAGTTCTAACATCAATTCCAGTATCTACTTTTAACACTAAAAGTTTATTGGCTTTTGGCATTTTTTCTGCTTCTAAAATCGTTCCAACACGAATGTCCAATTTAGAAAAATCATCAAAAGTTGCGACTTCTTTTTGAGGTTCAGCTTTAGCATTTTCCATTTCGTTTGCTTTTTTAGTGGCTAATAATTTATCCACTTGTTTTTGAACTTCTTCGTCTTCAATTTTTGAGAAAAGTAATTCAGCTTGACCAATTTTACTTCCAGCGGGTAATAAATCTGAATTGGTTGAAACATTATTCCAATTTAATTGGCATTGCAGCATGTTTTTCAATTTAGTTGCTGTAAAAGGCAAGAAAGGTTCAGCCAAAACACTTAAAGCAGCAGCAATTTGCAAAGCCACATACATTTGCGTTTGTACTCTTTCAGGATTTTCTTTCACCATTTTCCATGGTTCTTCGTCAGCTAAATATTTATTTCCTAAACGAGCCACATTCATCATTTCGCCTAATGCTTCTCTAAAACGATAACGTTCAATAGAGCTTGAAATCACTTCTGGATAAGCTTTCAATTCAGTTAAAGTAGCTTCATCTACTGCTGTAAATTCATTTGGACTTGGAACAATTCCTTCGTAGTATTTATTGGTTAAAACCACTACACGATTGATGAAATTTCCAAAAACAGCTACTAATTCATTATTATTTCTGGCTTGAAAATCTTTCCAAGTAAAATCATTGTCTTTAGTTTCAGGAGCATTTGAGGTTAAAGCATAACGCAAAACATCCTGTTGGTTAGGAAAATCTTGTAAGTATTCGTGCAACCAAACAGCCCAGTTTTTAGAAGTGGATAATTTATTTCCTTCTAAATTTAAAAATTCATTTGCTGGAACATTATCAGGTAAAATATAACTTCCTTCGGCTTTCAACATCGCTGGGAAAATGATGCAATGAAACACGATATTATCTTTTCCTATGAAGTGGACTAATTTCGTATCAGCATCTTTCCAATAGGGTTCCCAATCTTTTCCTTCTTTTTTAGCCCATTCTTTAGTTGAAGAAATGTATCCAATAGGAGCATCAAACCAAACGTATAATTTTTTGCCTTCTGCACCTTCGACAGGAACATCAATTCCCCAATCTAAATCACGGGTTACAGCTCTTGGTTTTAAACCATCATCTAACCACGATTTTACTTGACCCAAAACGTTCGTTTTCCAGTCGTTCTTGTGGTCTTGAAGGATCCATTTCTCAAGAAAGTCTTGGTATCTATCTAAAGGTAAAAACCAGTGTTTGGTTTCTTTTAGTATAGGAGTTTCACCAGTTATGGTTGATTTTGGATTAATTAAATCAGTGGCATTTAAAGTCGAACCACATTTTTCACATTGATCTCCATAAGCTTCTGGATTATCACATTTTGGACACGTTCCAGTTACAAACCTATCCGCTAAAAATTGGTCTGCTTTTGCATCATATAATTGCTCGGTGACCTCTTCAACAAAGTCTCCTTGATCATATAATTTTTTAAAGAATTCTTGAGCAGTCTGATGATGAATCTCAGAAGATGTTCTTGAATAATTATCAAAGGAGATTCCAAAATCTATAAATGATTGACGAATAATACCATCATATTTATCAATGACTTTTTGTGGTGTAATGCCTTCTTTTTTAGCTTTCATTGAAATGGCAACACCATGTTCATCACTACCACAAATAAAAGCAACATCTTTTCCTTGAAGTCTTAAATATCTTGAATAAATATCACTTGGCACATAAACTCCAGCTAAATGACCAATATGAATTGGACCATTAGTGTAAGGTAAAGCGGCTGTGATTGTATATTTTTTTGGATTTTGTATCATTATTATAATAATTTGACCACAAAAATAATTGTTTAAGGATGAATTATCGAATATAAATTGGATTTTGTTTACTTTTGAGATAAAGAAATCTGACAATGTATCGGTTTGCTTTTTTAGTTATATTATTTTTTAACATTTCCTATTCCCAAAAGAAGATGAAAATTCCTCCTTATTTAAAAAAAGGTGATACAGTTGCTATTGTTTGTACAGCCAGAAAATTTTTTCCAGAAGATGCCAAACCTGCTATGGATTTGTTAGATTCTTGGGGTTTGAAAGTCAAATTAGGATCAACTATTGGGTTAGATAGTTGTCAATTAGGCGGAACAGATTTAGAAAGAGCAGCAGATTTTCAGCATATGATGGATGATGAAAACATCAAAGCTATTTGGTGTGCTAGAGGTGGATATGGAACGGTTAGAATGGTTGATTTGTTGGATTTTACCAAATTCAAAAAGCATCCAAAATGGATTATGGGGTTTAGTGATGTTACGGTTTTACATTCTCAAGCTAATGTTGAGCGTGTAGCTTCTTTGCATTGTATTATGCCTTTTACTGTTCCAAAAGCGTCAGAAGAAGTGAAAGAAACATTACGTAAAGCCTTATTTGGAGAAAAAATGGAATATACAATTCCTGCAAAACCATATGATATTCAAGGAAGAGCAGTTGGAGAATTGGTTGGAGGAAATTTATCCATTTTATACAGCTTATTAGGGTCAAAATCATCGCTGGATACGGATAAGAAAATTCTCTTTATAGAAGATTTAGATGAATATTTGTATCATATAGACAGAATGATGTACAATTTAAAAAGGAATGGTTATTTTGAAAATTTGAAAGGTTTAATTGTAGGTGGCATGACCGACATGCATGACAATGAAATTCCATTTGGACAAAATGCAGTCCAAATTATTACTGCAATTGCTAAAGAATATAACATTCCTGTTTGTTTTGATTTTCCTGCTGGACATGTTAAAGATAATCGAGCACTTATATTAGGAAAACAAGTTGATTTTGAAGTGAACGAAACAGAAGTCTTTTTAAAGTTTGAAAAATAATTGTTTGGAACACAGATTTAAGAAATTGTAGAAATTTTTAAATTGTTTTGTAACAGATGTTTAAAGCGAAACCCAATTACTGTAAACTCTAAACTGATCATAAATGGCAGAACACAACGAATTAGGACAATTAGGAGAAGACTTAGCGGTTGAATTTTTACAAAAAAATGGCTATGAAATTTTAGATAGAAATTGGCGTTTTCAAAAAGCAGAAATAGATATTATTGCTCAAAAGAAAGAAATTCTGGCAGTGGTTGAAGTTAAAACCAGGTCCAGTTTAGAGTTTGGATTACCACAAGATTTTGTAAAACCAAAAAAGATTCAGTTGTTGGTTAAAGCTGTGAATGAATATGTTGTAAGTAAAGACTTAGATGTCACAGTGCGTTTTGATATAATAGCTATTCATCACACTAAGCAAAGTGTTGACATTGAGCATATTGAAGAAGCTTTTTACTATTTTTGACTTATATTGTTATGATTGTAACATTTTGTTTTTAATTTTGTATAATTGCAATAAAAATTATTATGAAAACTGTATCATCTTTTGTAGAGCACTATTTAAAGACTAAACCTTTTTTGTTGAGTTCACTTTCTGAAGGAATTATAAACTTGACTTCTTTAGCCAGAATTATGATGCCAGAAGTAGAAAAACAATTGGGAAAAGATATAAAACAAGGAGCAGTAGTAATGTCTTTAAAACGCCTAACCGAGGAGTTAGATTTTAAGATAAACCATAAAATTTCTAAAGTAATAAAGAACATTGGTGAGATAACTGTTCGTTCTTCTTTGAATGATTATACCTATCTTTTGTCGGATACTATTTTGAGTAAGCAAGCGGAATTGATGTCAAAAATCAATGCTAGAAAAGATGTTTTTTACACTTCTTCAAGAGGTGTTAATGAGATCAATATTGTATTAAGTGATACCATGGATGCTGTTATGGAAGAACTTTTTAGTGCTGAAAAACAGATTCAAAAATTAAATGATTTATCTTCTATTACTATCAAGTTACCTCAAGAAAACGTTAATGTTCCTGGTGTATATTATTATATTTTTCAACGTCTAGCTTGGGAAGGCATTGTGATTTTTGAAGTTATTTCAACTTCCAATGAATTTACATTTTTAGTAAGCGAGCAACAAGTAGATGTAGCTTTTAGAGTGATTAAGGATTTGAAGAGTTTTTAAATGTTACGAAACTCTTTAATACTATTTTTATTTTATTTTTTTACAAGTAATGTGTTAGCCCAAGATACATTAGTATATGTTCAAGAGAATTCTATAATGTTTAGTAATCAATATTTTTTATATCCAAATACTAAAACTTTTGAACATAAATATAAAACCGATGATGGTCAGTTATGGTATGGTAAAGGATCTTATGAAATAAAAAAATCTAAATTATTTCTGAATTTTGAAAAAAATCTAAATGAGATCAATAAAGATAGCCTTATAAAAAAGAAATATGATGCTGTAAAAAAAGACACTTTAACTATAATTTTTATAGAGAATAAAACTGAACCATCAGTTGGAACTATAGTTCACAATAAAATGGAATACGCTACCAATTTTGATGGAATAATAAAAATATCAAAAAAGGTATTTAATAAAAATGACTTAATTGAAGTTAAATATAGTGAATTAGATAAGATTGAGTTGAACAATATTGATGAGTTAAATACTATAACAATAATGAATATTTTTGAAGATATTCACTATGAATCAGATTTTCAAAGAATTTTAAAAATCAGAAAAGATGTAATAATTTCAGAAGATTTTTATGGAACTTCTAAAGATGAAAATGTAAAATTTATTTTGATTTCAGAAAGAACTAACTAAAACCGTTGCATCAACTCCAAAGCCTTACTAACACTCTTAACATTGTCAAAAGTAAGTAGCAATCTTAAACCATTTTTGGTATCTTTTTCTTTCAATTTACAAATGTTTCCATTGTGTTGGACAAACTGCATTACTTTAATAAATCGGTTCGATTGATAGAAATTAGATTGTTGGTCACTAATAAAATAACCAATCATTTTGCCTTGTTTTAGGATTAGTTTTTCGAGTCCAATTCTCGTTGCAATCCATTTTATTCGAACACTATTTAATAGTGCAATGGCTTGTTTTGGTAAAGCTCCAAATCGGTCAATTAGTTTCTGTTCAAAAGCTTGTAACTGTTCTTCGGTTTTTAAAGTGCCCAATTCGTTATACAAAGCCAATCGTTCCGAAACACTATTAATATAATCATCTGGGAACAACAATTCAAAATCAGCATCAATCAAAATATCTTTTACAAATTCTTTGGTTTCAATATCATTATCAGCTTCGTATAGATCTTTGAATTCATTTTCTTTCAATTCATCAATCGCTTCATTCATGATTTTTTGATAGGTATCAAAACCAATATCATTGATAAAACCACTTTGTTCACCACCTAATAAATCTCCAGCACCACGAATTTCCAAATCTTTCATCGCAATGTTAAAACCGCTTCCTAATTCACTAAATTGCTCTAAAGCATTAATACGTTTTTGAGCTTCACTTGTCATCATCGAATAAGGTGGTGTAATGAAATAACAAAATGCTTTTTTATTACTTCGACCTACTCGTCCACGCATTTGATGCAAATCAGATAATCCAAAATTATTGGCATTATTGATGAAAATCGTATTCGCATTTGGTACATCCAAACCACTTTCAATAATGGTTGTAGCCACTAAAACATCAAATTCTCCTTCCATAAAAGCCAGCATCAATTCTTCTAGTTTTTTGCCGTCCATTTGTCCGTGACCAATACCAACTCTTGCATCAGGAACTAATCGCTGAATCATTCCAGCCACTTCTTTGATGTTTTCAATTCGATTATTGATGAAGAAAACTTGACCGTTTCTTTGAATTTCATAGGAAATAGCATCACGAATCAATTCTTCACTAAAACGAATGACTTGTGTTTCTATAGGATATCTGTTCGGTGGTGGTGTTGTAATTACTGATAAATCACGAGCAGCCATCAATGAAAACTGTAACGTTCTCGGAATTGGAGTAGCCGTTAAAGTCAATGTATCCACGTTTGAAGCAATGGTTTTCAACTTATCTTTTACGTTTACACCAAATTTTTGTTCTTCATCCACAATCAATAAGCCTAAATCTTTAAAAACTACATTTTTATTGACTAATTGATGTGTTCCGATAATGATATCTACTTTTCCTTCAGCTAATTCTTTAATGGTTTCTGCTTTTTGTTTGGCTGTTCTAAATCGGTTCAAATAACTTACCGTAACAGGCATTTCTTTCAAACGTTCTTTAAATGTTCGATAGTGTTGGTAAGCCAAAATAGTTGTTGGAACTAAAACAGCGACTTGTTTTCCATTGTCAACAGCTTTAAATGCTGCACGAATGGCTACTTCTGTTTTTCCAAAACCAACATCACCACAAACCAATCTGTCCATTGGACGTTCATTTTCCATATCAGCTTTTACATCAGCTGTAGCCGTAATTTGGTCCGGCGTATCTTCGTAAATAAACGAACTTTCTAATTCTTTTTGCAAATAGCTGTCAGGAGCATACTGAAACCCTTTTTCTAGTCTTCTTTTGGCATACAATTGAATCAAATTGAAAGCAATATGTTTTACACGAGCTTTTGTTTTTTGCTTCAAAGCTTTCCATGCATTACTTCCTAGTTTGTATATTTTGGGTGGAATTCCTTCTTTACCATTGAACTTAGAAATTTTATGAAGTGAATGGATACTCACATACACAATGTCGTTATCTGCGTAGGCAATTTTAATAGCTTCCTGTGTTTTGCCTTCGACCTGAATTTTTTGTAACCCACCAAATTTTCCAATTCCATGATCAATGTGTGTTACATAATCTCCAACTTGTAAAGAAGTCAATTCCTTGAGTGTAATGGTTTGCTTTTTTGAATAATTACTCTTGATGTTGAATTTGTGATAACGTTCAAAAATCTGATGATCCGTATAGCAGGTAATTTGCAATTCTTCATCAATAAATCCTTGATATAAAGGCAAAACTACTCCTTTGAATTTTGGATTTTCCTTCTGGTTTTCATCATCAGTTAAATCTTCAAAAATATCTTGAAAACGAGTAATTTGATTGCTATTAGAACAACAGATAAAATTGGTAAAACCATTAAAATGGTGTTCATTGATGTCATTCAATAATAAATCAAACTGTTTGTTAAAAGAAGGTTGAGGTTGAATGTGAAATTCAAAAGCTTTGGTAGTTTTAAATAAAGCCGTTTTATTTAATTCAACAACATTAAAGGTAAGAGCTTGTTTTAAAAATTGCTCTTGATTGACAAATAATTCTTCTGGTTGAGCATGTTTTACGTCTTTGGAAAGTTTGCCAAAGGCTTCCATAGCTTTTTCAAATAATTTGTCTAATTGATGGCCAATGAATTCTGTATTTTGAGTAAAAATGACCGTTTTCTCATGGATGTAATTCAGAAAAGTTTCGCGGTTTTCATCTAAAAATTTATTTTCAACATTTGGAATGACTGAAATTTTCTTCAATTTTTCAACGGAAAGTTGGGTTTCCACATCAAAACTTCTAATACTATCGACTTCGTTTCCAAAAAATTCAATTCTGTAGGGATGATCGTTGGAAAAGGAAAACACATCAATTATTCCACCACGAACCGAAAATTCTCCAGGTTCAGTTACAAAATCTACTCTTTTAAAATTGTATTCAAACAACGTTTCATTGATAAAATCGATCGATAATTTGTCGTTTACCGAAACTTTTAACGTATTTTTTTCTAACTCTTTTCGGGTAACTACTTTTTCAAATAAAGCTTCAGGATACGAAACAATGATAGCTGGTTTTTTTCTAGAATTGATTCGATTTAACACTTCTGCACGAAGCAAAACATTGGCATTATCAGTTTCTTCAATTTGGTAAGGCCTTCTGTAAGAACCAGGATAAAAAAGCACATCATTGGTATTGATTAGCAATTCCAAATCATTTAAAAAATAAGCAGCTTCTTCTTTGTCATTAAAAAGCAAAAGAAAAGGCAAATCTGATTTTTCAAATAAAGCCTGAATAACAAATGAAATGGATGAACCCAACAAACCTTTGAGGTGTATTTTTTGATTTTGTTGAGCTAGTGATTCTGCTAAAACATTAATTTTTGCAGCTTTTTGATAATAATTGGATAGTTCTAGTTTCAAAAATTATTGTGTTTGTAGCGATTTCTTTTTTTGAAAAAGTGAATTATTTATGTCTTTTTTTGCCTGATTTAAAGAGTCTGATGTTTTCATTTTTTCCATCATTAATTCAGGGTTTGCATTTCTTGCAGTGTCCAATGCTTGAATCATATAATCTTCTCCCGCTTCTCTTGGAATACTTCTTTTAATGATAATTTCTTCCCATTGACTCACTAAAGCAGTTATTTCTGAATTAATTTCTGGAATTAGCTCTTTGATTTTATGTTGAGGCACATCTGTTAAATGAATAAAAGTATCTAACATTTTGATTTTAGTGTTTAAAGAACTCATTCTGCTTCTAACTTGTGGTTGATCTAATGTTGCAGGAATACTAAATTGTAAAGAATCAATTTTGGCAGATATGTTTTTAGATTTTAATTGAAAAGCCGTTAAATTACTTTTAGGTTTTTGGTTAATTTCAATTACAAACTGTTGCCATTCATTCCATCCAGCTACTTCATTCTGAGCAGCTGGAGACAAATCAGGAGTTTTTAAATTCCAAATAGAATTCACTAGATTAAACGTTTCTTTGTTCTTAGCTATAATCTTTTCATGATCAATTTGATTGCCATCTTCATTGCATGAAGCAAATAGCAAAGAAATCAGAAATATAAAAATGGATTTGTACATAAAAGTCAATTAAGGTGCAAAGGTACAAATGTTTAAAAAAAATAATTATAGGAATTAGAATAAGTTAACACAATTTAGTAAAAAAAGTAATGTCAAGTAAATCAATGGAGTATCTTCTGTTTTTTATCACATCTTAAATTAAAAGTATTGGTAATGAGAAGTTTTTAAACATTTAGCAAAAAAATAGGGTGAAATTTTAAAATTCAACAGTGGAAAATAATATATTTGTATTCAATAATTGGATTGTATTATGAAAACAAAAGTTTTAATTATCGGTGCTTGTGGGCAAATTGGAACAGAATTGACTAAGAAATTAAGGTCTATTTATGGCGTTGAGAATGTAGTGGCCTCAGACATCAGAAAATTAAATATTGATGTGGTTAATGATGGGATTTTTGAAGTAGTTAATGCTTTAGATTATAATCAAATTGAGCATCTGATTGAGCAATATGAGATCACAGATGTTTATCTTATGGCAGCTTTATTGTCTGCAACTGCTGAGAAAAATCCTGCTTTTGCTTGGGATTTGAATATGAATTCTCTTTTCCATGTTTTAAATATCGCAAAGACTGGGAAAATTAAGAAAATATTTTGGCCTTCAAGTATTGCTGTTTTTGGCCCAACGACACCAAGAGAAAACACACCACAATATACTATTATGGAACCTTCAACGGTTTATGGAATTAGCAAGCAATCTGGTGAAAGATGGTGTGAATATTACAGCAAGCAATATGGTGTTGATGTCAGAAGTATTCGTTATCCTGGATTAATTAGTTGGGTTTCTGAACCTGGTGGCGGAACTACAGATTATGCTGTGGAAATTTATCATAAAGCTATAACTGAGGGAAAATATACTAGTTTCTTATCTGAAAGCACAGCACTTCCAATGATGTATATGGATGATGCTATAAAAGCAACGGTACAAATAATGCAAGCTCCAAAAGAACAGATTAAGATTCGTTCGTCTTATAACTTGAGTGCTATGAGTTTTACTCCCAAAGAAATTGCCTCAGAAATTAAGAAGCATTTCCCAGATTTTGAAATAAGCTATGAGCCTGATTTTAGACAAAAAATAGCTGATAGTTGGCCAGCAAGTATAGATGATAATTCAGCACGAGAAGATTGGAACTGGGAAAATGATTTTGATTTAGAAACCATGACAACTGAAATGATACAAAATCTTTCTGCCCATATTTATAAAAAATAAAAAAAGTAAACGCTACTTTTTACGGACAGCGTTTACTTTAACTAACAATAAATAATATTATTCTTGTACAATAGGATCTCTTAGTGATTCTAAAACAGCAACTACTTCACCGATTAAGGCTTGGTCTGTTACTCCATTTAATCCAGCAGCTGCACCAACATAGCCAATGAATTTGTCATAATTAGCATTGTTAGATTTTGTACCCATTCTAGGGTTTTGTGCTGGATCATGAGCAGCCACCATGTTTAACCCTGAATAAGTATTGGTTGCTCCACCACCTGTATTAGCTGAAAAGAAATCAGTTAAGCTCTTGCTTAAAACAGCAACATTTGTTGTGTTTCCTGAACTTACTTCTCCTACAATTGGTGCAAAATGTGCTCCTAAATTTCCGTTAGCATTAGTCACAATATCTGTTACAATAAGTGTTATTGTGCTATCCACAACTGAACGATAACTTAAACGTCCTTGTTCAATCATTTGTCCAGGATTATTTGGGTCACTTACTAAAGATGTTCCGCCTAATTTTTGGTAAAGAGATAGCGGTTCTGGTTCTGGTGTAACAGCTTTGTCATCGTCACTACAAGACGTAAACAAAACACCTGTACCTACTAGCATTAGGTAAAATGCAAATTTCAAATTTTTCTTCATGGTAATAAATATTTATAGTTAATTAATTAAAAATTCGTTGAACTCCTCTTGAAAACTTGTAACTAAAACTGTTTTTATCCATCACTGGACAAGCTTCTTTGGCAGCCATTTCTTTAGAGATTTCAAATCTCTTGGCATCATATTTCCCTTTGGACATCAGTGAATTGTAAACACCTTTGGAATCAACAATTCGGTTATCATGCCAATAGACTAATACGCCAGTTTCTATGTTCATTTTGTCGTTTTTTACGCCAGCAATAGACTTCATATTTCTGTGAATTTCTTTTGCTTTTAGCGAATCGATGGGTTCGTTGAAGTCAATTCTACTAATTTGCATGGTAGCATTGTCATAAACGATAGGTTTAGCTGTTGCAATGTGAACTACTAAAACAATAAATAACAATAGGAATACTCCAAGAATACTTCCTAAAACGATTTTTACTTTTTTACTAATTTTCATAATTTATTTTGTTTTTGTTCTCTCATTTACGAGGCAAAAAGCAAAATGGTTTTGAAGTTTTAGAATTTTAGTTTATTTAAATAGATTCTAAATAAAAATGTGTAATAAAAAAAATCTGAGCAGTTACTCAGATTTTTTGATATTTTTCTTTTTTTGGATAATAGTGTCTTCGATAGAAGATTTTAAAGAGATGGTTTCGTTTGATTTTTCATTGGGTATGGTCATCGAGAGCACATAGTGTTTAATTTTCCATTCATCATTTTGATAGGTAAGTACTCCAGAGCCTCTGCAAAGTTTCATTTGAGTATCTAATAATTCATCAAACCAAGCGGTTTTACCATCAGCTGAGAAAAAAATGTTTCGTTCTAAGGAAGTAAAGTTCCACGCTTTTCCTCTATCAAAATAAGGTTTTGAAAAAGCCATGAATTCTTTTTTATTCCAGTTTTCTGTGGCATCAGTTCCAATGAAAATTCCGTCAGTTGCTATGAATCCAAAGTAATCTTCAAAATTTGTTTCAGCAGCGTCTTTATGCCATTTGTCTAACAAGGTATTAATTTCAATTTTATTTTTTTCGTTGTTTTTATTTTTTGGTTCAATACAAGAGATGCATATAAAAAATAGAAAGGTATAGGAAATCAGTTTTTTCATCTTAGAATTATTTTTTTCTAAAGTTATACTTTTTTTCAAATGAAGATTTTGAATTAAAACTTTTCATCATGTTGTGATAAGTCTAATCCGATTCTTTCAGATGCATCTGAAACTCTTAGAGGAATTATACTATTTGTAATTTTAAATAATAGTTTTGAACCGAAAAATGTAAATAATGAGACTAAAATTAAGGCTACCATATGGTGGAAAAAAATAGTCCATCCTCCATGTAATAAGCTACTGTTTTCACCTTCTGCAAAAATAGCTGTTAAAATCATTCCCATTATTCCTCCGATTCCGTGGCAAGCAAATACATCTAACGTATCATCAATAGCTTTTAGTTTTTTCCAGTACAACATTTTATTAGAAACAATGGCTGTGATGAATCCAAAAAAGATACTTTTTGGTATGGAAATAAATCCAGCCGCAGGTGTTATGGCTACTAAACCAACCACAGCACCAATACATGCTCCTAAAGCGGATACTTTTCTTCCATTTATTCGGTCAAAAAATATCCATGTAATCATGGCAGAGGCAGAGGCAATTGTTGTGGTTGCAAAAGCTATTGCAGCTGTTCCATTAGCACCTAAAGAAGAGCCAGCATTAAACCCAAACCAACCAAACCAAAGCATTCCTGTTCCCAATAATACAAAAGGGATATTAGTTGGTATATGTTCACTGTTTTTCCGTTTGCCCAAAGTTAAAGCACCTGCTAATGCTGCAAATCCTGCACTCATGTGTACAACTGTTCCACCTGCAAAATCTTTGATGCCAAAATAAGCACCTAGTAATCCATTGGGATGCCAGACCATGTGACATAACGGAGTGTATATAAATAAGGTAAAGAAGCAGATGAACAACAGATAGGAAATAAACCTTACACGTTCAGCAAAAGAGCCTGTGATGATTGCAGGAGTTATTACTGCAAACTTCATTTGAAATAGAGCAAAAAGGATAAAAGGTAAAGTAGAAGCTAAGTTTTTGTGAGGTAGAACGCCCACATTATTGAAAAAAGTAAAGTCGAAAGGATTACCAATAATTCCATAAAAAGTCCCATTTATGGTAAATCCAATGGGTGATCCAAAAGCTAAACTAAAACCAATCACAACCCAAACTAATGACACAACGCCTAAGCAAATAAAACTTTGAAGCATTGTAGAAATTACGTTTTTTTTACCAACCATCCCGCCATAAAAAAAGGATAATCCTGGAGTCATTAATAAGACAAATGAAGACGAAGTTAGTAACCATGCAACATCTGCAGTATTAATTTCGGTTTCAGGTAAAAACTGATTTTTTAGATGATCAGAAGAAGTCCAACAAAGACTTACAATGGCTACTATTGAGATTAATACGAATGAAATAATCCATCTTTTTTCTATTTTCATAACTTGACCCTGTATAATATTAGGGTAAATTTATAAAAATTAGTATTTATATATAATATTACCTTTTAAAAATTAGGGTATTTAATTCATTTTTATTATAAATAAATGATATAGGGATATATTTTGCGAATTTTTTATTTTAAAGATTGAAAAAATTTTATCGTACAATAAAAAGTGTTTTTTTGAGGCATCCAATAATTTACAAATCAAAAAATATAGTACATTCGCACGTTATTTGTCTATTCAAGTAATTTACAACATGGAAACTAGTTTTGAAGAATTGATTTCAAGTTATATTGAGAGCAAAGTTGGGATTTCGAAAGATTTTTTAAGTGAAGCTTTGGCAAATCATTTAAGGGATAATTTATTTAATTTGTATGAAGGAGAAGCGTTAAAGTCAGCAGGAATTGGACATTTCGGAACTTTTGCAAAGAATAAAGAAATTAGAAGCGATGTGATTTATTGGTTGGATAAAAAAAATAACAATCCATATGAAATGGAGTTTTTTGCTTTAATTGAGGATTTCATTGATTATCTCAACAGAGAATGTTATACTGGTATAAAAAGTTATGAATTTCATTATGCCCTATATAAACCAGGAACTTTTTACAAAAGACATTTAGATCAATTTCAAGATACCAGTAACCGTCAATTTTCTATGATTACTTATTTAAATGTAGATTGGAAAGAAGGTGACGGCGGAGAGTTGATGATATACGATGGAGAGAGGCAGCAAAAAATTAGTCCAACCAACAGAAAAACCGTTTTTTTTAAGAGTAATGAATTAGAACATGAAGTTTTAGAAACCAACCAATTGCGATTAAGCATAACAGGTTGGCTTCGAAAAGATTTGATAGATGTTATCGTTTCATAGCAAAGTGAGCTTTGAATTCTCTTGCCTCATTGTTTAAGGTAAAATAATTCACAACAAACCAATAGTCTGTTGAAGGCAAATCAACGCCATTTAGTTTTCCATCCCAACCAAAGCTAGTTGTTTTGAATTGTTTTATAAATTTTCCATAACGATCATAAATAGCAATTCTTGCCTTTGAATCGTTCCTTAAATCCCAAATATTCCAGGTGTCATTAAAACCGTCTCCATTTGGCGTGAAAAATTTAGGATATTTAAGCACTACAGCGGTTAATGTAATATCGTTACAATTTCCTAAAACATCTTTAACGGTAATGATATGCTCACCAGAAGAAACATTAAAGAACACATTATTTTCTTGGAAAGTACCTGAATTATCCAATTGATATTCATAAGCTCCATAGCCATTTATAATATTTATCGTAATTGATGCTATATCTTCAAAATCAGTTGAAACTACAGCTTCTGCAACAGCATAACTCGACTGTATAACTTCAACCGTTGAGATATTATAATTACAGTTAGCTCCTACATCAGGAGTTAATTTAATAGTTTCTACAGTATATGTACCAGTTTGAGTTGCATTATAAAAAGAACCCGTGTGTACTAAATTAGTATTGAAATACCAATTAACCGTAAATTGTGAAGGACTTAAATTAGTATCAATAAAGGCAGGCTGAATTAAATCATTAGTTAATGGATCAACACACATATAAGCATCATCTAAATCTAAATCTAATAATGGATTAATAGTTAAAGTAAATGATTTTTCATCACTACAATTGATATTATTTAAAGCTGTTGCATAAACGTAGATAGTGTAAGTACCTGGTGTATTTATGGTGTATGCTGAAGTATTTATAATGTCAATCCCATTTGAACTAAAATAATAGTTTACATCATACAAAGAGTTGTCTAAAGTTGGCAAAGTGTAAGAGCCACATCTAACAATATTTTGGAAATTTGACAAGACAGGACTTTCAGAAATTGTAATAGTAAAAGATGCTTCATCATTACAGGAAATCCTTCCACCGTTTTGGGCATACACAAATACGGTATAAGTTCCAGGAGTGTTAAATGTAAAATCTGAAGGAGCAATTGGATCAACTCCGCCGGTTTGCCAAAAGTAATTACCAACAGGTAAGGATGGTAAAGTATAACTATCACATGCAGCTATGTTGTCAAAAGTGCCAACATCAACCCCTAAAATATTTACTTGAAAAACGGTTTCTGCATAACAGCCATTTGCATCTAAAGCTTCACTAAAAATATAGATTACTTGTGTGCTATTTATCGTTGTCCCATCTGGAATTATACTACCATTTCCACCTGGCTCTGTGAAGTAGGTTCCAAAAGTTAAATTAGGCAACACAAAAGGATTACAGGTAAAAATATCCGTAAAGTTTTCAACTTGTGGCAATTCAATGATTTCTACATCAAAAGTATCTTCATTTTCGCATCCGTCTAAAGTAGCATAAATAAATATAGTTTGGGAAGTTGAAATGATATCTCCTGCATTTAACATTATACCACCAGCATTAGTTTCTGTGTAATAATTCCCATTAGCTAAAACAGGTAACTCATAAGGATTATTTGCACAACGAACAATATCGTCTAATTCATCAATCTCTGGAATTGGTTTGATAGTAATTGGTAATGTAAAGGTTGTAGTGCAATTTGGTGTTGTGGTTGTACTCGCATAGACGTAAATGGTTTGAGAAGTATTTATTGTTGTTCCTGCAGGAATAATTGTTCCTTGGCCGCCAATTTGAGTGTAATAATTTCCAGCCGATAGATTTGGTAAAACATAAGGCCCACAATTCACTACAGGATTTGGCTCATTGATTATATAAACATTAAAAAAGCTTTCATTGGTGCAGGTTCCATCATTAGAAAAAATATAAATTATAGCAGATTCGGTTAATATATTGCCTGCAAAAAGAGGAGTTCCTGAGCCTCCAGTATTTGTAAAATAATTTCCGTTAGTTAATGGAGGCAAAGTATAGCTGCCACAAGTTATCACATCATCAAGGTCATCAACAGGAGGTAGTGGATGGATGATTAAAGGATAAGCTTCTTCTTTACAAAAAACTCCGTCTATTTCAACATAAAAATATATGGTTTGGTTGGATGTAATCTCTGTATTTGGAGCAAGTACTACTCCTGTTCCATTTGGTCCACCTGCTTCAGTATAGAAAGCTCCAGCTAATGGAGAAGGTATTAAAAATTTACCACAATGCTCTAATTCGATATCATAATCATTCATAAAAGTTGCCAAAAAACTTGACTGATTGGTACATCCATTGGCATCTGGACCACTAAAAATGTAATATAGCCCTGTTTGATCAATGATATCATTTGGATTTAATTGATTTCCCGTACCATTTGGGCCATCATAATATGTTCCATTGGTTAGTGTTGGTAATGTATAGCTATCACATGTAACTACATTAGACAAAGTATCTACAGGTGGTAAAGGATTTACAATAATATCAAAATTAGTAACATCAAAGCATAATGGATTTTCTACACTTTCTAACCTTACCCAAATGGATAATGGTGAGTTGACAATTCCAGTTGTTAGAGTTGGATTGATGGCATTAGTATCATTTAGCGCATTAGCTTCATTACTGTGAAATGTTATAGAAAAATCATTGGAATTTTGACCGTTTAAGATTTGATTAATTTGAGAATTCAAGTTGATGATTATGGATGATGATGTATTGCATAAGTTTATATCATCAGGTTGATTGGCTGTTACTGTTGGATTTACAATCAGAGAAAAAGTGTATTGAGTATCGCAAATGGTATTGGTAACAGTATTTAAAAGTTTTATATAAATTGTTTCATTACCACTACTTGTATAAGAACTTAAATTAGAAGTAGGAATGGGATTGTTAGCCACTACATTTGCCAAAGAGTTATAATATAAAATTTGATATTGATTTGGATTTATTCCTAAAGTAGTAGTATTATTTTCAGTAAGGTTAAAGGTATAAGAATTAGAGTTGGTATTACAAACATATAAATTATTTGGATTTTCAACTTGAAGTTCTGAAAACACAATTGTGTCAGTCAATTGGCAATTAGTTCCGTCTTTCACAACTGTAACGGTATAGGTTCCTCCTTGTGTGATGGATAAAGTATTGCTAGTTTCGCCAGGAATAACATTTCCATTTAAACTCCATGTGTGATCGTATTCTGTATCGTCTAAATTGGTTGTTATTGTAGTGTTGTTGCCTACACAAAGGCTTGCATCAGGACCTAAATTGATAGTGCTGTTAAAACTTCCAGCAGCAATAAAAACTGCTGAGTCATAATCAGCGTCATTATAATCACCAATAACTAATTTTATGCGATAAGGGTTATTGGGAATTGTAGGAGCAGAAGCGTTTAAAACTTTAGTATAGCCTCGCATGTTTAAAGTTGAAAATGCAGGATTGTTTACATTGTAAATATCAAATAGGGTTGGATTTACAGAGGTACAAGAAGAATTATAAATATTATTTCTAATATCTTTTACAGAAACAGGCGTATTTGTACCTGGAATAACGGCTATGTTAGTGGTTATTCCTGTTGTTAAATCAGTCAACAAAAAAGCAAAAACATCGCTAAAACCACATTGAAATTCACCATATTCATTTGAAGCAAATAGAAATCTAAAATTAAAATTATTTGAAATGGGGATAAAATCAAATTCTAAATATGCAACATCTGTTATCGTTGAATTTTGTCCAGAGCTATTGCTAATGTTTACTAGGTCAGCATCACTATTTGAATTTACTTGACTACTCATATTGTTTCCAGTATAAATTCCTGCAGAATGTTGAGCAATGCCATTTCTGATTATGATTCCTTGGTTTATTGGAAAAGCAGAACTATTTCTATTAAAATAAGCCACTGATTGACCAGAAGAATAGGAAATATTTGTGGGAGTAATACAGGAATTTGTAACCAAAAGATTAGCCAAATCTGAAGCAGAATAATTAGAGTCATCAACTGTGATGGTTTGACTATAAGTTATAAGAGAGCAGAAGAGTACAAAAGCAATTAATTTTTTCACAGTTTGGGGGCTTTATGAAAAGGATTAATAAATTAATAAACAAATATATAGAAAATAATATACCAATGTAGATAAAAATAAAAAAAGCCTAACATTGCTGTTAGGCTTTTAAAGCTCCCCCTCTTGGGGTGTTTATTTTGTGTTTGTTTAAATGTTATAAGATTAAAACACAATGTTTATAAGGTTTTAATAAAAATAGAAAACTAAATAAGTTTAATAAAATTGGATAAAATTATCTTAAATTGGATAAAATGTTGGATAAAAATAATATCTTTGAGGTATTCAATTTTAATTTACTAGTTATCATGGCAACAATAAAATTTTATCCCTACAAACAAACAGGAAAAAGTAAAATCTATATTCGTTTAAGTGGAAGCAGAGGTGTTGATATAAGACTATCAACTGGTCTAACAATTGAAGATGTTAGCGACTGGGATTTTCTAGAGAATTATCCTAAAAAGAAAAATAAACAAGTAAACAACAGAAATCTTCGAACTAAATTACAAGATTTAGAGAATTATATTGATAACGAGATTTTAAGTATTGAAAAAAGTTCAACTTTCAGCACAAAAGATTTGTCAAGTAAATGGCTAAACGGTCTTATTTTAGACTTTTTTAATGAAAAACCAGTTGAGGATAAAGAGTTACTTATACCCTATGCTAAAGAATATGCAAGAGGGTTAGAATCAAAAACCTTTCAAAGAAACGGGAAACGCCTACCTTACAAAAAAATTACGATTGATAAATATGTAAACTTTGCAAGGCTATTAGAGAACTATCAAAAATATATAAAACGTGAAATTCGTTTAAATGATGTTGATGGGGAGTTTATAAATAATTTTCTTGGTTATTTAACAACAGTTGAGAAGAAAGCAGTTAATACTAACGGAAGAGAGGCAAAAAGATTGAAAACAATTATTGCAGATGCAGAAATTAATGGTCGAAAAGTCAATCCAAAATACAAGGAGATAAAAGGTTTTGAAGACGAAACCATTGTAACATTTTTAACATTTGAAGAAATAGACACTATCATTGAGACTGAAATGCCAACAGAAAAGCTAAAAATTGCTAAAGATTGGTTAATTATTGGTTGCTACACTGCTCAAAGAATTTCGGATTTATTCAGAATGAGAAAAGAAATGATAGTTAATGAAAATGGTGTTGATTATATTACATTTAAACAATTTAAAACAGACAAGCATGTTAAAGTACCAGTTTTTTATAAAGTTGAGGATGTACTAAAAAAATACGGTTGGGATTTTCCACCAAACCTATATGAGAATGAAAAAAGCAATAGAACGGAGCTTTCAAATTTAATGAAAGAGGTTTGCAGGATTGCAGGAATCACTCAAATTGTAAAAGGGAGATTCAATGGGGTTATCGGAGATTATCCAAAATATAAATTAATTCAAAACCATTCATGCAGAAGGTCTTTTGCTTCTAATTTTTACGGCTTAGAAGGTTGGACTACTCCAATGATAATGGAAATTACTGGTCATGAAACAGAGAAAAGCTTTTATAAGTACATAGACAAGCAAAGCTTTTATTTAAGTGAAAAAGGAGCATTACAGATGGCAAAAATGAAAGAAAGAGACCTTGCAGAAAAGAGAAAATTAAGAGTTTTAAAAACGGCAAATAGTTAATCATGAAATTTGAAAAAACATTTCAGCAGTTTGATGAATATGTACAAAGTTTATCATTACGAGAAGACCCTGAAAATGGAAGCTACGAACATCTTTTCGAAATTGAACAATTTCAAATATCGGAATATCAAAGGTTAAATAATATTTTCAAAGAGGAATATCAAGATTACATAAATCAGGGCATCTATTTTTATGGATGCCCTTTTGAAATTTATTTAAGAACCTATAAAAAAAGATTAGACTTATTTGTTGAAAATCACAAATCTAAATACAAATTTAACGAAAATAAAACCAGTGAAATTCTTTTCATTGAAAAAGAGTTAAAAGAAAAATTTGAACATAATCCTTGTTTGTTTATTGATGATGATTTAAAAGCAATAATTGATAAATCTATATTTGATAGAAACAATTTTTTAAAAGACAAATTGAAAGACCTTAATAAAGATTTCACTATGGAAGGAGAAAAGATTCCTGACTATCTACAAATAGGAAGTTTATTCGCTCAAGGATATATTAATAAAGATGGCAAAAGATATAATTATAAAGGAATTGTGAAGAAGGATTACAAAGAATATTGCGAATTACTTTCAGATGAGATTGAAAACATAGACAAGGTTAGACAATATATACAAGCAACATTTAATGGTTCAGGAGAGAAGAATATTTATGCCTCTAAATCAAAAATGAAAAAGATAATTAACTATTGCAAAGCAAATGATTTAATTATAACAGATGAATTTAATGCTATTTATAACTCTTTAATCAAATAGCACTAGTTTTGCACGGTGCATACTTTTAGTGCAATCCAATCCAAAATAAATTTGCTCCATAATATTTTTAAAACAATTTAATATGGAAGCAATTCAAATGATTAATTTGACTCCTGAACATTTAACAGGGCTATTAATTGAAGGGCTAAAAACCCAATTAGGAGACTTGAAAAAATGTCTCACACCAAGTCAAAACGACTTATTAACTAGAGAAGAGGTAGCAGAAATGCTAAAAATCAATCTATCTACTTTACACAATTGGACTAAACAAGGAAAATTAATTTCCTATGGCGTAGGAGGTCGTGTTTATTACAAGAGAGCAGAAATTGAAATGGCGTTGGTTAAAATTGAGTAGATAATGATTGATAATATAAAATTTTTTGTTACCAACAAAGATGAGTTTGAGCAAAATGTTTGCAAAAAAGCAAATATTGATTTTAAAGCACCATATAACACAATAACTGGTGAAGCAATGGAATACCCTAAAAGAGGAAAATATTACAATTTAGACGTTGTAATTACTGAAAAAGGATCATATGTTAATGGTAGTTTACATAAGTTTCACAATTCAATGAACAGAGGAGAGGAACAAAATTACAATGACTTCAATTTTGAAGACTTAAAGGAAGTAATTGATAATATTGAAAATACTCTTGGTATTAACCCAGAAAGCACAAAGATTACAAATTTAGAGTTTGGATTTAATATTAATACAGATTTAAATCCTGAAGATATTATTAACAACAATGTAATGATGTTTAATCATTTAAGTCCGAACAGAGATGAAAAGTTTAGAGGTCATGGTGACTTCAAAGAATTTCAAAAGACTGATTACAGTGTAAAGATATATAATAAGTCTAAACAATATCAAAGAGAAGAAAATATTTTAAGAGTGGAGGTTAAAATAATAAAGAGTAGAGTTTTGGAAAGATTTGGTTTATTTAATTTGAATGACTTAATTGATAAAGAAAAAATGAAATTAATTTTTGATTTTTATATTGATAAAATAAAAAGATTACAAATTATTGATGACTTTGAACACAAAGAGTATATATCAAAAAAAGATAAAGACAAACTTATAAAATTTACAAGTCCTTTTCTCTGGAAAAGGATTTTAATAAAACCATCAAATATAAAAACTATTTATGTTAATGAATTTGAAAAGCTTATAGATAAGTATAATTTAAGAACAACTAGGACAGAAATATTAGATAAAATAAATAAAAAGTTCAAACAGTTGTTAAGACTTGAATAGCCTGATTTTTTCGTTTAATTTATTAAAAAATGCAAGGTATAATACATATTGCATAACCTATTAAGATATTTAAATAATCATAGAGTAGAATGTGAAATTTTTGTTTTTATTTTTTCTAATAAATCATTTATTTGATATTCTGAATTTAATACGATTTCACATTTTTCTTCTAGTGAATTTATTTCACATTCTACTTCATGATTATCAATTTTATAAAATTCTTCCTTAGAAAGATTTTTTAATTTAAAAATTTCGTTATTAATGTATCTATCGTATCTTTCATCGAAAGGAACATTAAGAAAAATAAATAAACTTTGAGTATATATTTGATCAAGATATTGCAGAACTTTATAATGCCTTATTCCTTCAACTATAATAATTTGAGTGTCAGAATGACTTGTTAATACATTATCTATAAAAAGTTCTGGATTGTCTAATATTCGATTATTTCCTAAATTCTGAAGAGAGTCTCTATCAGTTGGTAAATTGTTTTGCAGACTAAATTCTTTTAAATAACCACCAAAAGAAACTATTGGTATATCTAGATTATGACTTATTTTTTTTGCCAAAGTTGATTTGCCAGAATGTATTTTTCCTGTTATTCCAATAATAAGTTTTTTCATTTTTCGTTGTTTTGAAATAGAGTATTTACAAAACCTTTTCTGATTGTTACCCATGCAGTTCTATCACTTTTTTCTGTTTCAAAAGGTTTAATTTTGATTAGCATTCCTATTGTGATTAACGTCAAAAATTTAGCATCTGATTTACTAATTAAAAATTGAGGATCTAAATTCCATAGAATTTTTGACCCATGTTCTTCATCAATTTTTCTAATAATTTCAGAGTTTATATTTGAAAAAAACTTTACGTTGTCAACTCTAAATAATCCATAAATTTCACCACCAGTTTTTTTTATTAAAACAATATCATTTGCATATACTTTTCCAAAAGGAGATGTTCTATTAATCGATAACCTCGATTCTAATGTTTTTTTTCCAGAAAGCAAATAACTTAAGAATGGTTCCGAAAAAATTGCTAAATGTATATTTACTTCATAATTTATAATATCTTTTAAATATTCATCTGATTCATCCACTTTTTGAAGTGACTCAATGAGGTTCTTAATCAATTTGTCTTTCCATTTCATTATATATCCAGTCAATGTAATTTTTAAATTCGTTTTCTTCTAATTTAGATACCATTTCTAGGAATTGATGCACTATTTTATAGTTGTTATCCATATTTCTATTATTAATATCATGTGCTATGTCCTCAAGAATTTTGAAAAATAATTTTGGTTTATTGGTTGTAAAAATTCTATTACCAGAAGTCCATATATTTGCTTTTTTTCGAATAGGATCTCTTGAACTAACTGTTGGTAAAATATTCATTTTTATTAAACCTTTAATTTCAATATTTTTGATACTTTCGTCCTGATTTGCTTCAGTAATATGGACTCTAATTCTTACTGAGCGAAATTCTCTTTCATACCATTTATTTTCTATAATTTCTGATTTTGGCCTCAATAATTTAGTTTCTTTAACTTTTCTAAAAATAGCAAGATCTCCTTTCCTCCAAAAAGGCATGACATTTTCAATTCCACCAGCTCTTAATGCATTAAATTCAAAAAAAGGCATTGCATATTGTAGAGTTTGAGGTTCTAAGGATTCTAAACATAAACCTATTTTTTTACAAAAGGTAAACCATTCGATGCGTTCGTCAGGGATATTTGGCCTAGTGTTTATAGGTGGTAGACTAATAGCTACTAAACCTCCTATTGAAATTGATTCAGATGCTAACCACATAAATTGAAAAAAATGTGGTGTGTACCAAGGAGGATCCATTACCACACAAAAATGTTTTCCTATTTTAGAGGGTTCTACTTTGAAGATATCCTCTTCTAATACATTGTATTTAGAGTTTTCTTTTGTGAGTTTTGTCAAACTTTGTACAATTGGTTTGTTTCTTTCGATAAGAGTAACTGTATTTGGAATATCTTTTTGAAAAGCAGTTGCATACAATGTAGGCATTCCTAAAAGTAAAATTTTATCATGAATAGTTGTTACACTCATAATTCTTTTCAATAATAAATTTAAACTTTCAGTAGAATTTCGCCATTCAAAATCTAGAGGATGTGGAGTTTTAAGAAAATCAAAATACCCCATATATTTTTGTAAAAAATGTTTTTTCTCAGTTGGGTATAATTCAAGATTTTCAATTATACTTACCTCAGGTATAACCCATAAATCACTATTAAATACAATTTTTTTTTCTGATTCCAACTCACGAAGTAGACCTAATGTTTCCACAGGTTCTAGTCCATTTACATTTTTACTAATATATTCAAAAGATCGAGGTTGTCTGCATAATCTAATGATTATACTTTTCAAATATTCTTTTCCCATATCAAATCAATTATCATATACATCACTTATTAAAGTCTTTAATTGAACTTTCGTGAAACGACTTTCCATTTCTTTTTGCCATATTTTAATTGCTTCTTTTTGTCCATCTATTAAGTCATTAGGTTTGTTTCTTCCTAACATCGGAGTAAATTCAAAGATCTCTAATGGAACAATTCTAAGCGGAAATATTTCATCAATTTTTTGTATTTTATCAAGAAATTCTGGGATTACCTTTGAAAAATTTGTTGTCAAAGGTGAAATTAATGTAATATATGCATACAAATCAATATTTAATTCATTCATTCTATTGAACAATTCAAATTGTCTATTGAAAAGTTTCCCATCAGCTTTAGTATTTATTTGAAATGAATTTTCGTCAATTCCTTTAAAACAACAAACTCTAGAATACATCTTATAATTTTCAATCATAGAAATCTGATCTGAAGTTAAATATTTCCAGAAATAATCATTACTTAAGTTATCATCAGACCATAAAAATATTTTTGATTCTAGTTTTCTATCTATTATAGCTTCCATCATCCAAGGAATCCATTCTGGAGTTAAATCAGGTTGTCCTCCTGATAGATCAATCATTACTGGTTTTTTTTCTTCAGCAAGATATAAGTCTAATAATTCTTCGCATTTTAAGAAACTTGAATATCTACTATCTCCAATCAATAACTTAAAATCAACATAACAATACCAACATCTCCAATTACATATTGCGTTTTGAAATATTTGAGCCTCCAACTCTGTAGAGTGAGGCAATCCTAGATGCTTATTAGCAGGAATAATCGGCAATGGATTTTGAGGCCAATCTTTGCTGCCACTTTTTAATTTAAAATGGCGAATTCTTCCATAACCATTACAATTTGCGGGTTCTGTGAGATCTTTCTCTTGTTCACTACCTAAATAATTAGTGATTAAAATTGATTTTTTTTCAATGTTAATACCTTTATTTCTTAGTTTTAAAGAAAAATCATCAGTATTAATGGTATTCATTAGAAATGATTTTATCAACAGTTATTTCGTCTATCCCTTCATCTTGTAATTGAGGAATTCTTTCATCAACATACTTCATAACCAAAGAAGTGCAAAAATTTATTTGACTATCAGTTAAAGTGTTTTCCATTGGAATATTGTGCCAAGCCTCTAGACATTTACGACAACATGTCGCTGTAGCATGTTGAGCATAATTTATAATTTCGTCTTTGCCCATTGGAGTTTGTCGTCCATCAATAAAGGAGCTGTATTTTCTTATTCTACTATTTAATATTTTCTTTGCTTTTTCCTTTAAATTAGTTCTGCCTAATGTTAAAGCTCCATATAAAGCTCCATCTTCAAGATTTGTATGCCAGAATACATGTCTAACAATTTCATGTTTCATTTCATGGAATATGAAGTCACTATCTTCAATATTGTTTTTATGAATACGTTCCCAGTCTATTAAATCAGTACCACATTCTTTACACACACGTTCCTTTCCAAATTTTCTTATTGCTGTTTTCTTTAAACTGTAGCAATGAAAGCCTTCATTGCATTTAGTAGTTCCACATACAATATCCTCAATTTTTAAATCCTCAACTTTAACCTCATCAGGGACTACCCTTTTAAATTTTTTTCTTTTTTCCATAATTTTAATATTCTATTGCTGTTGTTAATAAATTCTTATCTATTGGGTCTAAATTAGCAAAAGAAACCCTTTCTCTTAGTATATCTGAAGCTATTTTAAATGGATGCGGATTATTTACTTGAAAAGTATTAGCAGTACTCCACCAATTTTCACCTTGAAAATTTAATCTATAGGCAAGATAATTTGCTAATAAGTCTTCTCTTACATTATGTTTAATGGCTACAAGATTTAATGTTTTTTTAAAATTCATTATATCATTATTTGATAATTCAATAATTTCTTTCGCCATAATTTCTGATTTCCCCTTAAAGATAAATTGATTCGCAAAAGTATTTGATTCAGCTTCTTCTGGAGAATCATTCTCTCTGAAAGGTGTCATTTCATCAAATTCAAGTACTTCAGAATTCTCTGTTTCAAGATGAACAAAAACATGATAAATTTCATGTAATAAATCAAATATCCATCTTGAATGAGATTGGTTTTTTTGTTTAAGAACTATGACATGTTTATTGTTAATATTCCATGATGCACCATGAAAGACCCCAGAATCATTTAAAGGTATTACTGCTATACCTAAGTCCCATGTTAAATTTATCAAATTTTCTAAATTTAAGTTTTCATATGAATCATAAAATAATTGTCTAAACTCATCTATATTTTCAGGATATTCAAATTTTGCAGGTTTTATATTTATACGATTTACCATTTCAGCTAAATATAAAGCGTAGTGAGAATAAGCCTTTATTTGATTTATATTTACATTAGATCTTGTTTTAAAAAATGCTGATTCTACAGGTCTATTGCCAAAATTAATATAGTCATGATTAAATACTTCAATAGAATCCCATTTAAAAACTCTTTTTAAGATTGAAAAAATTTCAGTTAATAAGTTTTCTGTTAGAATATTATTTTTATTGTATATTCTTTCTTTTATTTCAGGGGGTAAAATTTTATAAAATAATTTAGAATCAAATCCTGATTCGTCCATTTTTTTTGAAATATAACTAAAAGAGTATTTTGAATTTAATCTAGAAATATTTTCTGTTTGAACCTCTTTAATAAATTCTAATCCATTTGAAATAATCTCTTTTGTATTTATCTCCTCTAAATTTAGAAATTCCAATGACTTTTCAACTGAATCGCTATCTTGTTCTGCTTTAGCAATAACTAGTTTAATAAAGGCTTTTTTATTTTTTATTGAGTTATTCATATTGGTTATTTAAATTAAATTTTTTCACTGTTTTCTTCAAAATAGTTTTTAATCTTCTCATTCCGTTGTCAAAATCCTTTTCAGATAACTGATGATATTCAATTATTTCACGTCTTTTTAAGTTTTCATAAGTTAAACCATTAAAAATTTTCTCTAGAATTATATCACCTCTGATATCATTTTGTACACTTTCTATAATGTTTTTATAATCAATTACTTCATCAAAAAAAGTTTCAATTAGAGGCTCAATAAGTTGTTTGTAATCTCGATCTTCTTTTTCTATTGATTCATTCTTAAAAGTATAATCGCTTGAATTACGATTTTCTGCACTTGTTAAATCATTGCTCACTAAACTTCTAATAACATTATATTTTAAATAATTTATTAATGAACCCTTACTAGAATCAAATTTTTCAGGATTTTTTAAATATCGACCGATAGCTTCATATACATAATCAGTTACCTCTTTTCCTCCAATAAAAGTTTTTGAGTTAGATCCACGAAACCAACCTTTAGACTTTACAATAGAAAGTGTATATGCGTGAAGTGATATTATTATTGTTTCCCAATCTATCGAA
Organism: uncultured Flavobacterium sp.; assembly: GCA_964643105.1. Taxonomy (GTDB): domain Bacteria; phylum Bacteroidota; class Bacteroidia; order Flavobacteriales; family Flavobacteriaceae; genus Flavobacterium. Next base: position 87,563 of record CAZXPF010000008.1, on the reverse strand, counting down.
TCATTACTCTCCTTCATATTTATTGTGTTTATATCTATATATGTTGTTTAATCTTAGTTTTTTGCAGATTATGCAACTTTTTTTAATCTCGCATATAAAATTAATGTACGATAATATAATTTTCAGTTACTTATAAAAACAGATTGTATATCAAACTTACTAAAAAACTAAGAATATTTAAGGAATTTTATTAAAAACAGAATGTATTGTTAATTTCATTTAAGAGAAATATCCGCTTGTCATTTGTTTATTTTTTTGGCAAAAAATAGTGTCCAAGACTTTGTTTTTTATTAGCCATCCAAAAAAATAATTAAAAAAACATAAAACTAAGAGATTTAAATATGTGAAATATTTATAGATGAAGCTAAGTTTAAAATCCATAAATAGATTAGTAGGTCAAAAGAGATAATATTAACAGAAGATTCAATTTGTTATCTTTGAGTGCCTATTATAATAATAATTAACATACAAATTTATTTCACTAATAAGACTAAATTTATTTTAGCTTAAATATTGGTTAGTTTTTAAATCTAAATTTTGTTTTAAAAATTTAAAATTTTGTCTCTAATTAAAATAAATCCTTAATTTCGGTATTAAGTGCTTTACATATCTTATATAGAGTAGTTATGGAAGTGCTTATTTCTCCTCTCTCAATTCTACCAATTTGATTTCTAGGAATATTTGCATCAAAGGACAATAATTCTTGTGAAAGATGAAGTTCGATTCTTTTCTTTCTAATTTTTTCCCCTACATTTTTTAATAATTCTATTTCTTCTTTTTCTATCACGCATTAAAATTGCGTTTTAGTTAATAATTATTCAGACACATATTTGTGTCTTTTATTGTTTTTTTAATATTTTTATCAATTAATAATTATAATGAGTAATTAAATGAATAAAGATATAATAGAAAAAATTAAGAGCTTAAAGCCAAATAGTAAAATAAGAATTGCATTTGATGGTATTGATTTAGAATTAAAAAAGCGAAGTAGAGCAATCGAAATAAAACCAAAAGTAAATTATGTCTTATGGGTGTTTTTGTTTGTTATAACCTCTTTTATAACCTTTTATTTGATTGGTTTTATAATGATTTCATTTGGGGAGTTAATTTCTTATGAAACTGATAATTTTGATGGCACTGAAACATCGTTTTCGGGTGTAGGAATGATTATGCAATGGTCAAGAGATTTTTGGTTTGTTTTTCTTGTCCTCACTTTGTTTTTATCAAATATCATTTTAAAGAAGCTTATTTTTTTCTTTTATAAAAAAAAGTATCCAAACCAAATGGAAGAAGTTTTAAAATTAACTATCAAAAATATAAATCAAGATGTCTAATGCTTTAAAGAGATTTGCAAGTAAAATGAGTGAAGATAATCAAAAAGCAATTAGTTTGCTTTTTTATTTCTCTATTCCAGTATGGATAATATTTTTGTTCAATGGAAATCAAGCATTGTTTATGGGAGAAACTATTAGTATTGATTTACACATATTAATATTGAAAAATAACTTCATCAAGTTCATGGTGATTTGTTTAGATTTTATTACTGTTTATTTTATTTATTTCTTCTTAGAAGAAAAGATTTCTAATTTTAAAATAAGGCATAATAGAAAAACGACAATGGAGAAATTAGTTAAAGATTATCCAGAATGTTTATATTGGGTTAAAGAGATGAGATATAACAGTCGTTGGTCAAATATTCGTTTCAAAAAAATTGATTGCGGTTATCCTAATTTTGTTATGTATTCAAATCTATATGATGTTGAAAATTTAGAGAATTTTATTACTCCTGAAATAAATAGATTACCTCTATTTATAGGTTCTCAATTTGGAATACAACCAAAATTAGAGGATATATTTAAAAGTTATGATGAAAACATTCAAATAGCAGTACTTAATAAATCACTTTTAAGCGGAGCAGTAGCAGGATTGAAAATATATTTATTGAAAACAAATTACGAATTAGAAGAAATAATATTTTTCAAGAACATTAAACAATAAAATGTTAGCAAGTATTTGTCCTCTTTTTATTTAAACAAATAATTAAATAGACACTTTCGTTGATTGTGATATGTATATAAATCTGGGGTAGGCTTTTGAAAAAGAAAACAGATGTTTTTTATAGGGGTGGGGCTGGATTTGTAACTTTTCCTAAACAGTATTTAAGAATTTTGATTCACTTACTAGCGTATAGTAAGGTTGCTTTTATAAAGGTTTGACCCTTTATATTATTTATATACATCTAAGTGATATTTAGTACACAATTAAAAGTAATAAAATAATAAAAAACAATGTTTTTTAAGGTCAAGTTGGATAACAGGTTGGATAAAAAGTGTTTAAAAAAGAAAAAGCACCAGTGTTTACTGATGCTTTCGCTTTAAATGAGCTCCCCCTCTTGGGCTCGAACCAAGGACCCTCTGATTAACAGTCAGATGCTCTAACCAACTGAGCTAAGGAGGAAACTATATATTAGTTTATGAACGTCTATTAATACAACAGGATTAATCCTTTTTTGCGAGTGCAAATATATACTAAAAAATATTCTCTGCAAACATTTTTTTAATAAAATTTAAAATAATTTATCTACGACTAACTGGTAAATATCTTTTCCAAAGGTTAAAGCCATCAAAGTCAACAAGATAATCATTCCAAAGGTTTGAACCCTTTCTGCTGCTTTTACACTTAAAGTTTTTCCTGTTATCATTTCAACAATCGTAAATAATGCATGTCCACCATCTAAACCAGGAATTGGTAACAAATTAATGAAAGCTAAACCAATTGAAAACAAAGCTGTGAAATTCCATATAAACTCCCAATTCCATTCATCAGGTAAAATTCTTGCAATTCCTACTGGACTTTTAACTTGTTTGTAGGCTTCAGTTTTTGGACTTAAGATTAATTTAAACTGTTTTACATTATATACTAACAATTGCCAAGCTTCTTTAGCTGCTGCTGGAATAGCTTCACCAACACTTAGTTTGTTGTTTATAACATAATCAGTAGAGTCTGCAGGTTGGAAATTAATACCAATTTCATTATTTTCGTTAGCAATTGTTTTTATTGATAAAGCTTTGTTGTTTCTCAAAATACCAAGCGTAATAGAATCTTTTTTCTCACGATCAACAATTTCTTTAAAGCTGAAATAGTTGTCATACTTTTTACCATTGATACTTTCGATGATATCTCCTTTTTCTAAACCAGCTAACGAGGCATTAGATTTGGGAGAAACTGAGTCAATTTTAGCTAACATTGGCATGGCAAAAGCAAAACCTTTTCCTTCTTTACTGATGATTTCTCCTTTTTGTTCTTCAGATAAATCTAATTCTATTGTTTTTCCATCACGTTCAATTTCTATTTTATCACTTAAAAGAACATCTATCACCATCCAATTGAACTTAGGTTGAAGTTTTCCATCTACAGATACAATTCTGTCACCATTTTTAAATCCAACACTTTTTCCAACTTCTCCAAAAGCTAGTCCGTTTTTTTGAATTAAATCTGTAGAAACATATTTTTGGCCAACAGTTGAAAACATAATTAGGTAAATTAACCAAGCTAAAATTATGTTTACAATAATTCCACCCAACATTATAATTAAACGTTGCCAAGCAGGTTTAGCTCTAAATTCCCATTCTTGCGGTTCATTGTTCATTTGTTCAGTATCCATACTCTCATCGATCATTCCTGAAAGCTTTACATATCCTCCAATAGGTAACCAGCCAATTCCCCATTCTGTTTCTCCAATTTTTTTCTTTACCAAAGAAAATCCAGCATCCATAAACAGGTAGAATTTTTCTACCCTTACTTTGAAGACTTTGGCAGCAATGTAGTGACCAAACTCATGTAAAATGACTAATACAGATAATATAAATAGGATTTGTGCTATTTGAATCATTGTTAACTTATTTTTTATAAGCGACAAAAGTAAGGTTTTCACCTTACTTTTGATAATTATTTTTTAAAAGGGTTTATTTTTTTAGAAGATTTTTAACAACAACACCTTTATTCGTGTAAATTTTAACGATGAACATGCCATTGGCAATATCATCTACATCAAAAATAGTTTTTTCTTTTGTGGAAACTAATTGTCCTAAAGGATTAAATAATTCTATTTTTTCAATCGCAATGAAGTCAGGAACTATAAGTTCTACCATTGAATTTGTAGGATTAGGTGACAATATAATTGACTCTTGAAGTTCAAAAGATGGATTTGAGAGCGTGGCTACATTGTTTTTGGAAACAATATGTTTGTTAGGATCAAATACAACTCCAGTGACAGCAAAAGGAACATTTACAATAAATTGCTCTCCGTTGGTAACATTTTCCAATCTAGCATCAAAAGTTTGACCTGAAGAACCTGTAAAACGGATTTCAATTGGCATTTCAAAAAAATTCACACTGGAGTGAGATTGAGTTTGATTTACAGTCAATTGAACTTGTCCCGAATTTATAGGAGTGGCATTAATAGAGTAAGTTGGATACCCTTGATTGAAAATCCAATCGTTAAAAAATTCCGTTAAAGAACTTCCATAAACAGCCTCTAAATGCGTTTTTAAATCAGATGTAATGGCATAATCAAAAGCTAAATTTGGATCAGCCAAATAATTTTTTAAAGCTTGAAAAAACATAGCATCACCCATTTTCCATCTCAACATGTGTACTACCATTGAGCCTTTGTTATACGATAACCTACCACTAAATATTCTATTTACATTAAGTGCTTCAGAATCTGTCAAATATACTGCTCCACCAGGTTGAGAAGTAATATTGTTGATTTTGCCATTCTTCCAAGAGACAAAACTAGTTGCACCGTTGATATTTTCGACTACTAAACCAGATAAATATTCAGCGAATCCTTCATTTAACCAAATATCTTTCCATGTTCCACAGGTAATTTTATCACCAAACCATTGATGGGCAAGCTCGTGAGCTATTAGACTACTGCCAAAATTTCCCATGAATGAAACCGTTGTGTGTTCCATGCCTCCTCCCCAACCAAACTGGGCATGACCATATTTTTCCTGATGAAAAGGGTAAGGTTCAAACAGTGTCTCAAATAAATTCATGATGGGTAAGGTTTGAGCCAATTGGGTTTGAGCAGTTGTAAAGTTCTCAGGATAAATATAGTTGACTATAGGGAAATCATTTGGTGCAGTTCCAGCAGTTTGAGTAAAGATTTCATAATTTGTAACCGCAATTGCAATTAGATAAGCAGGTATAGAATAATTATGCTGAAAACGAGTTGTTTTATTACTTCCAACCGTTGTTTGTGATATCTCAAGTCCGTTAGAAACACTTGTATATTGTGAAGGAGCAGTTATATACACATCAATATTGTTGATTTTGTCATTTAAATCTTGCTTGCAAGGCCACCAATCTCTGGCTCCAAATGGTTGAGAAAGCGTCCATAAAACAGGAACTCCAGCATGGTCCTCAGCAGCAAAAGCCGAAAAACCTGAAACGGGTGGGACACCTGAATAAGTAATCACTACAGTAGCAGAAGTTCCATTCGTTATTGTAGTTGGAAAATTTATTACTAACTCATTATTGCCACTTTCTGAAAAAGATAAATTTATTCCATTTCTTGTCACAGCAGTAACGGTTAATTCATTTGCCATGTCAAAGGTTATAGTATTCATATCAGACAAAGCCGTAAAAGTTGTAGTAATTTCACCAGCAATAAAATAAACAGCAGGATCTACAGTATATTTTAATTGGTGATAGGTAATATCATAATTTTGTGTATTGGGATTAACCGTAATATTTTGCAATTTAGCCGCTGATTTCATTTCAGCTTCCACCATTTTTTCAAACGCATCATCTGAGGTTTGTGCAAAAGACATATTACTAATAATCAGAACAATTAATAGTAGAATTTTTTTCATTTTTCAAAAATTTTAATCAAAAGTAAAGAATTTTTTTCTAAAAAAATTTTGCACTCTCATGATATTGGAGATTCATAAGAAATTTAACAACTGTTTCATGCTATTTTTAGTATCTAAGCTTTCAATTTTATACATTTGCATTCTTAAATAATTTACTATGTTACAAATACAATTTATTAGAGAAAACAAGGAAGAAGTTCTTACACGTTTGGCCAAAAGAAATATTGATGTTAGTACAACAGTTGAAAGTGTAATTAGCTTAGATGAACAAAGAAGATCAACTCAAGTTACTCTTGATACTATACTTGCAGAATCCAATAAAGTATCTAAAGACATTGGTGAATTAATGCGTAATGGCGAAAAAGCAAAGGCTGAATTGTTAAAAAATAAGACTACAGCCTTTAAAGAGCAGACAAAACAATTGACAGAAACATTAAACACCGTTACGGCTCAATTAGAAGAAGAACTGTATAAATTACCCAATATTCCAGCAGAAATTGTCCCTAATGGCAAGTCAGCTGATGATAATGAAAATGTTTTTCAAGAAGGAGTTATTCCTAAACTTTTTGAAGGAGCTTTACCACATTGGGAGTTAATAAAGAAATACGACATTATAGATTTTGAATTAGGTACAAAAATTACAGCACCAGGTTTTCCAATTTACAAAGGGAAAGGTGCTAAATTACAACGTGCTCTAATTTCATATTTCTTAGATAAAAATATAGATGCAGGTTATCAAGAATATCAAGTTCCTCATTTAGTAAATGAAGCCTCAGCTTATGGGACAGGACAATTGCCTGACAAAGACGGTCAAATGTATCATGATGCTAAAGACAATTTATATTTGATTCCAACAGCAGAAGTGCCTGTAACCAATATTTTCAGAGATGTAATTTTACAAGAAAATGAATTACCAGTTCTCGCAACAGGTTATACTCCGTGCTTCAGAAGAGAAGCAGGTTCATGGGGAGCACATGTTCGTGGATTAAATCGTTTGCACCAATTTGATAAAGTAGAAATTGTTCGTATTGAACATCCCGACAATTCGTATGCAGCTTTAGAAGGGATGGTTGAACATGTAAAACAAATTTTGAAAGAATTGAAATTACCTTTTAGAATTTTGCGTTTGTGTGGTGGCGATATGGGATTTGCATCAGCATTAACATACGATTTTGAAGTCTATTCAACAGCACAAGAACGTTGGTTGGAAATAAGTTCAGTCTCTAATTTTGAGACATTTCAGTCTAATCGATTAAAATTGCGTTTCAAAGACAAAGACGGAAAAAACCAATTGGCACATACATTGAACGGAAGTTCTTTAGCATTGCCAAGAGTTCTTGCGGGTATTTTAGAAAACTATCAAACACCCGAAGGAATTGTAATTCCAGAAGTATTGAGAAGATACACAGGGTTTGATATTATTGACTAAAAAACGTTAATCTTTATAAAAACAATGTACTAAATTGGCATAAAAAATGTTACTTTAGTACATTATTTTTTTAATTCATGTTATGAAAAAACTTTTTATCCTATTTTACTTTCTTTTCACAGGTTTGGTTAATGCTCAATCAGAGCAATTGGCTTTCAATTACTTTGATAGAGGTGAATTTGATAAAGCTATAACATTACTTGAAGAAATTGCCGCAAAACAACCAGGAAATTATACTTATTTTCAAAAAATGGTGGCCTGTTATCAACAATTAAAACAGTATGATAAAGCAGAAAAAGCAATTTTAGATAAAATTAGATCTTCAAAGATGCCTAATTTATATGTAGAATTAGGATATAACTATCAGTTGCAAAAAAATGAAGTTAAAGCTATAGAAAACTATAATTTAGCCATCGAACAAATCGTTCTTCAATCCAATTATGCTTATTCTATTGCAGCTGCCTTTGAACAAAAAAATATGTTGGAATGGGCTATAAAGTCTTATGAAGTAGGAACTTTAGGAAATCCAAATTTAAACTTTGACTACCAAGTAGCCTTGTTGAATGGACAAATGGGTAATTTATCCATGATGGTTGAAAAATTATTAGATTATTCGTTTAGCAATCAAAATAATACAGCACTTGTTCAAAACCAATTGACAAGATTTATAAGTGAAGATACAGAAGGTTCCTTTTCAGATATTATCAAAAAATCACTTTTGCTTCGCGTACAAAAAAACCAAGATATTTATTGGAATCAATTTTTGAGTTGGTATTTTGTGCAACAAAAAGAATATGGCAAAGCATTTACGCAAGAAAAAGCTATTTATAAAAGAAACCCCGAAGGATTTTATAACATAGTAAACTTAGCAAAATTTGCTATGGAAGAAAATGAAAAAGAAACGGCCAAAACCATTTTCCAATTCATTTTAGAAAATACGCAAGACTACGATTTGCAAATTCAAGCCCATAGTTTTTTAATTTCAATGCAAATTGAAGAAGCTTCCGAAAAAGATTATCCAACCATTCAAAATGCCATTGAAAATTTAGTCAAGCAATATGGAATTTCGCCTTACACAATAAATTTACAATTATTGTCAGCTCATTTTGATGCTTTCTACATGAATCAATTTGATAAAGCAAAATCTACCTTGGATCAAACGTTAGCTTTAAAATTAAATCCAAGACAAGAAAGTGAAGTTAAAATGGAATTGGCCGATATTCTGGTGTTCAATGAGAGGTTTAATCAAGCTATTTTGTATTATGCCCAAATTTCAGAAACGCTAAAAAATGATGAAAAGGCACATGAGGCAAGCATGAAAATGGCAACAGCAAGCTATTACAAACAAGATTTTGATTGGGCTTTGCAACAAGTTAAAGTTTTAAAACAATCGTCAAGTTTATTAATCGCTAATGATGCTATTGAATTATTTTTATTGATCAGTGATAACTCTGCGCAAGATAGTACAAGAGTAGCACTTACAGCTTTTTCAACAGCAGATTTGCTAACTTATCAAAACAAGAATGATACAGCCTTACAGCAATTTAAAGCTATTTTAGAAAAGCATAAAGGAGATCCAATTGAAGAAATAACACTTTTCAAAATAGCCCAGATTTATGAAAAGAAAAAGGAATATAACAGTGCATTATCCTTTTACAAAACGATTTTAGACAGTCATCCAGAAGGAATTTATGTGGATGAAGCCCTTTTTTATAGTGCAGAAATTTACAGAAAACACCTGAATGATACCGATAAAGCCAAACCTTTGTATGAGAAAATGATTTTTGAACATGCAGATAGTATTCATTTTACCGAAGCTAGAAAACAGTTCCGATTATTACGAGGAGACGCTATTTAAGGTAATTTAAAATTTATAACTAATTTCCTAACTTCTAAATTTAAACATGATTATATACAACGTCACAATAAATATAGACCATTCTGTACACAACCAGTGGTTACAATGGATGCAAAACAAACATATTTCAGATGTTTTAGCAACAGGCTTATTCAATAAGGCAAGATTCGTTAAAGTCTTAGTACAAGAGGATGATGGAGTCACATATTCTGTTCAGTTTTTTGCTGATTCTAAAGAAAAGCTAAACGATTATTATAAGAATCATGCTCCAAGATTAAGACAAGAAGGATTAGAACTTTTTGGAGAAAAAATGCTAGCTTTTAGAACTGAATTGGAGGTTTTAAGCGAATATTTTCATGCTGAAAACTAGTTTTAATAATGTCTTTTCCGAGAAATCAGAAAACTTTTAAAACTCAGGAACATTTATTTTAAACATCAAACTTTAAAAGTTATGAGTTATAATAGAAAAATGTATTATGTATATATAATTAGCTAATAAAAACTCTGTTTTATATGTAGGAGTGGCAAATAATATCCAACGAAGAATACTGGGACATAAAGGTAGAATAAATAAAAGGTTTACTTATAGATATAATGTTGATAAACTGGTTTATTATGAAGTTCATGGTTATCTTGATGATGCTATTTTAAGAGAAAAGAGAATTAAAAAATGGAATCGTAAGAGTAAAGAGGCTTTAATTGAAGAGCATAATGAAGATTGGAATGATTTATCGTTGGAATGGTAAAATAAAAATAATTGAAAATTCCCGATTTCTGGGGAATGAAAAAAAGAGAATATGTCAGTAAAAGCAAAAAAACACTTAGGACAACATTTTTTAACAGATGAGTCTATTGCTCAAAAAATAGCGGATTCCATGAGCTATTCTGGCTACTCAAAAACCCTTGAAGTTGGTCCAGGAATGGGAGTTCTGACAAAATATTTATTGGAGAAACCAACAGAAACCTTTGTAATTGAAATTGATTCAGAATCAGTCGAATATTTGCAAACCCATTATCTAAATTTAGCCAATAATATCCTTGCTAAGGATTTTTTAAAATATGATTTAAATGAAGTTTTTCAGGGAGAACAATTTGCTATCATTGGAAATTTTCCTTACAATATCTCTTCACAAATTGTTTTTAAAGCATTAGAAATGCGAAACCAAATTCCCGAATTTGCTGGAATGTTTCAAAAAGAAGTAGCCCAGCGTATTTGCGAGAAGAAAGGCAGCAAAGTGTATGGAATTCTATCCGTCTTAACCCAAGCATTTTATGAAGCAGAATATTTATTTACTGTTCCACCAACGGTTTTTAATCCACCTCCAAAAGTAGATTCAGGAGTTTTACGTTTAACACGAAAAGAAGATTTTACGTTACCTTGTAATGAAAAATTGTTTTTTCAAGTGGTAAAAACAGCTTTTAATCAAAGGCGTAAGACATTAAGAAATAGTTTAAAATCCTATAGTTTTTCGGATAGTTTGAAAGAAGATAGTATCTTTGACCTTCGTCCGGAACAGCTTTCGGTAGAGGAATTTATATACATCACCCAAAAAATAGAAGCCGATGGAGTTTAAAATCAGCAAAGAATTTATTGCTCAAATAGAGCAACTTATTAGTGAAAATAAAGAACAAGAGCTGCATGACTTGCTTCAGGATATTCACTTTGCTGATATTGCCGAAATTATGGACGAGCTTGATAGTCATGAAGCAAGTTATATTTTTAATGCATTAGATTCTGAAAAAACAGCCGAAATCCTATTAGAATTAGATGAAGATGTTCGTGAAAAAATTCTTAGCAATTTATCACCCAAAGAAATTGCAGAAGAATTAGATGAGTTAAGTACCGATGATGCTGCTGATATTATTGCAGAACTTTCTCAAGAAAAGAAAGAGCAAGTTATCTCTGAATTAGAAGATGTTGAACACGCCAAAGACATTGTTGACTTATTGCGTTATGATGAAGATTCAGCAGGTGGTTTGATGGCAAAAGAGTTGGTAAAAGTTAATGAAAACTGGAATGTACTCACTTGTGTTAAAGAAATGAGAGCACAAGCAGAAAACGTTACAAGAGTTCATTCCATTTATGTAGTTGATGACGAAAACAGATTAAAAGGAAGGCTATCATTAAAAGATTTACTTACTACTTCCACAAAAACACCCATAAGTGATGTTTATATTCCAAAAGTAGATTATGTAAAAGTAGATACAGAAAATGTTGAGGTTGCCCGAATCATGCAAAAATATGACTTGGAAGCCATTCCTGTTGTAGATGAATTGGGAAGATTAGTGGGTCGAATTACCATTGATGATATTGTCGATGTAATCAAAGAAGAAGCCGATAAAGATTACCAATTAGCAGCAGGTATTTCGCAAGATGTTGAGGCAGATGACAGTATCATAGAATTAACAAAAGCACGTTTACCATGGTTAGTGTTGGCTCTTTTTGGAGGTTTCATATCAGTGCATGTTTTAGGATTATATGAACCAGCAATGGAAAGTCATAGAAACTTATTTTTCTTTACACCGCTAATTGCGGCTATGGCAGGAAATGTTGGAGTCCAATCATCAGCAATCATTGTGCAAGGTATTGCTAACAACGCACTTTCAGGGTCATTGGTAAAACGATTAATGAAAGAATTAACGTTGAGTTTGTTAAACGGAAGTATCTTAGCAATTATCCTAATCGTAGGCAGTCACTTTTTATTGCATATTGAATACTTAACCGGAATTACAGTTTCTCTAGCTCTACTATCAGTAATCATAACCGCTTCATTAATTGGTACTTTTATTCCAATTATTTTAGATAAATATGGAATCGATCCTGCACTTGCAACAGGGCCATTTATTACCACAAGCAATGATATTTTAGGAATTATTATCTTTTTCTCAATTGCAAAAGTTATTCTTGGGTTTTAAAATTAAACAAAATTCTTATAGTATATTTGTTTAGTCTATAACCAATAAACTAAAGATTTGAAAAATTCAGAAATCAAAATCCTCCATATAGATTCTAATCATCCATTGTTGATGCAACAATTAGAACAATTTGGTTTTCAAAACGACACAGACTTCACTTCAACAAAAGAAGAAATTGAAGCTAAAATTCATAATTATCATGGAATTGTAATTAGAAGCCGATTTAAGATTGATAAAACCTTTTTAGATCAAGCTAAAAGGCTTCAATTTATTGCCAGAGTTGGAGCTGGTTTGGAAAGCATCGATTGTGAGTATGCTACTTCAAAAAATATTCATTTAATTGCTGCACCAGAAGGAAACAGAAATGCTGTTGGAGAACATGCTTTGGGAATGTTACTGTCTCTTTTCAATAACTTAAACAAAGCCAATACTGAAGTCAAAAATGGGCAATGGAAAAGAGAAGCCAATCGAGGGTATGAGTTAGATGGAAAAACAGTTGGAATCATCGGGTATGGGAATATGGGAAAAGCTTTTGCTAAAAAGCTTCGCGGTTTTGAGGTAGAAGTTTTATGCTATGACATTCAAGATAATGTGGCTGATGCAAATGCAAAACAAGTCAGTTTACAAGAACTTCAAGAAAAAGCAGATGTACTAAGTTTACACATTCCATGGACACCAGAAACGGATAAAATGGTAAATGCTACATTTATAAATGCCCTTCAAAAACCTTTTTGGCTACTCAATACGGCTCGTGGAAAAAGTGTGGTAACTTCTGATTTAGTAGAAGCTTTAAAATCAGGTAAAATATTAGGAGCAGGTTTAGATGTTTTGGAATACGAAAAATTATCCTTTGAAAATTTGTTTGACGAGGAAAGTAAAAATGAAAGTTTCGAATATTTGCGTCAAGCGGAAAATGTTTTGTTAACACCTCATATTGCTGGTTGGACTTTTGAAAGTCACGAAAAATTAGCCCAAACTATTGTGGATAAAATCAAAGCCATTTATATTAAAAAGGATTGAAGTACTAGGTTTAATCATGGTTTAATAAAATAATTTAAGTTTTTTGTAACAATTGTAAATCATTTATAGTCTTATTATTCAAAAGCGGTTAATAGTATTTGTAAAAATCATATATTAGCTTTTTAAAACAAAACCCTAACCCAAAAAAACAAAAAAAATGGATTCACAAAAAGTTGACATGTTTATGATGACAAATGCTAAATATTTTGAAGGTCATCATTTAAATGCTGTAAGAGACAGACTATTATCAATGGACGAAAGTAGATGGCCAAATTTACAATTTATACAATTTAAAGACCCAACAACAGCATTGTTAATATCAATTTTTGCTGGAGCATATGGTATTGACCGTTTTTATATTGGCGACACAGGAATGGGAGTCGGAAAATTATTAACCTGTGGGGGTTTAGGAGTATGGGCAATTGTGGATTGGTTCTTAATTCAAGGAGCAACCAAAGAGAAAAATATGGAGCAATTCAACAGAGCTTTTATGTAAAATGCAAAGAAACAAGTTATATCTTTTTATTCTCATAGCTTGTTTTGCAGGATATAGTTGGTTGTTTTTTTCATTGCATCATCAATACCAAATTCAAAATAATGAGTTGACGGTTTGTTTTTTTAAAAATGTAACTGATATTCCTTGTCCATCATGTGGAACCACTAGGGCTGTATTAAAAATTGCAAACGGAAATTTTTTAGATTCAATACTGCTAAATCCTTTTGGAATATTGGTAGCCCTAATTATGTTGGTTTGCCCAATTTGGATAACATTTGATTGCATTTTCAAAAAAGATACCTTTTATCAATTCTATAAAAATGCGGAACTTTTTTTAAGAAAAAAAATAATTGCAATTCCCTTAATTGTTTTAATAATTGCAAATTGGATTTGGAATATTAATAAAAACCTATGATTACAAACAGAACATTTAGTTATAAGCCTCACGATTCAGAAATGGAACGTGCTTCAAACAGTTATTTAATGTCTTTAGTAGCTGTTATGGGAGGTTTACCATTGCCAATATTCAATTTAATGGCTACATTTTTCTTTTACTTAGGCAATAGGAAAAGTACAGCATATGTAAAATGGCATTGCACACAAGCACTTTTGTCACAATTGGGATTGTTTTTCTTCAACAGTGCAGGTTTTTGGTGGACCGTTGCTATTATTTTTCAAGACAAAGAACCTACCAATTATTACTTTGCTTACATGATTACTATTGTTCTTTTCAATTTGATAGAGTTTATAGGGACTTTGATTTTAGCCTCAAGAACAAGAAAAGGAAATCATCCCGAATTGTTTTTCTTTGGAGATTTAACCAATTTAATTTGTAGAAAAAATGAAGATAGCTAGTAAAGGATTAGGAATTCTTGTTGCTTTTTTTGGTATATGGTTTTTGTTGGCACAAATTGATTTTGTTACTATTTTTCATGTAAAAGAAGTAAAATCAAATACAGAAAAGAACATCGGAGATTTAATCTGGGAACAAATTGAAAAAACTGAAAATGTAATATATGATGATTCTATAACTTCTACTTTAGATTCTTTGTTATTGCCACTTTGTAAAGAAAATTTCATTGAAAGGGATAGCCTTAAAGTTCATATTATTGAAAAAGATGAAATCAATGCATTTGCTATGCCAGATGGTCATTTAGTTGTGTACACAGGTTTAGTAGAAGCTTCTAAAACTGAAGAAGCACTTTTAGGGGTTTTAGGTCATGAGATTGCTCATATTGAAGGCAATCATGTAATGAAAAAATTATCCAAAGAAATTGGCTTCTCAGTTTTGTTATCGTTGACAGGTGCTAACTCAGGCATGATTAAAGAAGTTTTAAAAACTTTGAGTTCATCAGCTTACGACAGAAGTTTGGAACAAGAAGCAGATATGCAAAGTGTTGATTATATGTTAAACGCAAACATAGATCCAAGGCCTTTCGCAGATTTTATGTATGAATTATCCATTGATAATGAATTGCACAAATATACATATTGGATATCAACACATCCAGAATCTGAAGCAAGGGCTAAAGCTATTTTGAATCGCCTAAAAGGGAAGAAATTAAAAACGAAACCAATTTTAACACAGAAAAGTTGGAAGAGATTTAAGGATCAGATTAAAAATAATTAGCGGTAATTTATTTAACCATTAATTCGGCATTAGAATTCCAAAGGCCAAAATAAGGGTTTTTGGAATTTGTTCTTTTGAGCAATAATAAAAAAGGTTTATCAAAAAGTAAATGTTTTGGTTTGGTTTTTTCAGCAATAGGTTCTTCACTTGCTGCTACAGCAATTTCAGCGTCACTTTCAATTTCAGCTCCGCTTTCATCTAGTAAAAAAGCAGTTCTTTGAATGATTGATTTAATTGTATATTGACTATCAAATCCATTATAAATATTTCCTTCTAATTTTGGAAAATTGGTTTTAATATTAAAATTGATTTTAGGAATGATTAATTCGTCTTCTTCTCTAAATTGAAATTTCCAATAAAGATTATCGTCCTGTTTTTGAGTGTTAGCTAAATCCGTTAAATTATCAATCTCTTGTATCATTTCAAAAATAGAAGCGAATTTTTCTTCTGTTTTAAACAAAATTATTTCATGATTTTTATCTTTTGGGAGTAATTTTATTATGAAATTTTCATCATTTTTATAATAAATAATTTTTACAGAATTTATCATTTCAAATTCATCATAACCACTTAAACCAAAAGACTTAACAGGTGTTTTATCAAATATTAATTTTTTATCATAACTATTCAGCTTAAATTCAAATGGCAAGGACTTTTTAAAAAACACATTTGCTTTTATAGTTTCAGCTTCAATTTCAATAGAAGATTCATATTCATCTTTAGTTAAAACATCAATGTAAGATTTTGAATTATTTAAAAGTATTAAATCATTGTAATTTTTATTAATTTTTGTGGGTTTTCCTGTTTCTTGTATAATTTCGTTCCAAGCAAAAGGAAGAGTAGCACAATACACGGCATTTTTATCATCTGATATATTGTTTTCAAGTGTGGCTAAAAACTCAGTTTTGGGAAACTTGGAAATATTACTCATATCAACTAGATTTCTATCTTTATTTTTACATGAAAACATCACAAAAATCAAGATCGTGAAAAATTTAGTATTCATGTAAAATAATTTAAACTAGTTTATGAGGATTTGGGTAGAAAGTTATAGCCTGAAATTCTTCTCCTTTTTTTCCAATTCAGCTTGAAACTCTTCCATAACAGGTTTTACAGTACTTTCTGGTAAATCGGCAATTCTGATATACATCAAACCATCAACCGCATTGTTGAATAATGGATCTACATTAAAAGCTACAACTCTTGCATTTTGCTTAATATATTTCTTAATTAAAACTGGCAAACGGAGATTTCCTGGTTCAACTTCGTCAATGATTTTGTCAAATTTATTCAAATCAGCTTCGGTTTCGTTGAATACAAAATCTTTATCAGCATCTTTTAGCTTCACTTTATATTCCTTTTTCGGATTTATATACTGAGCTACATATGGATCGTAATAATGTGATTTCATGAACTCAATCATCAATGATTTAGAAAAATCTGTGAATTGATTGCTAATACTCACACCACCAATTAAATATTTATGTTCCGGATAACGAAGAGTGGTGTGAACAATTCCTTTCCAAAGTAAGAACAAAGGCATTGGTTTTTGCTGATATTCTTTGGTAATAAAAGCCCTACCCATTTCAATGGAATTATTCATCATGTCAAATAACTCAGGTTCAAAACGGAATAATTCTTGCAAATAAAAACCATCAATTCCATATTTAGGGTAAATTTGAGAACCTAATCCCATGCGATAGGCTCCAGCAATTAATTGCGTTTCGCTGTCCCACAAAAACATGTGATGATAGTATCTATCATATTTATCCAAGTCTATAGATTCATTGGTACCTTCACCAACGGCTCTAAAAGTAATTTCACGTAAACGTCCTAATTCGTGTAAAATGTTAGGAATTTTATCTGCAGTAATGAAAAACACTTCATAATTTTTACTTTGCAATAAACGACAATCGTTTTCTTGGCAATAGGTAATTTCCTCTAAAATCTGTTCATGATTTGCAGGTAGAACTATTTGTTTAGGAGGTTTAGGAGTAGATAATGTGAGGTTTGGTGTTTTTAAAAAAGAACTTTCTTTTTCAAATGAATTAGAAAGCATGTAAGTTTTTTTTCTTAAAAATTCACCATAAGATTCAAGAAATTCAAATTCATTTTGCTCATTTACAGATATAGGTTTTCCAATTCTTACCTTAATAATCCTTTTCTTTTGAGTCAATAATTCACTTGGCAATTTAGCAGTTCTAAAAGTATCATTCAAACGGGATAAAAAGTAGAACAATTTACTATTTTTTGCATGAAAATATATGGGTACAACAGGGACATTTGCTCTTTTGATTAATTTAATGGCACCTTCTTCCCAAGGTCTATCCACAATTAATGCTCCATCTTTATAAGTAGAAACTTCACCAGCAGGGAAAATACCCAACGGTTTCCCTTCACTCAAATGTTTAAGTGCATCTTTCAATCCATTTAAACTAGATTTGGCATCTTTGTGATTTTCAAAAGGATTTACAGGCATAATGTATGGCTTCATAGGCTCAATTCTATGCAGTAAAAAATTAGCTATAATTTTAAAATCAGGCTCTCTTTCAAGCATTAATTTCAGCAATAGCACACCATCAATACCGCCCAAAGGATGATTGGATATGGTTATATAGGAACCTTCTTTTGGCAAACGTTTTAAATCCTCTTCTGGAATTTCAAATTTTATTTCAAAATCGTCTAACAATGCATTTAAAAAAGTTACATCTTTTAAATGCTTGTTTTTGTTGTAAATTTTATTGAGAGTAGATATTTTGGTAACCTTCATAAGCAGCCAGCCTATAAAAGTTCCAGCAAAACCATATTTGTCTAAGTTAATAGCCTTAGCTACTTCTTTGGCAGAAACTAATCCCATCTATATTAAATTTTTTTGTGCAAAAAACAAAGATAAACAAAACAAATTAAAACAAAACTTTAAAGAGAAGTATCTATCAACAAATAAAAAGAGCCACAGAAATTATACCTTTTCGTGTTAATAAATATTTAAATGAGTTTATTAATCCAATTGGTTTTTATTACTTTTGATGCAACTAAAACAGACAAATGAAAATTATTTCTTATAACGTAAATGGCATTCGTGCAGCTATTAATAAAGGATTCATAGAGTGGTTGCAACAGGCCAATCCAGATGTAATTTGTTTGCAAGAAATTAAAGCCAACGAAGATCAAATTCCTACAGAAGACATTACCAAAGCAGGATATCCTTACCAATATTATTTCCCGGCTCAAAAAAAAGGGTATAGCGGTGTGGCTATCTTGAGTAAAATAAAACCTAATCATGTAGAATTTGGAGCAGGGATAGACCATATGGATTTTGAAGGGAGAATTCTTCGTGCTGATTTTGATACGGTTTCAGTCATGAGTTTATATTTACCTTCAGGAACAAACATTGACAGATTAGATCATAAATTCATGTTCATGGATGATTTTCAAAAGTATATTGATGAGCTGAAAGTAACTTTTCCTAATCTTGTCATTTGTGGGGATTATAATATATGTCATGAGGCCATTGATATTCATGATCCCATAAGAAACAAAACCGTTTCAGGATTTTTACCCGAAGAAAGAGCTTGGCTGGATAAATTTATGAAAGCTGGTTTTATCGATACATTTCGTCATTTCAACAAAGAGCCACATAACTATAGTTGGTGGAGCTATAGAGCAGGAGCAAGAGGAAACAACAAAGGATGGAGAATAGATTATTGTTTGGCCAATGAAAATTTAAAAAACAGATTGACAAGAGCTCTAATTCTACCAGAAGCTAAGCACTCTGATCATTGTCCAGTTTTAGTAGAAATAGATTAGTTTCAGTAAGCTAATCGCGCTGTTCATTACAACATTTTTGCAAAAACAGCGTTTTTCTAACAGTAAAAAGAGCTTCTTAGGTCGCTTTTTTACAGTAACAAAAACTACCGTTTTTCACAAAAAGGGTTTCCATTACCATCACGGCTAAAAAAAAAGAAATACACACAAAATAAAAAGTAAAACAAATAGAAAAATGATAAAAAAACTTGCCCTAAGTTTAGTGGTTGTTGGACTAACAACTTCATGCGTTTCAAAGAAAATCTATAATGATTTAGAAAATAAATTTGCCGATTTAAAGAAAGAACGCAACAATTTGTATGACGAAAATACCGCATTGACAAAAGATAAAAATGCTTTAGATATTCAAGTAAAAGATTTACAATCGCAACTGGATAAAATAAAATCTGAGAGAGATAAATTAGCAACAGATTATGCAGCTACAAAGAAAAATTATGACAATTTAAAAGCATCATATGATGCCCTTGAAAAAGATAGCAACCAAGCTTTAGCAGCCAATATCAATAGAAACAGAGAATTGCTCGCAGAACTAGATGCCAAACAAAAAGTATTAAACGCAGAACAAGACAGGTTAAATAAATTAAAAGCAGATTTAGAAGCCAGTTCAAAACGCTTAAATGAATTAGAAGAAATGATTGCAGCAAAAGATGCAGGCATGAAAAAGCTGAAAGATAATTTATCAAAAGCTTTAAATGCATTCGAAGGAAAAGGATTAACAGTAGAACAAAGAAACGGAAAAGTTTATGTTTCCATGGAAAACAAATTGTTATTTGAATCAGGAAGTTGGACTGTTGGTACCGAAGGTAAAAAAGCAGTTGTTGCTCTTGGAAAAGTTTTAGGCGAAAATCCTGATATTTCAGTCTTAATTGAAGGACATACTGATAATGATAAATTTTCGGGAAGTATTGGATCTGTGGAAAATAATTGGGATTTATCAACCAAAAGAGCTACAGCCATTGTAAACATTTTATCTGAGAATAAAGCAATTGACAAAAAGAACTTAACGGCTGCTGGTCGTGGTGAGTTTGCTCCAATGGCTTCTAACGATACAGCAGAAGGAAAAGCAAAAAACAGAAGAATCGAAATTATTTTAACTCCAAAATTAGATGAGATTTCTAAGATGTTGGAGGATTTTTAAACAGTTTTCTTACTGTAATATTATATAACACTAAAAGGAATGTTCATTAATTTAATCAAATAGACATTCCTTTTTATTTTAAAAATAATTTGATGAAAACACTTTTTCTTTTGATAGTATTGCCGTTCACTTTTTTTGGTCAAACTAAAGTTTCAGATGAAAAAAAAGCGATGGATTTAATTCATATTTGGGGATTGCTAAAATACCAACATCCGGAAATTAGTGAAGGAAAATATAATTTTGATGACGAATTTATTAGTGAGTTTAATAAAATTCAGAACCTTACAACTCAAGAGGAACTTAATCGCGAATTTGAAAATTGGATAGCAAGTTTTGATACGAAAAAGACCAATTATACATCAAATAAAAAACTTTTAAAAAACAAAAAATTATTTACTAAAAACGCAGATTTTACATGGATTGAAAACTCAAATTTTAGTCCAGATTTGGTTCAATTGTTGAATATAATCAAAAGCAATGGTTCCTATGGAAAATATTATGCAAAAATAAACCCATTAGGCAGCATGGTTTCTTTTCCAAACGATAATGGATATGATAATTTTGATCCAAAAGAAACCTCAAATAGAATATTATTTTTAGCTTCTTTTTGGAATACTATGCGTTATTGGAATGTGAATATTTATCTAACAGAAACTCCTTGGGAAAGAGTTTTAGCCGAAATTATTCCTGAATTTTTATCTAATGATATCGATACTTATGAATTGGCAAAAGACAAACTTTTTTCTAAATTGAATGATTCTCATTCTAATTATAGTGACAGTTATTTATTTAAAGATATTTCTATTAAAAATTCCCTTTACGGTGGAAGAGTTATCAATGATACCTTAGTAATAAGAACAGTTTTTAATAAAGAATTATCAGATAAAGAAGAAATTGAATTAGGAGATTTGATTTATAAAATCGATAACAAAAAAATAAGCGAATATTATAAAGAAAATTTTTCAAATAGAATCAGTGCTTCAAATGAAAATTATTTAAAATCTTCTTTGCAAGGCTATTATTTACTTTCAGGGAAAGCTGAAACACTAAAAGTTGAAGTTATTAAAAAGGATAAATCATCAAAACTCGTTGAAATTAAACTTTATCGTAATGGAGATTACAAGTACGAACCAGTAAATTTAGGAATAAATACAGTTGAAAATTATAAGACAATAAACGATTCTATTGGCTATATTAATTTAAAAGAAATAACGAAAAAAGAATTAAAAACAGCATTTAAAACTTTTGAAAACAAAAAGGGAATCATTATAGATTTAAGAAATTACCCTAAAAATTTAAGTCAATCAGATGTCCCTAAATATCTGCTTCCAAAAGGAAAACAATTTATGAAAGCATTAGTTCCATTAGCTCCTTCTTTTGCAGAATATGATATAAAAACAAAGTTACGGTTTATATATAATCCATTTTCTGCCGGTAAAAAAAACAAGAACTATTACAAAGGAAAAGTAATTTTATTAGTAGATAGAAAAACTGGAAGTATGGCAGAATATTTTGCAATGGCAATCCAACAAGCTCCAAATTGTATTACCATTGGAGAACAAACTTTTGGAGCAGTTATGAATCGTAACCCAGTAATTCTTGCTGATAAAACTGAAATCGATTTTACGGGTATGGGAGCATTTTATCCAAATGATGTTGAAGTTCAAAGAAAAGGGATAAAGTTAGATTATGAAGTTGTCGAAAGGGCTTTAAATTATAATTCAAATTTATATGTAGAAGAAGCTATAAAGTTGATTAATAAAGAGTAAACATGTTAAAAGAAGTATCTTTTCTTGAAACCGTTCTTTATCACAAATTGAACTTTAACATTTCTCAATTTAGAGTTGGTAAGGGAAGTCAAGTTTATACTGCATGTGAATTTAAGCTAGAGGATAAAAATATAATATTCAGAACATCCAAAGAAACACCAAAAAAAGAAGGACAATTTGTAACTTTTTGGAAAAGAAATAAACAAGGAGTAACTGAACCATTTGCAGATGTTGACATCATGGATTATTGTGTGATCCATTTTAAATCGGGAAGTAAACTTGGGCAATTTGTTTTTCCAAAAGCTGTTTTAATTGAAAAAGGGATTCTTTCCTCCTCCAAAAGAAGAGGGAAAAGAGGTTTCAGAATATATTCAATTTGGGACAAGACTAAAAACAAACAAGCAATTTCAACACAGAAATGGCAATTAGATTATTTTTTTGAAATCAATGACCATTTAGATTTCAATTTTGTAAAAAAGCTTTATTCAAATTAATTGGTAGCCTTTTAATAGTAACACAAAGTAGTTTTTCTTTTCATAAAACAGCATAGGTTTGTATCTTTGCTCAACAATAAACAACTACTGAAATAAATTCAGCACAAAATGAAATACACCACACTTCCAAATACCAAGATTAAAATCAGTAAAATCTGTTTAGGAACCATGACTTTTGGGAATCAAAACACAGAAGAAGAAGCACATTCTCAGTTAGATTATGCAATTGAGCGAGGTATTAATTTTATCGATACAGCAGAAATGTACCCTATTGGAGGAAATGCTCAAATTTTTGGAAGCACTGAAAGATATATTGGAACTTGGATAAATAAAATAGGACAATCAGAAAGGGAGAAATTAGTTATTGCAACTAAGATAGCTGGGCCAAATCGCGGAATGGATTATATCCGTCAACCCTTAGATTTTTCCAAAAAAAATATTACAGCTGCGGTAGAGTTGAGTCTAAAAAATTTACAAACAGATTACATAGATTTATACCAAATGCATTGGCCTGAGCGAGTAATGAATATGTTTGGCCAAAGAGGTATTCAAAAAATTGATAAAAACTGGCAATACTCTATTTTAGATATTCTTCATGTTTTTGATGGGTTGATTAAAGAAGGAAAGATAAAACATATTGGAGTTTCGAATGAAAATCCTTATGGAGTTATGCGTTATTTAATAGAAAGTGAAAAGCACAATTTACCTAAAATTGTTACCATTCAAAACCCATATTCTTTATTGAATCGTTTGTATGAAGTTGGGTTATCTGAGATTTGTATGCGAGAAAATGTAGGTTTGTTAGCCTATTCACCTTTAGCTTTTGGATTTCTAACTGGAAAATATTTAAACGGATATCCTGAAAAATCGAGAATGAAAGTTTTCCCACAATTTACAAGATATACCAATGAGAATTGTTTCAAAGCCACAAAATTGTACAAAGAATTAGCAGAAACTAATGAATTATCACTCAACGAAATGGCTTTGGCTTTTGTAAATCAACAAGAGTTAGTTACTTCATCAATTATTGGAGCTACAACATTAGATCAATTAAAAACTAATATCGATGCTTTTGATGTTGTATTGTCAGATGATGTTTTATTGGAAATTGAAAAAATTCAAGAAATGATTCCTAATCCCGCACCTTAAATTTGGAAAGAATTTAACATTTTTAATTGTTCATCTTTTCACTATTTAATTATTTTTGTTAAAAATTTTAAAAAAACATAAAATGAGATTTAATTTATTATTTGTTTTATTTATTTCATTTACTGGATTTAGTCAAGTGCAGTCAGTTAATAGAGAAATGAAACAGTTTACTACTTGGGATTTAACAAGAGAGATTGACCCTAATGCGAAAATTGATAAAGCGAGTGGATCACCTTATTCAAATGATAATTTTTTTGATGCCCAAATAACCATAATGGATACTGTGGTAACCGTTCCAGTTAAATACAATGTGGTTTTAGATGAGATGGAATTTAGAAAAGAAGATAAGACGTATGCTCTAGTAGCTAAAGAGAATACAGTTGTAAGGATGTTAACCAGTAAGTTGAATTACAGTTATGTGAAGTATAATTTGAATGGTACAACAAAAAAAGGCTTCCTAATTAAAAAAACCACCAATGACAAAATTAATTTCTTTTTAAAGCAAGTAATTACCTATGTGCCTTTTAAAGAGGCTGTAAATGCTTATTCACAACCGACACCTGCACATTACAGAAAAGATAGTGATGTTTTTCTTATTGGATTGTCAGATGGGAACATAACAGAAATGCCTTCCAAGAAAAAGGACCTTCTAAAAATGTTTCCTAATAATGAAAAACAAATAGAAGATTTTCTAAAATCAAATAAAATTTCATTCAAAGACGAAAATGATTTGATTAGTTTGGTAAATTATTTAGATACACTAAACTAAACATATTTATTACAATTGTAATCATCCAAACTGACTAAAGAAAAGCCTTCTTTAGTCAGTTTTTTTATGAAGACTACTTTGTCGCCGTTGACTTATTTTCTGTATATTTTCAAGAATTTATATTGTCTTAAATTACCAACCAGTTGTGTGTGCAGTTTTTTCAATTAATCTCTCTCAATCAACAACTAATCTTGAAGTATAATTCATCCCATCATTAGCTACAAGGTTTAAGATATAAATGCCAGAAGATAAATTTGAACGATCTAATGAAATTGTTGTTGAAGTTGATAAATTTTTAACGGCAATTAATTTCCCATTCACATCATAAAATTCAATAGACGAAATTAAAATCTCATTTTTATTTGAAATTATAAAATTATCTTTTATAGGATTGGGATACAAACTAAAACCAGCTTTTTCAAAACTAGTCGTTGAAGCCGTTGAGACATCAATAATTTTATAGATGGTATTACCATTTGAAATGTATAATTCACCATTGATGTCCTCTCCAAAAGAAGAAAAATTATTGTTTCCTGAAAAATAAGGCGTATAAGTAATTGCTCCAGTTGTTGTATCAGCATAACCAATTCTGTTTTCACAGTAATCAGCAAAGAAATATTTGTTTAAAAAATTAGGAAATTGCGTTCCAGTGTAAACATAACCACCAGTTATAGAGCAGCCTTGCGAATGATTATATTGAGCAATAGGCATAGTCATGGTTCCAATTGGAGCACAACCAGAAGTATTATAAGCAACGTTTCCTTCATAACATCTCCAACCAAAATTCAAACCAGCAGCTAATGGGTTTGGCACTTTATTAATTTCTTCAATATTATTTTGGCCAACATCGGCAATCCATAAATCACCGTTTAACCTGTTGAACGAAAATTTCCAAGGATTTCGTAAACCAATTGCCCAAATTTCATCATTTCCAGTCACCCCTACATATGGATTTGTTGGAGGAGAAGTGTAAAAAGGAGCAGTAGTATTATTGACATCAATTCGCAACATTTTACCCAAATTAGTATTGATATTTTGAGCTCTGTTTTCTGGATCACCACCACTTCCACCATCACCCATTCCTATGTAGAGATAGCCATCTGAACCAAATTTTAAACTTCCACCATTGTGATTCGAATACGGTTGAGTAATAGTCATCAAAATGGTAGCTGTCGTATTGGCAATATTAGGATTTGTAGGATTTACAGTATATCGAGCAATTACAGTATTTCCTGAAGTATTAGTATAATTTACAAAAAAATACCCATTGGTAGCATAATCAGGATGAAATGCTAATCCTAATAATCCTCGTTCACCACCAGAAGAAATCAAACTTGAAAGGTTTAAAAATGGAATTGTGTTAACAGTCCCATTTGCATTTAAAATACGAACTAGACCTCCTTGTTGAACGATAAATAAACGATCATCACCAGCATGAGTAATTTCAATGGCACCAGAAAAACCAGTTGCAAAAGATTGAATAGCTATGGTTTGAGCAGTTATTACATCTGAAATCAATAAGATAAATAGGAATAATAATTTTTTCATAGTTTTTCTTTTCTTGTAAAGATAAATAAAAAACAATAAAAAAACGACTGAATGTTATGATTTTCAGTCGTTTAGATTTAATGTAAGTAAAATTATAAGTTATCTATGATTTTATCTTTAGGATATCTAACTTTATAACTAATCCTAATTTTCTTGGTTTCATTTGGTGCCAGTTTTAATTCCCATGTCATTACACCAGTTTCTTCATTGACTTTGGCTTTATCTTTTTCCAAAACTTCAATGGCAATTTCTTTGTCAGTACTTATAGGATATTGATCTTTTAAAAGCATTTCAATAGCTTCTTTTTTGTTGTTTCTTACGGTTATATCATAAGTAAACGTTTGTTCTTTGTAAGATGATAGGAATTTTGTACCAGATTTATCCGTTACTTTTTCACGTTTAATCGAAATCTTTTTGTCTCTTCCCATTGATAAACTCAAGGTATCAGCGGTTTGATTTGGATTGATAAACGTTTTGCCAACATACATACCTTCAAAAATAATATTAGCCTCTCCAGGTAATAAATTGAATTTAGAATAATCATTAATTTGAGCCAATAAGAAAGCTTCTTTTTCCACTCTCGGAACAGCATAATATCTGTAAGATGCTGGTAGTTTTATTTCTTTTAAGGCAACACTATGTGCTTTTCCATTAGATAAAATATCATAAGGAATTTCAATATCGAAGGATACATTGAGTTGGTTTTCATTAACAGTTGTATAATTTGAAATAGAAGATTCTTCCATTTTATCAGCCATAACGTTTGTACTTAAAGCTTTTCCCTGTATAGTGTTTCGGGTTGCATTTTGATTTAAATAACCATAAGAAACTATCGGATTTCCATATCTCAAAAACCAAGCTTGTAAAATGGGTGCTTCATTATTCTGGTTTGGATTGCCACTGGATAAAGTTAGCTTTACTTTTTTCCAGTCAATTCCTGTGTTTTGAATTACTTTTGCTTTGTACATCATGTTGATGGGTTCTTTGATGTTTTCGGCACGTAAATCATAAAAGGGTTGCCAAGAAGCATTATTCGTCATGTAATTGATGTCCAAATTTACAGTACCAGCGACTTCATTCATCACTTGCAGAATTAATTTTCCTCTTGAAGTTTTTTCTTCGTTTTGGGTATTGATTTCCAATTTTGAATTGAGTTTAGCTAATTTCTCATTCAACTTATTTTCTTTTTCTTGAAAAATAGTAATTGCATTATTCAATTCAGTTCGTTTTACTTTGTAATAATCAACCAACTTCATTAATTCCGTTACACTCAATCCCGAATTTTGTCCAGCAACCTGTTGGTTTTTATCCAACAATTCAATGGTTTTGGAGTGAGAAACTTTATCAATTTGAACTTTATCAATTTCTTTTTTTACCAAAGTTATACTATCTCTTACTTTTTTGATGGCTGGATTACTTTCGTCAATTTCATATTCAGAAATATAATTTTGGGTAAACTGAACCGAAAGAACCGTCAATGAACTTGGAGCTCCAATTTGAACCGTGTTTTCATTTAAATAATCCGCTACATTTTTAATGACAATTTCACTGGTTCCTTTTGGAAGATTTAAAGAAGTTGATTGTGAAAGTTCAGCACCATTGCTATAAACGGTTGCTGCATTTACTTTTGCTGAAGTAAAGATGGGTTTTTGAGCTAATGCAATTACTGAAGTAAAAATCGTTAGAATTAAGAGTATTTTTTTCATAATGTTGTTTCTTTTATGGTAAGAGTAGCTTTTTTATGAAAAGGTTGGAAAAAAAATTATTTTTTTGGATTTATTTTCTCAATAATTATTGTAATAAATATTAAGTAAAATATCATTACTCCAAAAGTAATCCATCCATTAAGTAATTTAAAAAACCAAAGAAAAGGTATGGAAAAAAAAATTAAACCAGTTATAAATATTAGAAAACCTTCTCTTTTTTCCTTTAAATTTAAAACTTCAAATAAGTATCCTTTTAATAAGATTATTATATTGATTAACACCATACTAATGATTATTTTACGTTTAAAAGTTATAATTAAATCATGTTTAATAATCCATGGGAAAATTGAAATTATTAAAAAAAACGCAAAGTAAATTGAATTAATAAGAAGTTTTAATTTTCTTTTCCTATCGTTATTTGTAATAACTTTTTCAACATAAGTTAGATTTAAATTTATTATTTTTTCGTTTGAAATCGTAAAAATATCTCCCGGAATATTTTTTTTATAAATTTTTTTGTCTTTATATGTTTTATGAACTTCATAGATATTCTCTTGACGATTAATCGATTCTTCAATATCTAAATTTTTTTCATTTTCAACGACAATAAACTTATATGCATTTTTTAGAACAATGCAATCTAACTTGTTTGTGACTGAATCTATATAATAATTTTGAACATATCCACTATAAAGTTCGGTTTTTCCATTTACCTCTAACATTATGTCAGCATTAGTATAAAGATACTTGTTGTTTTTTAATTTTTTACCGTTTGTGATATTAGATTTTATTAAGTAATGCCAATAATTCTTAAATTTAAAGGAGGATAAATAAGTGTCGATATTAAAAATTCTAACGGCTTTATATGAAATATAGCCAAACACTATTGATATAAGGTAGATTACTAATATTAAATAGAGAAAATTTAAATAAATACTAATATTAATATCTTCTTTTTCAGGAAGTTTATTATTAGAAAGTGATTCAAATAATTTTTTAATTGTTTCGTATGAGATATAATTTTGAAGATGAAAATATTTGTGATTTTCTAAAAAAATAAATCCTAATGAACTAAATAAAAGAATGACAACACTAAAGAACAAAGTCCAAAGAAATCTTTCCATTAAGTTTCCTTGTTGAAATTGCTTAGTAAACTCTCCTCCAAAATAAAATTTCCTGAACAAAAGTCCAGGAAATATAAATAACATAATATAAAATATTGTATTTAAGGCTAAATTTTCCAATGTTATCCAATAGAGATTGTTATTTTTCTATCAGAAAGTTCGACTTCTTTTTCTCTTATATCTTTATGATTTTGAAGATATTCAACTGCATTATCCAATTCTTTTTTATCTGAAGGATTATTAATTAGCTCTAATACCTCTTCACTTATTAATGAATCCTCAGATTTAAACTCAGAAGTAACTCCAGAAACAATAACCTCTAAAGTTTTTTCAATTCGATTGTATAAATTTTTAAAATCCATTTTGATTACTTTAAATTTGATTTAGTAAATATATGTATAATTATTTTATAATATAAAAAATTAACAAATATTTACCCAAACAAAACTCCAACCACATCTTCGATTTTAGCCACCAAAACTACTTTAATTTTAGAGTTTTTTAAAGCAATTTTATTGTGTTTGGAAACTAAAATAGTTGTAAAACCTAACTTTTCAGCTTCTTGAATGCGTTGGTCAATTCTATTTACAGGACGAATTTCACCAGATAATCCTACTTCACCTGCAAAACAAAATCCATCTTCAATGGCGATATCTTCATTAGAAGATAAAATGGCAGCCACAACAGCTAAATCAATAGCAGTATCATCCACATTAATTCCACCAGTTACATTTAAAAAAACATCTTTTGTGCCTAAACGAAAACCAGCACGTTTTTCTAAAACTGCCAAAATCATGTTTAAACGCTTGGCATTATAACCTGTGGTGCTTCGTTGAGGTGTTCCATAAACCGCAGAACTTACAAGTGATTGAATTTCTATCATTAACGGTCGCATTCCTTCTAATGTACAAGCAATAGCAGTTCCAGAAAGTTGTTCATCTTTATGCGAAATTAATATTTCAGAAGGGTTGTCCACTTCGCGTAAACCGCTTCCTAGCATTTCATAAATACCTAGTTCAGCCGTAGAACCAAAACGGTTTTTCAAGGAGCGTAGAATTCGATACACATGATTTCTGTCGCCTTCAAATTGAAGAACCGTATCAACCATATGTTCTAATATTTTTGGCCCAGCAATAGTTCCGTCTTTTGTAATGTGTCCAATCAAAATAACAGGAACATTAGATTCTTTGGCATATTTTATCAATTCTGCGGTACATTCACGAATTTGCGAAATACTTCCAGCAGAGGATTCAATATAATCGGTATGCAACGTTTGAATAGAATCAATAATCACAATTTCAGGTTCAATATCTTGAATTTGTCTGAAAATATTTTGGGTTTTAGTTTCCGTAAGAATATAGCAATTATCGCTATTGGGTGTAATTCTTTCAGCACGCATTTTTATTTGTTTCTGGCTTTCTTCACCAGAAACATACAGCGTTTTATAAGGTAACTTTAGTGATATTTGAAGTAAAAGTGTACTTTTTCCTATTCCAGGTTCACCACCTAATAAAATTAGAGAACCAGGCACAATCCCACCACCTAATACTCTATTCAATTCGTTATCCGTAGTATTTAATCGAATTTCTTGAGCAGAATCAATTTCTTTAATCAATAAAGGTTTAGAGGCTTTTGAGGTGGAACCAGAATCACTTTTCCAAGTTTTTTTTTCTTCTTTTTGAATGATTTCTTCAACAATAGTATTCCATTGTTTGCAATTGTGACATTGTCCTTGCCATTTAGAGAAAGGAGTGCCACAGTTTTGGCAAAAAAAAGATGTTTTTACTTTACTCATTATTGTCCGGCTCTTTTTCTTTTAAGTTCCTCTAATTTTTCTAACATAAATGCTTTGGTAAACATACCAATATCTTTGGAAGCATATCCTTTTTCAACAGCTTTTATAGCATCATTAAAATTTCCATTTTTCTCATGATAAGTGGCTTCTATGAAATAAGGAAGAGTTGTTTTAGGGTATTCCTTACTAGCTATTTTTTCTAAGCTTCTCAATTCATCGCTCGATCCATTTTTGGTAATAAGATTTTGAATGGCTAAAAAGTCAATCAGCCTAATTTTCATATTTACACCATAAATGTCGTTAATCTTTTTATATTTTTCGGTAAGATATTCAACAAATCCACCACTTAAATTTTGAAGTTCTTTGTATTCTTCTTTATTTATGGGTTGGTATCCTTTGAACGAATGATACAAAGCTTGCGGAATTGCAACAGGAACCATTGAATAATGTGAAAAACCGTCTAATTGTAAATATTTATAAGAAACATTTTTATTTAAAACCGTTTTAAGATTTTCATCCAATAATTTTACTCTTTCATAAATGGAAGTTTCATCCGTTGGAGAAGAAACTTGAAAATAACTGATAGGTTTGGGCATCATTTTCATTCTATCTTCTATTCTATTTTCCATTTCAAAAGCTAAATCTGGACAAAGGGAAATGTACCCATCAAAAATAGGGTTGTCTTTATAGAGAAAAAAGTTTAAAAATCCTGCAGTTGCATCATGACCAGCTATTACTTTGTAAGATACAGTTCTATAATTTTTGTTGATATAAGGAATTAATTCAGTAGCTATAAATTCGTAAAAATTCCCACTTTTTTCAGTAGGCAACCCTTCTTCATCTGCTTTGGAATCTATTATTCTATCGTTATTTTTACCTTGATGAATTCCTACTAAAATAACTTCTGGCAAATCATCAAAATAATAGCCATACTGCAAAGAACCATTAAAGGGATCCATCATGTATTCTCCATCTAACAGGTAAATAACAGGATACTTTTTATCCGATTCAAACTCGTAGGAAGGAGGAAGAATAATAGAGATTTGTCTTATCTTTCCTAATTTGTTAGAGTCGATAGTTTCTGTTTTCTTTTGTGCTATTGAATTAAAAGATAATAAAAATAATAAGAATAAGTATATGTTTTTCATAAAGTTAATTTCTCTTAAAGAAAGGCAATTTAAATAATTATTTGTGTTTATTGAAAAAATATAAGAGCAAATACGATGAAAGCCCAAGTATTATCGTCAACAGTGTTTGAGAGGTCCAAATAATCCATCCTAAAGCAGCACCAGCACCTTTGTTAATTCCATATAGCAATAAAACCGTTTGTATGGATATAGGAAATGCACCAATTCCACCATTTGTAAAACCTATGGCTACACTACCAAATATGAACCCCATTATTACAATGCTAAATCCAATAGCTGAAGTTTCAGGAATGGCAAAAATACACACATAAAACATCATTAAATAGGAGAACCAAATAAAAAAAGAAAAGAATAAGTACTTCCAACGGTTTTTCATAACCAAGATGCTAGTCATACCTTCTAATAAACCTGCAAATTTTTCTTTAATTTTTCCAATGATTTTCCAGTTGGAACGAAACCAAATTAATAAAAAAATAAGTCCAAAAACCAAACCAATTATACCAATCAGAATTAATTTAGAAGGAGCAATATTTTCAAAAATAAACGAACTTATGGTGTTAAATTGAAGCAGAAAGGCAATAAAAACAAAGAGCAAAAAAATTAATAAATCCACCACTCTTTCAGCTACAATAGTGCCAAATCCCTTGTCAAAAGGTACGTTTTCGTATTTTTTTAAAAGAACAGCTCTAGTTATTTCACCAGAGCGAGGAATCGTTAGGTTCACCAAATAAGATACACAAACAGCAAAAAAATTATTTCTAAACTTTGTTTCATAGCCCAAATGATTTAAGCTGTATTTCCATCTGTAGGCTCTAGCCCAGTAACCTAACAACGAAATTAACAATGATAAGAAAACAAATTTGTAATCAGCATTTTTAAAGTACAGTTTTATATTTGCTAACTGTTCTTCAGATAAACTGGTGTATTGGTAATAAATTAGTCCAATTCCAATAAATAAAGGAATTG
This sequence comes from uncultured Flavobacterium sp., assembly GCA_964643105.1. Lineage (GTDB taxonomy): Bacteria > Bacteroidota > Bacteroidia > Flavobacteriales > Flavobacteriaceae > Flavobacterium. The sequence continues at coordinate 54,901 of CAZXPF010000008.1, read as the reverse complement.
TCAAACTGGCCATTTTTTTAAATGGGGAAGCCAAGACTAGATTAATAAGTTATTTTCCTCATTAGGGAAAACAAGAGCTGGTTTAAAGACCTTAGCTTCTTCGATACTTAAAATTCCATAAGCAATAATAATGATGACATCACCTTTTTGAACTCTTCTTGCTGCTGGACCATTAAGAGTAATTTCTCCTGATTTGCGATTTCCCTTGATGGTATAAGTTTCAAAACGCTCACCATTATTGATGTTTACAATTTGAACTTTTTCACCTTCAATTAGATTAGCCGCTTCCATTAAATCTTCGTCAATGGTTATACTGCCAATGTAATTTAAATCGGCTCCAGTTACAGTTACTCTGTGAATTTTAGATTTTACTACGTGAATTTGCATGGTGCAAAAATAATTAATTAAGTGAAATATTATCTATTAATCTGATATTATCTATAAAAACAGCAATAAACGCTCTATATTTTTTATCTTTAGATTTTTTGACGCAAGTTTTCAAAGTTGTTTCATCAGCAATTTCAAAATATTCTAAGGTTATATTTTTATTTTTTTGCAATGAGTTTTTTACCCATTCGCTAACTTCCTTAGCACTTTTTGTGCCAAATTTTTCTTTAGCTAATAATAAGGTTTGATAGATTATTGAAGCTTCTTCTCTGTCTGTTTTTGAAAGCCTTTCATTTCTTGAACTCATGGCTAATCCATTTTTTTCTCTGAAAATGGGACAGCCTATAATGTTGACATTCAAATTGTTTTTAGCAACTAATTTTTTAACAATTTGCAATTGCTGAAAATCTTTCTCTCCAAAATAAGCATTCGTTGGTTGAACGATTTCAAAAAGTTTTTTTACAATTGTTCCTACACCATCAAAATGACCTGGACGATGTTTGCCTTCCATTTCATTTTCAATGCCATCATAATTGAAGGAAGTTGAATGCGTATTTCCTTCATAAATATCTTCAACAGAAGGAGCATATACAATGCAATCAGTACAGATGGTATTTATTTTCTCTAAGTCAACTTCAAGAGTTCTAGGATATTTTTCCAAATCTTGGCTATTGTTGAATTGTGTAGGATTCACAAAGATACTCACTAAAGTGAATTCATTTTCACCAGAAGATTTTTTAATTAGGGAAAGATGTCCTTCGTGAAGTGCGCCCATTGTGGGTACAAAACCTATGGTATGATTTTTGTTCCAAAGAGTTCTTAAATAAGCAGTTAATAGCGCTTTTTCTGTAAAAAGTTGCATCAGCAATAATAATAAATTGACTGCAAACTTACTATTTTAGTAGATAAATACATAAAATTTTGTAATTTTGCATGTTTTATAATTAGAAAATAAACAATTTTATGGAGGATAAAAGGATTTTGTATGTGTCATCTGAAGTGGTTCCTTACTTAGCTGAAAACGAGGTGTCAATACAATCTTATGAATTACCAAAAATGATTAACGATTTAGGTGGGCAAATAAGAATTTTTATGCCAAGATATGGTAATATTAATGAAAGAAGGCACCAACTACATGAAGTAATTAGATTGTCAGGAATGAATTTGGTGGTTAATGATGTAGATATGCCTCTGATTATAAAAGTAGCTTCCATTCCTAAAGAAAGAATTCAAGTTTATTTTATAGATAATGATGAATATTTCAAAAGAAAAGCAACATTTTCTGATGAAGAAGGAGTTTTGTACCCTGATAATGACGAAAGAGCTATCTTTTTTGCTAAAGGAGTAGTTGAAACGGTTAAAAAGTTGAATTGGGTACCAGATATTATTCATGTTCATGGATGGATGGCTTCATTATTGCCAATTTACCTGAAACATTATTACAAAAACGAAGGGATTTTTAATGAAACAAAAATAATAACTTCAGTGTACAATCAGTCATTTGATGGGGAATTAGATAATAAATTGATTGATAAAATGCTTTTTGATGATATCCCTGAAGAAAGTATTTCACAACTAAAATCCCCTAATTATGAGAACATTTTAATGGCTTCTATTCAACACTCTGATGGTGTTGTTATAGCTTCTCACGATTTGTCTTCAAGTTTAACAAAATATATAGAAAGTTCAAAAAAACCTTTTTTACCTTTCACACCAAAAGAAAGCTTCAACGGAGCTTACACGGATTTCTTAAAAAATAAGGTTTAAAAATAAAATATATGAATACAATCACTAAAGCAGTTTTACTAGTATTTGCTTTTACTTTCATTTCATGTGATAAGGATTTCAATACTTTAGGTTCTGATATTGTTGGAGATGAGAATTTTAGTTTCGAAAAATATACGGTTGCTAATCTAAACTCCTTTGCTAAACCTGCTGGTGCAGTTCAAACTAATAATTTGCCTCTTAATGAGTTGGGGATTTATAATAATCCAGTTTTTGGTACAACAAAAGCTCATTTTGTATCTCAAATTGAAATGGTAACCCCAAACCCTAACATTGGATTTAATCATTTTGTTGATAATAGGGATTCGGTTTATGTATATATTCCTTTTTTTAGCACACTTAAAAGCACTGATGCTAATGGTGCAAGAACTTTTGAATTGGATTCTGTGTATGGAGATGAAAATGCTAAATTCAATCTAAAAGTATTTGAAAACGGATATACTCTAAGAGATTTTGATCCTTCTTCAAATAATCAAGTTGCCCAAAAATACTATTCTGATTCTAAAGCAACTATAGCTTCAAATACTGTTGGTCAGCCCTTGAATAATGGTCCAGTAAGTCAAAACACAGAATTCTTTTTCAACAAAGATGAAATTGTTATTTACAAAACCAACGGTAATGGGCAATATTATGATGCTGACGGTGCAATTACGACAGATCCAGCTAAGTTTGTAGTGAAAGAAAGAAAGTTGCCAGGCATTTGGTTGAGTTTGGATAGAACAGTGTTTAAAACAAAAATATTAGACGCAGTGTCAGAAGGTAAATTGTTTAACAATAATATCTTTAAGCAACATTTTAAAGGATTGTACTTTGAAGTAGAAGAAAATATTGCCAATCAAGGACAATTAGCCAAGTTAGATTTTTCTCAAGCAGAATTAGTGGTGCAATACCATTATTATTCAACGGCCGGTACTACTAATCCAGCTGATGCCTTGAAAAGTTCTCTGAAATTTCAAATGGGATATGCACAAACGGGAACAAAAAAAAGCAATTGTGTTAATTTGCTAGAGTTTTCAAACATTAACGCAGAGTATCAAAATTCATTAGAGCCATCTGCTTCTCAAGAAAGACATTTTTTAAAAGGAGGAGCAAACGGTTCAGTAGTTTACATTGATCTTTTTGGGACAGAAGATTTAACAGGAGCTATAAATGGAGGGCCAAATGGTGTACCCGATGAATTAGATGAGTTACGTAATAATAAATGGTTAATCAATGAAGCAAATTTGGTTTTTTATGTAGATCAAGACAAAATGAGTTTTGCAAAATATGAACCGCAAAGGGTTTATTTGTATGACGCAACAAATGACAGACCATTGTCAGATTACAATGGAGATGTTTCTACAAGCTCAAATTCTAAATTCAACAAATTTATCTATGGAGGAATTCTTGAGAAAAGTTCAAATGGAAAAGGATTCCGTTATAAATTTAGAATTACCAATTTCATCAATAATATTCTTAACGGAACAAATTCAAATACCAATGGGAATTCAAGACTAGGATTAGTAGTAACTGAAAGTATAGGAGTTGTTTCAAATGCCTATTTTAAAAACCCACTTTTGATTGACTCTGAACAATTAGAATTTTTGCCTGTGGCTGCAGTTATGAATCCGTTAGGGACAATTTTACATGGTACACAAAGCACAGATGTTACAAAAAAATTGAAATTAGAAATATATTATACCGAACCTAATTAATTATTTATGTGTGGAATTGTAGGTTATATTGGACATAGAGAAGCTTATCCAATCATTATAAAAGGATTGAAGCGATTAGAATATAGAGGATATGATAGTGCTGGTTTAGTTTTATATGATGGAGCAGACTTGAAACTATCAAAAACAAAAGGGAAAGTTTCCGATTTAGAGGTAAAAGCGGAACAAGAAAAAACAACAAAAGGTAAAGTTGGAATGGGACACACTCGTTGGGCAACACATGGAGTTCCTAATGATGTAAATTCGCATCCACACTTTTCTAACTCAGGTAAATTAGTAATCATTCATAACGGAATCATAGAAAACTATGAACCCTTAAAAACTGAGTTAATAAAAAGAGGATATATATTTAAATCAGATACCGATACAGAAGTTTTGGTTAATTTGATCGAAGAAGTTAAGAAGAAAGAAAATTGTAAATTAGGAAAAGCTGTTCAAATAGCCTTAAATCAAGTAATTGGGGCTTATGCAATAGCTGTTATTGATCAAGAAAAACCAGATGAAATTGTGGTGGCTCGTTTGGGAAGTCCATTAGCATTAGGAATTGGTGAAGATGAGTTTTTTATTGCTTCTGATGCTTCTCCATTTATTGAATACACCTCAAATGCTATTTATTTAGAGGATGAAGAAATGGCAATTGTACGTCTTCACAAACCAATTAAAGTTCGTAAAATCAAAGACGACTCTTTGGTTGATCCTTATATTCAAGAGCTTCAAATGAACTTGGAGCAAATTGAAAAAGGAGGTTATGATCATTTCATGATGAAAGAGATTTATGAGCAACCAAATGTTATTAAAGATACATACCGTGGAAGACTTTTAGCCAATAAAGGCATTATCCGAATGGCTGGAGTTGAAGATAATCTTGAAAAATTTACGAATGCCAAAAGAATTCTAATCATTGCTTGCGGAACTTCATGGCATGCAGGATTGGTTGCAGAATATATTATTGAAGAGTTTGCTAGGATTCCAGTTGAGGTAGAATACGCTTCTGAATTTAGATATAGAAACCCAATCATAAATAAAGATGATGTTGTAATCGCCATTTCTCAATCTGGAGAAACAGCAGATACTTTAGCTGCTATTAAATTAGCTAAAGAGAATGGAGCCTTTGTATTTGGAGTTTGTAATGTTGTAGGTTCCTCAATTTCTCGTGAATCTCATGCAGGAGCTTACACACATGCTGGTCCAGAAATAGGAGTAGCTTCTACAAAAGCATTTACGACTCAAATCACGGTGCTTACCATGTTGGCTTTACGTTTGGCTAAAGCTAAAGGAACCATGAATAATTCTGATTACCAAAGGTATTTATTAGAATTAGAATTAATTCCTGAAAAAGTGCAAGAAGCCCTTCAAACTAATGAAGTGGCAAAGCAAATTGCAGCAATTTATAAAGATTCACCTAATTGTTTATATCTAGGAAGAGGATATAATTTTCCAGTAGCTCTAGAAGGAGCATTAAAATTAAAAGAAATATCATACATACACGCAGAAGGATATCCAGCCGCTGAAATGAAACACGGTCCAATTGCTTTAATTGATGAATCGATGCCAGTGGTTGTAATTGCTCCGAATAAAGGACATTATGATAAAGTGGTAAGTAATATTCAAGAAATTAAATCAAGAAGTGGAAAAATCATTGCCGTGGTTACTAAAGGAGATACTCAAGTAAAATCTTTAGCAGATCACGTGATTGAAATTCCTGAAGCTACTGAAGCATTAACTCCTTTATTGACCACAATTCCCTTGCAATTATTGTCATATCACATAGCGGTTATGAGGGGATGTAATGTCGATCAACCAAGGAATTTAGCAAAATCAGTGACTGTAGAATAATAAAAATAAAGCGAAATTGAAAGATTTCGCTTTTTTATTGCAAAAAATTCAAAAAATAAATTGCAAAATTGTTTTGAAAAAAACTATCTTTGCACACGGAAAAAAGCATCTTTTTTTCAACAGTAAATAGCTATTAAATAAATACATAAGTAATGTCTAAAGTTACAGGAAAAGTTTCAAAAATTATCGGACCAGTTGTTGACGTAGTGTTCAACGAAGAAGGAACCGAACTTCCAAAGATTTATGATTCATTAGAAATCACAAAAAAAGATGGTACATTATTAGTCCTTGAAGTACAATCTCACATTGGAGAAAATACAGTTCGTACAATCTCTATGGATTCAACAGATGGTTTAGCAAGAGGAGTAGAAGTAGTTGCTACAGGTGCTCCAATTCAAATGCCGATTGGTGAAGAAGTTTTTGGACGTTTATTTAACGTAATTGGTGATGCAATCGATGGATTAGGAGATTTGCCAAAAGCTGGAGTTAGCGGTTTGCCAATTCACAGAAGTGCACCTAAATTTGAAGATTTATCTACAGCTACTGAAGTATTATTTACAGGTATCAAAGTAATTGACCTTATTGAGCCTTATGCAAAAGGAGGTAAAATTGGTTTGTTTGGCGGAGCAGGTGTTGGTAAAACAGTACTTATTCAAGAATTAATTAACAACATCGCAAAAGGTCACGGTGGACTTTCAGTATTCGCAGGAGTAGGTGAAAGAACGCGTGAAGGAAATGACCTTTTACGTGAAATGTTAGAATCAGGAATTATCAAATACGGGGATGATTTCATGCACTCAATGGAAGAAGGTGGATGGGATTTATCTAAAGTAGATAAAAATATCATGAAAGATTCGAAAGCTACTTTCGTATTCGGACAAATGAACGAACCACCAGGAGCTCGTGCTCGTGTGGCGTTATCAGGATTAACTATTGCTGAATATTTCCGTGATGGAGCAGGAGATGGACAAGGAAAAGATGTACTTTTCTTCGTGGATAACATCTTCCGTTTTACACAAGCAGGTTCTGAGGTTTCGGCTCTTTTAGGTCGTATGCCTTCTGCGGTAGGATATCAACCAACTTTAGCAACAGAAATGGGTGTGATGCAAGAGCGTATTACATCAACAAAAAAAGGATCTATTACATCAGTACAAGCGGTTTACGTTCCTGCGGATGACTTAACGGATCCAGCACCAGCAACAACATTTGCTCACTTAGATGCTACAACAGTATTGTCTCGTAAAATTGCTGAGTTAGGGATTTATCCAGCGGTTGACCCTTTAGATTCTACATCAAGAATTTTAACTCCTGAAATCTTAGGAAAAGATCATTATGCTTGTGCTCAAAGAGTAAAAGAAATATTGCAACGTTATAAAGAATTACAAGATATTATTGCCATTCTTGGTATGGAAGAATTATCTGAAGAAGATAAATTGGTTGTGGGTAGAGCAAGACGTGTACAACGTTTCTTGTCACAACCATTCCACGTAGCGGAGCAATTTACAGGTATTCCAGGTGTTTTAGTTGATATTAAAGAAACAATCAAAGGATTTAACATGATTATGGACGGTGAATTAGATCATTTGCCAGAATCAGCTTTCAACCTTAAAGGAACTATCGAAGAAGCTATCGAGGCTGGAGAAAGAATGTTAGCAGAAGCATAAATCAGTTAGTAGATGAAATTGGCAGTATTCAGTTAGTGCTAATTACTAATCACTAATTACTAATCACTAAAAATATGATTTTAGAAATAGTATCACCAGAAGCTACATTATTCAAAGGCGAAGTTACATCAGTAGCACTACCTGGTGTTAATGGCGAGTTTCAAATATTAAACAATCACGCTCCTATAGTTTCATTGTTAGCTAAAGGAAATGTGAAAATAAATGCTCCAAAAATCTCTATTGATAAGGAATTTGTTTCTAAATTCAATAAAGTTAACGAGCAAACATTTTGGTTACCAATCAATTCTGGAACAATCGAAATGAATGAAAATAAAGTTATTGTTTTAGCGGACTAAGACAGCAAACATATTCTAAAAAAAAGCCAAACGTAACTGTTTGGCTTTTTTGTTTTTTAGATCGAAACTTAACAGGCTTTAAAAACCTGTTAGGTTTGTTTTTACTATTTCACATACTCCAAAATATCTGCGGGTTGACATTCTAATTCTTCGCAAATAGCTTCTAAAGTAGAAAATCGAATGGCTTTAGCTTTACCTGTTTTTAAAATCGATAAATTGGCAACAGTTATCCCAACTTTTTCGGCCAATTCATTGCTTTTCATTTTTCGTTTAGCAAGCATTACATCTAAGTTTACAATTATAGGCATAATTATATAGTTAATTCGTTTTCTATTTGAATTTCAATCCCTTTTTTGAAAATAACCGCTATGATATAAACTACAGCACCCATTATAATGAAGGCTTGGCTATCTACCCAAAAGTTACTTAAGTTATCTGTAACAAAACCACGTGCTGTTATGTTTTTAACTAATTCTCTACCAATGTGACTTAGCAATCCAATTGAAAGTGTCATGTAACTAATTTGTGAAATTTTTCTAGCAACAAAAGAAGTAAACGGTCTTGATAAATCCATTTTGTGCATTAGCATGATCACAATATAAAATAAAATTGCTTTCAAAATTGAAATAATCAAAATAAAACTATACATCCCGAAAAAAGCGAATTTATTTAAGTTGTACATTGCACTTAAATCTAATTTTTGATAAAGATTTTGAACAAATTCAGGTTGATATAAGTTAAAAAAGAAATTTACTATAAGACCTCCTGCTTCAATTGATAATCCAACAAATATGAGCCATACCACAACATATAAGCTCCAAAAGACGAAATTGTTTGTTTTTGACATAATTATTTGCATTTAAAATTATGCATCAAATATATAAAAATTATTGATAAACAATAATAAAACATTAATAAAAAATAAAAAATTATTTTTTAACAATTATGTCATAAGCAGTTTTAAGTTTTTTCACCACAATTTCCATTTCCTCTTCATTCAAATGACCATAGCCCAAACGAATAGCACAAGTAGCTCTATCTTGGTATAAAATAGTGTTGGGAAGCAGTAAATCATTTTTTAAAGTTTCTTTTGCCAATTGTACTAAAGATATTTTTGAAGAAAATTCTAACCAAATAGCCAATCCACCAGAAGGCTTTGTCCATTTGATATCATTTTTAAAATATTTAGAAAGCATTTCACCTAAGAAATCACGTCTAAGCTTATATTGAATGATGTTTTTCTTGATGAGTCGATGTATTTCTCCTTCATGAATAAGTTCAGCCAAGACTTGTTCCTGAATAATATCACCTTGTCTATCAATCATTTTCAGGTAATTTTTAGCTTCAATAATTAAATTGTAAGGAGCCACAACAAAACCTGTTTGAAAACTAGGAAATAAAGATTGTCCTAATTTACCCAAATAAATAACATTTCCACCACTATCTGAACTGGCCATAGGAATCATTGCTGAACCTTCATACTGAAAATCATAATCATAATCGTCCTCAATGATGGCAAATTCATATTCTTTAGCCAATTTTAATAATTCTAATCTTCGTTCTGCACTGAGCGAATAGGTTGTAGGATAGTGTCGATTAGCACAAACATACACACAACGTATATTTTTTTTAGCAAAGTTTTTTTTGATAAAATCTACATCCAAACCGTTTTCATCTGTTGGAATCGTTTTAATTTTTGCACCCACTTGCTGAAAAATCATATTTGCAGCATAATTACTCAGATTTCCAACTAAAACTACATCATTTGGTTGCAATAAAAGTTGAGAAACAATATACAAACTCATTTCTGTGCTTCTTGTACTGATTAAATTTTCAGGTTTAATGTGAAAACCTCTAGTGGCATTCAAATAATTGCACAATTGATTTTCATAAACAGAATGAGAAGATAAATCCGTTTGACTCCATTTTGTGAGCATATTTTTTCGTTTCATCGAAGTACTATACCATTTTGAAAATTGATGTACAGGATGCAATCGCAAATCAGGTTGTCCATCATTTAAAACAAATTTAGGGCGAATGTTTTCGGGAAATGAGGCTAAATGAAAAGAAGGTTTAAATTCAAAACCTGTAGTTTTAGTATATTCTTTGCTTTGATTAATAGGATAAGAAATAGCTTTAATTTTAGCTGTTTTTTGTTCAGGAACAAGGATAAAAGTACCTTTGTTAGGAATAATTTCTACCCAGCCTTGTGAGGCTAATTCGTCATAAACGGCAACAATAGTGTTTCTGTGAATACGCAAAAGTTGACTTAACGTTCTGCTTCCTGGTAAAGCTGTTCCTTTAGTTAAATAACCTCGTTGGATAGCATCAATAATTTGATGGGATATTTGAATATAAATAGGAGTTGAACTATTTTTTTCAAACTGAATGAATTGCTTAAGAAGAGCATTAACCGGACTATTCATTATTTATAAACTGGACTATATTACTCGTCCGGAAAGTTACGAATTTTGCCACGTTTTAAAATAAATTAAATACATAAAATGAAAAAGATATTTTTTGTAGCTGCTTTGCTAATTTTTTCTATATACGGAAGAGCCCAAGACAATCCACAAAAAACAGATTCTTTGCGAGAAGTTGTGGTTACTTCGGCCAGAATTGATTTGCCATTTGATGAAAATTCAAGAACAATTCAAATTGTAACAGCTATTGATATTCAAAAGTTGGGTGTTACCAATGTGGCAGATGCGCTTCAACAAGTTGCAGGAATTGATGTCAGAAGACAAGGTGTAAACGGTATGCAAGCCGATTTATACATTAGAGGAGGAAGTTTTGATCAAACGTTATTATTAATTGATGGTATAAAAGTAGATGATCCACAAACAGGACATCATACTTTAAATTTGGCTTTACCTATTGAAGTTATTGAAAGAATTGAGATTATTAAAGGACCAGCAGCACGTATTTTTGGACAAAATGCTTTTTCTGGAGCGGTTAATATTGTAACCAAAAGCAATTCTCAAAACGGTTTAGTAACCAAATTACAAACAGGTTCTTACGATCAATTTATGGCAGAAGCGACAGGTTCAATCAACTTAGACAACAGCAGTCATATTGTTCATTTTAGCAAGAATTTCTCAAATGGTTATAGAGAAAATACGGATTTTGACAATCAAAATATTTTTGTAAAAAGTCAGTTTAACAAAAATAAATTGCCCATCAATTTTATGGCAACTCATTCTGAAAGAAAATTTGGAGCCAACGGTTTCTATGGAATTCCAACGGCTACTCAACAATATGAAGAAACACAGGCAAGTCTAGTTGGATTTTCAACAGTAATCAAAAGTGGTAAATTTATTTGGAAGCCAAGAATATATTGGAGAAGAAATGAAGACGAATATTTATATATCAGAAAGAATCCTTCTGCCTACAGAAATTTACATATTACCAATAAAGTAGCTGCAGAATTAAATGGTTCTTATGACTCAAATTTGGGAATAACTGGTTTTGGAGTGGAGTTTTCTAAATACTATATTGGAAGTAACAATTTAGGAGACAATCAAAGAGAAATTGCCACATTATTTTTAGAACATCGTTTTCAGTTTTTTAATGACAAGTTTGATGTAACTCCTGGAATTGCCGCTTCTTATTTTTCAGATTTTGACAATAAATTATTTCCTGGAATTGATTTAGGGTATAAAGTCACTGATGATTTAAGAGTATATGGAAATGTTGGATTTACTTACAGAGTACCAACCTATACTGACTTATATTACATTGGACCACAAGCCATTGGAAATAAAAATTTACAGCCAGAGGATGCTTTGGCTCAAGAGTTAGGAATTCGTTGGAATACAAATAGATTTGGGTTGTTGTTAGTAGGATTCAATAGAGACTCTAATGATTTGATTGACTATGTTAGATTAAATCCTTCAGATACTGCTTTTTCTCCACAAAATATTCAAGATGTGAATACAAAAGGTTTTGAAACCCAATTAGATTATAAATTCAATTGGAATACTTTTGGACAAAAAATTAATGTAGGTTATACATTTATAGAAGACGAAATAAAGCAAACAGCAGCAGCAGAATCGAGATATTCAATTAACTCTTTGAAACATCAAATAGTAGGCTCTTATCAAATGCAATGGTTTAAAAATTTCACTAATTCTGTGGCTTATCGTTATGTAGAAAGAACTTCTGGAATAAGTTATAATCTCATAGATTTAAGTGCTGCTTATAAGTTGAATGATTTTGAATTATCAGTTTATGCCAATAATATTTTTAATACAGAATATGTAGAAACAGGTTTTGTGCCAATGCCAAAAGGCAACCTATTATTTGGATTAAAATACACTTTTAGATAGAAGGAATTTTTAAAAACCAAAAATCCGTTATAACAAATAAGTTGTAACGGTTTTTTTTTCCCAATAAATAATAACTCATGACTTTTCCAATTCCTTCACTTTTTCATAAATCAATTCATTCTCCCAACCTTTTCTCATGAAATAATCACAGAATTTTTTTCTTTTTTTTAAGAGATTTGATTCAGGTATAGACAACCAATGGTCGTTGGTCAACTCTTCAAACGTTTCTAAATAAAGTGCATCATTGATTTCTTTAAGGGCTATTTTAATGATTGTAGATGAAATATTTCTAGCTTTTAATTCATTGGTAATTCTGACTTTTCCCCAGTTTTTGTAGTTGTGTTTGCCTCTGACAAAGCTTTGAGCAAAACGTTCCTCATTAAGAAAATTATGATCAATTAAATAAACCATTAATTCTTCCTTTTCGTGAGGAGATAAACTAAATGAGAACATTTTTTGATAGACCTCTTGATGACATCGCTCTTGATAAGCACAGTAGTGCTCTAATTTCTTGCGAATTTCAACATAGGAAAATGGCTTATTTTTATCTTTCTGCACTTTTTATCTTTTTGAAATGGAATAAAATTTAAAAATGGAACCAACGCATAATTGAAAATGTAGCAAATTTATACTTTTAATAGATAACTTTTATTAAAGTATTTAAAAAATACTCAACAATAAATGTAGTCAATATATTACAAGAACCTCACCAATAAATTTATTTTTTTGTATGTATAATCTTAAAAATTATTAAAAATAGATATTTCAAATCTAGTTTAGTATAATTTTTACCGATTAAAGTTAAGTTTTTATCGATAAAAAGATTTTATTTTTTTAATAAATTAATAATATGACTCTCATTTATTTTTTTGTTAAATATTAGTAACTTTATTAACCTTTTTTAGAAAATGGTAAATAGACACATAAAATTTTAGCATATAGATGAAAAAGATAACTCTTCTCATAGTTTTGTTTTGTTCAGTAGTTAGTTGGGGACAAATTTATCAGCACAATTTTGGAACTACAGCAATAACAGCTCACCCTTATACAGTGGCTCCAACCTTGTTTAACGCAAATTTAAATTCATCTTCTTGGTCTAACAGTTCAGGTGCTTGGACTAGCTTTGCAGGAAGTACAGGGCAAGCAATAGCATTAAATAATTCTTCAGGAACACCTACTGTAACATTAACTTTTAATGTTGTTTCTGGTTACCAAATTAGTGTTTCAAGTTTTGATTTTTGGAGACAAAGGAGTACTTCTGGAGCTCAAAATTGGTCAATGACCATTAATGGAGTTTTTGTTGGAAGTGGAACTATTCCAACAACAGGAGCGGCAATAGGAACAACTACAGTGACAAATCCAGTTTCAAATTTAACAGGAACAATAACGGTGGTAATGTCACTTTCAGGTGCTTCAGGTAATGGTACGTTTAGATTAGATGATTTTATTCTAAACGGAACAGTAACACCAACAGGGCCTGTTTCAATAACTTCAGGAGATTGGAATGTGGGCTCAACTTGGAATACAGGAACAGTACCTAATAATACAGATTATGTTACAATTTCGTCAGGTCATATTGTTCATACAAATACAGCTTTAACAAGAGATGGAAACACTCAAGTAAACGGTACATTTGAGCTACGAAATGGAGGCTTTGCATCTGGTGCTGGAACTTTTAATTATAACACAACTACTGGCTCCTTGAACTTTAATGCCTCTTCTAGCTATGGTGTTGACAATACACACGTTTATTGGCCAACTTCCAATGGACCATTTAATGTAAATGTACTAAGTGGAGGATTGACGTTAAACATTGGAGCTAATAGAACTGTTAATGGAGCATTCTCAACTGCAGCTGGAGTAACTTTAACAGGAGCTACTCTTACACTCAATGGAACATGCAGCATAAATGGAGGAGGTTTTTTTCAGAATTCACCCATTTATGGAGTTAGTTCAACACTATTATATAATACTTCAGGCGTTTTCAATAGAGGATTAGAATGGGCATTTAATGGAGTAGGAACTATAGGGACAACACCCGGATATCCAAATAATGTCCAACTGAGCAACAACACAACTTTTAATTATAACAACGGAACTCCTTTAAGCAAAGCAATAGCTGGAAATTTAACTGTTGATGCTGGTTCAAGTTTTTATATGGATTATGGCGGAGGTGCTTCTGGAGGAACCTTGACTGTGGCAGGAAATATTGTAAACAATGGTAATTTTTCTCTTGGAAATGCTACAGGTGATGATTTACGTTTAAACGGAAATTTTACAAATACTGGCGTTTTTAACGGAAATGGGAGAGCTATTTTTTTTACCAAAAACGGAACACAAACGATTTCATCTACACCTCTTTTGACTATTCCTTATGTTGTTCAGCAGCCATCCTCTGGAATTAACACAATTCAATTGTTAAGTAATTTGATTGTTTCAGCACCTGCTGGTGGAAACGCCATTACATTCAGTTCAGCCTCAGATGTATTTGATTTAAACAACCGTACCTTAACAATTGGAACTAGTGGAATTGCCAATACAATTTCTGGAGCAGGAACTTTTAGAGGTTCAACCACATCAAATTTGACTTTGATTGGAATCGGCAGCATTGGAACATTACGTTTTACGTCAGGCTCGCAAATTTTAAATAATCTTACATTAAACAGGCAAAATAACACCATAGGTTTTGATTTAGGAACAGATGTATCCATAAATGGTACGCTAACCTTAACAAACGGAATTGCAAATCTTTCCAACAGGACAATGATAATCACAAATGCAGGAGCAATATCAGGTGCATCTTCCACCAATTACATTATAGCAGATTATACCTCAGGCGGAATTTTAAGGAAAAATTTTAACAGTATAGGAACTTTTACTTTTCCAATAGGAGATAGGGTTTCTTCAGCAGAAGGATCGCAATATTCTCCAGCAACGTTGACTTTTGCATCTGGAACATTTAGCTCAGGATATATTGCAATCAGTGTTGAGGATAGTAAAGAGCCAAATAATGAAGCTCCAGTTGATTTTATAACAAGATATTGGAATGTAACATCTGCTGGAATCACAAATGCAACATACAGTTTTAGTGGCACATACTTGCCTGCTGATATTAATGGGACTGAGTCAAATAGTAAATCAGGAAGGTTGAGACTTTCTAATCTTCAATGGTTAGAAGGAGCAAACATAACAGCAGGATCAAATACAATATCACTAACGGGAATGGATACTTCTGTTAATGCTTTGTCAAGTGCTGGAGGATATAATTTCACCGGAGGAAGTCCTTTCAAAAGAGCTGAAATTAACATTCAGCAAGGTTCAACAAATTATCTTAGCGGCTCATCTTATGATTTCGGAACACAAACAGTTGGTTCAACAACTAACATTGTTTTTACCATACAAAATTTAGGCTTAGAGAATCTTAGTTTAGATGTTGCATCCCTAACAGGAACCGCTTATACTTTATCTGCTAATTATAATCCAACTGTTTCAGGAGGCGGAACAACAACATTCACTATTTCATTTAATCCTCTTTCACTTGGAACTCATGTTGGGAGTATTAGTATTTCCAACAACGACACTACAGGTTTAGAAAATCCATACATCATAAATTTTACCGGTATTGGACAAAATTCTATGATATCTGATATCATAAATGCTGGAGGAGAAGCTGTCATTGTCCCTTCAATAGAAAATGATGCAATTGTTAATACAACGACGGATGGAATTCGAGTATGGCAATTTACTATTAGAGATGGAGGAGCTGGTGCATCCGATTTAGATTTATTTCCCACTATAGTTAATTCATTAACTTTAACTCAGTCAACAGGTAATCAGGTAAATGATTGGGCAGATGCAATTCAATCAGTAGCTTTATTTGATGGGACTACGAAAATTGCAGAAGGAGTAGTTTCAGTAAATCAGATTGTTTTTTCAGGAGCTCCATTAATTTCAGTACCAGACAATGGATCAGTAACCCTAACAGTCAGACTTTCTGTGGAAATAAACCCCAATAATTCAGGATCAAATTTAGATGGAGATGATTTTGTTTTTAACATCTTAAGTGCAAATGCCACTGCAGCCTCAACGGGTTCACAATTTGCAAGTTTTGCAGCTGCGACCTCAGCAAATGGTCAAAATGTATTGTCTGTAATTGCAACGCAATTGGAATTTACACAACAACCTATCACCACAGGTATAAATACTGGAATGACTGATGTTATTGTTGCTGCAACTGATGTTAATGGAAATGTTGACATTGATTTTAATGGTGCTATTACCATAACTAGCTCAGGCAGCATGACAGGTTCTCCTTTGTCAATTTCGGCAATTTCAGGGATTGCAGTTTTTTCAGAAATAACACACACCTCAATAGGAACTTTTTTTAATTTAAATGCTTCTTTCTCAGGACTAATATCAGCAACAAGTACATTTTTTGATATAACTAATATAACGAATCTAGTTCCTGGTGATTTAGCTATTGTTGCAGTTAATAGAAATATAGGGGCTTCAGGTGAAGATCAATTCGCTTTTGTTTCTTTTCAGGATATATTGCCAGGAACAAAAATTTACATAACAGATAATGGATATGAAAGAAGTTATTCAGGAGTTTGGGGAGGAACAGAAGGTTTAATATCAATTACAAGAACAGGTACAACACTACCCAAAGGCTCAATTATTGTTTTTGAGTCCAATACTGGAAATGTAACTAATGCTTCTCAATTTGCAATTTACACCTGTGGAAGCATAGATACAAATTGGCAAAAAACTGCCTTGAGCGGAGTATCAATAGGTGGATTTAATTTAAATAGTGATGATGATATTTGGATAATGCAAGGAGGAATTTGGGTTAATGACACGTCTCATAACAGCACATATAATGGAACTGTACTGTATGGATGGACAGAAAGTGGATGGAATGCGAATCCTGGAGGTTCTTCTGGTGGTACAACACACTCAACATTATATCCATCCACTGATTGTTTTACAACAAATGTAGTTGGAGAATCCAAAGTAAAATTTAATGATCCTAATGACCCAGATTTTTCTGCATCAACAAATGGGAGATTAGAGTGGATTTCTTTGATAAATGACTCAGCTAATTGGGATACATATTCTGATAATGCGTCATATAATGCTGGAGGGTATGATTACAAAGGAAATACTACTTGCTCACCAATGACCATCGCTACTAATAGTTACGTAAATGGGAAATGGACTGGAAGAGAAGATACCAATTGGTTCAATTGTGGAAATTGGGATACTCTAAAAGTTCCAGATGAAACCGTTGATGTATTAGTGGAAGATACCACTTTTAATAATGCTGCTGTTGTTGATATCACTGCTCCTTTTGCTTTAGAATATGGCAATATTGCTAAAGTAAATAATCTCACAATTACAGGAGAGAAAGTAGAAGTTGCGGCTAATGTAAATAATGTGCTCGAAATTCACGGAAGCTTAATCATTGATGGAACAGGAGTTTTAGACATGAACGATGGTAATAACGCAACAGCAGATGGAACAATACATTTACATGGCGATTGGTCAAATTTAATAGATGAAACGGCTTTTGATCAAGGAAATGGAACTGTTCATTTTGAAGGCTCAATACCTCAAATCATAACTTCATTGGATCCAATAGGCACTGAGATTTTTCATCATGTAGTTTTAAATAATGATTTTGATACCACAATTTCTAACAACCTTATCGCTCAAGGGAATTTAAATGTAAATGCAACTAAAGTAGTAACCGTCCAACCTAATGATTATATTCAAGTTAATAATGCCTTACAATTAAATGGTAGCATTGTTATTGAAAATGAAGGCCAACTCATTCAAGTTAATGAAACAGATGCAAATTCAGGCACTTATTCGGGAACAAGATTCCAAGTGAAGCGAGTTGCTAAAGCACGTAATTTAGACTATGTGTATTGGTCTTCACCAGTGGAAAATTTTAATGTTGCTAACCTTCCCAATTCTCACAGGTTTGAATGGTTGCCCACAGCAATAAATGCAAACAGTACTCAGGGTAATTGGTCAACACCATCAGGTTCCATGATAAAAGGGCAAGGATACATAGCAAGAGCTTCAAATGGTTCTGCAATACCAGTTGATTTGCCAATTATTTTTCAAGGTGGAAAGCCCTACAACGGACAATTCAATTATACCATTTTTAGAGGATCAACCGCAGGAATAAATGATTGTTGGAACTTAGTCGGAAACCCATATCCATCCGCTATTGATGCAGATTTATTTTTATCAGATAACCTTGCAATTGAAGGAAGTATTAGAATTTGGTCTCATGGAACATTACCTGCAGGAAATCCAACACCAAGCCCATTTTACCAGAATTTTGCCTACAATTATACAGAAGACGATTATATTATTTACAATGGTACAGCAACTACGGTACCAGCAGCTTTTAATGGAAAAATTGCATCTGGACAAGGATTTTTTATAAGAATGCTAGAAGATGGTGAAACAGATATCAATCCACCAGTCTCAGATGTAGTTCCAGCTTCAGCAGATATTACCTTTAAGAATGAATATAGAAGTGATGTTATAAATGGATATTTGTATGATAATTCAGAATTTTTCAGAAGTAGTGCCGCTCAAACTATAGAGAAGAGTAGAATTTGGTTAGATTTAATAGCACCAAATAACCAAATTACAAAAACGGTTATAGGATATGTGCCTGGAGCAACTTTAGCCAAAGACAGAATCTATGATGCATTAATTCATGTAGATTCTTTTAAACTATACTCTTTGATTAATACTCAAAAGCAAGCTATTCAAGGAAGACCGGTACCTTTTGATAATAACGATCAAGTTCCTTTGGGAGTTAATATTCAAAACTCAGGAAATTATACGATTGCAATATCAGCTGTTGATGGTTTGTTTTTAAATGCCTCTCAAAATATTTATTTAGAAGATAAGTTGTTGCACATTATTCATGATATAAAACAAGCTCCCTATACTTTTTCCACATTAGCAGGACAGTTTAACGATAGATTTGTTTTAAGATATACAAACACTGTTTTGAGTAGTGAACAAAACGAGATTCTTTCTGGATTGTTAATCGTGTCTAAAGAACAAGTTTCTCTATTAGCTGCACAACCCATAAAATCTATCATAGTTTATGATGTTTTAGGAAGAAAGATTTATGAAAAAAATAATATTAATGCTTTACAAATAACCTTAGAAGAATTAATACCTACAAAAGAAGCTCTTGTAGTGAAAACTACGCTTGAAAGCGGCACAGTGGTAACAAGAAAAATTATATATTAAACACTTTTAGAATTGAAAAGGAATTGCAAAATTGTATAAGAATATTTTTATTGCAATGCCTTTTCATTCTTGTAATCAATCCATCTTTGGCCTTTCATTTTTCGCATCATGACATCAAAATGACGCATTATAAAAACATTATAAAATGCTTTTATCAGGTTTTTAGGTTGGTTTGGAAAAGCTCTTAAACTCATTGAGAATCCAGGCGTAACATATTTCATATAGTGCCAATATCCCTCAGGCATATATAATGTTTCTCCATGGTTTAACTCACATACAAAACCTTTAGCTTCTTTTAATTTTGGGAATTTTTGGAAGTCAGGATTATCAAAATCTATATCTTCTCTTGCAATAAGTGAATAGGGAACTTTATAAAGATAATTGGTTTGGTCAGGAGCAAACAAAATACAACGTTTTTTACCATGAAAATGAATGTGTAGAATGTTTGAATAATCAATATCAAAATGCATGAAGACCTTGGCATTTTCACCACCAAAGAAAAGCATTGGCAATTGTTTCACGAGGCGGAGACCAATTTCAGGCCATTTGAAATCACTATACAGCTGAGGTACTTCCTTCATCAAGTTATACAAGAAAATACGATAATTTGTAGGTTTAGATTCTAACAAGTTAATGTAGTCGCTCATTTTCATTTTAGTATGAGCTTCATTGAATCCATCTTTATGTGAAACAGGCCTGTCATCATAAAGAGGAACTGTTTTTTCTCCAGCAACTTCATTTATATAAGATAAATTCCATTTGCTGTATGCTGGCCAGTCATCAATTAAGTGTTCAATAACAACAGGCGTTTGCGTCTTAAAATAAGTATTGTAAAAATCTTTTTTAGTTATGGTTTTTACACGTTCAATTTCTTTTAGCTGCATTAACATAAATAAATTCTAAATTTTACTTAGAACAAATTTATTAAAGAGTTTTTTATGTTAGCTAAATATTAAGAAAAATTTATTGCTGTACTTTGGCTTTCAGTTGCACGTCTTTCCAATATTGCATAAGCGTGAATGATCCAACTAAACTAGAGGCAATTCCTTCAAAAAATAAGATGCTACAATATTTAATAATATTGTTGTCTTCTCCAAAGAAAAAAGTATTAGAGAGTCTTTGTAAATAAGGTTCACCACCTTTTAGGTAAATGAAAATAATTAACCCAATTATCCCAAAAAACACACCCAAAACTCCTGTTTTAAAACCAGCAACTAAGTTTTCCAAATAGTCTGATTTTCCTGCTCTAATATTTGATTTAAGAGTTTCATTAATCCCATAAAGAACAATAAATGCGTTCAAGATTCTTAAATAATTTTTATCGGCTAAACCTAAAAAATCCATTAAAAGGAAAAATATTCCAATGCCAAGAAAAATTAAAATTCCGTTTTTAACTTCAATAGTATTTCTCATAACCTATATATTTTTTATAAATGTAATAAAAAAAATATAAATACCTGATTATCAATATATAAAATTTAGTTAAATTAATCAATCAAAACCCATTCATTATGGAAAAAGTAATTCCATTTGGCTTTTGCAAAATCTTGTTTTGGATCAATTAATGTTCTGTAAGGTTTTTGATTAATGGCGTTTTTACAAGTTATGAAAATAGAAATATTTTTCCCTTGATATTCTTTTTTTATTCGTTGACAGTATTGCCAAATAAAGTCGGGCTTTGTAGCTAAAGCATTTACTTGTTTGTACGTTAGATTTTTATTGTAATAGTACATTGTAGATTTTTGGGTATCATTATCCACAATATTAAATTGAATGTAACCATTTTTATGTCTGAGCATCATTCTCCAGCTTAAACGATGACCTTCTTCAGTAAGAAGAACATTTCCTTCAATGAAGTGATGCCTGATAGGTAAAATTAGTTGTATCAGTAAAAAAGGAATCAATAGGTAACGAACTAAATTTCTATGGGTATAATTTTCTGTTTTATGTAGTTCAATATTTTTCTTCTTAAAAAATAGTCTCTGTATGGTTATGGGTTCATAAAAAAACAGTATAAAACCAAGGGCAAAAAACGGAAAAATACCAATTTGTAGCACAATAGAATTAAAAATATGAAAGATGAATGAGGCTATGAAAGCTATAGTTCGCGTTTTTTTGAATAGCAAAAAAGGAACGATTAGTAAATCAAATAAGATTCCAGAATAAGCAATAAACAGATAAAACCACTCTTTAGAAAAGATATTTTTTACAAAGGGGATGTTTGTTGATCCGATCAATAAGTTTTTAGTAAAAGTTCCATCAAGCCAATCGGGATAAAATTTAGCAATGGCAGCAAAAAAATAAACAATGCTAATTTGGACAATAAACAAAAGAGAAATCCAATAAGGCATCACTAGAGATTTTATTGCAGGATTCCATTTAACATCCATAGATTTGTATTGATTTGCAGGTAAAAAGCACATATAAAAGCTAATGATCAACAACAGATAATAATGATTGTTATAAGCTGTTTTTTGAGCTAAATAAACACCAGCCCACATTAAGGTAAACGAAATAATCGCAAATCTATATTTTGCACCAACCATGATTAAAAGGCCTAAAACGCCCATAAGTGCAAAATAAAGATACATTATATTGCCATGAAGTACTTCTAACCATTCAAACCCTATAAAAGTAAATGTAAAGTGAGTGTCAATAAATACTCTTTTGACCCAGCCTGTTAGGATTGCACCAAAACTTTCGGCTGCAACTAAGAAACCAAATAAAATTCTAAAAAGAATTAGAGGAGAATTGTCTATATTTTTGTACAAATTGAGTTTCATGCATTTTTAAAAATATAGTTTTTAGAATAGATTTTATCTAAGTCCAGTTGTTTTTGTAAGTCTTCCAATGAATTAAACTTATGCTCATCTCTTATTCTTGACAATAATTTTATGGTAATTGTTGCGGAGTAAATCTCCTCATTAAAATCAAAAAAATGAATTTCAATACTGTTTGAAGATCCTTTAACAGTGGGGTTTTGCCCAATATTCATCATGCCAAAAACCGTTTTATTATTCAGAGTGCTACTAACAATATAAACGCCATTTTTAGGGACCAATTTGTAGTCTTCAGTTATTTTGAGGTTAGCCGTTGGATAATTTATGGTTCTTCCAATTTTTTTTCCCTCAATTACGGTTCCAGTTAAACTGTAGTTGTGCCCCAAATAAGTATTAGCTAATTCAATATTGCCTTCTTGAAGTGCTTTTCTGATCTTAGTAGAACTTATAGAGATGTCATCAATTTCTTTGGCTGAAATTTGTTCAACCGCGAAATCATATTTTTTACCTAAAAGAATTAAGTCGTTGATGTCAGCAGAACGGTTTTTGCCAAATTTATGGTCATATCCAATAATGATTTTGGCCAAGTGAAGTTGATTTACAAGAATTTGGTTTACAAAATCTTCGGCAGAAAGTTCAGAAAAAGTAGCGTCAAAAGGATGTATAATCAGGCTGTCAATACCAAGGTTTTCAATTAATTTTGTTTTTTCAGCAATGGTATTTAACAGCTGAATTTTTTCATCTTGTTTCAAAACCATTCTTGGATGAGGAAAAAATGTCAGCAAAACACTTTCACAATTATCCGCCAAAGCCTGTTCAACTAATTTTTTTATAATTTTTTGATGCCCAATGTGAACGCCATCAAACGTGCCTAAAGTTAAAATACTTTTTTTGCTACTCTTGTAGTCAAATATGGATTTGTATGTATTCAAAGTAAGATGTTATATCTTTTGCAAAAATAATGATAAATCAATATAATGAATAAAAAAAGGGTTGAAACATCAACCCTTTTGGTATTCATGTAGAATATTAGTTCTTAATAAACTGTAAAGTTCTTTTTTCGGAATTTTTACTAATTGTCAAGAAATATATTCCATTAGTAAAACCTGAAACATCTATAGACAAGTCGCTTTCACTAGAAATTAATTTTTTAGTTAGAAGTTGTCCCAAACTATTGTGAATCTCAATAGTGTTGGGTAATTCTGAAGCATCGGTAATACTTATGTTTACAATATTATTTGTTGGGTTTGGATACAATTTAATTTGCTCCAATTTATTGAAAGATGAAGTATTTAAGATGCCAACACTAAAACTAGCAGATTGTATAGATGTAAAATTACCACCAGTAGCAACTGTGCTAAAAGAACCTCCATTTTCAGTTATTGACCAACTACCTGCTCCATAAGCACAACAGATACCGTCATTAAAAGAATCGTTTATAGTAAAAGTATAGCAATCATTATTAGCTAATGTCCAAGATTGATTGTTGACTAAAACTTGTGTAGTGTTAGTAGTTAAGTTTGAATATGGACCACCACTATACAAAATGGTACCTGCAGAATTTTTTAAATTCCATGTAGTTTCAGTACCATATCTATCCCCAGTTAAGGTAAAAGAAAAGTTGGTAGTGGCATAGTTTTGTACAGCTGCTGGAGCCACAAAAGAGGCTGTTTTAGTATTATTGCTCGCTCTTTGGTCTGTAACGCCATTAGCATTCACAACTGAAATTGTAATGTTACCATTAATAGCATTTGATATTGGTAAATCAATCAAAGCATATTTATTTGTTGCTAAATTTCCAGTCCAGTTAAAAGTTTGAGCGGCTCCACCATTAATATTGTATGAAATGGAAGCGGAAGTTAAATTGTTTGTTCCTCTATTATGAAGTGAAATTTTTTGAATAGTACCATTTGAACATCCAGAATTGATATCACAACTTCTTTCAATGATAACTTCTGCATCATTAGCAAATAGAGGTATAGCGATGTCTTTTGTAGAAGTTTTTAAGGTAGCTCTTCTAGGTGCATTGTTTATGATAACAACCATTCTATCTTTCTGATTTTGAGTAAAAATATTCATACAGTTGTCATTTGTGTAATCCATGTAGTTTTGAATCATATCAATACCTGGAGCAGGACAAGAATTTATACCCGATGGACAGCCATAATTTGGAGAACCTGTAATAGGTGTATCAGCACAAAAATCATCTACTGAACAGCCACCATCTCCCCATATATGTCTCAACCCAATCCAGTGACCAACTTCATGTGTCATGGTTCTACCTTTGTCAAAAGGAGGTTGAAATTGTCCAATTGTTAAATCGGAACTTCCAAAATATCTGTATCCAGCAACAACACCATCGGTATTTGCAGCTCCACCAGAGGCATTAAGACCAGGAAGGCCAGAAGCATTTGGAAATTGAGCATATCCTAACAAATCAGGGTCTGAGAAATTTACAGACCACATGTTCATGTAAAGATTCGGATCCCATATAGTTGAAGGTTTTACAATGGCGTTGATTTCATTTGTACTCCAAGAAGCTTGACACAAATTAACTCTGTTGATACCATTAGTAGGATTTCCGTTGGGGTCAACTTTAGCCAAGGCAAATTGAATTTGTGTATCTGCTCCCACAGGGTTATTGTTGAAACCCGGTGTTCCAATCATTCTCCTAAAATCTTGGGTCATCACGGTAATTTGGGACTCAACTTGTTCATCAGTAATGTTTTCGTTAGTACCATAGGCGTCTCCATTATGAATCACATGAACTACAACAGGTATTGTGATAATATCTCCTGATTGAGAACTTAATGTTTGAGCAATTTTATATTCCTCAATTAATGGAGCTAACCAAGCTTCAAATTCTGCATCAGTTAGTCTTTTAGGATCATTTTCTTGAAGATATTTTTCGTATTCTTCAGAGAAACACCTCACTAATCCATTGGTTGGATGGATGGATGAGGGGTTGATTTCTTTTCCAAAAACAGTTTTCTTTTTTTCTTGACCGTAGGAAAGGGTTACTAAAAGAAGAAAAAGCGTTAATGAAAATACATTAATAGTAATTTTCTTTTTCATGTTTTTAATTAAAATGAGAGTAAATTTACTTAAAAAACACGAAAACTTAACATAAAATTACTTTTTTAACATCCGTTATGTTGATTTTTACAGGATGATTAGCCTATTTTATTTACCGTTGAACTTATTCATTGTTTCATTAAGTCCAGACAAAACAAAAGAATTTATTATTTCTGAACTTAAATTTAATCGTTCATCAAGTTTTGTTTTTTCTTCTTCTGTCCATTCGCCTAGAACATAGTTTACTTGTTGTCCTTTTTTAAAAGCATCACTTATGCCAAATCTAAATCTAGGATATTCAGAAGAGTTTAGTAAAAGTTGAGTGTTTTTCAAGCCGTTGTGACCTCCATCAGTTCCCTTTCCTTTTATTCTAATTGTTCCAAAGGCAAGATTTAAATCATCAGTAATTACTAATAAATTTTCCTTTGGAATGTTCTCTTTGTCCAACCAATATTTGATGGCTTTACCACTTAAATTCATGTAAGTGTTTGGTTTGAGAAGAAAAACTGTTCTTCCCTTTACTTTATGCTGAGCTAATTCTCCAAGTTTAGCAGTTTCAAAACTTACACTTTCTTTTTTAGCATAATGATTTACAATTTTGAAGCCAATGTTGTGTCTGGTATTTACATATTCAGAACCTATGTTTCCTAAACCAACAATTAAAAATTTTTTCATTGGGTCAATTGTTTCGTGTTGTTTTTGTTTAAAAATATTTATGAGCCATTTCATGGTGTAAAAGTACAGTTTTTAAAAAGTTTATAAAAGGCAATTTTATAAAATAGAGCTCAAAAAAGGCACAAAAAAAAAGCACCAGAATAGGACTGGTGCTTTTGGGATATACAGGAAAAAATTATTTTTTCTTTCCAGCTGTTTTTTCTGCTTTTGCAGCTTCTTGAGCAGCTTTCATTGCAGCACGAGAAATTCTCACTTGACAAACAACAGTGTTGTCAGGATGCATAAATTTGAAATCGTTTGTTTGTAATTTAGTAATGTATAATTTATTACCCATTTCTAAAGGTGTAATATCTGCTTCAACAAAATCAGGAAGATTTTTTGGTAAAGCTTTTACTTTTAATCTTCTTTGTGCTAAACGTAATACACCACCGGCCATAACACCAGGAGATTTTCCAACAACCTTCACAGGAACTTCCATAATAACTTCTCTGTCATCTTGTAATTGAAAGAAATCGATGTGTAATATTGCATCTGAAACTGGGTGGAATTGGATGTCTTGTAAGATAGCATCAATTTTTTTTCCGTTTTCTAATTCAACCACAACAGTGTGTGCGTTTGGAGTGTAAACCAATCCTTTGAATGCTCTGTGATCTGCAGCAAAATGTACTGGTTGGTTTCCACCGTATATAACACACGGAACCATTCCAGCATCACGTAAGGCTTTTGTTGCTTTTTTGCCTACGCTTTCTCTTTCTTGTCCTTTAATTGTAATTGACTTCATTTTAAATATATATAATTAATTAATATTTTACATCAAAAATTTTCCACTAATGGAATTGTTGTTTTGTACCATGTGCATTACTTCAGCAAATAAATTGGCACAACTTACAACTCTTATTTTATTTGACTCTTTCTTTAAAGGAATTGAATCGGTAACAATCAATTCCAATAATTTAGAGTTTTGAATCTTCTCATAAGCATCACCTGATAGTATTGGATGTGTGCAAATTGCTCTCACACTCAAAGCTCCTTTTTCAATCATAACATCAGCTGCTTTTGCTAATGTTCCTCCTGTGTCAATCATATCATCTACTAAAACAACATTTCTTCCTTTGACATCACCAATGAGTTCCATTGTATCAATCACATTTGCCTTTTTGCGTTGTTTGTAACATACGACAACATCAGACTCTAAAAATTTAGAGTAAGCGTATGCTCTTTTTGAGCCACCCATATCAGGAGAAGCAATAGTTAAATTTTCAAGATTTAAGCTTTTCAAATAAGGCAAAAAGATTGTAGAAGCAAATAAATGATCTACTGGTTTTTCAAAAAATCCTTGAATTTGATCAGCATGTAAATCCATTGTCATAATGCGAGTAGCTCCAGCGGTTTCTAAAAGTTTTGCAACTAATTTTGCTCCAATGGGTACTCTAGGT
The DNA here is from genome assembly GCA_964643105.1 of uncultured Flavobacterium sp. GTDB lineage: Bacteria > Bacteroidota > Bacteroidia > Flavobacteriales > Flavobacteriaceae > Flavobacterium. The sequence goes on along the minus strand of CAZXPF010000008.1, from coordinate 27,580 downwards.
TTATCTTTTCTGTCTTGTCTAGCCCAACCAAAATAAGGAATAACTGCTGTAATATGACGTGCTGATGCTCTTTTTGCGGCATCAATCATTAACAGTAACTCCATTAAATTATCTGAACTAGGAAATGTAGAACAAACAAGAAAAACTCTTAATCCCCTTATTGATTCCTCAAAAGAAGGCTGGAATTCTCCATCACTATATTTAGAGAACGTAATTTTTCCTAACGTAGTGCCATAATTTTCGGCAATTTTTTCCGCTAGGTACACGCTCTGAGAACAGGCAAACACTTTTGCTTCTGGTTCTTGATGTGGCATGTTAATTTGTTGTTTAGTAGTTAGTTAGTTGTGTTTCGCTTTAGCGAGGTGCAAATTTAGAAATTAATTTTAACTCTGAAAGCAAATTTTGAAGTATTTTTCTTTTTTAATTAAAAAAATTATTACATTTGCATTCCTATTTCAAAAGCCTTGGTGGCGGAATTGGTAGACGCGCACGACTCAAACTCGTGTTCTTCGGAGTGTGGGTTCGATTCCCACCCAAGGTACAAGAAAAAACCTCACAATATTGTGAGGTTTTTTTATAGCTTTTTAATTACATAAGTAACAATTCCCCAAATGATAAAATCATTTTCTGGAGAAATTTTTAGGGGTTTGTAATTAGAATTTTCAGGGATTAAAAAGATTGCTTTTTTTTCTATTTTAATTCTTTTAACTGTAAATTCACCATCAATAAAGCAGACGGCAATTTTATTGTTTTTAGGTTCTAAACTTCTGTCGATTACTAATATGTCACCATCATCAATTCCTGCTCCAATCATTGAATTTCCGCTTGCTTTGGCATAAAATGTAGCTTCTTTGTTTTTGACTAAAACATTGTCTAAACTAATTTTGCTTTCTTCAAAATCAGCAGCTGGAGAAGGAAAACCTGCTTTTATGCCACTAGAGATGTATGGAAGTTCAATTTGATTTTCCAAATCAGGATGGTAAAATTGTATTTTTTTAATCATTGATTTTTGTTTTTTGGCACACGTATTTAAAGGATTAGACAGATTTTCACGGATTTTTTGTCTTAATACTTAATTCTCTTGTCTTAATACTAACATTTGACTTCTAAAATATCTTTAAAGTTTGTAGTGTATTTTTTAGACAAATGATTTTGTTTCATTTTCCAAGTTTTTTTTAAATCTTGATTGCCTAATTTTATTTTGCGTTCCCCAGTTTTTTTGTGAAAAGCATCTATAACGTTCATGATAGCTTGATGCTTTGGATTTTCCTCTTCAAATAAATGAAGTTGTTTTTGATGTTCAGGAATAATTTCGGTTACAATGACACCTGCTTTTTTATAAATGGCTCCTTCTTCAAAAATTTCTTTAAGCATTTTTACGGCTAAATTACTTATTGTGATACTTGAATTGCTTGCATAGGGCAATGTTTCTAACTTATAAAAATTATAGCGTTGACTTTCTATCTTGTATTTGTCTTTTCGTAAATATACAATTACACCATGGCAGCATGAATTCTGTTTTCTTAATTTTTCAGCACAAACGGTCGCAAAAGTGGAAACACGTTCTTTCATTTCGCTAAAAGTAGTTATGTTTCCATCAAAGCTTCTAGTAATAGCAATGTTTTTTTTAGCAGCAGGAGCATCTTCTAGTGTTAAGACAGATTTTCCTTCTAATTCATATTTTAGGCGAAGACCTATGACGCCCATTTCTTTTTTAATATAACTTTCGTTGTGTGGTAACGTGAAATCGTAGGCTGTTAAAATATTCTTGGCTTTCATTTTTTTAGTCAGTCGAAAACCAATGCCCCAAACATCTTCAATTTTTGTCCATTTTAGCGCTTTAATGCGTTTTTCTTCAGTATCAATTACATGAATTCCTTGGGTGAGATCTTGGTATTTTTTAGCAATTTTGTTAGCTATTTTAGAGAGGGCCTTAGTATGAGCAAAACCAATACATACGGGAATACTTAACCATTTATTGATTCTAGTTTTTATTTGGGTTCCGTAGTTATGATAATTTTCAATATGTATTCCGTCAAAATTTAAGAAACATTCATCTATACTGTAGAGTTCTACATTTGGTGTAAAGCCTTCTAAAATTTTCTTTACACGATTGCTTAAATCGCCATATAAAGCATAGTTAGATGAGAAAACTTTAATATTGTGTTGTTTTATAAGCTCTCTAACTTTGAATTCAGGTGCTCCCATGGGAACGCCTAAATCTTTTGCTTCATAACTTCTAGAAATGACACAACCGTCGTTATTAGATAAAATAACAACAGGTTTGCCAACGTATTGAGGTTGAAAAACACGTTCACAAGAAGCGTAAAAATTATTGCAATCAACTAGAGCATACATTTTACAAAATTAAAATATATCTTCTCTGAATGTTATAAACGAGCGTTAAAATTATGCACAAAAAAAAGCCCTGCAATTGCAGAGCTTCTGTACTTGGGTAATCAAAAAATAATATATATTAGTCTTCGATAACTACAACTTGTGCAGCTACTTTACCTTTTCTTCCTTCTTCTTCTTCGTAACTAACGCTTTCGCCTTCAGTTAATGATTCAACTCTCATTCCACTTGCGTGTACGAAAATGTCTTTTCCTGTTTCATCATCAGTGATAAAACCGTAACCTTTTGATTCATTGAAGAACTTAACTTTTCCTGTTCTCATTTTGTAATATAAAATAATTAATAATCATCAAAGGTAATTTTTTAATTGACATAAAAAAGAATTTTTGCAATAATTTTATTGATTTTCAGTATCTTCCTCTTTTTTGAAGTTAAAATTCAACTCAAAATCTTTTAATTTTTTATTCCTGTATCTGTGATAGATAAAAACAGGCATCAATACAAAGGCAAGAATTAAAACGCCTATTCCAACCCATTTATCACCTTCTGAACTGCCATTGTTCTTATGGTAGTATCCAAATGCAATAAAGCCTAGGACGATTGCGAGTAATATTCTTACGATGTATTTCATAATAAGTGAAGTTTAAGATTTCAAGGATATATGTAACTCTTCTAACTGCTTATCATCAATTTTAGCTGGAGCATCAATCATTACATCTCTTCCTGAATTGTTTTTTGGGAAAGCAATAAAATCGCGAATCGTTTCTTGTCCTCCTAAAATGGAAACTAATCTATCTAATCCAAAGGCTAAACCTCCATGTGGTGGAGCTCCAAATTCGAAAGCATTCATTAAAAATCCAAATTGTGCTTCAGCTTCTTCTTTGCTAAAACCTAATAAATCAAACATTCTTGATTGTAGATTTCTATCGTGAATACGGATAGAACCTCCACCAATTTCATTTCCATTTAAAACCATGTCGTAAGCATTTGCTCTCACTTTTCCTGGTTCAGTTTCTATTAATTGAATGTCTTCTGGTTTTGGAGAAGTGAATGGGTGATGCATAGCATGATAACGACCACTTTCTTCATCCCATTCTAATAGAGGAAAATCTACTACCCATAATGGTGCAAATTCATCTGATTTACGTAAACCTAATCTTGTAGCAACTTCCATACGAAGAGCAGATAATTGAGAACGTGTTTTGTCAGCGTTTCCAGAAAGTACTAAAATTAAATCACCAGCCTTTGCGTTGGTTGCTTCAGCCCATTTTTTCAAATCTTCTTGGTTATAGAATTTATCTACAGACGACTTGAAAGTTCCATCTTCTTCACATTTTACATAAACCATTCCAGATGCACCAACTTGAGGACGTTTTACCCAATCAATCAAGGCATCAATTTCTTTTCTGGTGTAATTTGCACAGCCTGGTGCTGCAATTCCCACTACCAATTCAGCTGCATTAAATACTGGGAAATCTTTGTGTTTTGCTACTTCATTTAACTCACCAAATTTCATATCAAAACGGATATCTGGTTTGTCATTTCCGTAGGTTTTCATGGCATAATCGTAGGTAATTCTTGGAAATTTTTCAACTTCAATACCTTTGATTTCCTTCAATAAGTGACGGGTCAAACCCTCAAAAGTGTTTAAAATATCTTCTTGCTCCACAAAAGCCATTTCGCAGTCAATTTGAGTAAATTCAGGTTGTCTGTCTGCACGTAAATCTTCATCACGGAAACATTTCACAATCTGGAAATACTTATCCATTCCACCAACCATCAATAATTGTTTGAAGGTTTGAGGCGATTGCGGCAAGGCATAAAATTGGCCTTCATTCATTCTACTGGGTACCACGAAATCACGTGCACCTTCAGGAGTAGATTTGATTAAATAAGGCGTTTCTACCTCACAAAAACCTTGATCAGAAAGGTATTTTCTAACTTCCATAGATACTTTATGACGGAACAATAAATTGTTTTTTACAGGATTTCTTCTGATGTCTAAGTAACGGTATTTCATGCGAATGTCTTCACCACCATCTGTTTCATCTTCAATGGTAAATGGAGGCAATTGAGCTTCGTTTAAAATGGTTAGTTCAGTTACTAAAATTTCAACGTCACCAGTGGACATATTTGGATTTTTCGAAACACGCTCAATAACTGTTCCTTTGATTTGAATCACAAATTCTCTTCCTAAAGATTTTGCTTTTTCGATAACGGATTTGTCTGTTCTTTGTTCGTCAAAAATTAATTGGGTAATTCCGTAGCGATCGCGTAAATCTACCCAAATCATAAAACCTTTATCTCTTGATTTTTGAACCCAACCGGCAAGGGTTACTTCTGTATTGATGTGTGAAGCATTTAGTTCTCCACAATTATGGCTTCTGTACATTGAAAAAATATTTTTGCAAAAGTAATATAAAATTCAATTTTCGCCACATGAATCTGATTTTAAAGCGATATGAATGCTGTTTTTTTATTTTTATCTTAAAAATATGTTTAACTTTACTCCCATTTAAATTTACAATATGAAAAAAATAGTTTATTTATTATTGCTTTCAGTTTTTACATCATTTGCTCAAACTGAAAAGAAAAGTAGTGTGAAATTCTCTGCGACTATTGAGAATAGAAATAGTGATACACTAACTATTTATGGGGCTAACAAATTTAAGCAGGTGATTCCAATCAATAAGAAAGGAGTCTTTGAAGCAACTTTTGAGGTAAAAGATGGATTACATCAGTTTTCTGATGGTGTGGAATCTTCTATGATGTACTTAAAGGATGGAGATGATTTGTTTTTGACAATGGATGCCAAAGAGTTTGATGAAACTATTGTTTATAGAGGTAAAGGAGCTAATGAAAATAATTTTTTAGCACAAAAGGCTTTAAAGGATGAACAATTTGAGTTAACTGCTTTTGAAAAAGAAAAGCAAGAGTTTGATGCTTTATTTGAACAGAAAAAAAGCGGAGAATTGGAGAGCATCGACAGTGGAAAATTTGATGAAAATTTTAAAAAGAATATCAAAAAGATGTTGTTACAAGAGTATATGTCTATTAAAATGATGTATGCTGAAAATGCTAAGATTAAAGAATTAAATGGAAAGCCTTCTCCAAAATTTGCTTTTGAAAATCATAAAGGCGGCATCACTAAGTTAGATGATTTTAGAGGAAAATATGTTTATGTTGATGTATGGGCTACTTGGTGTGCTCCTTGTAGAGCAGAGATTCCTTTTTTAAAGAAAATAGAAGAAAAATATCACGATAAAAATATTGAATTTGTGAGTATTTCTATCGATCAAGTAAAAGACAAGGAAAAATGGAAAGCTATGGTTAGTGATAAACAACTTGGTGGTGTACAGTTATTTGCTGATAACGATTGGAATTCTCAATTTGTTAAAGATTATGGTATTAATGGTATTCCAAGATTCATCCTAATCGATCCAGACGGAAATGTAGTAAATGCCAATGCTGACAGACCTTCTTCTGAAAGTTTAGATAAATTATTAAGCGGATTATTAAAATAATTACTCAATTTAAATAATGAAACCAGCTGATATTAGCTGGTTTTTTTTGTTTTTATTTTTCAATGTTACCAAATTGTTAAAAAAAAGTTTGGTAATTGTAAAATGTTTTGATATATTTGTTATTGTAATATTAACCTATTAAAAAGAGTGAAGATGAAAAAAGTAGTAGTTATGGCAGCATTGTTGGTTTCAGGAGTGTTTTATTCTCAAGAAGTTCAACCAAAATATGAAATAGTAGGAAAACAAGTTAAAGCAACATATTTTCACGATAACGGTCAAGTTAAGCAAGAAGGAAACTATTTAAACGGCAAATTGCAAGGTAAATGGATTTCTTATAATGAGAGTGGAAATAAAGTAGCTATTGGAGAATATAACAATGGAGTTAAAGTGGGAAAATGGTTCTTTTGGACTGAAGATACTTTAAATGAAGTTGATTATACTGACAATAGAATTGCTGATGTTCGCAAATGGTCTAAAGAAGTTTTAGTTAAAAATTAAAACTTAATTAGTTCATTTGAGAGAAGCTCCTTACTGGAAAGTAGGGAGCTTTTTGGTTTTAGACTGTTTTATATGAATCATATTGAAGATTGACTTGAAGCCATCCATTAAAAATAAAAGCTCTTTAAAATTAATTAAAGAGCTTTATCTTTTATAAAAAAGTATATTTATATACTAACTTCTTCTATACTTGTAGCTTGATTTTTTCTATTTTTCAAACGGTTTTTAAATCTGTTCACCAAATAGAATAATACTGGAACGACTATTAGTGTTAAGAATGTAGCAAAGACTAAACCAAAAATAACAGTCCATGCTAATGGTCCCCAGAAAATTACGTTATCACCACCCATATAAATGTTAGGGTTTCCTGTTGAAAACAAACTAAAGAAATCGATGTTGAATCCTATAGCTAACGGAATTAATCCTAAAACCGTAGTAATTGCGGTTAATAATACAGGACGTAAACGGGCTTTCCCTCCTTTTACAATAGCATCAAAAACAAGCTCGTTACTTAAAATTTCATTTTTATCTAAGCCTAATTCTTCTCTCTTTCTGGCAATTAATAAATCGGTATAATCAAGCAGAACTACTCCATTATTAACCACAATTCCAGCTAAAGAAATAATTCCCATCATAGTCATCATAATAACGAATGACCAGCCTGTTATCATTAGTCCTAAGAATACCCCTATAAAACTTAAGAAAACGGCAACCATAATAATTGAAGGTCTAGAAATAGAATTAAATTGGAAAATTAAGATTAAGAAAATCAAGAATAACCCTGTTACCAATGCACCCATCAAGAATGTCATTTGCTTAGTTTGCTCTTCAATTTGTCCAGTGTAATCAAATTTTACATTTTTTGGAGCTTCAAAATCTGCCATTTCATTTTGAATTTGAGCTACAACAGCACCAGCATCTGTATATCCTGGGGAAAGGGCAGAATATAAAACCACTACACGATCCAATTGTTTGTGTTTAATGGCACTAAATGAAGAGGAGTTCTTTTGACTAGCTACAGTTGAAACGGGAATCTCTTTAATTTGACCAGTAGCCATATCTCTAAATGTAATGTTTTGATTAAAAATAGCACTTTTATTATATCTATTTTCTTCGTTAAAACGAACATAAATATCATAATCTTCACCATCTTTTTTATAGATACCAGCTTTTTCTCCAAAGATAGAACGTCTTAACTGATTTCCAACTTGACCTGCAGAAACACCCATCTCACCAGCTTTTTCTCTATCAACCACCACTTTCATCGCAGGTTTATCTTTGTTAACATCTACTTTAAGTTCATCCACACCTGGGATATTTTTTGCCGTTAAGAAATCTTTCATTCTTTCAGCAGTTGTGATTAGTTCAGTATAGTCATCACCTTTAATTTCAATATTAATTGGATAACCCGCTGGAGGTCCAACAGCATCTTTTTCAACAGAAATGGTTACACCAGGATAAATATCTTTTAAAGCTTCTTGTACTTTTTTACGCAATTCTTCAGAATCTCTACCATCACGGTATTTATACTCTTTCATGGAAATCGTAATTTTTCCTTTGTGTGGCATTTCTGCAGAAGAACCACCATCGGTTTGTGGATTTCCTGCTCCTTCTCCTACTTGGGAAACACCATTCTCAACCAAATAATTCCCTTTTTCACCATCTTCTGTATAAACATATTCCTTGCTATCTAAAACAGCATACACTCTTTTTTCAATAGCTTTTGTAATTTCATTGGTTTTTTGGATATCTGTTCCTTGAGGATATTCAATATAAACAATAACCTGATTGGGTTTGTTGTCAGGGAAAAACTCAACCTTGGTTCTTCCACTTCCAACACTCCAACCAAAATAAAGCATGATTACAGCAAAAAACATTACTGTCATACTAATCGTTGTGATGACAGGTTTTCTTCCAGATAAGAAAAAGCGCAACCATTTTTCATAGCCATTTTCCCATTTGGTTAAAATTCTATTTTGGAAAGAAAGAGTGAGTCCTTTGATAAAATATTTATACAACCAAAACATGATTGCAGTAAAAATCATAACAGAACCTAAAGCTTTCATTGAGCCTCCAAAAATTAAAATAACCAATCCAAAACCACCTAATATTAATGATAATCTAATCAGTTGTTTTTTTGTTAATATTTTTTCGTTGATATCCATAAATTGAGCGACCAATACGGAATTGAAAAATATAGCTACAAAAAGAGAAGAACCTAATACTACCGATAAAGTAATTGGGAAATAGATCATAAATTGTCCCATTACACCTGGCCAAAGACCTAAAGGAACGAATGCAGCAACTGTGGTAGCCGTAGAAATGATAATAGGGAGTGCGATTTCTCCAATACCTTCTTTTGCGGCTTGGATACGACTCATACCTTCTTCTTCCATTAAACGATATACGTTTTCTACTACCACAATTCCGTTGTCAACGAGCATTCCAAGTCCCATGATCAATCCGAAAAGAATCATGGTATTCATGGTATAACCTAATGCATCTAAAATCATGAACGATAGGAACATCGACATGGGAATAGCAAAACCAACGAAAAGGGCATTTCTAAACCCTAAGAAAAACATTAATACGCCAACCACTAGAATGATACCAAAAATGATATTATTCACTAAATCATCCACTTGATTTAGCGTTCTTGAAGATTGGTCATTGGTTACAGAAACGGATAAATCTTTTGGGAAATAATTCGCTTTAGCTTCTTCTAACTTGATTTTAATTTCTTCAGTGGCTTTGATCATGTTTTTACCAGCACGTTTTTTAACGTCAAGCATCACAACGCTGGTTCCAAATTCTCTTGCGTAAGTTGTTTTATCTACTTCTTTGAAAGTGACCTTTGCAATATCTTTTAAATAAACTGAACCTCCTTGAGTTTTGACTACGAAATTTTCTAAATCGGTAGGTCTATCAATCTCACCAAGAATTCTGATGGTTCTTCGTTGATCGTTAGCAATTAAATTTCCAGCAGACATGGTTACGTTACCATTTCTAATAGCATTAATGACATCATCAAAACTAACTCTTGAAGCCATCATTTTGTAGATGTCAACTGCTACTTCAACTTCTTTTTCTTGTGCACCACGAATATCTACTTGCTTAATTTCTTCTAAGCCTTCAATTTCATCCTCTAAGTGTTCTGCAAAAACTTTTAATTTGTCAACAGGATAATCTCCTTGAAGATTGATGTTAAGGATTGGAACTTCTTCCGAAATATTCAAATCAAAAACATTCGGTTCTACTTTAGCACCGTTAAAAACAGGCCAATCTTCACCACCAGTTTTGGTATCTATTTTGTCTTTAATTTTTTGTTTTGCGGCTTCTACTGTTATTTTTTCATCAAATTCCACAGTGATGATTCCATAATCTTCTTGAGAAGTTGAAAGGATTTTAACCACATTACTTACGTTTTTTATTTCTTCTTCTAAAGGGTCAATAATTAAACGTTCAATGTCTTCTGCTGTATTTCCTGGATAAACCGTGCTAATGTATATTTTGGTTTCTTTAATTTCAGGAAAATCCTCTCTTGGCATATTGTAATAGGCTGAAAATCCTAAAAACAGGAAAAGCACCATCATTACATAAATTGTCATCTTGTTTTCAATAGCCCAAGACGATAATTTAAATTCTTTGTTCGTATTAGTACTCATAAATTTGTTTTATTTTTTTATTATAGCCACTTTTTGTCCGTCTTTAACACTACGAGCACCTTCGCTAATGATTAAGTCTCCATCTTTAATTCCGTCAGTAATTTCAACCAATTCGCCTTGTGATAAACCTACTTTTACGATAACTCTTTTTGCTGTAGCATTTCCATCTTTATCAGGATTTTGAGCAATGTATAAATATTGTTCTCCATCAGCATTTTCTGAAATGATGCTTGTTGGAACAGTAATTGCTTTTGCATTAGAGTAATCTTTGATTTGAATTTTTGAAGAAAGATTAGGTTTAATGTTACCGCTTTTATTTGGAACAGCAATTTGAATGTTGAATGAACGATTTTCAGGATTGATATAGTTACTTACTTGAGTCACTTTAGTATTTAGTGTTTCCCCTAAAACAGGGAAATTAACTATCACATCTGAGCCTTTTTTGATTGTTCCAATATTTTTTTCTGGAACTTCTGCTTCTAAATACATGTTTCCTAAACTTACAATTCTCAAAATTGGTGTTCCAGGACCTACTACGCTTCCTCTTTCAGAAACTATTTCGTCTATGGTTCCAGAGAATGGAGCTCTAATTACCGTTTTGGCAATTTGTGCTCTCATTTGACCCAATGCTTTTAATTGTGCGTTATAATTGGTTTTAGCTTGCAAATATTGAATTTCAGAGCCTATTTTTTGATTCCAAAGATTTTGTTGTCTTTCAAAAGTTGTTTTTGCTAAAGCGGCTTGTGTTTCCATTTGAGCTAATTGTGAGCTTAATCCACCATCATCAATACGACCCAGTGTTTGTCCTTTTGAAACTTTTTGTCCTTCTTTTACAAATAATTGTTGCAAAATTCCACCGTATTCAGCATTCAGCATTAAATTTTCTTTTGTTTGAACAGTAGCTTGCAATTCAACATAATGATTGAAAAGAGTATCTTTAGCAGGGAAAGTAGTAATCAATGCTAGTTTTTCATTGGTATCTTTTTCTCCAATAGCTTTGTCAATCAGTTCAAGCTCTTTTCTTAAAGCTTCAGCCTGAGCCACTAATTCAGTTCTTTTTGCTCTTAATTGTTCAATTGATCCTTTTTCTACCAAAGAAGCAGTAGAATTTTTCTTGTCACCACCACATGAAATTACAACAAGTGATGTTAATAGGATTAGATATATTTTTTTCATTTTGTGTTTTATTTATTGGTTATTTTATCAAGAGTTGTTTTTTTGTTAATGACATCAATCATAGATTGAAGATAGCTTTGTTGAGCCGCGTATAATTGTCTTTGTGCTTCTGAGAATTCAAAACTTGTTGAAAGACCTTCTTTAAATTTGATTTGTTGTTTGGTTTCAATTCTTTCAGCTAATTTTAGATTAGATTTTGAGGTAGCATATTGTTCAATACTATATTCATAATCACTTTTAGCGGTTTCGTATTGAAGTTTCAACATTTGTTCTGCTTCCGTTAATTGCGTTTTAGCTTGTTCGAAAGCTATTTGAGCTTGTTGGTTTTTAGCTCTTTTCCCGAAACTACTGAAGATAGGCACGTTTAAGTTAACTCCAACATAAGAAAAATTAAACCATTTTTGGTCTTGATTGAAAAATGTAAATTCATTAGAAAAAGAGTTGTAACCAAAATTAGCACTTGCCGATAATGTGGGTAAATAAGCCGCTTTTTGTAGTTTATATTCAAGTCTTCTCTGCTCTTTGAAATTTTCAGCAATTTGGTATTCAATATTGTTTTTCACTTCAAAAGATTCATTTCCAAAGGATAAATCTACTTTTTTGATAGTTAAGTCATCAAGTTGATCGGTTAGTTCTAATGAATCTTCAATATCTAATCCTAATGCTATTTTTAACATTTTTGTTGAAATATCAACCAATCGATTGGTATTGCTTAGGCTACTATTGATTGAAGCTAAAGTAATTTGAAGTTGCTCAACGCTTTCTTCTTCAATTAAACCATTTTTGTATGTTTCCTGAGTGTCAAATAAGTTTTTCTCTAGAGTAGCTTTATTTTTTTCTAATATAGCAACACTTTCTTTTGCTAAAAGCACATTACCATAATAATTAGTTACCATCTCACGAATTTCATTATCCGTTTTAATTTTATTATTTTGGTAATATTGCAAATAGGTTTTTGAAGCTTGTAAAGCAACTATATAAGAACCATCAAAAATCAATTGACTCAATGAGCCATTTGCTGTCATGTTGTGTTTGGTTCCAAATTCAACCTCTTGAAATTCTCCTGGATTTCCACCAAAAAATTCAGCTGGAACTACAGATTTTTGAAGGACAAAATTGTTTTGATAGTTAACTGTTCCATTGATTTGTGGTAAGCCTGAAGCCGTCGTTTCCCATTTCTTTTGTTTGGCAGACTCAATGTCTCTTGAAGCGTTTATAGCTTTGTAGTTATTTTGTAAGGCATGCTCAATAGCTTGGTCTAATGTAAAAGCGTATTTTTCTTTTTCTTGAGCGTTTGCAAAACCTACAAATAACAAAAGTGTTATTATTATTGTTTGTTTCATTAGTTATTGGTTAAATTTATTAATTGTTCTAGTTTTTCAATTCCTTTTGGAGTACAAATTCCTCTTAAATGATAATCCAAATAATTCGTTTGGATGTCTTTAACAGAAAATAATTTCGGGCTAAATATTTCAACATCCTTAATGCTACTCATACCTGCAAAATAGAATCTTGCAATAAGATCCTTGTTTATTTCTTTTCTGTAAAGACCTAAATCAATTCCTTTTTCAAGATTAATTACAACACAACTTCCCATTTTGTCAAATTGTCTTAACATTAATGACTTGTGTATTTTTGGATAATACTTTTGCAATTGATAAATAGGCGAAGTACTTTCGTCCTTTAAGTTTTGCATTACAAATTCCTTTATCTGAAAAAGTTCTTCAATGGGATTTTGGTTAGCCAAAATTATTTCATCAATTCCACAAGAAATGTTCTCAAATAAATTTGTAGTCGTTGCTTTTACCAAGGCATCTTTGTTTGAAAAATGTTGGTAGATTGTTTTTTTAGAAATACCCATTTCCGAAGCAATATCGTCCATTGTTACACTTTTAAAACCAAGTGTAAGAAACATTTCAGTTGCTTTATTTAAAATTTGGTCTTTCATTATTTATGGTAAAATTCAAAGTTTCCTTCAATATTTATTTCCTTTCCGATAGCTTTGCCATTAATTCTTACTTTTTCGTTTAGTCCTAACCCAAAATCACTTTTATTAATTTCACCAATTAATTCAAAGACCACTTTAGATTTCTCATTTTTCTCATTTATAATTTTAGTATATGCTTCAAGTTCAATAACTTTTGTGATGTTATTCATTGTCAAATGCCCTTTTATGAAATTAATATTAGGGTTGATTTTTTGAAATGAAAGCGATTTGAAGCGTATTATATTTTCGTTAGCAACAATACTGTTGTCTATAAGAATTCCATTTCTTTTTATCTCATTCTCTTGTGAAATTTCAAGCTCAAATTCTAATGAAACATTTTCGATAGCATTGTCTTTTACCACCACAAAGCCACTAGATTTTTTTACTCTATTCTTTAAATATGATGTAATTTTTTTTCTCACTTTAATGAGAAAATCCGATTCAGTATGATTTAATTGTAAACTTAAAGCACTCATGATAGTGAAATTTTAGGCCACAAAGCTACGACGGAAACTTTGAATACAAAAAAAGTTTCCAAAGTTTTTAACAAAATTTAACATTTTGGAAATATTGGGATTTTTTGGTAATCGTTTAAGGTGATATTTTATCATAATTATGCTACTTTTGTGAAAAATAAATTACCAGTACACAACCATGCATTCCATTTCACAATACCAAGAGTTTGTATCCAATCATTTCAAAACAATGATGGTAGCAAAAGATCCAAAAAACTTGTATGAACCTATTCAGTACATTTTGGCTTTAGGAGGAAAACGCATGCGACCTGTTTTGACCTTGATGGCTGCTGAAATTTTTGAGTGTGATTATAAAAAGGCTTTGAATGCAGCAACAGCGGTTGAAGTATTTCATAATTTCTCATTAATCCACGATGATATTATGGATGATGCTCCCTTGCGAAGAGGTAAAGTTACTGTTCATGAAAAGTGGAATGTCAATACTGGGATTTTGTCTGGTGATGCAATGCTGATTTTAGCATATCAATATTTTGAAGCGTATGAACCAAATATATTTAGAGATTTGGCTAAATTATTTAGTAAAACAGCGCTGGAAGTTTGTGAAGGACAACAATATGATGTGGATTTTGAAACAAGAGATGATGTTACTATTCCAGAGTATTTAAAAATGATTGAATACAAAACGGCTGTTTTAGTTGGCGCAGCCATGAAAATGGGAGCAATTGTGGCACAAACTTCACAAGAGAATGCTGATTTAATTTACGATTTTGGATTGAATTTAGGAATAGCCTTTCAGTTGCAAGACGATTATTTAGATGCTTTTGGAAACCCAGAAACATTTGGTAAGCAAATAGGAGGAGATATTATTGAAAACAAGAAGACTTATTTATATTTGAAGGCTTTAGAGTTTGGTGGTAAAGAAGATAAAGACCAGCTAATGCATTTGTTTTCTATTCAACCTAAAGAAAATGCAGATAAGATAGAAACGGTTAAAGCAATTTTCAACGAATCAGGTTCAAGCAAGGCTACTCAAGAAGCTATTAAAGAATACACACAAAAAGCTTTTGAAACCTTAAAAAAAATGGATATCTCAGAAGAAAAGAAGCAAATTTTATATGCTTTTGGAGAAAAATTAATGAATAGAAACGTATAGATTGAAAGTTTTTGAATGTTGATTTTTGATTTCAGAATTTTAAAAGACTTCATCAATCAAAGATCGTTAATCTTCAATCTCAAATTTTATGTATATATCACCCAGTAATATCGATGCACTAATCAATCAAGCGGAAGAAGAATATTTATACTTTAAGTTGATTGAACAAACCAATAAAGATTTTGCCTTGGCCAATGAACCCATTGATATTCCGTTAGATATTTTTCCGTTTCAATTTAAAGATTTAGTTCATGAAAAAGTGCTGAAATTAATTCAAAATAAATTCGCGGAATATTTAAATTTACTATACATAATTGATGTTTCAGAAAATGAAATCAAAAAACTTGACGGTTCAGATTTAGTTGAATTAGCTGAACAGGTTACATTCTTAATTTTAAAACGAGAATGGCAAAAAGTTTGGTTTAGGAATAAATACTAGAAAAACACCCTTACAAAAGGTAAAAAAGCAGAAGTGTAGATGGTATTGTTATCATTGTGTAGAATATTATAACGAATACCAATAGTCACATTTTCAGTTCTATAACCAGCACCAATAAATAAAGCAGTATTCCAATAGTCTTCAGAACTTATAGTAGTATTTTCAAAACTTGTATTGACTCTCAATTCTTCTAATTCAGCAGATAACTGAATCTCAGGAATTGGATTTACTAAACCAATAATACTTCCACCATACAAGTGAGAAGTGTAAAAATCTCTTTGTCTGATATAACTGTACTGAAGACCTAATCCTAGTGCTACTTTTTCATTAAAATTGTAAATAGCACTTGGAGCAACAGCGATATTGGTTGCATTATTGCCAAATCCTAGCCCCAAACCACCTCCAAATTGAACCTTGCTCCAAAACGTACTTTTTTGATTAGGTTCTTGACAAAAAGCTGTTTGGAAAAATAGTAGCACGATTAAGGAGAAGTATAATTTTAAAGGATTAATTTTCATTTCTTTAATTTTTAGCGTTTAATTTTTACAAAAATGTAAAATATTTAGAAATTCCTATAATCAATGAGAAATTTTCAAAATAATTCATAAATGTATCCAAAAATAAGTAAAATATATTTGCAATTATTGTACTTTTGTGCAATTATTTAACCAAAATGTCTTTTAAGACCACAATATGGATAGGTTTTCCTTTTTAAACGCTGCACATACTGCATTTTTTGCAGATTTATACGAACAATATTTAGAAAATCCAGATGGTGTTGAACCCAGTTGGAGAAGTTTTTTTCAAGGGTTTGATTTTGCTCAAACCAATTATGGCTCACAAGAAATAGCACAACAAATTACAAGTGGTGATTTCTCATGCGATCATGTGGCGGAAAAAACGCAAAAAGAATTTAATGTTCTACGATTAATTGAAGGATATAGAACACGTGGCCATTTGTTTACCAAAACAAACCCTGTTAGAGATAGAAGAACCTATTCACCAACACTTGCCTTAGAAAATTTTGACTTGTCAGAATCAGATTTAACAACTGTTTTTGATGCAGCTAAAATTGTTAATATGCCACCAAGTACTTTGGCAGATATTATAAAACATCTTGAAAGGGTTTATTGCCAATCAATAGGTGTAGAATACATGTACATTCGTGAGCCAAAAGTATTAAATTGGATCAAAAATAGGCTAGATATTAATGATAATCAACCTAATTTTAATGCAGAGCAAAAGAAGAATATCCTTGGAAAATTAAATGAAGCAGTCTCTTTTGAAACGTTCTTACATGCTAAATATGTAGGACAAAAGCGTTTTTCATTAGAAGGATGTGAGTCGGCTATTCCTGCTTTAGACGCTCTTGTTGAAGCTGCTGCTGAAAAAGGTGTTGAGCAATTCGTGATGGGAATGGCTCACAGAGGTCGTTTGAACGTTTTGGCAAATATATTTGGTAAAAATACCCAAAATATCTTCTCAGAATTTGACGGAAAAGATTATGATGACGATTTGTCTTTTGATGGTGACGTAAAGTATCACTTAGGATTAACATCTGACAGAAGTACAAAATCAGGTAAAAAAATAAATTTAAACTTAGCACCCAATCCTTCACACTTAGAAACTGTAGGGGCTGTTATTGAAGGAATTGCAAGAGCTAAACAAGATAGATTATACCCAAATGATGTTTCAAAAGTATTGCCAATTGCCGTTCACGGTGATGCTGCTATTGCTGGACAAGGAATTGTCTATGAAATCATCCAAATGGCAAAATTAGATGGTTTTAAAACAGGAGGAACTATACATTTGGTAATCAATAACCAAGTTGGATTTACTACAAACTATCTAGATGCTCGTTCCTCTACGTATTGTACAGATATTGCAAAAGTAACGCTTTCGCCAGTACTTCATGTAAATGCAGATGATGCTGAAGCTGTGGTTCATGCTATGCTTTTTGCTTTAGATTACAGAATGGAGTTTGGAACAGATGTATTTATTGATTTATTAGGCTATAGAAAATACGGTCATAATGAAGGAGATGAGCCTAAATTTACACAGCCAATATTGTATAAAGCTATTGCAAAACATAAAAACCCAAGAGATATCTATGCTGAAAAATTAAAGCAAGAAGGTATCATTGATGGCAATTATGTAAAAGAATTAGAAGCACAATACAAAGCCAAACTTGATGAAAACTTGGAAGAATCTCGTAAAAAAGATTTAACAGTCATCACGCCTTTTATGCAAAA
Organism: uncultured Flavobacterium sp.; assembly: GCA_964643105.1. Taxonomy (GTDB): domain Bacteria; phylum Bacteroidota; class Bacteroidia; order Flavobacteriales; family Flavobacteriaceae; genus Flavobacterium. Next base: position 10,055 of record CAZXPF010000008.1, on the reverse strand, counting down.
TGAATGGACAGGTTTTGAGCAAGTTTCTGATGATGCCATGCTTGAAAAATATGATACAAGTTTTGATAAAGATAAATTAACGGAAATTGCTAAAACAATTTCAGAACTGCCTTCGGATAAAAAATTCATCAGTAAAATCCAAAAAATTATCAATGATAGAAAGAATATGTATTTCGAATCAGGTAGTTTGGATTGGGCAATGGGTGAATTATTAGCTTATGGTTCTTTAATTACAGAAGGATATGACGTTCGTATCACAGGTCAAGACGTAGAAAGAGGAACTTTTTCTCACCGTCATGCTGTCGTTAAAGTTGAAGAATCTGAAGAAGAAGTAATTTTATTAGACAAAATAAAAGATAAAAAAGGTAACTTTTACATCTACAATTCGCACCTTTCAGAATATGGGGTTGTGGGTTACGAATATGGATATGCTTTGGCATCACCAAAAACATTAACCATTTGGGAAGCACAATTTGGAGATTTTTCAAACGGTGCTCAAATTATGATTGACCAATACATTTCAGCTGGTGAAGACAAATGGAACAATCAAAACGGTTTGGTAATGTTGTTGCCTCATGGATACGAGAACCAAGGAGCAGAACATTCATCAGCACGTATGGAGCGTTTCTTACAAATGTGTGCTAAACACAATATGTATGTTGCAGATTGTACTACTCCAGCCAATTTCTTCCACTTGTTGAGAAGACAAATGAAAACTAATTTCCGTAAACCATTAATAGTGTTTACACCTAAGAGTTTATTGCGCCACCCATTAGCAGTTTCAACAGCAGATGAAATGGCAAAAGGGCAGTTCCAAGAAATATTGGATGATCCAAATGCATCTGACAAAAAAGCTATTAAAACATTAGTATTCTGTACTGGGAAAGTATATTACGACATTATAGAAAAAAGAGAAGAATTAGGTAGAAATGATGTAGCAGTCGTTCGTTTAGAGCAGTTGTTCCCATTGGCTACTGAGCAAATAAAAGAGATTATTGCTAGCTATCCTAATGTGGACGACTATGTTTGGGCACAAGAAGAACCAAAAAACATGGGGGCTTATAGTTATATGTTGATGAATTTTGACTTAGTTAAACTTCGTTTAGCATCACCAAAAGCATATAGTGCACCAGCAGCAGGTAGTTATGAGCGTTCTAAAAAACGCCAAAAAAATGCTATTGCAATGGTTTTTGATAAAACATTATTTCAATAAAAACAACACAAACGTCGCCCTTTGTTTTGAAGGGTAAACTTTTAAACTAAAAGAATATGATTTTAGAAATGAAAGTCCCATCACCGGGAGAATCAATTACAGAAGTAGAAATTGCAACTTGGTTAGTACAAGATGGCGATTATGTAGAAAAAGATCAAGCTATTGCTGAGGTTGACTCAGACAAAGCTACTTTAGAATTACCAGCAGAAGCTAGTGGAATCATCACGTTAAAAGCAGAAGAAGGTGATGCAGTAGCAGTAGGTGCAGTGGTATGCTTAATTGATACAAGTGCTGCAAAACCTGATGGTGGTTCATCAGAAGCTCCAAAAGCAGAAGAAAAAGTTGAAGAGAAAAAGCCAGAAGCTCCTAAAGCAACACCTGTTGCAGAAAAGACTTATGCTTCTCAAACGCCTTCTCCAGCAGCTAAAAAGATATTAGACGAGAAAAATATTGATCCTTCATCTATCACAGGAACAGGTAAAGATGGAAGAATTACTAAAGATGATGCTGTAAATGCGGTGCCTTCAATGGGAACTCCAACGGGTGGAAATCGTGGTTCTGAAAAATCTAAATTATCAATGTTGCGTAGAAAAGTAGCAGAGCGTTTAGTTTCAGCTAAAAATGAAACGGCTATGTTAACTACTTTCAACGAAGTAGATATGACAGCTATTTATGATTTGCGTAACCAATATAAAGAAGAGTTCAAAAACAAACATGGAGTTGGATTAGGATTCATGTCTTTCTTCACTAAAGCTGTAACAAGAGCTTTACAGTTATATCCAGATGTAAATTCAATGATTGATGGTGACTATAAAGTAGCCTATGATTTTTGTGATATATCTGTAGCTGTTTCTGGTCCAAAAGGATTAATGGTACCTGTAATGAGAAATGCAGAAAACTTATCTTTCAGAGGTGTTGAAGCAGAAATAAAACGTTTAGCAATTAGAGCAAGAGACGGACAAATTACAGTTGATGAAATGACTGGTGGAACTTTCACCATTTCAAACGGTGGTGTTTTTGGAAGTATGTTATCTACACCAATTATTAATCCTCCACAATCAGGAATTTTAGGAATGCATAACGTAGTAGAAAGAGCTATTGTTAAAAACGGACAAATTGTTATTGCTCCTGTTATGTATGTAGCCTTATCATATGACCACAGAATTATTGATGGTCGTGAGTCAGTTGGATTTTTAGTAGCTGTTAAAGAAGCTTTAGAAAACCCAACAGAATTATTGATGAATAATGATCCTAAGAAGGCTTTAGAATTATAAAAAGAAACCTAACAGGTTTTAAAAACCTGTTAGGTTTAAATAAATATGATAAATCCCAAATTCTTAATTGAGTTTGGGATTTTGTTTTTTTGTACTTTACCGCAATAACGATAGGAATGGCAGCTTTTGCAAAACTTTAATAAATGGTTTTGCAAAACTATAATGGATAGCGAGGTGCTTTAGCAATTGCCAAAATTTTATTTCAAATACAAACAAAAATTTGCATAATCAATAATCGCTTTGCCTTTTAATAAAATATCAGCTCCAATAATTCCGTTTACAGGTTTGGTTTTATAACTCATCAAAGCTTCATTAACGTGACTCATATCAAAAACCACTAAATTTAAGGTTTCCGATTTCCATCTTCCCATTTGTAGTTTATTCTTTTTTGATAGTTGAGTCAGCATTCCAGTTGCACCAGCACCAGCAGCTTTAGTTTCTGAATTCTCGGCAAACAATTCAAATTTTGTGATTTCATCAAAACCTACACAACTATTACTGGCTCCAGTATCCAATATAAATGTTCCTTTGATGTCATTTATTTTTGCTGTTATCAGTAGATGTTGGGTTTTAAGAACCTTAAATTTTATCTTTTTATATTTTTTCTTTTTCAAAAAATCTTGTAAATCTTCCATAAGTCAAAAGTAAAAATTTTAGTCTTAAAACTTAATATTTCCATCTTAATACTTTTGTTTTAACTTTGTATAGAAATATAAAAACTCAAAACGTTGAACTCAAAATTAATTTTAACCGACACCCACACGCATTTATATTCCTCTCAATTTAATGAAGATCGTAAAGAAAGTATTCAAAAAGCAATTGAAGTTGGAGTTTCTAGATTTTTTATTCCTTCAATAGATTCAACTTATACGGCAAGAATGTATGAATTAGAAACACAATTTCCAGATAATGTATATCTAATGATGGGATTACATCCCTGTTATGTGAAACCTGAAACTTATAAAGCAGAATTAAATTTTGTAGAAAATGAATTGGCTAAACGAAAATTTTATGCCATTGGAGAAATTGGAATTGATTTATTTTGGGACAAAACAACCTTGGAGATTCAAAAAAAAGCTTTCAAACACCAAATTCAATTGGCAAAAAAATACAATTTAGCCATCAACATACATTGTCGCGACGCTTTTGATGAGGTTTTTGAAGTATTAGACTCAGAAAAAGATGACAAATTATTTGGTATTTTTCATTGTTTTACGGGAGATTATAATCAGGCTCAACAAGCTATTTCTTTGGGAATGAAACTAGGAATTGGTGGAGTTGCAACATTTAAAAATGGGAAAATAGATCAGTTTTTAAAAGAAATTGATTTGCAACATATTGTCTTAGAGACAGACTCACCTTATTTAGCACCAGTTCCACACAGAGGCAAAAGAAATGAAAGCAGCTATACCTTGTTAGTCGCCCAAAAATTAGCCGAAATTTATGGTGTTTCAGTTGAAGAAATTGCCTACACAACTACAGATAATTCAAAAGCAATTTTTGGGATTTAACTTAAAAATTCCTTTAAATTCATTATTTTTTTGTTCTTTTGTTTTTCCTAAAAATAAAATTGATACATGTCAAAGTTTGATGCGATAAGGCCTTTTTATGATAGTGAAGTCAATCATGCACTGAAGTCATCATTAAATCACCCAATGATGAAGGCTTTGATGGATTTTACATTTCCAGGTGTTGAGGATGAAGTTTGGAAAACAAAACTAAGGGAAACACATTCTATTAGAGATTTTCAGTGTAATTTTATTTATAAATCAGTACAGAAAGTTTTGGAGAAAAGTTCAGATGGACTAACAACATCTGGATTTGAAAAATTGAAGCCCAATACGCCTTATTTGTTTATTTCTAATCATAGAGATATAATTTTAGATACATCTTTATTGAATGTAGCTCTTTTTGATCATGGATTAGTAATGACTGCTTCTGCAATTGGAGATAATCTTGTTAAAAAAGCATTTTTGCACACCCTTTCCAAACTAAATAGAAATTTTGTTGTACAAAGAGGCCTTTCGCCAAGGGAATTGTTGCAAAGCTCAAAAATTATGTCCGAATATATAGCTCAACTCTTATTGCATGAAAATCGCTCAGTATGGATTGCACAAAGAGAAGGTAGAACAAAAGATGGTAATGATGCAACTCACACAGGAGTATTGAAAATGTTATCTATGGGGTCTGATGAGCAAAATATAATGGACTATTTCAAGAAAATTAGAATTGTTCCCGTTTCTCTTTCCTATGAATATGATCCTACAGATGCTTTGAAAATGCCTCAATTATTAGCTGAGGCAAAACAAGAGATATATATTAAGGAAAAGAATGAAGATTTCATAACACTTTTGAGCGGTATAATTGGGCAAAAGAAAAGGATTCATATACATGTGGGTGATATTTTAAGTCCAGAAATTGATGAAATTTGCCAAGAGGAACAAAATCCAAACAAACAAATTCAACTTTTAGCTCAAAAAATTGATGATTCTATCTTACAATCCTATAAGTTGTGGCCCACAAATTTCATTGCCTATGATATGTTATATGATACGTCAACTTTCGAAAGTAAATATACTACTGAAGAAAAACAATTGTTTCAAAGAAGATTAGAAATGAGAATTGATGAGAATTCTCCTGTTCTAAGAGAAGGCTTTTTAGCTATGTATGCTAATCCAGTTGTCAATAAATTGAAATATAAGAATGTTGCAATCTAAACCAAAAATATTACTTATCTATACTGGAGGAACTATTGGTATGGTTAAGGATTATGAAACAGGAGCCTTAAAAGCTTTTGATTTCAAAAAACTTTTGAAGAGAATTCCAGAGTTGCATTTGTTGGATTGCGAAATTGATACGGTTTCTTTTCAAAAACCAATAGATTCTTCTAATATTCAAATAGCACATTGGCAACAAATAGCTACTATAATTGGAGAAAAGTACGATTCTTTTGATGGTTTTGTAGTTTTGCATGGGTCAGACACAATGTCTTATAGTGCTTCTGCGTTGAGTTTTATGCTCGAAAATTTGGCTAAACCAGTTGTTTTTACGGGTTCACAATTGCCAATTGGTGATTTAAGAACGGATGCAAAAGAAAATTTAATTACAGCTATACAAATAGCTTCGTTGCAAGAAAATGGAAGAGCTGTGTTTAATGAAGTTTGTTTATATTTTGAATATAAATTGTACAGAGGCAATAGAACTACAAAAATAAGTGCCGAGCATTTTAATGCATTTACATCGCCAAATTTTCCAGAGTTAGCTGAGTCAGGTGTGCATTTAAAAGTGAATAAGAATTTGTTGTTGAAGAATAAAAGTACTAAAAAGCTCAAAATTAACATCGCTTTTGATGATAATGTAGCAGTTTTAAAATTGTTTCCTGGGATAAATAGAAATGTTTTATCTTCAGTTTTGAGAACACCAAAATTAAGAGGAATTGTTTTAGAGACTTATGGATCTGGGAATGCTCCAACCTTAGATTGGTTTATTGCTGAACTTTCCGATGCAATAAAAAATGATATTTACGTTATTAATGTGACGCAGTGTAGTGGAGGAAGTGTCAATATGGGGCAATATGAGACGAGTACAGAGTTAAAAAATATAGGAATAGTCTCAGGAAAAGATATAACATCAGAGGCAGCTATAACAAAATTAATGTACTTGTTGGGGCAAAAAGTATCTACTAAAGTGTTCAAAACCATTTTTGAAACACCGTTAAGAGGAGAAATGATATAAAAATAACAAATAAAATTTTTTCACGTGAGAATTTTTATGTTATTTAGCATCTTCAAATTTGATTCTCCAAAGGAGAGGTGTCCGAGTGGTCGAAGGAGCATGCCTGGAAAGTATGTATACTCCAAAAGGGTATCGAGGGTTCGAATCCCTTCCTCTCCGCACAAACAATTTGTAATTTAATAAATATTTTATACTTTTAACCAAATTAACTAATTAAAATTTAAGAACAAGAGCAATGAAAAGATTATTTTCTATTTTAGCAATCACAGGGATTATGGCTTTCGGAAGCGTACAAGCACAAGAAGCTACAGATTCTACAGCGGCAGCACAAACACAAGTTGAAGAAGTTGCAGCTCAAGCAGAAGAAGCAAATGCGGTAGCAACCACTACAACTGATGAAGATGCACCAGCTGCTGAAGCTTCATTTACCCAAAAATTAAAACAACGTTTTGTTGAAGGTGGACCAGGGTTTATGGGAATTGTGTTGTTGTGTTTAATTTTAGGTTTAGCAATTGCTATTGAAAGAATTATATATTTAAATTTATCAACTACAAATACTAAAAAATTAGTAGCTGATGTTGAAGATGCCTTAAAATCAGGTGGTGTTAACGCTGCAAAAGAAGTTTGTAGAAACACAGCTGGGCCAGTTGCTTCTATCTTCTACCAAGGTTTAGATAGACATGAGCACGGAATTGATTCTGCTGAAAAAGCAATCGTTGCTTATGGTGGAGTACAAATGGGACAATTAGAGAAAAATGTATCTTGGGTTTCTTTATTTATTGCTTTAGCACCGATGTTAGGTTTCATGGGAACTGTAATTGGTATGATTGAAGCTTTTGATAACATCGAGTCTGCAGGATCTATGGAGCCATCACTAGTTGCAGGAGGTATTAAAGTAGCCTTATTGACAACTGTATTTGGACTTATCGTAGCGATGGTATTACAAATTTTCTACAATTACATTACAGCAAAAATTGATTCAATCGTTAACGATATGGAAGATGCTTCTATTAGTTTAATCGATATTTTATCAGACTATAAAAAATAATAACCTATAAATATATATAACTGTTATGAATTTACATAAAGTAACAAAAATAGCAGCTCTTATTATTGCAATTCTTAGCTTTGTGTTTTTAGCACTAGTAATGGCTAATGGAGAAGGTGATAATGATAGTTGGATTTCAGCCCTTATATATTTATCTTATGTAATTCTATTCGCTTGTGTTGCAATAGTATTAATATATGTATTTAAGAATTTGTTTTCAAACAAAGAAACGTTAAAAAGAACATTAATCACATTAGGATTATTAGGTGGCATATTATTGGTATCTTTTATCATGGCTGATGGTTCTGATGTTTATAATGTTAAAAAAGAATTATTAGTTTCTGGAAGTGCTTCTAAATGGGTAAGTACAGGTTTAAATATGACTTACATTTTAGGAATAGTTTCTGTGGGATCTTTATTCTTCTTCATGTTTAAAAACGCAAAAAAATAATAATATGGCAAAGAAAAGAGGTGCACCACCAGAAGTAAATGCAGGCTCTATGGCAGATATTGCCTTCTTATTGCTTATCTTCTTCTTGGTTACCACAACTATTGGAGTAGATCAAGGGATTAATAGAAAATTGCCACCTATTCAAGAAGAGCAAGATCCGCCAGATATTAATGAAAGAAACATATTGACGGTTTTAGTTAATATGAACAATCAATTATTAGTAGAAGAGCAATTGATGGATATTAAAGACTTAAGAGAAACTGCAATTAAGTTTTTAGAGAATAACGGTAAGAATACTTGTAGTTACTGTGATGACGGTGAAAGAAATCCTGCTTCATCAGACAGTCCACTAGATGCAGTTATTTCCTTATCGAATGATGCAGAAACTAGTTATGAAACATACATAGCTGTTCAAAATGAACTAGTAGCGGCTTATAACTTCTTGAGAAATAGAGAAAGTATGAGACGTTATAATATAAGTTTCTCAGAACTAGAGTATATCTACAGTGACCCTGCGTCAAAAGGAGATTATACAGAAAAAGAGTTAGAAGAAATAGGTGAAAAAGTAAAAGTTATTCAAGAATTATTTCCTCAAAGGCTTTCAGAAGCAGAACCTAAAAAAGTAACCAATTAAACTTTAGAGAAATGTCTAAATTTAACAAGAAAAAATCAGGCGAAATGCCGGCAATTTCAACAGCATCTTTACCAGATATTGTATTTATGCTATTGTTTTTCTTCATGGTTGCTACTACAATGAAAGATAGTGATTTAATGATAGAGAATAAATTGCCTAAAGCAGATCAAACTGCAAAACTCTTCAAAAAAGAATATGTAATGTATATCTACGCGGGTAAGCCTAGTGAAAGATATCAAAGTACATATGGTAGCAATGCTAGAATTCAGTTGAATGACAGATTGTCTAACCCTAATGAAATTCAAGGTTTTGTTACATCTGAAAGAGCGGCTAGAAATTCTGATGCAGAGCCATATTTAACGGCTTCTCTAAAAATAGATAAAGACGTTAAAATGGGACTTGTATCTGACATTAAGCAAGAATTAAGAAAAGCAGAACAATTAAAAGTAAATTATACTACTACTCAAGGTAGTGTAACAACTAAATAAATTATGCTTTAATAGTATAAAAAGGTATCCTTTCGGATGCCTTTTTTTATTATTTTTATAAAAAAATTAAAAGTGAGAAATATACTGGCATCTTTTTTAATCTTTTCTACTGTCCTTGTTTTTTCACAAGAAGAACAAAAAAAAGCTGTGGATTCTTTGTATAGAGAAGATCAAATATATGCTACTTTATCTTTAAATTTAGTTCAAAACAGACCTGCTGGTTTTAGGCAACACTCCTTGTCTTCAGGTATTTCTGTTGGTTTCCTTAGGGATATGCCTTTTAAAAAAACTAGAACTTGGGCAATAGCTGCTGGTTTAGGTTATTCGTACAATAATTTAAAAAACAACATCAAAGTTGATAATTCGTTGGGTAAAGTATCTTATTCTATTGATAATTCCTTTGATAATAATAAGTTAGTGTTACATCATTTAGAGCTCCCAATTGAAATTCGTTGGAGAAATTCCACTTTCGAAAGCCATAAGTTTTGGAGAATTTATTCAGGCTTTAAGATCTCTTACTTGTTTGCGGATAAATCGGTTTTTACTTCACAAGCTCAAAATATTACTTTCAGAAGTAACAATGATTTATCTAAAATTAAATATGCAACCTATTTAGCAGTAGGAAATAATACGGGTAATATTTATCTACAATATTCTTTGACACCTATATTTGAAGATGCTATTTTGAACGATAGAAATTTAGAACTCAGCTCATTTAATATAGGATTTGTATTCTATATTTTATAAGTAAAAATGCCATAAGAGAACTTGTGAAAATAGGCCAACGATGCTTCCAGCCATGAGCTCAGTATAATTGTGTGATTTCATGTAAAGTCTAGATGAAGCAACATTTCCCACAATAACAATCATTAAAGCTATTAAGGGAACTATGGCCACATTTAGATAAACGAATAGGCTGGTTACAAAAGCTAATAAAGAGCAAACTCCTATCATGTGTAAACTAACTTTAAAATTTAAAAAAGTTAGAACAAAAGCAATGATAGAGGCTATTAAACCTCCAAGAAAGAAAAAATATAAAGCAGGTAGTTCCTCAATGAAACCACTGAATTTTATCAAGAGAAACAAGAAAGTAGCTTGTAATAGTATAGGAAACTTTCGTTCGTTAATAGTGGCTTCAGTAAATGATTTAACATGACCAGTAGCTTTTAACAAATAATAAACAGATAAAGGTAAAAGAATGGTCAAAATTAC
>CAZXPF010000007.1:0-162065 GCA_964643105.1 uncultured Flavobacterium sp. | reverse complement strand
AAAATATATAGTATTCTCTTCATCTTGCTTTAGTTTTGGGTTCTGTAATGGTATTCTTCGTCTTGTAAAGCTGTACGGAATTGATTATCACCTTTAGTATTACTATTTGAGGAACCATCAAGCAAAAACCCAATATCTCCGTCATAACTTTTTTGCCAATCTAAATCGGTAGTAGGCTGCACATCGTAGAGGAATTTGGCCTGTTTTCCCCCAAGGGATTTTTTCCAAAGTACATCTTGAGAAAAAACAGAACAAGTGGTTAACAAAAGGGAGAAAAGGAGTGGTTTTTTAAGAGTCATAACGGCTTAATTTTGAATGTCAAAAGGTTGATTTTCAAACTTAAAGAAAAATAATGACAATTGCATTACAGAAAAACTGTAATTCGTATCTTACAAGAAAAATCAAAACCGAAAGGTGTATTTGACCGAATAAATTAAGGGTTTTATCGAACTTTAAGCTAAAAATTTATAATGATTCTAAATAAAAAAGGACTCGAAAAGTAAGAAATTCATATTTTTTTAACAAGTGTTTATTGTAAAAAAATATTTGTTTTCACCAATACAATCAGAAAAATCATATTTTAAGAGAAAAAAGTTCTAAAAAAGAAATAGTATTACGTTTTAAAGATAAGCGTAGATACATTTTATATATAGTTTTTACAATATAATAAAAGGCTACTACTTCCTATAAAAGGTTAATCGAAGTTAGTAGTAAGTGGTAAGAAAGGTATATGTAATATTAATCATTAACTAAATAACTCCCCACGATGAGGTTTTAAAGCATCTCTAACAAAAATCATGTCTTTTTCTTCTACTACCATAAAAGCAATGGCATACATTTCGTTTAGAACCTCAAAACCTGTTATGTTTAGCTCAATTTTTTCAGCTTCGATGAATTCCTTTAAGTGAATTTCGTGATGTTCCGCTGTTTTGGCCGCCATTTCCCCTCTAAAATCCCAAATAAGTTTAATTTTTCGCATGTTTTCATTTTCAAAAATCAAAGTTACAAAGTCAATTTTCAAATTACTATTTTTGTATAATTAATTTCTGAAAATCTGACTATCAATAAACATGAAAACTAAAGTATTATTATTATTCTTACTGTTTCAGACAGCTTTTTCCCAAGAGTTGACTTTGGAACAAGCTAACCATTTAGCCACTTTACCCATCAAATGTCTGCAACAAGAATATCCCAATAAATTGAATCAAATGCTGCTTGATAGTACAGAAATTCAATCTCCTAAAGCATTACATCCCACTTTTTATGGTTGTTTTGATTGGCATTCTTCGGTTCATGGCCATTGGAGTTTGGTTTATTTGTTGAATAATTTCAAAAATCTAGATAGCAAAGAAGGAATAATTCAGAAATTAGAAACGAATCTTTCCAAAGAAAACATTACTCAGGAAATAGCTTATTTTAATAAACCTCACGAAAAGTCCTACGAACGTACTTACGGTTGGAATTGGCTCTTAAAATTGCAACACGAATTAGAAATTTCTAAAGAAGATTTTGCTACAGAATTAGCACAAAATCTGAAGCCTTTAACAAATTTAATCATAGAACGATACATTGAATTTTTACCCAAATTAAGATACCCTATCCGTGTAGGAACACACTCCAATACTGCTTTTGGATTGTCAAACGCTTGGGATTATGCTGCCTTATCTGGAAACGTTATCTTACAACAGAGTATAAAAGAAAATGCTAAACGATTATTTCTAAAAGATGAAGACTGTCCTTTTACTTGGGAACCTAGTGGCACAGATTTCTTGTCACCCTGTATGGAAGAATTAGGTTTAATGAGTAAAATTTTGGATAAAAAAGATTTTCTGCCTTGGGCTAAAAAGTTTGCTCCGAAATTATTTGATAAAAAATTCACATGGCAAGTAGCACAAGTTTCCGATAGAACAGATGGTCATTTAGTGCATTTAGATGGTTTGAATTTTAGTCGAGCTTGGAATATGTATGCCTTAATGAATCAATATTCAAAAGAGTTTTCACATTTAAAAGCTTTAGCTGATAAACACTTTCAATTTTCTTTGCCTTCTGTGGTAGATGGAAATTATGAAGGAGAGCATTGGTTAGCGTCTTTTGCTTTAAGAGCTTTTGAAGAAAAAAATAAAATCAAATAAGTATCTTTGCCAATTATCAAAATACTCATAATCCGAATTTCGAATATCTAAAAAATGCCAAAAGAATTCCAGTTCCAAGTTGCACCAGAAGTAGCTTCAAATGAAAATTTGTTGCAACAAGCTGTTGCCAAACAATTGCATATTGCCTCCAAAGATATTCAGAAAGTGGTTGTGCAAAAACGTTCCATTGATGCCCGTCAAAAAGCGATAAAATTCAATCTAAAAGGACAAGTTTTTTTACAAAGTGAATCCTTCGTTGAGTCATCCATTGAATTACCCAATTATTCAAATGTTTCCAATAAACCAGAAGTAATTGTCGTTGGTGCTGGTCCAGCAGGTTTGTTTGCGGCGCTTCAATTGATAGAATCAGGCTTGAAACCCATAGTAATTGAAAGAGGGAAAGATGTTCGAGGCAGAAGAAGAGACTTAAAATCCATCAATAGAGACGGAATTGTAAATGAAGATTCCAATTATTGTTTTGGAGAAGGTGGAGCAGGAACGTATTCTGATGGTAAATTATACACCAGAAGTAAAAAAAGAGGTGATGTAGATAGAATATTAAAATTATTAGTGGCATTTGGAGCTACACCAGAAATTTTGGTTGAAGCTCATCCACACATTGGAACCAATAAATTGCCACAAATTATTCAAGATATTCGTGAAAAAATAATTGCATGTGGTGGACAAGTTTTATTCGAGAAAAGAGTTACAGACTTTACGATTAAAAATAACGAAATTCATGGGGTTGTTTTACAAGATGGAACAGTCGTTGCCTCCAAAAAAGTTATTTTAGCTACTGGACATTCAGCCAGAGATATTTTTGAATTATTGCATCACAAAAACATTTATATTGAAGCTAAACCTTTTGCCCTTGGAGTAAGAGCAGAACATCCTCAAGAATTAATTGATAAAATTCAATATTCCTGTGATTTTAGAGGCGAATTTTTACCACCTGCCCCTTATTCCATTGTGAAACAAGTAGCGGGTCGTGGCATGTATTCTTTTTGTATGTGTCCAGGTGGAGTAATTGCACCTTGTGCTACAAGTCCAGGAGAAGTGGTTACCAACGGATGGTCACCTTCCAAAAGAGATCAAGCTACTGCTAATTCAGGAATTGTTGTAGAATTAAAATTGGAAGATTTTCAGCCTTATAAAAAATTTGGAGCCTTAGCTGGAATGGAATTTCAAAAAGCCATTGAACAAAAAGCATGGCAATTGGCAGGTTCAACCCAAAAAGTTCCAGCACAACGTATGGTTGACTTTACCCAAAAAAAAGTGTCTTCCTTCATACCAAAAACTTCATATGTTCCAGGTACCACTTCATTAGAACTAGGAGAAGTGTTTCCTAATTTTTTAACCCAAACTATGCGAGAAGGTTTTGTGCAGTTTGGCAAATCCATGAAAGGTTATTTTACCAATGAAGCCATATTGCATGCTCCAGAAAGTAGAACGTCATCACCAGTAAGAATTCCTAGAAATAATGAAACTTTAGAACATGTTCAAATTAAAGGTTTATATCCTTGTGGGGAAGGAGCTGGCTATGCAGGAGGAATCATTTCTGCAGCTATTGACGGAGAAAAATGTGCTCTAAAAATAGCTGAAATCTTAAAATCATAATTCAACAGCCGTTAAACTTTTGCTAAAATTATTTTCGAGCCTAAAAATGCTACTTTTTTCGTATTTTTGAAAAGAATATAAAAAATATGATTGAAGAAAAAGTAATTTTAGTTGACACAAATGATGAGCCTTTAGGTTTGATGAATAAAATGGCGGCTCATGAGCAAGCCTTGTTGCATCGTGCCTTTTCTGTATTTGTACTCAACGATAAGAATGAAGTGATGTTGCAACAACGAGCTTCACACAAATACCATTCTCCACTATTATGGACTAATACTTGTTGCAGCCACCAACGTGCAGGAGAATCAAACATTAAAGCAGGAAAAAGACGTTTGGAAGAAGAAATGGGATTTTCAACAGAATTGAAAGAGTTGTTCCATTTCATATACAAAGCTCCTTTTGATAATGGATTGACTGAACATGAGTTAGACCATGTAATGATTGGCTATTACAACCAAGAACCCAATATCAACAAAGAAGAAGTGGAAAGTTGGAAATGGATGAAGATTGAAGATATCAAAAATGATATGCAAGTTCATCCTGAAATTTATACCGTTTGGTTCAAAATCATATTCGATAAATTTTATCATTATTTAGAAGAACACAAAATATAATCATCTGCAATCTAAATCGTTAATCAACAATCTAAAATCACAATGAGAGTAACCGTTTCCAGAAAAGCCCATTTCAATGCAGCACATCGATTATACCGAAAAGATTGGTCTATGGAACAAAACGATGCTGTCTTTGGGAAATGTAACAATCCCAATTTTCACGGACATAACTATGAGTTAATTGTCAGTGTTACTGGACCAATAGATCCAGAAACAGGTTTTGTTATTGATGTAAAAATACTGTCTGATTTAATCAAAGAGCACATTGAAAATGCTTTTGATCATAAGAATTTAAATTTAGACGTTTCTGATTTTCAAAATTTAAATCCAACTGCAGAAAATATAGCAGTGGTCATCTGGCATAAATTGCGACCATTTATTGAAGAGAAAAATGATTTAGAAGTTGTTTTGTATGAAACACCACGAAATTTTGTAACCTATAAAGGCAACTAAAATGGCACTAAAAAAAGGAGATGTTGTTTCTAATTTCAAAGCAAAAACACAATCAGGTGAACCGTTTGAGCTTTCTAATTACATAGGTAAACCATTAGTCATTTATTTTTATCCAAAAGATAATACACCTGGTTGTACCACTCAAGCCTGTAGTTTTAGAGACCAATACCAAGACTTTCAAGATTTAGGAGCAGAAGTTATAGGCATCAGCGGTGATAGTGAAGCTTCACATGATAAATTTGCTCAAAAGCATAAACTCCCTTTTATTTTGTTGTCTGATAGTAATAAAAAAATTAGAAATCTTTTTGGGGTTCCAACCCATTTTTTTGGTTTAATGCCAGGAAGAGTAACCTATATTATTGACAGAGAAGGAAAGATAGTATCTGTTTTTGATAGTATTAAAGCCAATGTACACATAGAACACGCCTTGAAGATGATTAAAGAAATGTAGGTTTTTATGTAGTTTATGGTGGAGCATAAAGGCTTGGGCCTATTTAGTGATGTAATACCTTTCTTCCACTATATCTTTTTTTTCAAAAAAGGATGCCGTTCCAGCAAGGGCTATTGATAAACTTTTTGCATATTTGCAACGATAAAAGATAGAAAAGATGAAATCCTTATATCCATTAACCTTTGAGCCTATATTGAAAGAACGAATTTGGGGTGGAACAAAATTAAAAACCTATTTAAATAAACCCATTTCGTCTGAAATTACGGGAGAAAGTTGGGAATTGTCAACAGTGCCCAATGATGTAAGTGTTGTAAATAATGGTTTTTTAAAAGGGAAAAATATTAACGAACTTATAGAGTTATATCCTTTAGCTTTTTTAGGAGAAGAAGTTATTCAAAGATTTGGAACCGAATTTCCTTTGCTGTTTAAATTTTTGGATGCCAAACAAGACTTGTCTATACAATTACATCCTAACGATGAGTTGGCTAAAAAGAGGCACAATTCATACGGGAAAACCGAAATGTGGTATGTAATGCAAGCCGATGAAAATGCTCGTTTGATTGTAGGATTTAAAGAAGATTCAAATCCTGAAGAATATAAAAGAGCCTTAGCATCAAACACTTTAGTTTCGCTCTTGAATGAAGTTGAGGTAAAAGCAGGAGATGTTTTTTTTTTAGCAACAGGAACCATCCACGCCATAGGAGCAGGAATAGTCATTGCTGAAATTCAGCAGACCAGTGATATTACCTACAGAGTGTATGATTTTGATAGAGTAGATGCTGAAGGCAATAAAAGAGAATTACATACTGAGTTGGCTTTAGAAGCTCTAAATTACAATACAACAGCAGCTCATGTTTCTTATGAGTCTAAAGTAAATAGTAGCAATAAAGTGGTGCATTGTGATTATTTTAAAACAAATATAATTCCGTTAGAGGAAGCTTATCATTGGAAAAAGACAAAGGAAGCTTTTACTGTTTTAATGTGTACAGCAGGAACGTTTGAATTAAAACATAAGGAAGAGACAACTTCTTATAAAGTAGGAGATACAATCTTGTTACCAGCTGTTTTGGAAGAAGTATATTTAAAAGGTAATGCCACACTATTAGAAATTTCTATTTAATTTGTTGTTTGACAAATATATTGTGTAATTTTGCATCAAATTTTAAAATAAGAAAAAATGGCAAGCGTTAAAAACTTGAAAAAAGAAATCAACTATGTTTTAGGAGATATTGTAAACATCGTTTACGTTTGGGAAATGACTAATGGAGGAAAACCAACAGAAGCTTCTGATAAATTAGTAGATGAGATTTACGAAACATTTGACGGTTTAATGTCAAAAGCAAATGCTAAAAATGTAGAAAACAAAAAAGCTCATTTTAAACAAATTCGTTCAGAATACGAAGCAGCTGCTAATCAGTTTGTTGCAAAAGTGAATGAATTAAATTAAAAAAATCAATAAAAAAAGTGCAATTATTATTTGGAAATTAAAAATACAGCCTTATATTTGCACTCGAAATTTGAGTTGCCAGCGTAGCTCAGCTGGCTAGAGCAGCTGATTTGTAATCAGCAGGTCGTGGGTTCGAGTCCCTCCGCCGGCTCAAATGTAAAGAGGAAAGTGAAAGCTTTCCTCTTTTTTATTTTTATACTATTTCAAAAAAAATACCTTATCATTTTTGTGAAAAGGTATTTGTGTTTCTTATTTGGTTTCGATTTTCTTTCGTTCTTCTATATACGATTTTAGCATCTTCCCATATTTTGATTTTGCTACTTCAGGTTTCATTTTGGAAGCAATGGTGTCTAAATACCTAACATTGATATCGGCAATCTCTGAAAGTGCCAAATAAGGAGCTATTTCTTTATCACCATGAATACTAGCAAAGTTAGCCGTGTATAAATACCTTTTACGGATTAATTTACTGTTGGCATCAATTATACTGTCCTTATTGTTGGATTTTTTCTCAGTTATGTTTTTAAATTCTTGTTCAATTAAAGCCATCTTTTTATCATTGAATTTACTTTTCATCTCATTAAATTCCACATATAAATCATGGTTTTTAGAACCTGTTATTTTAGCATTCGCAAAGAAAGCATCCAAAGTAGTTTCTATGGTCATGTTTCCAGGTTCAGCAAAAAAGGGTAAATTGTTGTCAATGGAGTTGGTTTGTCCTCTATCTAAGAAAATATACAACATCTCTGGGCCATCAATTTTTAAGTCAACCTCAAATTTGGAATCACCTTTAATGATAATACTATCTATGACGGCTAATGTAGAGTCTTTCAATTGCTGAATGAATAGTTTTCCTTGGCTCAATCCTTCAATATTTCCTGAAAGATGTAAGTTGGTATCTTTTTTTCGATCGTCTTTACAAGCCATAAGTGTTACTACAGCTAACACTAAAACAATAATTTTTTTAATCATCTTTAAGTTGGATTATTTTTTTCAAAAGTAATTGATTTTTTGATTTTAGTCTTTCTTTAAGTGCGTTTTATTTTGGAGAAGCTATTTCCATTAAATAGGCACAAAAGATAGCGCCGTAAGTACCAATCACATAGCCAAAAATAGCTAATAAAACACCAACACTGGCTAAAGAAGGATGAAATGCTGAAGCAACAACTGGAGCAGAAGCTGCTCCACCAACGTTGGCTTGACTTCCAACAGCAATGAAGAAATAAGGAGCTTTAATAAGTTTTGCAACGCCAAAAATAATTATGAAATGAATCAGCATCCATACAATTCCTACGATAATTAAGCCTGGATTATCCATTACGGAACCTAAATCCATTTTCATTCCAATTGAAGCAACTAAAATATAAATGAAAATACTTCCAATTTTTCCAGCTCCAGCACCATCATAAGCTTTCAAAGGAGTATAAGATAAAAATATACCAATGAATGTAGCAATAGTTATCATCCAAAAGAAACTATCACCAAAAGTAGCCGCAAAACTTTTTGGATCATTTACACTTTCAAAGCTAGATTTAAAAATAGTTGTTAATAAGCCAGAACCATAATGTGATATGGCAACTGCTCCAAAGGCAATAGCTAAAATAATTATATAATCGTTTAAAGAAGGATTTCTTTTTACGCTTTCTTGGTAGTTTGAAACTTTATCTTGTAACTCTTGCACTGAAGAATTATCGGCTTTTAACCATTTGTTGATGATTTCTTTTTTGCCTATTCCATACAACAAAAAAGCCATGCCAAGATTGGCTACAACAATATCCACTAAAACCATAGCGCCATATTTTTGGGAATTGTATTTAAAAATTTCCAGCATAGCAGTTTGATTAGCACCACCGCCAATCCAACTTCCTGCAATGGTTGAAAGTCCTCTCCAAACCGCGTCTGGACCAGCGCCTCCTACAGTTTCTGGAGAAACTATTGAAATTAAGAGAATTGCAATTGGGCCACCCAAAATAATCCCAACCGTTCCAGCTAAAAATATGATTAACGCTTTGGGACCTAAATTCAATAAAGCTTTTAAATCAATACTTAATGTCATTAATACCAAGGCTGCTGGTAACAAATAGCGACTGGCAATAAAATAGATATTTGATTTTCCAGTAACTTCTTCACCACTTTCAGTAAGTGTAATCCATTCAGGAGAAATGATATTCAAAGAATTTAGAATAGCTGGCAATAAATAACACATTAATAATGCTGGAACAATGCCATAGAATTTTTTCCAAAAGCCTTCTTCTTTAGAAGATGTATAAAAGACAAACCCTAATAAAAGCATTAATATTCCAAAAACTACTGTATCATCTGTAAAAAAAGGAGCTGTTCTCATTTGAATTGTTTAGGTTACGAAAATAAACAAAAAATCCTCAAAATACCATGTAAATTGAGGATTCTGTTTTGATAATTTTCGTTTATTTAGATTCTGAATTAAGTTCAGGATGACAAATGAGGAGAATTAACCTTTTAACCAAGCATCGCGAAGGGCTTTTTTGCTATCGTCAGTGGCCATATAACCTTCTTTCATTTCTTTAGGCATAACAACCTTTCCTTTGATGTCTATTTCTTTGCCATCGCGTTTAATTTTCATAGTAATGGCATCTCCATCTTTCCAATTAAATGAACCAATAACTGTTTGATTGATGTTGTTGATGTTTTGCTTTTCGCCATTTACCTCTAAAATGATGTCATTGCTTTTTAAACCTAATTCTTTCATGAAAGCATTAATTTCAATTTCTGGTAAAAAGAAAAATTCTTTACTGTCTGGATTGTATGAAATAATTGGTTGATTATCTCCCACTAAGAAAGGATTTCCAGTTGCTTCGATTTTTGATTCAGTTACACCCATTTTAGCAAAATAAGTTGCATAAGGAATAGAAGTTTCACCAGCCACATATTTGTTTAAAAATTCACCAACAGAAGGATATGTCAATTCCGTAATCTTATCAAATAACTCTTCATCTTTGAAGGCTTTTTTAGTTCCATATTCGTTAGATAAATCTTGCATTAGTTGTAAAATTCCTTTTTTACCATTGCTTTTTTCTCTGATTTCAATATCCAAACACATAGCAATTAAAGCTCCTTTTTGATACACGTTGATGTACTGATCTTTGTAAGGATCTTTTAGAACATTTTTACTCATTTTAGTAAAGCTCATGTTGTCGTTCATGTTAGCAGCTTGTGCAATTTTATCAGCCATTCTTTCATAGAATGCATCTTCTTCAATCAAACCTTGATTTACTTGGAACAAATTAGCAAAATATTCCGTAACACCTTCATACATCCATAAGTGTTCAGACATTTGTGGCTTGTTGAAATCAAAATATTGAATTTCATTTGAATGAACGGTTAATGGTGTTACTATATGGAAAAATTCGTGAGAAACTACGTCTTTCAATTGTTCTTGTAGCATTTCTAATTCCATAACTTCTGGCATTACCACAGTAGTAGATGTTGGATGTTCTAAAGCTCCAAATCCTTTAGCATCTGTTGGACTCATGCTTGAAAGATATAGTAAAATGGCATATTTTTTTGTAGCATCAAACTTTCCTAAGAATTTCTTTTGTGCACGCATCATGTTTTCCATGTAAGGAGTAATTTCTTTTGCGGTATATTTTCCTGAAGGCGAATACACTGAAATGATAATTTCCATATCATCCACCATGAAAGAAGTAAAATCTGGTTTTGAATACATGATTGGCATTTCTACCAAAGTAGCATATTTTGATGCCATGAATATGTCTGAAGTTGCACTAGAATCCAAGTCATTCATAGCAGAAACACCCAATAATGTTGCTGGATGATTTACGATTAACTTATAAGGAGTTTCTTCTTTAGTGGTAAAATAACCCACAAAACCGTGTAAGTTTAACATGAAGTTTTTCCCAGCATCGATGTTTGTTCCGGCTGGAGAAAATACATCCGTATTGTTGCCAAAACCACCACCTTTTTCAATGTCATACGTGTCATTTACTAAATAAGTGATTTTTGAAAGTTTTTTAGCATCACTGATGGCGTAGGAATTTACGTCTAATTTTGTAATTCTTAATGGATTTCCTTTGACATCAAAGGCCTTTACATCTTCAACATATTTTCCATAATCATCATCAGAATAAGTACCTGGAACAATTTTTGGGATGTTGAAAGTAGCTGTTTCTGTAGTGAAAGTTGGTGCAAGAATGCTAACCATTACTTTGTCTTCCTTCACATTTACTAAATCAATAGTTACTTCAACATCATTTTGTTTTGAAGAAGTGGTTGTAGTTTTACAACTGAAAAGAAAACTTGCTAGTGCAAGCGTTAAAATTATTTTTTTCATTTTAAAGTTAATTTATTTCAGCTTCGCTTTGATGCTTAAATTAGTATAGCTATATGTAGCTTTTTTGGAGAAATGTTACAATTTAAAGTGATTTTATAAACGAATTAACACTTTCTGCTAGTTCTTTTATAATAGGTAAATCAGGATTAGAATAGGATTTCATGTTTTCACTATCTTCATTGATTTCTTTGAAAACATGATTCATTTTTTCAATAATTTTTAGTTGGGCCTTTGGATTGGCTTCCTTTAAAAGTTTTGCTTCGTTTTCGCCCACTTGAATATCTTTTGTTCCGTTTACAATTAGAATAGGAATGTTTAGTTTCTTAATTTCTTCTTGTGGATTATAGTTCATCCATGAGATTAGATAAGGTTGTAGGCTCTCTCTAAATATGGAAGCAAGCATTTTATTTTTTAATTCAAAAGTAGTTCCCGCTCTTAATTTGTCAAAACTTTCTTCTACATCTTTTTTCAGGAAAGGAGCTTGTTTCACAATTTGATCTGTAATGACTAAATCTATGCTTCTTCCTGGTCCAGCTAGTGAGATGAAAGCATCAGCGTTATCTTTTGCGGCAATCATTCCAATTAAAGAACCCTCACTATGACCAGCAATAATTATTTTAGGATATTTTTTTTGATTTCTGAAATAGGTGATAATATCTTTAACATCATTGATAAAGTCATCAAAAACCAGTGAATCTTCTTCAATCTTTCCAGCTTTTATTAATGCGATTGTTCTTTTGTCAAAACTAAATGCAACGTTTCCTTCTTTGGCAATAGCTTCAGCTAAAAATTTCAACGAATTGTTTTTCATGCCTTCTTGATTGCCATTTCTATCAGGAACACCTGAGCCTGCAATTATAATCACTAAATTGCTTTTAGTGTTTGTTTGTTCAAGAGAAAATAAAGTGCCTTCTAGTAGTGGATTGACTTCAATTTCTTCGGTCTTAATAGATTGACAAAACGTTAAAAAAGGCAATAAAAATGCAATGATGATTTTTTTCATGTTTAAAAAGTTAAAAGTTGAATAAGGTATGATGAAATGAAATTGGCTATCAAAAGCGATACAATCAAAAGAATAATTTCTTTACTCGTTTTAGCATTTGTTGCTGTTTTGAAACCATTCCACAATAAGATGGCAAACCATATAATTAGTAATAACCCAAGCGTGGTGGAAAATAAAAGTATAAGATAGTCTGATGTTGAAAACGCACTATTTTCAACAGAAAATTTATTATTGATTAGTTTTTCAGTCAGATTATAGGTTGAATCATTAATGTTAACCAATGAAGAAAAATAAAATGGGATACGAGCAATTAAGCTTACATTCAAAACATCTATAAATCGGGTTTTAGGGTTTAAATATTTTCCTAAAGCATAAAGTACTGATGAAAGCAATATTGCAATTATTGCGTTTTGAATTAATGTGGCAATGAACTCGCTATTTTTTATAAAAGAAATATGTAAAATACTGTCAAAATAAGCATTAAAAAGATATCCAATGTAGGAACCAATTATTAGGCATACCAATCCAAAAACTAATAATTTGTTTTCAGTATATTTTTCAAACGGATTTAGCATCTTTTTAATCATAGTTAAATGTTTTTTATAATTTTAATTAGTTCTTCAGGTTTTTGTGTACCAATTAATAAGGTTTCTCTAAAAGATTTTTTTGGAATAAAATGAATTTTCAAACCTTTATTTCCAGAAATATTGTAAGCTCCTAATCGAATTCCCCAACCACCATAATCGAGTATTGGGTTGTATTGTATAACTTCCATTTTTTCAATTGATGTAAAGGGATATTTTTTCCAATGGTTGATGAACGGGAAAAATTTAAGTTCAATTCTATCGCTGTAAATTCTAGTTTTTAAGTTGATGAAAAAAAACAATGATGAAAGAGAGAACATCACAATAAGGATCATAATTCCAATTGTTTTGGAGCTATTTCCATAGTCTTTTTCTATAAAAATTTTATAAGCTATAAAGCCAGTTAATCCCAACAGTAGTAACCAAAGCCACCATTGCTTGAATTTTTGCTTTTCTTCAAATAGTATTTTTTCTTCCATTATTTTAAGGCTTTAATTGTTTGATTTTTTCAATCATATCATCCAATTTATTTCTAACTGTAGGATAGCTATTACCCATTTGAGTAGCCATTTCTTTTAGACTTCCACTGTTCAAAAAGAATTGTAGGATGAAGTTTTGTTCGTCTTCAGAAAGTTGTGATAGAATAGGTAAGGGATAATGTCCAGAAACTTTAGTCTCACAGTTTTGACAACTAAGTTGAGTGACCACTAAAGTGCTTTCACAACTGGGACAGTTTTTAGGAAATTTAGGTTTCATTTTAAATATTATTTATACAAAAATAAACAATATTTATTTATTTTTAAATAAAATTAATTTTATCATGAATAATATTCATTTGTGAGTGCTTTTTACATCTAAAAGTTGCTTGTTGATTTTCATAAATTCAGGCATAAAAAAACGCTTGTAAAACAAGCGTTATCAATTAATCAAATTTATTTTTAATGTAGTATTTGGAATCTAAGTCGTCATCTTCAATGATATTAAATTTCATGGGTTTAGGTTTGGGTTTGCTGGCAACAGCCTTCTTTTTCCACAACTCATAATTGTCTTTACCGAGTTTTTTTCTCATCAATTCGTTTACATCATTTTCAACAATACCAAATTCTTCTTTTATGACTTCATAGGGTTTTTTTTCTTCTTGAGCCATACTAACAATTCTCTCTAAAGTTTCATTGTCTAATTCCGAAATCTTTCTTTTTTTCATCTTATGAAAATTAATTCACACTTTGTTTTAAGGATTATTTACTACAATATTAGCAAAAAAAGTGCAATTTTTTTAAAAAAGATTGATTTTTGATAAATTGTTAATAATGAATAGTAATCCACACATCTTTTTTAAGTTTTTTTATAAAATTCTTCTAAAAGTTAAATTAATTCTTGTGTTTTTGGGTTTTGAAGCTTTTGGAATTTGATGTTTGTAGTGAATCTGACTTCCTTCTTTCATTAAAATTAAACTGCCATGTTCCAAAAGTAAACTTTGCTTAACTGCTTTTTGGGTGTTGTGTTTCAATTGAAATATTCTTTCTTCTCCCAGACTTATTGAGGCAATTATTGGATCTCTGCCTAATTCTTTTTCATTATCAGCATGCCAACCGTTACTATCTTTTTCATTTCTGTATTGATTTAATAAGACAGTTGTGAAATTGTGATTGGCTTTTTCTTCAACCAATTCTTTCATGTGCATCAACACAGAATTCCACGGATGAGGATTCATTACGATATTGGAATACTTGTAGGGCTTGCCTTCATTCCCATACAAGGCAGTAAGTCTAGGTTGTAAGTGGTTTTTACCATAAACCGTTATAGTATCTTGTTGCCAAGGAGTGTTTTCGAGTAGCAATTTATAAAGTTCATCCGCTTTTTCTTGGCTGAAGAAATTGGGATAATACTCAAAAATAGCATCAGGTAACTCTAATATTATTTTTTCTTCTGGGAATAAGTCTAACATGATTTATATATATTGATAAGCCCAATAAATTAAAAGAAACTGAAAAGGTATTCTCAAGATTAAAATCCATTTAGGTAGTCTTAAGCTTGCTTTTTCATTTTGTAACATATAAATATGACTTGCAAAAAAGCCAATTAGAAGGATTATGATTCCAACAGCACCAATAGGAGCTATAGGTTTGAAAAGCAACATTAGTCCAAAAACAATTTCTAAAAGACCACTTACTGTATTTATCCATGAAGCTTTAGGAAGATATGGTGGAATTATTTTGAGGTAAAGTTTTGGACTTCGGAAATGATTTAATCCTGCAAGAATATAAATTAAAGCCATTACATATTGATGCCAAGGTAAATTCATTGATTTTTTTTTACGAATTTAATCAAAAACACTCAATTAACTTTCTTTTTTAAAGTTAATATTCATGATAACAATAGCAAAAATTATAAGAAGTACTCCAACCCATTGCGATAAAATCACAGTTTCATTCAAAATAAAATAAGCCATCATTACGGAAACTGGTAATTCTAAAGAAGAAACAATACTTCCTAACCCTAAACCTGTTTTTGGAAATCCAGAATTCATTAACATGGGTGGAATTATGGTGCCAAAGAGTGCTAATACAATTCCCCATTTTAAGAATATTTCTAAATTAAATGTTGTTGTTTGTGTAAATAAAGCAAAACCAGCTACTATGATTGCTCCACCTAAAAGCATATACAAACTTCTTTGTGCTGACGAAATGCCTAAAGCAATTTTATTAGCCGTAAACATAGTAGTTGTAAATGAAGCAGCAGCCAACATTCCAAAGAAAATTCCTTTCCAATCGATTTTTACTGATGCATTTAAAAGATTTGTTGCTAGTAATGTTCCAATTAAGACTATAAAAACGGCCAATATTTTTTGTTTTGAAGGTGCTTTTTTGTCTAAAAACCATTCTAATAAAACACCCATCCAAACGGTTTGCATTAAAAGTACGATAGCTATGGAAACATTAATGTATTTTACACATAAATAATAAAATACACTTGTCATTCCTAAAGAAGTTCCTGCCAACATCAATTGAAAAATATTTTTTTTGGATGCTTTAATTACTTCTTTTTTAGCTTGTTGTTTTTGAAATAAATTGATGATTAAAATTCCTATGATTCCATATATAAATTGTGCGGAAGTAACTTCTGCAGTAGTGAAATTTTCTTTATAAGCTAATTTTACAAAAGTAGCTAGCATGCCATAGCTCGTTGCTCCTAATCCTACTAAAAAAACTCCTTTTATAATGTTGTTATTCGACATTTTCTAAATTTTTAAAAAGCCTGCAAAGATAGGTTTTCTTGAAAGAATAACACAAACAAAAAAGGTTCATCTTTTAAAATGAACCTTCTTTAAATAAATTTATATTTTTATTAAAACCCATTTACAATCGCTAAGAAATCGTCAGATTTTAGTGCTGCACCGCCAATTAGACCACCGTCAACATCTGGTTTTGAGAAAATTTCTTTTGCATTATCTGGTTTTACGCTACCTCCATAAAGGATAGAAACATTATCTGCTACCTCATTACCATAGACTTTGTGGATTAATGTTCTAATGAATTCATGCATTTCTTGAGCTTGTTCTGGAGAAGCTGTTTCCCCAGTTCCAATAGCCCAAACGGGTTCGTAGGCTAAAACAATTTTTTGCCAATCATTTTTATTTAAATGAAATAAAGCATCACGCAATTGATATTCTACTACATTGAAGTGGTTGTCTTTTTGTCTGTCTTTTAATTCTTCACCAAAGCAGAAAATTACTCTCATATCGTGTTTTAAAGCTGTATCTACTTTATTGGCTAATAAGGCATCTGTTTCATGGAAATACGCACGTCTTTCGCTATGCCCTAAAATAACAGTCTTTACACCAATTGAAGTCAACATGTCAGCAGCAATTTCACCTGTGAAAGCACCACCTTCAGCCTGATGCATGTTTTGAGCCGCAACCGTAATTCCTTTTCCATTTGTCACTTCAACAGCAGTTAAAAGGTTAACGAAAGTAGGAGCAACAACAATTTCAGTAGTAGTTGATGTTTTCTTAGCTATAATTTCTTCAAGAAGTGCTATTGTTTCTTGATTGTTTTTGTGCATTTTCCAGTTTCCTGCAACAATGTGTTTTCTCATTTTTTAAAATGGTTAAAAGTTTTTATGGATAAAAGGTTGTCAGTTTTCTGTCTTCTGAAAATCTGAAATCTTATTTTAATTTTTCTAATGTTTCAATCAATTTGGGATCATCTGCTTCAATGACTTTGAAAAGAGCAATTTTACCTGTTTTATCAACGACCATATATCTTGGAATCCAATCTAGTTTTATCGATTTTCCAAAAACACCTTTCATTCCGTCAGAAGTTAGGTAATGTTCTCCTTGAACGTTATATTTTTCAATCCCTTTTTTCCAAGCATCATAATTTTTATCCATAGAAATAAATAGGAAAGTAACGTCTGTATATTTTTCTTGAAGTTCTTTCACTTTAGGCATTCCTTTGATACAATCTGGACACCAGGATGCCCAAACGTCGATAACTATTGTTTGACCTTCATACTTTTTTAGAATTTCTTGAAAGGTTATATCTGTATTTTCAACAGATTTCATAGTGTTAGTAAGAGCTTCTTCTTTGAATTCAGTTTGCTGTGCTTGTGAGCAAGATAGTGTGCTCAAAGCGATAACTAATAGCGAAAGTATTTTTTTCATGGTTTTTATTTTTAGAAGCTGAATCAAGTTCAACTTGATAAGGATTATTTTTTGTCATTCTGAACTTGTTTCAGAATCATTTTTTTTGAATTTTATTTAATTTTTGAATAAGGTTGTTTTACCATTTTTTCCAATGCTTTACCATCAAATTGATTAGCATCTATACCATCATACATTTTAATTTTATTTCCGTTCCATAAGTATAAAACACCTGGTGTATTTCTGTTATTTCCAAGTTCATTCCAAAACGGAATAATTTCAATAACTTTATATGGATATGTTGCTCCTGCTATTTTGAAGAATTCAGGAATTTTGAAGGCTTCTTCATTCATGAAAATAATCTTTACTTCAGGAAAATTTTTATCTTTTTTTCGCATGGCTGTTAATTCTTTAGCTGTGTCCTGACAATGGTCGCAACCTGGAGCAAAGAAGCAAAGTATCTTTTTACCTTTATCTATATCAGCATAAAATTTAGCATAGCCTGATTTTGTTGGCTTTGGTTCGTCAACAACTTCTTTAATTTCTTCGATTTTTTTGACAGTATCTTTTTCTACCTTAGAAACAACAGGTTGCACATTATTAATGAAAGTTGAATCTACTGCATTTGGAGTAATAGCGTTTATTTCTTCAGTAACAACATTATTAATTTCGGTTTCAACAGGTCGTATAGGAGCTAACATGAAAAGCCCTAAAATACTTGCCAATGTTATGGTTGAAGTAAACCACAAGCGATTTTTTGCAGTGTCTGGAATTTTCAATAGTAGTAACCAAATCAAAAGTCCAATAGCAGCCAAGTTTTTAAGGATAGCTTCAATAGGCGTCATAGGTAATAAACTACCAAAGCAACCACAATTTCCAGAGTTTCCTCCAGTTTTGAATGTTTCATAAGCCAAATGAATGGTGAAAACAGCCAAAAGCAGTATTGACACTGGTGTAATTACTTTTCTAATTTTAACAGGCAATAAAAATAAGATACCTAAGGCAAGTTCAATTCCAATTAAAAATCTTGAAAAATAAGGAGCTATGTTTTCCGAAAAACCTAGTGGATATAATTGTTTTACTTCAAAAGTTGAAATCGCGAAATAAGGTGATGGATATAATTTTGCGATTGCAGAAACAATAAAAAGGGCAGCAATTATTATTCTAATAATCCACGAAAGGGCGTATTTATTCATTTTATATAGTCTTAATTTTTAATACTCAAATCTTACTACTTTGGAAAGGTAAAAGTACAATTTCTTAAATTAAATTTTGTTAATAGTATGTTATCACAATTTTATTGCGAATCTTTTTCCATTAAAATTAAGGCAAAAACCGAATAGTTAATCATGTCTTGGTAGTTGGCATCAATGCCTTCAGAAACCAAAGTTTTCCCTTTGTTGTCTTCGATTTGTTTAACGCGTAGTAATTTTTGAAGAATTAAATCCGTTAAGCTACTCACACGCATTTCTCGCCAAGCTTCACCATAGTCGTGGTTTTTGTTTTCCATCAATGTTTTGGTTAAAGCAACTTTTTCATCGTATAATTTTATACCTTCTTCAAAACCTAAGTCAGGTTGATCAGCAATTCCTTTGTCAATTTGAATGAGTGCCATGATACAATAATTGATGATGCCAATAAACTCTGAAGTTTCATCTTCATCTACTTTTCGAACTTCATTTTCTTGTAAACTTCTAATCCTTTGAGCTTTTATAAAAATTTGATCGGTTAGTGATGGTAAACGTAAAATTCTCCAAGCACTGCCATAATCTTTCATTTTTTTGGAGTATAATTCTCTGCAAATAGCAATAATTGCATCATATTGTTGTGACGTATTCTTCATTAGAATTGTATCTTTGTATATAATTTTCAAAAATAGAGAATTTAGTATTAAGATTGAAGTATTAAGTATAAAGATTTTGGATTTTCAGATAACAGATTTTCAGACGAAAGATGACAAACCAACAACCAACAATAAATTGCAAAGGAAACTTAATTGATTTATCACAACCTAAAGTAATGGGAATTCTAAATATTACTCCAAACTCATTTTATGATGGTGGAAAATATAAACAGGAAATTCAGGTTTTGAATCAAGTTGAAAAAATGTTGAATGAAGGAGCAACATTTATTGATGTAGGGGCTTATTCCAGTAAACCCAATGCTGAGTTTGTTTCTGAGGAAGAAGAATTGTGTCGATTGTTACCAATTATTGCATTATTAGTCAATCAATTTCCTGATATTTTACTTTCTGTGGATACTTTTAGAAGTCAGGTTGCTCAAAAATCCGTTGAAGCTGGTGTTGCTTTAGTAAATGATATTTCAGCGGGGAAGTTGGATGAAGAAATGATTGAAACGGTAGCAAAGTTGCAAGTTCCTTATATAATGATGCACATGCGAGGTAATCCCAAAACCATGCAAAGTCTCACTAATTATGAAGATATTGTTAAAGAAATGATTCTTTATTTCTCTGAAAGAATTCAACTTGCTAGAAGCTTTGGAATGAATGACATCATCATTGATCCTGGATTTGGATTTGCAAAAACATTGGAACAAAACTATGAAGTTTTACAAAAATTAGAATTGTTTTCTACGGTAGAATTGCCTCTTTTAGCTGGAGTTTCAAGAAAATCTATGATATATAGAGCGTTAGAAAGTTCTCCAGAAGAGGCGTTAAACGGCACAACAGTTTTAAATACAATTGCGTTACAGAAAGGAGCTAAAATACTTAGGGTTCATGATGTTAAAGAAGCTGTGGAATGTGTTAAATTATTCAACAAATTAAATAATTAAATGAGAAAAATATTTTTAACATTAGTAATATTGTTATTCATTTCTTGCAACAAAGAGCAAGTGCAATTGCCAAAATCAGATACTACTATTTTGAAAGACATTAAAGATCATTCTCCAGTGTACATGTTTTTTAGAGTTAATGAAAACGATACTGTTATAAAGGTAAATCGTCAAAATACCATAAGTTCAACCAATTGGGTTTATAATATAGACAAACGCTTACCATTAAAATTAGTTATTCCAGAAATTATTAAGTTACAAGAGAAAAAGAAGAACTCGTCTCACAAGAAAGAAGGGGCTCTTGATGTTTTTTCGTATGCTGATAGTATTGGAAAAAATTTAGCTTTTTTACCTTTTACAGACCTACAATTTGAAATTAAAAACAGCAAGAAAGCAGCAAGCGTTATTGTTGTTGATCCTTCAAGTTTTATTTTTAATGGACGTATTTGTGATTGGGTGACGTTTAAATCGGTTATAGAAAATTTATCACCTGATGAATTATCCAATCTAGAATTAGGTTTTCAAGAACAGTCAAGTTATAATGATTTTATAGTAGTTTTAACTAAGTTTAAGAAGGAAATAAAAATAGATTTTATAAAAATTTATGTTTTTAAAAAATAAAGTTTAAATTTGTTTTGTAATAAAATTACATATTTAGACACATAAAATTTATAAAATGCTAAAAAAAGTACTCCTTTTGGTTTATTTTATGAGCCATATCGTTAATGCTCAAGTTGGGGTTGGAACTACTGACCCAAAATCTACTTTAGAAGTTGTGGGTAATCCTTCAAACACAACAAGTAAGGATGGATTTATTCCTCCAAAATTACAACGCTCACAATTGATAGCCAAAACAGGATATGGAGTTGATCAAACAGGAGCTGTTGTTTATGTTACTGATATTTCTGGTACTACAAATACAGCAACAGCAAAAGTTACTACCACAGGTTATTTTTTTTGGGATGGGGATAGTTGGGAACCAATAGGAAGTAGTGGAGACGGTAGAAATATGTACACAGATAACGGAAGTTTATCAAATGATAGAGTAGTTTCACAAGGAATTAGAACTTTATCGTTCAATTCAACAGCAACTTCAGGAACCAGCCATTTTAATGTCGATTCAGGAACACTAAATGTAGATGCCAATAACAATAGGATTGGTGTGGGAAATACAGCACCAAGCTTAACTTTAGATGTTACAACAACAACTGGAATTGGATTGAAAACTTCAAATGCCACACAATGGGACCATTTAATGTTTAACACTGGACCTACAAGCTCTTCAATATCAGCTGGTGGTGCAGAAGATGGATTACAATTTAGAGTTGGTAGCAGTGCTTCAGGAAGTTATGGCGGTCAAACTTATACAACAGTGGCAACAATGATGCCATCAGGTAATGTAGGTATTGGAAATACAACTCCTCATGCTCCTTTACAATTTGGAAATACTATAGCAAACAGAAAGGTAGTACTTTGGGAAGGATTTAATAATGATCATCAGTTTTATGGTTTTGGTGTAAATAATAATATTTTACGCTACCAAGTAAACTCACTCAACGATAGTCATGTCTTCTATGCTGCGGCAAACTCTTCTACAGCATCTAATGAATTACTGCGAATTCAAGGGAATGGAAATGTTGGTATAGGTACAAATAACCCGCAACAACGTTTAGATGTTAATGGAAATATACGATTGAACAATAATAATTCAATATATTACCAAAACACTCCAGATTACAGATTAGTAATTCGTGAAGATTTTGAGACAGCTGCTTCTGGATGGTCAAATAATACCCGATCAACTTATTTGGGACAAAATATTTTAGGGGGATACAACGTTACTTCAACAGCCCCTAATCAAAAAACATATAACTTAACAGGCATTCCTCATACAACAGTTAAAATTAAGTTTTCGTTTTATGGGATTGATTCATGGGATGGAGAAGTTGGATATGTTAGGGTAGTAGGAACAGGGGCAGGATGGAGTAAATCAATTTCTCAATCAGAAATTACCAGAGAGAATATTACAGGTAATAGTGCTTACAATGACGGAATTTATTATGGTGAAATTGAAGTTCCTCACTCAGAAAGTAATTTGAGAATAATAGTAGGTTCAACTTTAGATCAAGCTCCTGATGATGAATCTTACGGGATTGATAATATTGAAATTTGGGTTAGGTAATTTAAATTTTTATAGCTCAACATCATCCGTCATTGGTGATGATAAGGTTCGTTTTTTAAAATAGTAAAGCCACGATAAAGCTGCTCTATAACAAACAAGCGGATCATCTGATGTGAAAAAGTCATTTCAGATAAGGAAACCTTTCCATTGGCTTTCTGGTAAACAGCTTCACTAAAGCCATAAGGGCCACCTATTATAAAAACCAATGTTTTAATTCCAGCATTCATTTTTTTTTGTAGAAATTCTGAAAAGCCTATGCTTGAAAAAGTTTTACCATTTTCATCCAGTAAAATTAAATGGT
Source organism: uncultured Flavobacterium sp. (assembly GCA_964643105.1). Classification (GTDB taxonomy): domain Bacteria; phylum Bacteroidota; class Bacteroidia; order Flavobacteriales; family Flavobacteriaceae; genus Flavobacterium. Next base: position 139,513 of record CAZXPF010000007.1, on the reverse strand, counting down.
CTGTTGAATTAATTTTAGACAAAATTAGCTCGCCTTCTTTTTCTTTTTGTTGAGCTTCAGAAAGATTTTTTACGTTTTTGAGGTCAGGAATAATTTCCATATCAAACTTGATATAATAGGACAAACGTTTCATATACCCTTCAATCAATGTTTGAAGATTTTTATCATCAGTTTTGCCAATTGCTATGAGTTTGATGTTCATTTTTTGATTTTTTACAAAAATATAAAACTTTAGTTATTGATAATCTTCATACCAATTAAACTTACTTGCAATAATTGATTGTTTGTTTTCTTTAATAAATTTTAAATACTCCTTAGCAATTGGAGAAAGTGATTTTTGAGATTGCCAAATTAAATTCCATTCTGTTTTTGTTGGTAATCCATTGACTGGAATAATTTTTAAATCTCCCTTTTGCAGTTCATTTTTAATTCCTATCAAAGGCATAATGGAAAGTCCTAAACCTGCAATCACAGCTTGCTTAACAGCTTCGTTTGAAGTTAATTCTAATTTATTTTTAATTTTTAATTGATTACTTTCAAAAAAAAGTTCCATTTTAAATCGGGTTCCAGAGCCTTTTTCTCTATAAATAATTGGAAAATCAGCAATTTCCTTTGGCGAAATTATACTTTTTGGAGTTTCAAAATCCTTATTGGCTACCAAAAAAAGTTTGTTTTGCATCAATTCTTCATTAAAAACACTCAAGTTTTCAGGTAAAATAGAAACTAAAGCTAAGTCAACTTCGTTTTTTTCTATGCTTGTGATAACTTTAGATTTATTGGTTACGTCTAATTGGAGTTCAATACCTTCATGTTTTTTTAGAAAATCAGATAAAAAATAAGGGATAATGTATTTTCCCGTTGAAACTACAGAAATTTTTAAAGTTCCAGTCAAATGGCCTTTGTATGCTAATGTTTTAAATTGAATTTCTTGTACTTCATTATTAATTCTTTTAGCAATTTCTGCAATTTCTTCCCCAAATTCAGTTACATATAATTGCCTCCCAACAATTTCGGTTAGCGGTATTTCAAATTGATCTTGGAAATTTTTCAATTGTATTGAAACAGCTGGTTGCGTTAGATGAAGTTCCTCAGCAGCTTTTGTGATGCTTTTAGTTTCTACAATTTTCAAAAATACTTGCAATTGGTGTAAAGTGTAATTCATAAAATATTTTTATTTAAAACATTACAAATATAAATAAAAACATATAAATAACTTTGTTGAAATTTGCCCCATCAAATGGATACTATTCTAAATAAATAAGAATAGTTTTTATATGCTAGTTTGAAGATTTAAAAAAACAGTTTGAAATAGATTAAAATACTTCAAAAACAAGTAAACATATTTAAAAGAAGTCAAAAAATAGACTCAGAATTCGTAAAGAAAGTATAATGTTTCAAGGAAGGAAATTATTAATAGCAACCAAGCATAAAAAAGAGGAAGTAATAAGCCCACTGTTTCGTAAGCACTTGCATGTAGATTGCTTTGTGGCTGAGGAATTTGATACTGATTCATTAGGAACTTTTTCAGGAGAAGTTGAACGGAAGTCAAATGCAATAGAAACCTTGAGACAAAAATGTTCATTAGCCACCAAACATACAGATTTTGACATGGTTGTTGCCAGTGAAGGTTCTTTTGGAGCTCATCCAACACTTTTTTTTGCTCCTGCGGATGATGAATTGGTAATGTTTAAAGATTTTAAGCATGATTTAGAAATTACAGCTAGGCATCTTTCTGTGGAGACTAATTTTGATGGCATGTTGATTGAAACTATTGTTGATCTAAAAAAATTCGCACAGAAAGTAAATTTTCCTTCTCATGGAATCATTTTAAAATCATCCAAAGATCATCCAGAAATCATTCTTAAAGATATTGAAACGTATTCTGAATTACAAGAAAACTTTAAAGTATTAAAGAAAAAATATCCAACAGTCTATGCAGAAACTGACATGCGTGCACACCGAAATCCATCACGAATGGTAGTCATCAAAGAAGCTATTGAGAAACTGATTGAAAAAATAAATACACTTTGTCCTTCCTGTCAAACACCAGGTTTTGAAGTTAAGCAAGTCAATTCAGGTTTGCCATGTGAATTATGTGGATTTAAAACTAAATCAACTTTGAGCCATACCTATGGGTGTGCCAAATGTGATTATAAAGAAGAAAAGTTTTACCCTTTTGATAAAAAAAATGAAAATCCAATGTACTGTGATAATTGTAACCCTTGATCCATGAAAATAAGTAACGATATTAATGAAGCTGTGTTTTGGTTATCACAAAATAAAGTGGTAGCAATTCCAACTGAGACTGTCTATGGATTGGCGGCTAATATTTATAATGAAGAAGCTGTAAAGACTATTTATGAAATTAAGAATCGACCTGCCAACAATCCTTTGATTGTACATATAAAATCCGAAAGAGAGTTGTATAAGTATGTAGCCCATATTCCTGTAAAAGCTAATCTTTTAGCTAAGACTTTCTGGCCTGGACCTTTGACTTTGGTTTTGCAAAAAGCATCTCATATTCCGGATTACATTACCGCAAATAGAGACACAGTTGCAATTCGTGTTCCTGCTCATAGAACAACCCTACAATTATTGGAAAACCTACTTTTCCCATTGGCTGCTCCAAGTGCTAATCCTTCTAATAATGTGAGTTCAACAACAGCTCAACATGTTTTAGATTATTTTGGAGATAAATTGCCTTTCATTTTAGAAGGAGGTTCTTGTGCCAAAGGGTTGGAATCTACAATTGTAGGTTTTGAAAAAGGAGAGCCAATTATTTACAGGTTAGGCGCATTGTCAGTTGAGCATATTGAAAGAGTAATTGGAAAAGTTCAAATTAGAAATAATGCAACACAAAATCCAAACGCTCCAGGTATGTTTTCTAAACATTATGCTCCTAAAACACCTTTATATATTGTTAAAGATTTAGAAAGATTTTTAAGTGAAACAGTAGTCACAAATTGTGCTTATTTAGGATTTAATCAGCCTTATAATCATTCTAAGATTAACGAAAACTATCTTCTCTCAAGAAATGAAGACTTTGATGAAGCAGCTTCCAATCTATATAAAACCTTGATTGAAATTGATGCCAAACAATTTGATTTAATAGTAACCCAATATTTTCCTGAAAGAGATTTAGGAAAATCCATTAACGATAGGCTATCTAGAGCTGCCTTTCAAATACACTAAACCCCTTCATTATGAATTTAGATCTACTGATTGACAACCTAAAAAATCCAGCATTGCTATTTTTTATTTTAGGAATTATTGCTGTAAGATTGAAAAGTGATTTGGCTATTCCAGAGAATTCTTCCAAGTTTATTTCTTTGTACCTTTTGTTTGCAATAGGCTTCAAAGGAGGTCAAGAATTAGCCCATAGTACATTTTCTATGGAAATTATTTACTGTATAGTTTTTGGACTTTCCACAGCTATATTAATTCCAATAATAACCTTTTTTATTTTGAAGAGAAGGCTTTCAGTTTCCAATTCGGGTGCAGTTGCAGCAGCATATGGATCTGTAAGTGCTGTTACTTTTGTTACGGCTATTTCTTTCCTAGAACTTCAAAGAATTCCGTTTAATGGTCACATGGTAGCAGTAATGGCCTTGATGGAAGCACCTGCCATTATCGTTGGAGTAGTTTTAATTCGAATGTTTTCCTCTAAAAAAGAAAATTCAACTACACAATCTTTTCCTTCAATGATTAAGCATTCATTTACCAACGGAAGTGTACTTTTAATTTTAGGAAGTTTAATCATTGGTTTTTTAGCTAGTGATGAACAAGCCATGGGAATTAAACCTTTTACCAATGATTTGTTCAAAGGATTTTTAGCTATTTTTTTGCTGGATATGGGAATTGTTTGTGGCAAAAAATTAAAAGATTTTTTAAAGAATGGAGCTTTTACAACGGTTTTTGCTCTTTTAATTCCTTTAGTAAATGGAATAGTATTTGCTTGTTTGAGTGGACTTGCAACACAAAATGTTGGCGATAGGTTCATGTTGGCTGTTTTAGCGGCAAGTGCCTCCTACATTGCTGTTCCTGCGGCCATGAAAATAGCTGTACCAAAAGCTAATCCAGGAATTTTTATACCTATGGCTTTGGCAATCACATTTCCCGTGAATATTACAATTGGTATGCCTATTTATATGTTTGTAATCATGAGTTGTTAAATTATTTAAAATACTACATACTATTTAGATTTTATTTAAGTTATATTGCAATACCAATGGCATCAAATGAGAAAAATTTTAGGATTATTTTTTGTAGTAGTTTTCAGTTGCAAAGACGTTGCTAAAGAAAATTTATTTACAGAAGTATTAGAGGTTAAAAAGTCAACAAAAGATTATGCTAAACTACATGAAGAAGCTTTAGCTTATTGTGTAAAAAAGGGCTTCAATGAAGATTACTATTTCTTAGTTGATTTAAGTATTCATTCTGGTAGAAACAGATTTTTCGTGTACGATTTTGAGGTTGAAAAGGTTACAGATAAAAATTTAGTTACACACGGAAGTTGCGATAAATTTGAAGACAATGAGACCAAATGGGAAAAAGTAAAGTTTAGCAATAAAAAGGATAGTCATTGTTCTTCGAAGGGAAAATATAAAATTGGTAAACGAGATTACAGCAGTTGGGGAATTAATATCAAATATTGGTTGCATGGGTTAGAGGAATCCAACAAAAATGCTGTTGAGAGAGTAGTAGTTCTTCATTCTTGGAATGCAGTTAAAAATCAAGAAGTTTATCCAAAATATTCACCTTTGAGTTGGGGTTGTCCTGCAGTTTCCAATGAGTTTATGAGAGTATTAGATGAAAAATTGAAAGCTACGGATAAACCAGTTTTGTTGTGGATAATAGACTAATTATTTGCCTTTTTCTTCCAATAAATCACTCAAATGTACCTTTAAGGCTTTAACAGAAATACTTATTTCCCAAAAAGATAAAGCCAAAGAAACCAACAAACACAACATACTAGCTCCAAAAAGAAAGATGCCTGCAAGTTGTTGGTCTAAGAACAATAAAAGCATAGCAAATACCGATAAAAACAAACATAAAACACCAAAAAGCTGCATGTATCTTATTAATGTAAGTCGCAGATTTAAGTTTTTAATTTGAATTAAAATACTCTTAGTGTGCTCTTGGTCATATGTTTTTTTCAGTCCTCTTACAATTTGTGCAATAGTTAAAAATCTATTGGTATAAGCTAACAAAATCAGTGATGTGGCAGAGAAGAGTAGTGCTGGAGTTTCTATGTCTAAATTCATGAGTTATTGTTCAAAATGAATAATTAAATTAGAAGTGTTAAGTCTGACTTTTAACCAATTTTTTATTTTTTCTTCATCTGAAGGTTTCAATTCTTCATTTAAAGTCACATTTGAAATCCATACATCCTTGTGAATAGTATCTTCTATCATAGTTGAGGCTTCTAAAACCATATTTTTTACCGATGGATGCTGGGCTTTAAATTCTCTGTAAATTTGTTTACTCAACTGATTTTGCTGGTAAATACTATCCAATTTATAAGACAAGAGTTCAATTTGTTTCGTTTTGTCGTTTAATGTCTTAGTTAGAAACTTATCTTTTTCATTGTTTTGTGTATTTTCATTTAAATAAGAAAACCCTTGATTGATTTTTAGATTACAACCTTCTAATGCATAATTGCCTAATTTAGATTTTAAAAGGGTAATGGCACTGTCTTTTATGTGTAAGCCACCATATGTTAAAATAATCTCTTTTGTTCGGGGATCAATCTTCTTTTTCAAAAGAAAATTATTAGGAAAAACAGCTTCATTTTCCACAAATAGTTCGGCTTTTTTTTGAAATTTATTTTTTTGTACAATGTCATATCCAAAATAAACACTAGGTAATAAAGTTAAAACGGTTATGGTCCAAACGATTCTATTAACTCTTGTTTTTTCTTGCGGATTGGGATGCACTTTAAATGGAAAATTCAATAGCCTAGTAGTAATCAATGTCGCTAATGCAATAAAAACAGTGTTAATTATAAATAAATAAAATGCTCCTAAAAAAAAGTCCAACTGCCAAGTGGCTAATCCATAACCAGCAGTACACAATGGAGGCATTAAGGCTGTTGCAATAGCTACACCTGGAATTACATTACCTTTTAATTTACTTGAAGTAGCTAAAATTCCAGCTAAGCCCCCAAAAAAAGCAATTAATACATCATAAATATTAGGAGAAGTTCTTGCTAAAATTTCAGAATGTGCGTCATTAATCGGAGAAATTGAAAAATATATTGTTGAGGTTAATAAACCAACACCAGCAGCAAAAAGATAATTATAACCCGCTTTTTTGAGTAAGGTTAAATCATTAATAGCCATACCCAAACCTAAACCCATGATGGGACCCATGAGCGGAGAAATCAACATGGCACCAATAACAACAGCAGGAGAATTCACATTTAAACCCAAGGAAGCAATGAAAATAGCAAAAACTAAAACCCAAAGATTCGTACCTTTAAACTCTACACCATTGTAAATGGATTCTATGACATCCTTAAAGTTCTCTTTTTCGCGGTTTAGCTTGAAATTCTCAATTATTCTCATAAGTTATCTTTTCTTAATCGTAAAAATACATTTTCTTTTTTAAATTTTATCAAAAAAAAATCCGAAGTAAATCTCACTGTCGGATTTTTGATTTTAATCGTATTTTGGGTTTTAATCGGATTTAGGGTTTAATTTTTTAGGTGTTTTTCTAAAAATTGATCTTGTTCCCACAACAAATGGAAGATATTCTCTTTAGCAACATAGCCATGACTTTCTTTTGGTAAAAGAACCATTCGAACTGGTGCACCCAATCCTTTTAAAGCCTGAAAATAACGTTCTGTTTGCAGTGTGAAAGTACCAGGATTATTGTCTGCTTCACCATGAACTAATAACAATGGTGTTTTCATTTTTTCGGCATTCATGAAAGGAGACATAGTGTTGTAAATTTTTGGAACATCCCAATAGTTGCGTTGTTCACTTTGGAAACCAAAAGGAGTTAACGTTCTGTTGTAAGCACCGCTTCTGGCAATTCCGCAAGCAAATAAATTAGAATGACTCAATAAGTTAGCAGTCATAAATGCGCCATAACTGTGTCCACCAACAGCTACTTTGTTTCTATTGATGTAGCCTAATTTATCCACAGCATCAATAGCTGCTTCAGCATTTCCAACTAATTGCTGAATGAAAGTGTCGTTTGGTTCTGTTTCTCCTTCTCCTACAATTGGAAACGAGGCATCGTCCAGCACAGCATAACCTCTTGTTACCCAATATACGAAAGATCCATAATATGGAAACGTAAATTCATTTGGATTTTGAGTGCTTTGTCCAGCACTATTTTTGTCTTTAAACTCTTCTGGGTAAGCCCAAATTAACAAAGGTAATTTTTCTTTTTTCTTCATATCATAACCAGCAGGTAAATATAAAGTTCCAGATAATTCAACACCGTCTTTTCTTTTGTATTTGATTACTTCCTTATATACATTTTTAATACTCTCAAAAGGATTCGCAAACGAAGTTATAGGCTTTATTTTTTTGTTCTTTATAGTTCTTAAGTAATAATTTGGGTACTCATTTTTAGATTGTAACATTACAAGAATCTCACCTTTTTTGATATCTTCAATAGCCAATAAATCCTCTTTCTTGTCTTTATAAGCAGATTGATACAAGCGTTTTGTGGTCAATGTTTTTAAATTGAATTCATCAATAAATGGGAATTGACCTTCTTTTGTAAATCCATCACCCATTAAGTACAAGTTGTTGTTTTCAATCAACAAAACATCTTGACCATATTCATTTTTGTGGGTTTCAAAATTTCCTGGATCAGCATACACATCCTGAGAGTTTCTATCAGAAATAATTTTTGGTACACTACCCGTATTTGATGGATCAAAAAGATACGTTTTTGTGTTTCGAGTGTCGTACCAACTGTCATAAGCAATGGCAATATTTTTTGTTCCCCAAACAATGCCACCATAACGTTGTTTTGTTTTCAAAATAGTTGTTGGATTACTAGTAAAAGGAGCATCCCATGAGAATACTTCATCTCTAAATTCCACTTCATTGGCAGGATCACCTTCGTCCAAAGCTATGACATATGATAATGAAGCAGGCATGTCACTTCTCCAACCCATACTTCTTTTGCCTTTTCTTGTTGCCATAAATCCTTTAGGTCTTATCTCATCTAAAGGAACTTCATTAACTACTTTTACAAGTTTTCCATTAGCATCATAAATAGTAGAAGTGATAGGGAATCTACTAACAGTCACTATGTATGAAAAAGGCTTTTCAACAGTGTTAATCATCAAATAATTACCATCAGGAGAAAAATTCTCGCCCGCATACATGGCTGCTTCTTTGAACAATGTTTTTGTACCATCCAAAGAAATTTTGTATAATTCAGAAGTGATTAAACTTTCAAAATTAGCTTCGTCAGTTTTGTTTTTTAATAAATCTTGATAGGTTCGGTTTTGAGATTTAGAACCATCACTACTAGAAACTGTTGGACCTGTTGGAATATCTTTTTGAGTATCAATCAAAGCAGGTTTGTTGGCCGGTAATGTTCTAATTAAAATACTTTCACTGTTCTTAAACCAACTTGCAGGATTTCCGATATTAGCATTGATGATTGCATCAGTCAACCTTTTAGCAGAAGCACTAGCAACGTCAATCACCCATAATTCTACTCCTTTTTGAGTAGTATGTGTAAAAGCTATTTTCTTGTAATTAGGAGACCAAGAAATGTTGGTGATTCTTGGATTTGAAGGCAAACCGCTAATTTGTGTTAACTCTTTATCCGTAAATTTTCTAATTTTTAAATTATTGATGTAAGTTACTGTACTAGAAATATTAGTAACAGGATTGATACGCAAACCACCAAGTTTCATTTCATCCTGATTTAAATCTTCAAGATTTTTGTAGGTGTTTCTATAACTAAATAAAATGTATTCTCGATTTTCATCCATTGATATCGACGGAGCTCTTTCATAATCAGCTAAGGCTAAAATTTCTTTTGGCGGCATTTGATAAGTTATATTCTCCTGTGAAAAGCCAACAAGTCCTATAAATAGGAAAAGTGAATTTAAAAATTTTAATTTCATGTATAAGTAGTTTTTGTTTCAAGCCACTAAAATAAGCTGAAAATTTTACAAAATCTATTAATAAATTGATAAAATTTCGTACTAACTACTAATAATTTAAAACATATGTACTTAAAACGAATATTTATTTTGATAATTTGGTAAATTTGTAGCTTGAAATATAATTCTACAATATAATATGTATCACTCAAAAATAACAGGTTTAGGTTTTTATGTACCTGATAATGTAGTTACAAACGATGATTTGTCAAAGGTAATGGAGACCAATGATGAATGGATTCAAGAGCGCACAGGAATTCAAGAAAGAAGGCATGTCATTCGTGGTGAAGACACTACAACTTCAATGGGTGTCAAAGCTGCAGAAAAAGCCATTGAAAGAGCAAAAATAGCTAAAGAAGCTATTGATTTTGTCATTTTTGCTACCTTGAGTCCAGATTATTATTTTCCTGGTCCAGGTGTTTTAGTGCAAAGAGATTTAGGACTAAAAACGGTTGGAGCTTTAGATGTTCGCAATCAATGTTCAGGCTTTGTGTATGCTATTTCAATCGCTGATCAGTACATCAAAACTGGAATGTACAAAAACATTTTAGTAATTGGTTCAGAATTACATTCCACAGGTTTAGACATGACCACTCGCGGAAGAGGTGTTTCTGTAATTTTTGGTGATGGAGCAGGAGCAGCCATTCTATCTAGAGAAGAAGATTTATCCAAAGGAATTTTGTCCACCCATTTGCATTCTGAAGGACAACATGCAGAAGAATTAGCTTTAATTGCACCAGGCATGGGAAAACGTTGGGTAACCGATATCATCGCAGATAATGACGCTAACGACGAAAGCTATTTCCCTTACATGAACGGACAATTTGTATTCAAAAATGCAGTAGTTCGTTTTAGCGAAGTGATTAATGAAGGATTGCAAGCCAATAATCTGCAAGTTTCAGACATAAACATGTTGATTCCTCATCAAGCCAATTTGAGAATTTCGCAATTCATTCAAAGCAAATTCAAATTGACCGATGATCAAGTTTACAATAATATTCAGAAGTATGGGAATACAACAGCCGCTTCGATTCCAATTGCCTTAACAGAGGCTTGGGAACAAGGAAAAATCAAAGAAGGTGATTTAGTGGTTTTAGCAGCTTTTGGAAGTGGATTTACATGGGGAAGTGTAATTATAAGATGGTAATGGCTTCAGCCTAAATTGCCGTTGGCTTCAGCCATCGGACTTCGAAAAGAAGATAGAAAAAAGAAAAGAAAAAAGAGAAAGAAAAAAAAGAAAGAAAAAAGAAAATAGAGAAAAGAAATTGATTTTTATGAAATTTATAATATGTAGTTATTTCTTTCTTTTAATTATTACATTAAATAGCTGTAAAAAAGGCATTTTAGTAAATGAATCACCATTAAAAAAAGAGAATATAGAATCAAATTTAAGTAATGAAGATTTTAATGATTTTCTTGAAAAGTTTAGTAAAGACTCTGTTTTTCAATTAAGTAGAATAGATTTTCCTTTAAAAGTAAGTGAATTAAATGATGATTATCAGGTCGTTGAAACTATTGTTAGAAAAGAAGATTATTCAATTTTTAACTTCTCAGTAAATAAAGCAGGTGAAATTAAAAAAACCGATACTTATTTTCAGAACGAAATTGTTAGCAGAAATTATGCAAAATTAGAGATAAGAGGAATTGATAATGGTATTTATTTAGATATTTTTTTTGAAAGGGTTGAGGGTAAATGGAAGCTAAAAACTTGGACAGATAGTTCAACATAATCCTCAAAAAATGCAGTTCATCCGAATTGCATTTTTTTTGAAAAAAATCTAATCACTAATTACTTACAACTAATTACTATTTACTACCTTTGCACCTTCAAAAAATACATTAAATGACTTTACATCAAATTCTTACCGAACAAATTCAAGATGCTATTCAAGAACTTTTCAATCTAACTATTGAAACAATTGAATTTCAAGCAACTAGGAAGGATTTTGAAGGTGATGTAACAATGGTTGTCTTTCCGTTGGTAAAGGTTTTAAAAGGAAATCCTGTGGAAATTGGAACTAAAATTGGAACCTATTTAACTGAGAAAAATGATTTGGTTAGTCGTTTTAATGTAGTTGGTGGATTTCTAAATTTAGTGATTTCAGATGATTTTTATGTGAAATTCTTTCATGCTATTAAGGATAATGAAGAGTTTGGCTTTGTAAAAGTAGATGAAAATGCTAAAGCCATCATGGTGGAATATTCTTCACCAAATACCAATAAACCTTTGCACTTAGGCCATATTCGTAATATTTTATTAGGGTATTCCGTTTCTGAAATTATTAAAGCTTCAGGAAAAAAATCTTATAAAACCCAAATCATCAATGACAGAGGCATTCATATTTGTAAGTCTATGTTGGCTTGGCAATTATTTGGTAATGGTGAAACACCTGATTCTTCTAATATAAAAGGTGATCATTTAGTTGGTAAATATTATGTCAAATTTGAAAAAGAATTTCAAGCTGAATATTCTAAATGGTTTGATGATAGTAAGAATAATGAACTTGTATATACAAAAAACGATGAGTTTTCTAAATCAAAAGAATTTAAGAAGATTTTAGAAGATAAATATCAAGAACAATTGCTTGAAAACGATGAATTTACATTGTTAAATATATGTAGAAGCGAATTTAAAAAGACATTTAAAAATGAATACTTCAACAACTTTAGTATTATTGGATTAAAAGTTCAAGAAATGCTTCGTAAATGGGAAGCTGGAGATGAAGAAGTGGTTTCACTTTGGAAAAAAATGAACCAATGGGTGTATGATGGTTTTGAAGAAACCTACAAAAATCTTGGCGTAAATTTTGATAGTTATTATTACGAAAGCGATACTTACCTTTTAGGTAAAGAAGTCGTGCAATTGGGCTTAGAAAAAGGCATTTTCGAGAAAGATCCAGATGGTTCAGTTTGGATTGATTTAACAGAAGATGGTTTAGATAGAAAAATCGTGTTGCGTTCTGATGGAACAGCGGTTTACATGACTCAAGATATTGGAACAGCTATCCAACGTGTGAAAGACAATCCAGATGTTGGAGGCATGGTTTATACCGTAGGGAATGAACAAGATTACCACTTCAAAGTATTGTTCTTAATCTTGAAAAAATTAGGTTTTGAATGGGCAGAAAGTCTCTATCATTTGTCTTATGGAATGGTGGAATTGCCTTCAGGAAAAATGAAATCGCGTGAAGGAACAGTTGTAGATGCAGACGATTTAATGGCAGAAATGACGGCAACTGCTCAAAAAATTTCAGAAGAATTAGGCAAATTAGACGGTTATTCTGATTCAGAAAAAGCAAGTTTGTATGAAACCATTGGTCTTGGGGCTTTAAAATATTATATGTTAAAGGTTGACCCAAAGAAACAAATGTTGTTTAATCCAGAAGAATCAGTTGATTTTGCAGGAAACACAGGCCCTTTTATTCAATATACGTATGCTCGTATTCAATCTATTTTGCGTAAAGCAGATTTTGATTATAGTGAAGCTGTAATGGTGGAACTACACGAAAAAGAGAAAGAATTAATCAAACAAATTCAATTGTATCCTGATGTGATTCAAAATGCTGCAGCTAATTATAGTCCAGCGTTGATTGCTAATTATACATATGATTTGGTTAAAGAATTCAATTCGTTTTACCAAAATGTGCCTATCCTTGGAGAAAGTGATGCAACAAAAAAAATATTCAGAGTACAATTGTCTCAAACAGTTGGAAATACGATAAAGTCAGCTTTTAAATTATTGGGAATTCAAGTTCCAGAACGCATGTAATTCATTTAAATTTCTGTGGAAACAAATAAAAATTATTTTTTTCAAGCCTTCTTTTTGCTGCTCATTTCGGCAGGAGCTTTTATTGCTTTTAAGACCATTTTGCCTAAAAAATTATTGGAGCAAGCCAAGTTAGAGTCAGAAAATGTGGTAATTGATAGTTTGTTGTTAGATGCTATTGAAGAAGATTCTTCTGCTGAAAATAAGGAATTGGTGGATGAGAAAGATTCTTTAATAAAAAAGGTAATTACTTACAAAGCTAATTCAAAGTCAGGTGTAAAATATACACCAGAGAATTTTGAAAATTATAAAGGTTACCAACACATAATTTCGTTTTATGAGAAATTATTGCAATTGGAAACCACTAAAATCGGTAGTGTTAGAATTGCATATTTTGGCGATTCCATGAATGATGGTGATATGATTGTACAAGATATTCGCAGACTTTTTCAAGAAAAATTTGGCGGTCAAGGAGTAGGATTCGTAAATATAACTTCAGAATCCGCAAGTTCTAGAGCGACAGTTACTCACGAGTTTTCTTCCAATTGGAAGACACAGTCTTATTTAAAAGTCAAAAAACCTATTCGTCCTTTTGGCGTAAATGGACATGTTTTTTTTGCTAATGATACTATAAATCCTGCATGGGTTAAGTACAGAGCAAGCAATTATAAATACTTGACACAATTGAATAATCCAACATTATTCTATGGAAGTTCAACCAATAAAGAAGCTAAAATTTCTTACATCATAGGAAAAGATACTATTTATAAAAAGCTAAATGGAGAAAATCAATTAAATACTTTAAAATTAGCAGACAATTTAAAAAGTGTTAAAGTGAATTTCATAGATGCAGCAAATGTGCCTATTTATGGGTTCAATTTTGACGATGGGAAAGGCGTTCACGTAGATAATTTTTCCAACAGAGGAAATTCAGGATTGCCAATTTCTATTTTTAATGTAGGCATGATGCAGGCTTTTAACAGCAAACTAGATTATGACTTGGTAGTGTTGCATTATGGAACCAACGTATTGAATTATGGTTCTTACGATTATTCATGGTATGAAAAAAGAATGACGAAAGTGGTAGAGCATATTAAACAATGTTTTCCAGGAGTTGCAGTTTTAATTGTATCAACAGCTGATAAATCTACCAAATATAATATGGAAATGAAAACCGATTCTGCAGTGGTTCCCTTAGCAATGGCTCAAAAGAAATATGCGGTAAAATCAGAAGCAGGATTTGTCAATTTATACACTTTAATGGGTGGAGATGGTTCTATGGTTCAATGGGTAGAAGGTGTTCCAGCTAAGGCTAATAAAGATTATACCCATTTTAATTTTACAGGTTCTAAAGAAATTGCCAAGTTAATTTATGATGAAATCAATAACGGTTATTTGCTTTTCAAATCGTTAAATAAAGGAATGATTCTTCCAAAACGCAAAAAAGATAGTGTTTACACTAAAATTGACAGTACAAATGAATAAATACCTATTGTTTTTTATGGTGTTTATGGTTCGATTTTGTTTTTCACAAGAAACAGATTCACTCTACATTGAAACGGATTCAGTTTATGTTGCCTCAGATTCTGTAATTTTTCCTGAATATGCTAACCGAATAATTAATGATAAGGCTATTGCAAAATCATTACAACGTTTAGATGCCATAGAAAATAAACAGTCCAAAAAATTGCGTGTGGTTCATATAGGTGATTCTCATATCCAAGCAGATGTAATGACCGATTATATCAGACAAAATTTTCAAAATAAATTTGGAAATGCTGGCTTAGGATTCACTTTTCCCTATAAAATGGCTGGAACTAATGGAATGACTTATGCTAAAATGAGTTCTGCTACCTCTTTTTCAAATTACAGAAATATAAAACCTTTGGATTCACTTCCTGTAGGTCTAAGTGGAATTGCACTTTATACCAACAGTAAAGATTTTTCCATTGAATTGAAAGTAAATGAAAAGTACAAATTCAATTCCATTCGATTGGTAACGCCTAATAATGTAAATTCACTATTTGTGTCCAATAGTTTTGAAACTAAAACTGAAATTATTCAGACAGAAGTCCCTAAAGAATTGCCTAAGAAAATTACAGGATATACAACTAAGAAGACTACTAAAGTAATCACATACAAAATAAAAAACGGGGATGTTTTATCCAGAATTGCTGAAAAATATGATGTAAGAGTTTCCGATATTAAGAAATTGAACAGATTAAAATCAGATAGAATTAATAGCGGCAAAACATTAAAAATTCCTATTACAGTTGTTGAAAAAATTGCTATTGAAGCTCCAGATACAAATGATGTGGCTTCTGTTGCTTATGAAATTGTCACCAAAGAAGTTACCAGAAAAGAATTTGTACTGCTTGATCAAATTTCACAACCCATTTCGCATGATTATTACAGTAAAATACCTTTAAGTGAGATTTTTATAGTGCCCAATACAACATACGATGAGTTTGCTCTCAACGGCATTATTTTGGAGAATGATCAATCTGGTGTAATATATAGTTCAATAGGAGTCAATGGTGCAAAATGCTCAGATTTCAACAAATATAATTTGTTCTTTGAGCAGTTACCAGCTTTAGAGCCTAATTTGATTGTAATCTCTTTTGGAACCAACGAGAGTTTCGAAAAATTAGATAAAGATACTTTCATGGAAAGACTAAATCAATTAATCGATTCAATTAGAATATTTAATTTTGATGCAGAAATAATTGTGACAACACCACAACCTTCTCAGTTTGGTAGAAGGCATAAAAATTATCTTGTTGAACAATATACCAAGAGTATAATTGATCAAGCAGAGATCAAGAATTATGCAGTTTGGGATATGTATAATGATTTAGGAGGTGCAAAAACAGTTAATGCTAATTATAGAAATGGTCTAATTACGTCAGATAAAGTACATTATACACACAAAGGTTACAAGAAACAAGCAGACGACTTTTTTGAAGCCTTCATGCAGTCCTACGAATTTTATAAATCAGCTAAATAATACTTGGAAACAATTCGCAACATTAACAATTGGATTATTCAAAACATAGGTGTTTTGGATGTTGAAACCCTAAAGAGTTGGTTTATATACAATCCAGAAAGACCTTTGTTGTTCAACAGTGCTATATTTTTAGGTTTTTTTATTGTTTTTTATTTCATCTACATCCTTACTAAGAAGACCCATTACTTTAGAATCACTTATGTAGTGTTGTTTTCTTTGTTTTTTTACTACAAATGCAGTGGAATTTATTTTATATTGCTGATATTTTCTTCAGTTTTAGATTATACTTTAGCCAAGTTAATCCACGAAGAAACCAGTAAGGGTTATCGAAAATTTTATTTGGTTGTTAGTCTTCTTGTCAATTTAGGATTGTTGGGATATTTTAAATATACAAACTTTTTCATTGAAAACATTAATACCCTCTTAGATAGAAATTTTGCTTTTCATGAAATTATTCTGCCAGTAGGAATTTCATTTTATACCTTTCAAACCCTAAGTTATACCATAGATGTTTATAGAAAAGAGTTAGAACCTACTAAGAGTTTTATAGACTTTTTATTTTTCGTTTCTTTCTTTCCGCAGTTAGTGGCAGGTCCCATTGTAAGAGCTAAAGATTTTATCCCACAGATTTATCAAAAATTAAAACTAACTAAAGAGGAGTTTAACAATGCATTATTTTTGATTATTGGAGGATTGTTAAAAAAAGCGGTTATTTCAGATTATATTTCCATCAACTTTGTAGATAGAGTTTTTGATGCACCAAATAGTTATACGGCTTTTGAAAATTTAATGGCTTCCTATGGCTATGCTATCCAAATTTATTGTGATTTTTCAGGATATTCAGACATTGCTATTGGTTTAGCTTTGTTGATGGGATTTTGGTTGCCACCCAACTTTAGAACACCATATCAATCAGCTTCGATTACAGAATTTTGGAGAAGATGGCATATTTCATTATCGACATGGTTGCGAGATTATTTATACATTTCTTTAGGTGGAAATAGAAAAGGAAATTTCAGAACT
This sequence comes from uncultured Flavobacterium sp., assembly GCA_964643105.1. Classification (GTDB taxonomy): domain Bacteria; phylum Bacteroidota; class Bacteroidia; order Flavobacteriales; family Flavobacteriaceae; genus Flavobacterium. The sequence goes on along the minus strand of CAZXPF010000007.1, from coordinate 122,575 downwards.
TACGTCAATTTATTTTTGACGATGTTGCTTGGTGGCTTATGGCATGGTGCGAGCTGGAAATTTGTTTTTTGGGGAGTTTTACACGGTTCAGCTTTAGCGGTTGAGCGTTTTTTTGGTCAATTCGTTAAGTTACCTAAAAATTATTTTATCCGATTTTTCCAAGTGCTTTTAACCTTTCATTTTGTGGTTTTCTGCTGGTTGTTTTTTAGAGCAAAAGACTTCACAACAGCTTTTCAAATAGTTGAAAATATTGGTAATCTTTCTTATAATTTCGGAAAATGGCAAACCATAATCCTTGGTTATAAAAATGTGTTTATGCTATTAGCTATTGGTTTTATTTGGCATTTCTTACCTACAAAAGTTATCGATATACTTCGAATGGCCTTTAATAAAATACCTTTGCCTTTAAAAGCAGTATTGTTTGGCTTATTATTTTGGTTGATATACGCCACAGCTTCTGCGGGTCCACAACCTTTTATCTATTTTCAGTTTTAATTTTTTCGACCAACTGCATTATTTCTTCGATTAAAAGTACTGATAAAATGCTACATTTTTGATTTTCAGTTGTTAACAGATGTTGTGTTAAATAGGTTAATAAAAAAAATACCAAAAAAAGTATTGTTTTAAAAAAAATAATACTTTTGATAAAAACACATTTTAATTATGAGTACAAATAAAAAAATCACTAAAGTTGGTGGAAACAACGAAACGGTTTCAAATTCAGATTACACTTTTGTGCCATCAGCTGAAAACAAGAGTAAAGCTAATCAGTTTAGAATGTTTGCCGTTCTTTTATGGTTGGGTGCTGTTGTAGCACAAGTTTTTGCTATTAGAATGTTTCTAAAGGCTGTTAATACTGGAGAATCACCTGTAAATGCTTGGGTGATTGGTCTTATAGTTTTAGATTTAGTATTGGTTTTTGCGGGTTCAATACTTTGGAAAAAATCAAACCGATTAGATCCACCATCAGAAAAGAATAAATTTTTATACTACATGCAGAACCAATTGGGTGTAGTGATGGCATTTGTGGCATTTCTACCTTTGATTATTTTTATTTTAACCAATAAAAAAGTAGATGGAAAGAGTAAAGCCATCTTGGGAAGTATAGCAGGTTTAGCTTTAGTTATAGCAGGCATTGGTGGTTTTGAATCTAATATGGCTTCAGTTGAAAAATACACAGAAGAAACAAGACAAGTAGAAGATTTAACAGGTTCAAATAATGTGTTTTGGACTAAATCAGGAAAAAGCTATCATTTATATAACGATTGTGGCTACATCAATAGCAACAGAACCAATGAAATTTTTGAAGGAACAGTAGCCGCTGCTTACGAAGCTAAAAATATCACAGATTTATGCGATAGATGTGAAAACAGAGCTAAAAAAGCTAAAGATGAGATTGTGCAGCCTGTTACAGAAGAAGAAGCAACAGCATCAAAGGTTTTAGATTCTTTAAAATAAAAAAATCAAAAAAAGAGGGATAAATAACTCATTTATCCCTCTTTTTTTTTGATAAAAATCCGCTAGGGTCAAATTCTAGAAACTATAATTTAAATTTATAAATATGTTTCTCCCCATTCTTGGGATATTATTCCAATCCGCAAAAGTTGAATATTCACTATCTAACATATTTTCAATTCCAGTCTTCATGTTCAATTTAGTTTTTTCAATATGGAATGTATAATTAGAAGCAAAGTTAAAAATGGCATATTCAGGTTTTTTAATTTCACCATATTTTGGAGCATAATTGTTGTGAGTTAAATTCCCTAAAATAGTTATTTCAGCACCGAATTTGTTTTTATTAAACAGTAATTTACAGGTATAAGCCAATGGACTAATAAATGGAAGATTTTCATCATCACTTCCTTTTCCATAACTGTAAGTCAATTGATTTTTCCATTTTAACTCATTAAATAGGTACGTTTCAAAATCAAAAACTGATTTGATTAAGGTAGCATAATTCAAAGCATGGTAGATCTTTACACCTCTTGCTCCAATTGTCATGGGAAGTATTGCAGTATTCGGAGTTCCAATCATGTAGTTAGAAATATGAAAATATGAAGTGGTTAAGGATGTTTTAAATTTGGAAGGTTGATAACGCATACCAAATGAACCTTCAACAGATTCTTCCTTTTTTAAACCTGGATTTCCCACATAATCAAATCGGTCAAAACTATTGAATAAATAAAAGCCGTAAGCTTCTGAAATAGAGGGAGCTCTTTCTCCATAAGCCAATCCAAAATTAAAGCTTAGGTCTTCCTTTTTCCAATTGTAATTTGAAGAGAAACTTTTTAAAAGTCTATTGTTATCTGATTTTACATTAGGATAGAAAATTTGTAAACTTTCTAAGCCAAAAGTACTTTTAATTTCATTAAAATGATTACCAATACTAGCCGCCAATTTTAGACTTGAATGACAATTAAACTCATAAGTATTATCTAAATAAATGCCGTTGTAGAAAGTAACAACATCAGGCCAAGTTAACATAAACATTATATTTTCATTGGGGTCACTAGGATACATTGTCATCTCTGCTTTGGAACGATTATAAAATGAATTAAACGTAGTAAAAAAAGTATTATTTTTTATTTTTCCATTCAAATTAGTGTACACGCCATAAGTATCACTCCAGCCAGGCATATCCATATGAATAGGAACATTTGGACGTTTGGTGTCATCCATAGTGTGTGTAATGGTGTTGTAATATACTTTGGTTTCCAGTTTATTTATCATTGAATTTAAAGGTAAATATTCAAATTTTAATGAAGTAATTAAAGCTTCTGCTAAAGACACATCCATTGGCAAAGCTGGGTAACCAACATCAGTAGCTTTATCATAAATAATTGCACCTTCAAAATATTTATTTTTATTCAACAAGTATCCAGCCGTACTAGATACATTCATTTTTCTAAATTGCGAAAATGTGACTTCGTTGTTGTTTCCAGCTTTGTAATTTTCTGCATCACGGAACATAATGTTATTGTCAATGAAAAACACGCTGTCCACATAATTTAAAGCTCCTCCAATTATTTTCTGTTGGTTGTTAAACTCATACCCAGAATTGATGTAGCCGTTTAAACCATTCTTTCCAATTTTACTTTTACTTCGTTTCAAATTGAGTGAACCTCCAATTGTTGGTCCATGACAGTTTCCATCTTGACCCGAAGAGATTTCAACTTCAGAAAGATTTGAAACTTCAACATACGAAGTAATAGGATCCATTTTGTCAGTGCAGGCACCAAAAATTCGCATTCCATCAATAGTAATTACAGTTCGCTCAGAACTCATATTATTGATGTTTGGTTCCCAAGCATAACCACCTCTTTTAATCATTTCAACTGTTCCTGCTTGTTGCAAATATTCATCAATTGTTGCTAGAGGTTTGAATTGTTTTTGTTCAAATTGAACATTTTTACCTATTAAAACTACTTCTTTTAAGATTACTGGGTCTAAGCTGTCTTTTTCTTGGGCCAATAAGTTCGTTAAGCAAAATAATAACAAAACTAAATAATATAATTTTTTCATTTTTTGAGAATATGAGTATCTTTCTTTACCGTCAAAGACAATAAAAATTAAAGATTTTTTAAGTAATTAAAAAGGCTAAAAAGATATTTTAACCTTTTCAATTACAGGTGATTCTTAGAATTCAAGTTCTAAATAAATGCTACTGGATTGTGTTGTTTCAGTGATGGTTTCCCCTTTGATAACTTCATTTGATGTATTTACCAATTGAAGGTTTATTTTCCAATAACCAGTCATTGTTAGCGATAATTTTCCATGGTATAAATTATCGTCCATTTGGGTTAAATCAACATTATTTGGAGAACCGTGATTTCCCATGCTAGGCATTCTTGGATCTACTTTAATTTTGTAACCGTCAACAATAGAAAAATTCATCATGTTTTCCATTTTGAATAACCCAAAAGTAGCATTATTAATGGCCACTTTTGGAGTATTTGGCTCTATCATTGCTATAATATAACGTTGATTGTCAGAGCCCATGAAAGAAGTTACCCTTTGTTTGGCTGAAGCAGGAACATCTATGACGGCTGTAGCTGTGTAAGTTATATTGTCAATAGTGTAATCAATTGTCAAATCCCAATATTCAGTATCATTTTGAGCCATTTGAAATACGATATATCCATTATAAAGTGTTTCTTTTGAGGCTGTTTTTACGATTTCAGAAGTTGGACAAGAGTGCATCATAGCAGTCATGTGCATAATAGGCTTCCAGTTGATTGTAGCATTCTTTTCATATTCATTAGTAGTTTTATTCTTAATGCGAAGAGAAATTGCGTTGTATCCTTGTTCTAAGTTGCCTTTGGCATTATAAAGTTCTATAACATGTGTGTCATTTGCTATTTCTTGAATTTTACTTATTCCTTCTAGTTCAGAAGTTACAGGTGTTGTTGAATTATTGTCATCTGATGAACAAGAAATCATTGTTCCTAATAAAAATAGGAGAGTATATTTTAAAATTTTCATTTTTAATTTAAATTATTTTAGACATAAGCCATTGGTTTCGGCTAGGTTTTAACCGAAAAAGTTGATATGATTATCAATAAAAAGAGATAGATTATACTAAAATAGGAGGATGAAAAATAGAAGAACTATTCATTCGAAAGTATATGCAATTGTATCTAGCTAAGACTCTTTTTTTGAGTAAGGCCAAAGCGTCAAAAGTAAAATCAGATAAGTTTTCACAATATAAAACTTCAAAGGTTAAAGAGGTGCTCTTTTGTTCATTGGATTTTGGATTCTCCTTTTTAGCTTCTTTAGCTAATTCTTTTTTCAAATGGCATTTACCATTACACTTTAATTCAGGTTTTGCTTTGTTTTCACACAATTGAGTTGAAATATATTCATAGTTAATAATGTAATCAACAACTGGTAAAACAGGTTTGATTAACATAAATACAACTATTATGAATAGTATTTTTTTCAATTCTTTATTTTGAATTAAATTATGATGTAAAATTAGAGCCTTTTTTTCATTACTAATATGATTTTAATCATAAGTACTCAAAAAACAGCTAAAGCAATATTAAATTTTAAAGCGGTAAAGATAGTCGATTAAAGTTTCTTTTGAAATAATTTATAAATAATAATGACACTTTATGCTTTATGATTTCAGTCATAAACAAAGGGTTAATATTTCTTGAAATTTGTAGCATAAATTAAAAACAAAGTTTATGAACAAATTATCTTTATTAGTAGTAGTATTTGCTCTTTTTATTTCATGTGGAAAAAGCAAATCAGATTCAGGAGAGGATTTTTCTGTACCAACCAAGTCAGAAGAAGTTGCCCCGACAGAAGCTTCTGCATATGATCCCAATAGAGGAGAAGGTAAACATACCAATGTAGAGTTAGGTGCAACCTTAGATCAAGCAATGGCTGCAAATGGTGAAAAAGTTTCTAGTGTTAAATGTACATCCTGTCACAAGATGACCGATGAACGCTTAGTAGGACCAGGGTGGAAAGGTGTTACAGAGCGTAGAAAGCCAGAGTGGATTATGAACTTCATTACCAATCCAGATCCAATGATTGACAAAGATCCTGAATTACAAGCACAACTAGAATTGTGTTTAGTGAGAATGCCAAACCAATCATTAAATGACACAGAAGCTCGAGAAATTTTAGAGTACATGCGTAAAAACGACGGCGTAAAATAACAAGTAATTTAAAATCGAAAGTATATGAAAAATAGATTTTTAAAAACAGCTTTTGCTACAGTATTAGTTGCAGCCTTTTTTGCCTCATGTAAACCTAAAAACTCCAGTAACGCCGTCAGTGGTGATGCAGCTTCAAAAGTTTATGTTGCTCCGGGAAAATATGATGAATTTTACAATTTTGTTTCAGGTGGGTTTAGTGGACAAATGAGTGTTTACGGCTTGCCAAGTGGAAGAATGTTAAAAGTAATTCCCGTATTTTCTGTCGATCCTGAGAGTGGATGGGGATTCAGTGAAGAAACAAAACCCATGTTGAATACTTCACACGGATTTATTCCATGGGATGATGCTCATCACCCTGAAATGTCTCAAACAAACGGAGAAGTAGATGGTCGCTGGGTTTTTATCAATGGAAATAATACACCACGTATTGCTCGTGTCGATTTAAAGCGATTCAAAACGGCTGAGATAATTGAATTGCCTAATAGTGCAGGAAATCACTCGTCTCCATTTATTACAGAAAATACCGAGTATGTTGTAGCAGGAACTCGTTTTGGAGTGCCAGGCGATTATGAGCCAGGCGATGTGCCTATTAATACTTACAAAGAAAATTATAAAGCACACATTAGTTTTGTAAAAGTAGGTAAAGAAGGAGAAATGGATATCGCATTTCAATTGAGATTGCCTGCAGTAAATTTTGATTTGAGTCATTCTGGTAAAGGGAAATCCCACGGTTGGTTCTTCTTTTCATGCTACAATTCAGAGCAGGCCAATACCCTTTTAGAAGTAAATGCTTCTCAAAAAGACAAAGATTTTATCATGGCTGTAAACTGGAAAAAAGCAGAAGAATATATCAAAGCAGGAAAAGGGAAAAGAGAGAAAGCTAGATATGCACACAATTATTGGGATGAAAAAACACATTCCGCAGTTTCAGAAATGAAAGAAGATGTATTGGTTTTAGATGCAATGGCTTTAAAAGATATTTGCTACATGATTCCATGTCCAAAATCACCTCATGGTTGTGATGTGGATCCAACAGGAGAATACATTTGTGGAAGTGGAAAATTAGCCGCTTTAATTCCAGTATTTAGTTTTGACAAAATGCAAAAAGCTATTGCTAATAAAACATATGAAGGAGACTACAATGGAATTCCTGTACTCAAATATGATGCTGTGCTTCATGGAGAAGTTCAAAAACCAGGTTTAGGACCATTACACACTGAATTTGACGGAAAAGGAAACGCTTACACCACAATGTTTGTATCTTCCGAAATTGTAAAATGGGATATTAAAACCTTAAAAGTACTGGATAGAGTTCCAACATATTATTCTGTAGGTCATTTATGTGTTCCAGGTGGAGATAGTAAAAAACCATTTGGAAAATACATGATAGCATATAATAAAATTACAAAAGATAGGTATTTACCAACTGGTCCTGAGTTGACACAATCAGCTCAATTATATGACATCACTGGTGATAAAATGCAATTATTGTTAGATTTTCCAACTATTGGAGAGCCTCATTATGCACAAGCAGCTCCAGCTGATTTAATTAAAAATAATGGACAGTTGAAGTTCTATAAAATAGAAGAGAATAACCATCCATATGCAACCAAAGGAGAAAAAGAATCCAAAGTGGTTCGAAACGGAAATGTGGTTCATGTTTATATGACTTCTACACGTTCTCACTTTGCTCCTGATAATATAGAGGGAATTCGAGTTGGAGATGAGGTTTATTTTCATGTTACAAACTTAGAGCAAGACTGGGATGTTCCACATGGATTTTCAATAAAAGGAGCAAAAACAGCTGAATTATTAATAATGCCTGGCGAAACTTCTACTTTAAAATGGATTCCTGAACGAGTTGGTACATCAGTATTCTACTGCACAGATTTTTGTAGTGCGCTACACCAAGAAATGCAAGGTTATATCAGGGTGTCTCCAAAAGGAAGCACTATACCACTCACATATAGTGTAGGAACAAACACACCAGCAACAAAATAAATAAAACACTATAAGGGAGCAGTGAGACAGTAAGTTAGCTGTTCCCTTTTTTAAATTTCAAAGTTATGAATACCTCAAAAATTTCATTGCTTTCAAAAGGATTACTTTTGATTGTGAGTGCACTATTTTTTGTTTCACTTTTATTTCCAATGTGGCAAATTGAGTTAGAAGCACCACAATATCCAGAAGGTTTAGTCCTAAAATTACACGCCAATAAAATTGGTGGTGATGTTGAAATTATCAACGGATTAAATCATTACATTGGAATGGCAACCTTACATACAGAGAACTTTATTGAATTTAAGTTGTTGCCTTATATTCTGGTTTTCTTTGGGTTGTTTGCTTTGATTGTACTTTTTTTAAAAAACAAAAAGGGAATTTTAGCATTGTTTGGAACGTTTGTTTTATTTGTAATCTTAGCCGCTATAGATTTCTATAGATGGAATTACGAATACGGTCATAATTTAGATCCAAATGCAGCAATAAAAGTTCCAGGAATGGCCTATCAGCCACCCTTAATAGGATATAAACAACTTTTAAATTTTGGAGCTTACTCTATTCCAGACATTGGAGGTTGGTTATTGATTTCTGCTGGAATAATACTCTCTGTCATAGTTTTTAAAGAATACAATTTGAGAACTAAATTCCAAAAGAAAAAAAGGCTTCTTCCAATCTTATTGCTAATTAGTGGCTTGTTTTTTTCTTGTCAAAACAGAGCGATTGAGCCTATTAAATTAAATGTGGATCAATGTGCTTTCTGTAGGATGAACATTGCAGATAGTAAGTTTGGTGCAGCAATTAGCACAAGTAAAGGTAGAGTCTATAAGTTTGATGATTTAAGATGTTTGAAAAGCTACATTGATGAAAATAAAACAGCAGTTGAATCCTATTTTGTTCACCAATACAATGCGGATAATGTTTTAATTCCTGCAACTACAGCTTTTTACCTGAAAGGAGGTGATATTTTAAGCCCAATGCGAGGAAATACAGCAGCATTCTCTACACAGGAAGTAGCAGATTCATTCCAACAAAAATTAAATGCAAAACCCATTACTTGGGAAGAGATTACTAAATGAAACCTATGAAGTATTTTAATTATATAGTTTTCTTGTTGTTTTGTTCAAATGCAATACAAGCTCAAAGCATAGAGGTAGGAGCAACTAAAAATATCAAATCCATCAAGCAGGCCATTGCAATAGCTAAAGAAGGAGACACAATTGTAGTGCATAAAGGAATATATAAAGAAGGCAATATAATAATTGACAAAAAAATATACCTTATAGGTAAAGGGTATCCTGTTTTAGATGGTCAAAAAAAGGTTGAAATTTTATCTATAAAAGCAGATAGTGTTGTGGTTAAAGGATTAAAATTCATTCGTTCTTCCTATGCATCTATGGAAGATCCTGCGGCTATAAAAATATACAGTCACAATTACATACGCATTGAAAATAACATCTTAGATGATAATTTTTTTGGGATTTATATCCAAAATGGGAAAAACTGTATCATTAAAAATAATGTTTTAAGAGCTTACGGAACAGAAGAGCAAAAATTAGGTAATGGAATTCATTGCTGGAAAAGTAATAATATTCAAATCATTGCCAACAGTATTCAAGGACATCGCGATGGTATTTACTTTGAATTTGTTTTCGATTCTGTAATTTGGAGAAATATCAGTCAAAATAACATACGCTATGGGTTGCATTTTATGTTTTCACATAACGACTCCTACATTACAAATACATTTAGAAACAATGGGGCAGGAGTTGCTGTAATGTATAGTAAAGATGTAAAAATGATAAATAACAAATTTGATCAAAATTGGGGGCAATCGGCTTATGGATTATTGCTAAAAGAGCTGAATGACGGCTTTATTTTAGGAAATAAATTTATAAAAAATACAGCGGCGGTTTATATGGAAGGTTCCAATAGAATGAAATTTGAAAGTAATTTGTTTCAAGAAAATGGTTGGGCAATGGTAGTTCAAGCCAGTTGTGATGATAATGTAATTGTAAATAACAACTTCAAGGGAAATACTTTTGACATGGGGACTAATGGAAGTTTAGTTTTAAACAATTTTGATTCTAATTATTGGGACAAATATGAAGGTTATGATTTAGATAAAAACGGGTATGGAGATGTGCCTTATCATCCGTTGAGTTTATTTGCCGTTTTAGCCGAAAGCAACCCTTCCACAATGTTGTTATACCGAAGTTTTATGATTTCACTTTTAGATAAGTCAGAAAAGATATTGCCAAGTATTACACCAGATAACTTCATAGATAATAAGCCTTTAATGAAGTCTTTACCTATATGATAGAAATACAAAATTTAGATAAAAAATTCGGTAAGTTAGAAGTGTTAAAAAACGTAAGTCTAACTTGTAATACAGGAGAATGCATTGCATTAATTGGCCCAAATGGTTGTGGAAAAACCACTCTAATTAAAGCCGTTTTAGGAATGGTTTTACCCGACAAAGGAATTATTACATTCAATGGAAAATCCATAACTCACGAATATCTGTACCGAAATAACATTGGATATATGCCACAAATTGGGCGCTATCCTGATACGATGACCATAGGACAAATTATTGAAATGATTAAAACCATTAGAAATTCTAATAAAGAGTTAGATGAAGATTTAATACAAGCTTTTGAATTAGAAAAAATGTTCAATAAGCAAATGCGAACACTTTCTGGAGGAACAACACAAAAGGTGAGTGCCACAATAGCTTTCCTATTTAATCCAGATGTTTTGATTTTGGATGAACCAACAGCTGGTTTAGATCCATTGGCATCCGAAATTTTGAAAGAAAAAATCATCAAGGAAAAAGAAAAAGGCAAACTCATTTTAATCACTTCGCATTTATTGAGCGAATTAGACGATTTAATTACTGAAATTGTTTTTATGCAAGAAGGAGAAGTTCATTTTCATAAAAAAGTAGCCCAACTTTTGGAAGAAACTAAAGAAACTAAAATTTCAAAAGCCATTGCAAGTGTTTTAAGAAGAAAGATATAGCATATTCTTTGTAAAACTATTGATTGATAACTTACATCCTACAAAAGTATAACATACAACTAAAAATGAACAGAATTATAAAAATCATATTATCCGATATTTTAAAAAACAAAATTGTTTTAGTTTATACCTTAATTTTAGCTATTTTATCTTGGAGTTCATTTACTTTAGAAGACAATTCTTCAAAAGGATTATTGACTATTTTAAACGTAATTTTATTTACAGTTCCATTAGTTTCTATTCTTTTTGCAACCATATATTTGTACAACAGTTCCGAATTTATAGAGCTTCTATTAAGTCAACCTTTAAAAAGGGTCAAAATTTGGTTGAGTTTATTCTTTGGATTATCCTCTTCAATGGTGGTAGCCTTTTTTATTGGAGCAGGAATTCCACTATTGATTTATTCTCCAAATACAATTGGAATCATGATGATACTAGTAGGCTGTATCATTTCAGTAGTTTTTGTAGCACTAGCTTTTTTAAGTTCAATTTTAACAAGAGATAAAGCCAAAGGAATTGGAATTGCCATCATGACTTGGTTATATTTTGCGTTGCTATTTGACGGAATGGTTTTGTTTTTACTGTTTCAGTTATCAGAATATCCAATTGAAAAAGCAATGGTTGGAATCACAGCATTTAGTCCAATTGATTTAGCTCGAATTCAAATTTTACTGCATTTAGATGTTTCAGCAATGATGGGTTATACAGGTGCCATCTTTAAAGATTTTTTTGGAACACCTTTGGGATTGATAATCTCATTTTTATTGTTGTGTTTATGGGCAATTATCCCGTTTTTAATTTCTTTAAAAAAGTTTAAAGACAAAGATTTATAACCTCAAAAATAACATGTTATGATGAACGATATTCAAAATAGAGAAGATATAATCAAATTAGTAGATGCTTTTTATGAGAAAGTAAAAGTTGATGAAACTATAGGGTATATTTTTACAACAATAGCTCAGGTAAATTGGGAATTGCATTTACCAAGAATGTATGATTTTTGGGAAAACATTCTTTTTTGTACAGGTAATTTTGATGGAAACCCTATGAAAACCCATAAAATATTAAATCAAAAAATAGCTATGAATTTTACGCATTTTAACCGTTGGAATACCATTTTTAATGAAACTGTAAATAGTTTATTCAAAGGAGAAAAAGCCGAAGAAATTAAAAACAGAGCGATGAATATTTCAAAAGCAATGATGGAAGCATTAAATTAATTTTTTAGGAATCCACCTTTGTTTTCAGCTCTTTTTATAGAATGATTAATTACCAACAAAGAAATTATGATTAAGTTTTTAAGTTCATAAAATTCTTTAGTTACCAATTGCCTTTTTTCAATAGCTTCAATTTCATTTGTCCAATTTAATAATTGAAGTTTTGCACTTTCTAGGTTTTTATTAGTTCTAATTATACCAGCTTTTTTTTGCATCAATTGTTGCATTTTTTTTTTCGTAGTAGAAATCCAAATGCTGTCATTAAATCCTTTATTAACAATTTTTGAAACCTTCAAAGGTTGGCTTTCAATCGTTACATCAGTTTTCAGAAAAGAATAAATCCTATCGGAAAAAACCAATGCTTCCAAAAGAGAGTTTGATGCTAGTCTATTGGCTCCATGTAAACCTGTGTAGGAGCATTCGCCACAAGCAAAAAGGTTTTTAATTGAAGATCTTCCGTTTAGGTCAACTTCAATACCACCACAAAGATAATGCTGTGCTGGAACAACAGGAATCCAGTTTTTTTCAATGCGAATACCATTTGCTTTACAACGTGTATAAATCATTGGAAAGTGTCGCTTAAATTCAGTTATATTCAGATGAGTACAATCCAAATAAACACATTCGTTTCCTGATTTTTTTAGTTCTCTTTCAATGCATTGAGAAACAATATCTCTTGAAGCAAGTTCTCCACGTTTATCAGAATCTAGCATAAATCTATTGCCTTCTTTGTTTCGTAAGTAAGCACCAAATCCACGAACAGCCTCAGAAATTAAAAAAGTGTTTGATAAATCATTACTAAATAATGCGGTTGGATGAAATTGAATAAATTCCATATCTTTTATAGAAGCATTAGCTCTTTTAGCCATCGCAATTCCGTCACCAGTTGCAATCTCTGGATTAGTGGTATGACCATATACTTGACCAATTCCACCAGTGGCAAGTAATGTATAACTAGCTTGAAAAGATATAATTTCATTTGTTTTTTCATTTAAAACAAAAGCACCTCTACAACAATTGTTTTCTACAATCAAGTCCAGTGCAAAATGATAGTCCAGAATTTCAATGTTTTTCAATAAGTGTGCTTTCTGTAAAATGGCTCTCTCAATTTCAAAGCCTGTTTGGTCTTTATGATGTACAACACGATGTTCTGAATGACCTCCTTCTTTCCCTAAATTTAAGTTGCCATCTTTGTTTTTATCAAAGTTTGTTCCCCATTCTATTAATTCTTGTATTCTTTTTGGTCCTTCTAAGACAACCATTTCTACTGCCTCTTTGTTGCACAAACCATCTCCACAAATTAAAGTATCTTCAATATGTTTTTGAAAATTATCTCTAATTTTATTCATAACAACTGCAACTCCACCTTGTGCATATTTGGTATTCGATTCAGATTCGTTAGATTTTGTAATAATAGTTATTGTCTTATCAGGAAAGTAAGTCGCAATTTTTATAGCAAAAGTTAACCCAGCAACTCCTGAGCCAATGACTAAATAATCGGTTTGTTTCATTTTTATGATAGTTCTAGCATTCGATTAATAGGTACTAATGCTTTTTTTTGGATAAGGGATGATACTTTAATTTCAGGAGTTTCATTTAGCAAACAGTCATACACTTTTTGTAAGGTGTTCATTTTCATAAAAGCACATTCACTACAAGCACAAGTATTGTCCTCGTGAGAAGGAGCTGGAATAAGTGTTTTCAAGGGAACTTCTTGTTGCATTTTATAAAGGATTCCCGCTTCGGTAGCCACAATAAATTTGTTTGAATCAGATGTTTTGACATAATTTATCATTCCAGCTGTAGAACCAATATAATTCGCAATTTTTAGAAGATGAGCCTCAGATTCAGGATGAGCAATGATTTCAGCATCTTGATTTTTTTCAAAAAGAGCAATTAATTTTTCCATTGAAAAGGCTTCGTGAACTATGCATGAACCATCCCAAAGGAGCATTTCTCTCCCTGTTTGTTGGATAATATATTTTCCTAAATTTTTATCAGGAGCAAAAATTATGGGAGTTTCTTTTGGTACAGAATTTACAATTTTTAAAGCATTTGATGAAGTACAAACAATATCAGAGAGTGCTTTTATTTCAGCGGCACAATTTACATAAGTTATAACAATATGATCCGGATGCTTTGCAATAAAATTTTTAAATAATTCTGGTGGACAGGAATCAGCTAGGGAACAACCTGCCATTAAATCCGGTAAAATTACTTTCTTAGTTGGATTTAAAATTTTTGCTGTTTCAGCCATAAAGTGAACTCCAGCAAATAAAATAATATCCACATCCACTTTTGTTGCAGCCTGTGCTAGTCCCAAACTGTCACCAACATAATCAGCTATTTCTTGAATTGCTTCATCTTGGTAATAATGAGCTAATACAACTGCATTTTTTGCTTTTTTTAATTGTATTATTTTGTCTTTTAATTGTTTCATTTTTTAGACTTTACTTTCCCAATACAAAATAACAAGGTCTATAACTTTAGAGATATGATTTTAATCATAAACAAGTTGAATTAAAGTTCATAATATTGAAAAAATTAAAATTTTAAGTTATGAGTGTTTTAGAACAACCAACAATAGGGGAATATGTAGCCAAAGATTACAGAACAGCAGCTGTTTTTTCAAAATATGGAATAGATTTTTGTTGCAAAGGCAATAGAACTATTGAAGAAGCTTGCGAGAAAAAAGGATTAAATTCTACTCAAATTGAAAAGGAAGTTGCAGAACTTCTAGAAACAAAATCGGATGGAGTCATTGATTTTAAATCCTGGCCATCAGATTTATTAATTGATTACATCGAAAAAACGCACCATCGGTATGTAGAGGAAAAATCAACAACTTTAATTGCTTTTTTAAACAAGTTATGTAAAGTTCATGGAGAAAGACATCCCGAATTGTTTTCAATATATAATTTGTTTGCAGCAAGTGCTGGTGAATTAGCACAGCACATGAAAAAAGAGGAATTAATTTTATTTCCATTCATAAAAAAAATGGAAGAAGCTATTAGAAGAGAACAAACTATTGAACAACCACATTTTGGAACAGTAGAAAATCCAATCGCAATGATGAAACACGAGCATGAAAACGAAGGTGATCGTTTCGTAAAAATAGCAGAATTGACAAACAATTATATACCACCTTCAGATGCTTGCAATACATATAAAGTGACTTTTGCTATGCTTCAAGAATTTGAGCAAGATTTACATAAACACATCCATTTAGAAAACAATATTCTGTTTCCAAAGGCTATAGAAATGGAAGCTAGATTTTTAGAAGCTTAAACTTAAATAAGGCCTCAAAATTTAAACCTATGGAATTATATGTTATAAAAAGAAATGGTGATTACAAACCATTTGAGAGTTATAAAATTGAAGAAGCAATCAAAAAAAGCTTTAATAGTGTTTCCATACCATTTGATCAAAGTGTTTTCGATAGTGTTATATCTTCAATTGCTGCAAAAGATACATGGGCAGTTGAAGAAATCCAAGACATCATCGAAAAAATACTTTTTCAAAAAGAGTATTTTACCGTTATGCGTTCGTTTATGTTATACAGACATACTCGAAAATTGCAACGCGAACATGTTGAAGGTCTAAATGATGATACCACATATGTCGATAGTACGCAAGCCATTGAAGAATATATTTTACAAACCGATTGGAGAATTAATGCAAATGCAAATACTTCTTATTCAAATGCGGGTTTGGTAAATAATGTTGCGGGTAAAATTATTGCAAACTATTGGTTGGATAAAGTATATTCAAAAGAAGAAGGATATGCGCATAGAAATGGTGATATTCATATTCATGATTTAGATTGTTTAACAGGTTATTGTGCCGGTTGGAGTTTACGTGTTTTACTGAACGATGGTTTTAACGGAGTTCGAGGAAGAGTTGAAAGCAAAGCACCTTCACATTTAAGAGAAGCACTCGGACAGATGGCAAATTTTCTAGGAATTTTGCAAAGTGAATGGGCAGGAGCACAAGCATTTAGTTCTTTTGACACTTATTTAGCACCTTATGTTTTTAAAGACGATTTAAATTTTGATGAAATTTTAAAAGCCGTTAGAAGCTTTATATACAATTTAAATGTTCCTGCTCGTTGGGGACAATCACCTTTTACAAATATTACGTTAGATTGGGTTGTTCCAAACGATTTGAAAGATCAAATTCCAACTAAAAATGACATTCACTTATTTAGAGGAGTTTATGATGAAAAAATGCTTGAAAAAGCAAAAGAGAGAGGAGTTTCAAATTTGGAAGAAATGCGATATGAACATTTTCAAACCGAAATGAACCTCATCAATAAAGCCTATTACACTGTAATGACTGAAGGCGATGCCAATGGTCAACCTTTCACTTTTCCTATTCCAACCGTAAATATTACTGAAGATTTTGATTGGGATGGAGAAAATACTGAAATTCTATTTGAAAACACTGCTAAAATTGGCTCCTCCTATTTCCAAAATTTTATAGGAAGCCAATACATCATAGACGAACATGGTAATAAGGTTGAGAATGAAAAAGCATACAAACCCAATGCCGTACGAAGTATGTGCTGTCGTTTACAGCTCGACCTAAGAGAATTGTTAAAACGAGGAAATGGGCTTTTTGGTAGTGCAGAAATGACAGGAAGTATTGGTGTAGTAACCATTAATATGGCGCGTTTAGGGTATTTGTTCGCAGGCAATAAGGTAGAATTATACCAACAACTTGACAAATTGATGGAAATTTCTAAATCGACTTTGGAGAAAAAAAGGCTGTTTATACAAGAAATGTATGATAGAGGATTGTTTCCTTATACAAAACGCTATTTGCCTCATTTTAAAAATCATTTTTCCACAATTGGAGTAAATGGAATGAATGAAATGGTTCGCAATTTTACCAATGACAAAGAAGATATAACGTCGTCTTTTGGACACGAATTTTCAATTGAAATAGTAGAATACATCAGAAATAAAATGAAAATATTTCAAGAAGAAACAGGTAATTTATACAATCTTGAAGCAACTCCAGCTGAAGGGACAACCTATCGATTTGCAAAAGAAGATTTAAAACGTTTTCCTTCAATTCTTCAAGCTGGAATGGGAGAAAATATTTATTATACCAATAGCTCTCAAATTCCTGTCGATTATACTCAAGATCCATTTGAAGCACTACTAATGCAAGACGAATTACAATGCAAATATACTGGAGGAACCGTTTTGCATTTGTATATGAATGAACGTATTAGCTCTCCAGAAGCTTGCAAAAACTTTGTAAAAACAGTGCTTTCAAATTTTAAATTGCCCTACATAACCGTTACACCTGTTTTTAGTGTATGTCCAATTCACGGTTATTTGAATGGTGAACACGAGTTTTGCCCTAAATGTGATGAAAACCTAATTGAAAATATAAATAATGTAGCTTATGAAAACAAAAACTAACAAAATACTAGAACAAAACCAAGAACTAAGAACTAAATGTCTGGTTTACACAAGAGTAATGGGCTATCATAGACCTGTTGAGAGTTTTAATATTGGGAAAAAAGGAGAACACAAACAAAGAGTTCACTTCAAAGAAAACGTGTGTTAGGTAAACCTATTTCGTACATAACACCTTTTACCCTTTTAGATTATCCGCATAAATCAGCTTGCATACTTTGGTATGTAGGCTGTAATATGAGGTGTTTGTATTGTTATAATCCCGAAATTGTTTTGGGAAAAGGAACTATTTCATTTGAAGAAGCAAAACAATTTTTACTCAAAAGAGTAGGATTGCTTGATGCTGTTGTATTTAGTGGTGGCGAATGTCTAATTCACAAAGACATTATAGCACATATAAGCGAAATAAAAAAAATAGGATTCAAAATAAAAATTGATACCAATGGTTCCAAACCAAAAATTTTAGGAGAGTTGATACAACAAAGGTTAGTTGATTATGTGGCGTTAGACTATAAAGCATTGCCAAAAAAATTTGAAGGCATCACAAAATCCAAACTATTTAAACCTTTTGAAGATTCTTTTAAAATGTTATTGAATAGTACCATTGACTTTGAAATAAGAACAACATATCATTCAGACTTAATTTCTGTGGATGAGATACAAGAAATGATTGCCTATCTAACGGATAATCATTACACAGGCAATTATTATATTCAACAGTTTAAAAATGATGTAAAAACACTTGGTAACCTACCAAATTCCTACACTAATTTAAAAGAAAAATTGGAAAATACTTCTTCAATTCCAGTCATTTTTAGGTAGTTTTTAGAGCAATATTGTTTATCTCTGTTCTATAATCTTCTAACCTTTTCAAAATGGTAGTTTTCTCAGCGTCAAAAAAAGTAGTTTCTAAGAACATGGCTTTGTAAAAATTTATTCCTTCGTTAATGTTATTTCTAAAGGAATTCCACTTTTTCAATTGATTGGCTGAAATTTCATCTGCATAAGTGCTGATTTCATTTTTAAAATAATCTACATACATTTTTAACTCTTTAATAAAGAGATTAGGTCTATCTGTCCGAAGCATAATGGTTGTATTTCCATAAATATGCTGAACCATTTTGAGCAATGAAACTTCCTTGTCAAAGTAAGCTAGATTGGGTCCTGGACAAATAACAACGCCTTGTTGTTGTCCTTTAATTGGAATGTTGTTTTCTAAATATGAGGCATTGGCTAATCCAACACAAAGACAAGATTTTTCAGTAATTCTTTTGTATTTTGAGTTGAATTCTTTACTAGAAATAGTGCTTTTTTGGGCCTCTAATTTTTGTATTTCTATATCTTGGTATTTTTTTGAAGCTGTGCAAATTCCTTCCTCATCATAGGATTTGTCTAATGCTAAAAACTTTTTAGGACAAGAACTTCCTGCTTTATTTTCATCAATTCTTTTTTGTTTCCAGAAATCATTTGAAACACCTTTAATGGAATTAAAAGGAACGCCAAGAGGTGAAATAGTACTCAAATAAAAGTCACTCTCTTTGGCATTTGCAAGTAATTTTCGAGTCTCTTTATCGACGGAAGTTGCTTCTGGAACTAAGAGAAAAGGAGAACCCCAACCAATTGAATCCAATTGGAAATTTTCCAATAGAAATGTATGCTCTTCAGCAGTTCCAACACCTCCTTGAGCAGTGATTTTTACCGCTAAAGGTTGCTTAGGAATGAATAAATTTTTAGCTTGCAATGCTTTAATCATCAAGTTATGAGTAGATTGTATTAGAGCTTCCTTTTTATCTTTAAATTCTTGTAAAATAGGTCCCAACAAAAAGCCATCTGTGGCAAAGGCATGACCACCACAATTTAAACCAGATTCAATTCGGTATTCTGAAACCCAAAGGCCTTTTTTAGCCAAAAAATTACCTTGAATTAAAGCGGAACGATAATCACTAACTTTTAAGATTATTTTTTTTCGAAGAAAACTATTTTCATCTGGGAAAAAATCTGGAAAGCTTTCAAAATAGCTATATAGCCTAGGGTTCATTCCAGCGGAAAGAATGACCGATGATGTCAATTTACTATTCGCAAAACCTCTTAATGCAGCATGAGCATCGTTAAATGCTATTGGCAATTGCTTTTTGTTGAGGTAGTTATCTTTATCTACTTTTGTCATAATATTGACATCAATTTCTCCTAGAGTAAGTTTTTTATCAATGAAATTTATTAGGTTACTTTTCATGGAGATGCCTCCTTCCACAAATTCTTGTAATCCTTTTTTTAAGTCGGATTTATTGGGTAAAATGGCAATATAGTTTTCTAGTGCTAGTTTGCTTTCTATGATTTCATGTTTAAATTTTTCAAATTTTTTATGGATTATTGTATCCATTAAATTCAGATAATGGGTGATTCTTTGTGCACGATAGTCCTGAATTTTTTGTGTAATCTCTTGATAGGGAATACTGAATTTTTCGCTGTAAAAAGCGCTCATTTTTTCAATCAAATCATCATCTGTAATGGAAATTGCTGAACTAATCCCATATTGGGCTACACGAATAGGGCTATCAATAGTGAAGGCCAATCCCATAACTGGAATATGAAAAGAATGGTTGTTTTTGTTGTTAGACATGTGTTCTTTAGTTAGTTTTAATTTGTTTTCGTCGATATGTTTTAATTAGTTGTGTCACTATAATTCCCAATTCAGTAAGCATTATAAGTCCAAAAAATACAAAAGCAATAGTTAAAAAACGTTGTGACTCTTGAAATTTACTAAATGTTTCGATGGAGTTGCCAAACAACCAAATACTTTTCTTCAAACCCATAAGTAAAAGTGTTGTCCAAAAGAAAATGAATGATATATGAAAAACTTGGATTGCTTTTTTCAATTTTCTAATGGTACTTTCTGTAAAAGAAAATTCTGTATTGAAAATATAAGTTATGGATGAGAGAAGAATAAATGTGTTGATTCCGATGGTAGTTCCCATAGAATGAGCAACCGTAATATGAGTTCCATGAGTAAATAAGTTTATTGCTGGAATTGAAATCAACAAAGCCAAAATAATATTAAGAAAAACCCAAAAATCAGCTAGTATCATGCATTTATAGGCCACAGAGAATTGATTTTTTTTCTTTTGAGACAGATTTTTTTTCCAATCATAAATAATTGAAAACAAAATAATCCATTCGGTCATACTTATTACATAGGCAAAATAGCGAATCCATGGAGCCGTTGGAACTATATATATGTGATGTGCCCATCCAAACATTAAGTTGGCTAATCCTAAAAAGTAGAAAAAGAAAGCTTTTTTTGAAGTTGCATACGAAGTATTATTGCTGATTTTTTCCATCACAAAAATGGAAGTTCCATAAACTAGCATATTCCAAGCTCCAACGTAAGAACCACCTGATTTCCATTGCAAGGCTAAGTTTTGTATAAAATTATTTCTAAAACCAGGTAACAACCAAAGATGAGCTTCTGTAAAATGATAAATCATTAAAAAAATACCAGTAGCCCACATCCAGTAATAAACGGGCCAGGTTTTAAAGGTGTTTAGCATTGTTTTATAATAATTGATGCCAAACAACAGCCAACCTATAACAATTGGGAAATAGAAAAAGCTTGGAAACTCTAAATATTCTTTTCCTGCAAAGTTTTTAGACAAATAGGAAAAGGCTATTGCTATTCCTGTTGGCACAAAAATCCAAAGATGCCATTTCATTAATTGGGTTTTATAAAAAACAACATTAGAATTGGTGCTTAAATAATAGTAAATACCACCACTTGCAGCTAATAATATCCATGAAACTACAAACAAAGTATGCAACGGTCTAACGGCATGAAAAGGAATATACTCTTTGAGGAAATATGGAAAAATGTATTGTAAACCAGCAAGTAGTCCAAAAGTAGCACCAATAAGTAAAGCTATTAAGGCAACAAGTATAAATTTGATAGGATAATCATTCTTTTGCATTGTTTTTTTTCTTTTTGATAACTACCCAACCATCTTTTCTAATTTCAAGTTCTGCGTTTGGATAAAAACCTGTTTGATCAATTTCTTTTAAAAATTGTACTAATGAACTTTTTTCTTCTTCTGAAAAATTGAACTTTGGCATTGAATTTATACCACTATTTACAATACTCTTGATATATTTTTCTCCTTTTCCTTCTTTTGAGTAAACATTTGTAAGGTCTGGTCCTAGGTAACCACCAAGACCATAAATTTGATGACAAGAATTGCAGTTGTTTTTTAACCAAAGTTCTTCTCCTCTAACCGCTTTTTTTGAAAGCTTTACAGTGTAGTAATTAGAATTTGAAGTATAAAGAAAGTAGTTGTATATGCTAAAAACACCTATTAAAAACAGAAAAATAGTCAAATATTTTTTTGAAGAAGACATTTAATGAATTAATTTTCAGCGTTTACATTTGTTTTTAGGACTACTTCACTTTTAATTGAATTTGAGATTAAACAAGCAGCTTCTGATTTTTCTAAAATGCGTATAGCTTTTTCAATGGCATCTTGATTAGAAATAACCAAATCGGCTTTTAATATGATTTTAGTCATTAGATATTTACCATCTATTTTTTCTAAAAAGCCTTCTGAATTGCATGTAAAGGATAAAAAATCAAATTTTGAATATTCTGCAATTGCTAAAAATGTAGTCATAAAACAACTGCAAACGGATGCCGTAAATAAATGTTCCGGAGACCAAATGTTTGGCATTCCTTTATCAAATTCAGGTGGAGTTGCAACTTCAATACTTATTGGTAATTCAGGAGAAAACATAGTTCCTTTTCTGTCTTTATCCCATTTTAAGTTTACATTATATACGTGACTTTCCATTTTTATTGAATTGTTTTAATAAGGTACAAATTGAGTGATAAAATAGTTTGTGATTTATGATTGAAATCATTGTTTTATAGGTTAAGATGCTATAATAATTAAATTGATTATTATCAAAATACCAATGACTGAAGCTTTCCAAAAAATATTTGCCTTTTTTAAATCCATAAATTGAAAGGCTACAATTATAAACTTTATGGCAAATAATCCCAAAATTATACTGGTTTTCGCAAGTTGATTTATAGGTAAATTATAAACTACGGTTGTTATTATTGTTAGGAATAGTAATAGTAAAAAAGTATATGTCAATTCTTTTTTCATGATTAAAAAATTAGATATAAAACAGGAAATAAGAGCAACCAAATCAAATCACACATGTGCCAAAATGCTGCCGAAGCTTCAACATCTTCAATTGATTTATCGCTCAGATTGTTGTTCAAAATAAATAAGATGACTAACCCAACTATGACATGAATGATATGAAAACCTGTCAACAGCCAATAAAAAGTAAAGAATGTATTGGAATCTAAGTGAAATCCGGATTCTATTTTAAAATAGTATTCTATACTTTTTAAAAGGACAAACAGTAAGCCTCCAATCATAGCTATTTTAAATAGTGAAGAAGCTTTGGAAAAATTGTTTTTTTTATAATTATGAACCGCTTGGGCTACATAAAAGCCACTTGTTAGTAAAAAAACAGTATTGATTGTTCCTATCATTTTATTCAAATGCATACTTGACTCATGGAACAACTGTGGATTTTCTTTTGAACTATAGGCTAATGCTACCAATGCCATTCCAAAAGTTATTAGTTCTATGAATATGATGATCCACATTAAAATTCCTCCTGGTGGATAATAGAAATTTTTATAATTGATTGTGGTTTTGTTCATTTATTGTTGTTTAATTTTTTCGTATAATTTGACCATTGATTGCAATAATGCTGTTGGCGTTGTTAAAACTTGATAATGATTTTGTCCAAACATTTGCGGCAAATAATATTTTGCTTGTGCTTCAATTGCCAATGCGTATGAATTTATGTTCCTTTGATTCAATTCTCTTAATGCTTGCTTGACATCATTAATTCCATATTTTCCTTCATATTTGTCATAATCATTGGGTTTTCCATCTGAAATTAATATAATCCATTTGTTTTTAGCTTTTCTGGTGTCCAAACGAGCACCTGCATGGCGTAATGCAGCTCCAATTCTGGTGTAGCCCGAAGGTTCTATGGCTCCTACCTTATTTTTTGCTGTTGACCAATTTTCATCAAAATCTTTGAGGGTTAAATAGGTTGAAAAATTGCGCGTTTTGGAATAAAAACTATCAATGGAAAAATCAATATTGAATTCGTTTAAAATTTCTCCAAATAAAATTGAAACCTCTTTTTCAACATTGATAACTCGATTGCCATCTGCATAACTGTCACTTGACAAACTGATGTCTAACAACAATAAAATTGTTAAGTCTTTTTCTTTTTTCCTCTTGGAAATATAGATTTTTTCTAATGGTGTTTTTTTGGAATGTACATCCACATACAAATCTGTGACAGCATCAATATCAAATTCTTCTCCTTGATTTTGACGTTTTTGCTGTTGCATTTTGTTGTTTAAATTCGTTAGAATTTTTCTCAGGCTGCTGAGTGTAGCTCTGTTTTTAAAGATTGTTTTTGTATAATAATTGCTATCCGTTTTCAATTGTGTTTTGGGATAAACTTTACAGAAATTTTCTTTGTACTTCTGTTTGGAATAATCCCATTCGTCATACAAAAGATGAAATCCTTTGGTGTCAATTTCGGCACTTTCGGCTACAGAAGTGTTTTCTGTAAACTCTGATTGATAAACAGAATGTGCGGTATCATCTACACGAACCGTGAATTTCATGTTCAAATCTTCTATGGCATTTTCATGTTTTTCTAAATCATCTGAACCATCAAAATCACGCCAATTTCCATTAAACTCTTCGGCTGTTTCAACTTTTTCAAAACTGTGTAATAAAACATAATCTTCTTGTTGTTTTTTATCGATTTCAACCGTAATAATTTCTTCAACTGCTTTTGTGTTTAAAGTTGTAATTTCCTGACTATTTTCAGATTTTTTTACCAAATCAGAAAAATTTTCTAAAACATCTTTTGAAGTATCTTCGTTTTGATTTTGCATCAATTTGCCATAAATCCAACTATAATCTGTTGGTTTTTTTGGAGTTGCCAATGATTCCAATTGGGCTTTTAGTACGGAATATATTTCTCTAGAATTTGGATAATTTTCAAATAATGTATCCAACACAAGTTGCTTGTTTTCGTCGGAAAATTGCTCTTCTGCAATCAAATTGATGTTCAATTCGGATTGAATACTTAAAAATAAAACTCTAAAAAAATAGTACTTGGTATTTTCTTCTCTTGATGAAAGTAAGTTGAAATATATGGGTAAAAAATAGTTGTTGTTTTTGTAGCCACCTTCTCGTTCTGCTGGAAAAATTTCAATAGATTTTCCTGTAATTGCTCTTGCTAAAATAGTCAAACGTGGTTTTATGTCTTTTAGGAAAACCACGTTGTTATCCAGAAGAATTTTTTCTTTTCTTCTTTTTTTGAAATATTTAGAGACTTTTCCAAAAAGTAGCTCGTCTAAATCCATTTTGTTGTTTTAAATCATCAAATCACATAAGTCTTTTAGCGATTGAATTGTTTGTAAATCGTCTGTTAATGGTTCAACAATTGCAATGTGTGTTGACAGTCTTTTGGGCAATCCACTCGTAATAAGTTTAGCGGCATTTACTAAAAGTCTGGTTGAAACGGTTTCGGTTAACCCAAGTTCCGTTAAGTTTCTAATTTTGGTTCCAATAGCCACGAGTTTTTTAGCAGTATCAGCATCTATTGTTGTTTCGTTTGTTAGAATTTCAACTTCTTGTTTCGGTTCTGGATAGTCAAAGGAAAGAGCCCCAAAGCGTTGTTTTGTTGAAGGTTTTAATTCTTTAAATCCACGTTGATAGCCTGGATTAAAGGAAGCTACCAACATAAAGTTTTCGTGTGCTTTTATGGTAATGCCAAGTTTGTCAATAAACAATTCTCTACGGTGATCTGTCAGTGAATGAATGGCTACAATTACATCAGGTCTTGCTTCTGCAATTTCATCTAAATAAATAATTGCTCCTTCTTTTAAGGCAGTAGTTAATGGTCCATCAATCCATATTGTTTCTGCACCTTTGATGATAAAACGACCTATTAAATCGGTGGATGATGTTTCTTCATGGCAACTTATTGTGATGAGTTTTTTGTCTAATTTGTGTGCCATGTATTCCACAAAACGCGATTTTCCTGTTCCAGTTGGTCCTTTTAAAAGCAATGGAATTTTATTTGAATAAGAATGGAAAAAGACTTCTTCTTCCTTTCCTATGGAATGATAATAGGGTATATTGGGTGTCATTTTGGATGTTTATTATGGCTTTTCAGCTTTGTATGAAAATAAATTTGGGTTGATTTTTACGGCTATAAAAGCCCAATTATTACCTGCATTTTTGCTTGGTGTTTTTATGGTTTCCATGGATGATGTGGCAAACATTTGAGAAAATCCTCCTTCTAGGGTTACATAATCATACATTTTGTATCCTAAGGTTACATCTATTTCAGTTCCTAGATAGTTGTCTTGTTGTTTTCCAGCATTATAAATATCAGCAGATGAAGCAAAGTAGTGTGGTGTTACTTTTGCAAAAAACTTATTTTTCTCATAACCAATATGCATATACACATCATTTAATCCTACTGAATTGGTGTGATTTCCAACATAGAAATAATCCATATATCCATTAAATTTATGGTTAGTTCCGTATATAGGGTTGAATGATTTTACATCTGTTGAAGTATCGTTTTGGTCTTTTCCAGAGAGTGTTTCAAAGCCTAAACTAATGTTGAAATGGGTGTTGATTTTGTAATTTGCATTGGCTGAAAAATAATGAGCATTTACAGTATTGTCAGCTATTTTTCCTGTTTGCCAATAAGCTGCTCCATCAATGTTTATGTTATTTTTTTTGAAAACCAAACGTGTTCCCATAGTTTGAATATAAGCTACTTTTTCTTCTGTGTTTTCAAGATAAGGCATTCCGTTATTGAGCAACAAAATACTCATATTCAATTGACTGAAATCTGTATGATACCATAAATAGTGCATTGACTTATATTGTGGAACCGTATACTTTTCTTTAAAATTTGTTTCTTTATTGGCATTTAATGCTAGTCCTAAATGAATTTTATTTTTTGAATTTGGATTAAATTTCAGCAAAAAAGCATCATGACTTCTAGCTTGCATTGCCCAATCAACATTTCCAAAAATTCGAGCATCGTCATAATTAATTTCTTGTCTTCCTACTTTAAATGAGAATTGATCATCTATTTTTATTTCACCATAAGCTTCATGAAAAGCATTATTAAGATCTGTTTTTGATGTGGTTGCTACGTCTCCCCAAATTCTTACATTTTGTGGAGAAACTTTTAGTTGGATATTTTTAAAAGAATAATCAAAAACCAAACGTGTTCTTTGCGTAATGAATGAAGCTGCTTTTTCAGTGTCTGGTTTTAAGGTGCCATAACCATTTCTGTTTTCAAATCTAGCACGTAAATCGGCATCTACATTAAATTCTTGAGCTATTGTAAAATTAAATGCAGATAGAATGATTATTATGCTGTAAACATATTTTTTCATGATTTTATTTGTTTACTGTTTCAATAATTTTTTCTACTGTTTCTTTGTTGTTAACACCTAAACCTTCTTGTTGATGTACTAATTCTCCTTCTTTATTAAAAACACTTATTATATTTGAATGTGAAAAATCTAAAGGTGAAATTTGTTTGTATTTAACAGCAAGCACGTTTGCAAATTCTTGCACTGTGGTTTTTGTTCCTTGAAGAAATGTCCAATGTGGTGCTTCCATATGGTTTTCTTTAGCAAATACTTTAAGTTTTTCGGGAGTATCTACTTTAGGATCAATACTTATTAGGACAAAATTTAAGTCATTCAATTTGTTTTCTGGCATTTTAGATTCTATATCACGCATATCAGCTACTAATCTTGGACAAGCGGCTTTGCAACTGGTATAAATCATAACCATAACGGTAACCTTTCCTTTAAAATCTTTCATTTCTAGGGTTTTATTATCCTGTGTTTTCCATTTACTGGTTAAGTTGAAAATGGATTCTTCAGAAATTGAGTCAACTTTAATTTCTTTTTCTTCTTGTTTACAGCTTAACAGAAGCAAACTTGAAATTGCGACTAGTAGTATTTTTGTTTTCATCTTTCTACATCTTTTATACATCTGAATCCTAGGTTTTGAACGGAATAGTCTGCTTTGACACTTCCTCTAAAAGCATATCTTATAAAAGCTGCATAATTCATTAAGTCCGTTGCATTTAATGAACCACTTCCACAAAATAGGTTTTTGTTTTCTGCGGCATCACTTCTAGATTCTCCAGTTATTAAAATGGAATTAAAATCAGCAGTCCATTCCCAAACTAAACCATGTAAATCATAAACACCATGATAGTTTTTAAAGGTATGACCTATTTCATTTTGATATGTTTTTGGTTTTTCATACCAATCTAAAATCATTTGGTTATAGGTTTCTAATTTTCTAGCATCAGCCATCGTTTGGTTGGCCATACCTACATATTCCCATTCATCTACAGTGGCTAATCTCTTTCCTTGACAATCACAATACGCGTTTGCAGCAAACCAAGAAACATTTGTGACAGGACTATTTGGTTTTGTATCAGCACTTAAAATAGTGTCATTTTTCCATTTGACTAAGTAATTTTCGTCGGCAAATATGCTTTTAACATTTGATTTTTGCCATTTTTTATTCTTTTTGACGAAGTTTAGAAATTCAGCATTTGTAACAGGATATACATCCATATATAAATCTTTTACTTTTACTTTTTCTTGATTTTTCCCATACAATGGCACATAACTTCCTCCTTTAATCAGAACCATTTCTGTAGTAACTTTAAAAGAGCCATCAGCTTTTTTAGGCAGAACTACTTTTGAAATAGAACTATTTTGAACATCAGTTTGTCCATCATTCTTTTCACAGGAAACAATAAGTACAAGGATTAATAGAAAATATATTCTGTACATTTTTTTTGGTTTTAGATAAAAAAAACAACCATGATAGTGATTTAAAAGTACCATCATGGTTATTTTAATCAACTATTTTTTTGCATTTCTAACTTTTGCAACCATTTCTTTAGTAACATCTTTTTTGCTGTTACCCCAAGAGTTATACACATACGTTAGAACATTTGCAATTTCTTCATCTGTTAATGTTTGTGCGGTCATTACACTATTATATTTTTTACCATTAACAATTATTTCACCTGATTTTCCGTGAATAACAATGTCAATTGCTCTATTTACGTCAGCGTTTAAGAAATCTGATTTTGCAAGAGGAGGAAAAGCATTTGGCAAACCTTCACCAGATGGTTGGTGACATGCAAAACAGGTTGTAGAATAAATTGATTTTCCGTCAGCAATTCTTTCCGCAAGAGTTACTGCTTTTACTGGATTAGCAGACTTATTTCCTGGCATGGTTTGAATTGTTCCTCCTTCAGGGAAATATACATTATCTGATTGTGTTCCTGAATAGATGGCTTTGTTTTCATCACCAGTGACATTTAATATCCCTAAACTACCTTTATTAAATGTTCTAAAAATAGAGTGATCTACAATTACCAATGATCCTGGAACATCGACTTTGAAATCTACAATAGCTGCACCACCAGCAGGAATTAAAGTGGTTTGTACATCATTATTTACTAAAGATCCTCCTTCTACATGCACTTTGTCAAAAATTTCACCAATAACGTGGAATGAAGAAACTAAATTTGGTCCACCATTTCCAACAAATAATCGAACGGTTTCTCCAACTTTAGCCGATATGGCATTATCACCAGTTAATGAACCTGTTTTTCCATTAAACACTACATAATCAGGTTCTTCTTTAATAGCTTTTGACATATCAAAAGGTTGTAATCCTTTTTTACCATAATCTCCTTTTGTATAAAAGTCTCCTTGCATAATGTAGTATTCTTTGTCAACTTTAGGAAGTCCTCCTTCAGGTTCTACCAAAATTAAACCATACATACCATTTGCAATATGCATCCCAACTGGAGCTGTCGCACAATGATAGACAAACAACCCTTGGTTTAATACTTTAAAGGAGAAAGTAACTTCGTGACCTGGAGCTACAAATGATGCTGCTGCACCACCTCCAGGACCAGTTACTGCATGTAAATCTATGTTGTGAGGTAGTTTATTATCTGGATGATTTTTTAAGTGAAATTCTATTTCATCTCCAACTCTGGTTCTGATAAAACTTCCGGGAACTGTACCTCCAAATGTCCAATAAATATATTTGACACCATCTGCCATTTCACCTTCTTTTTCAATAATTTCTAAATTGACAATTAATTTTTTTGCAGGTCTATCTCCAACAGGTTTAGGAACAAATGGCGGTGAAGTTAATTCTGCAACAATAGCTTCTCCCTCTGTTTTAATTTTTGAAGTATCAATTGTTTCCTCTTTGTTTGATTTACAACTTACAAAAAGTGCAATTGTAAAAAGTGCTAATAATAATTTTATGTTTTTCATTTTATTGATTTTGTTTAAGATTCTAGTGCCTCGTCAGTTGGTTTTCCATATTTTATAAAGTCATATATGAAAAGACCTATTCCAAGGGCAAACATTGTGGCACAAATGAGTAAAACAACAAAGTGAATTTCAATCTCTTTTTGAACTTCCATAAATTCCATTTTTTGTTTTCTTTCTAGATATACTTGTACAACACCTGCTACCCCAAAAGCTACTGTCATACCCAATATTCCGATATTTGACATCCAAAAAGCAACATTTCCTTGAGTACTATTGTAACGTTTTCTTCCTGTTAAATTTGGTAAAGCATAACTAATTATTGCTAAAACAATCATTGCATACGCACCCCAAAACGCGTAGTGACCGTGCATAGCTGTTACTAAAGTACCATGAGTGTATAAGTTTGTTTGTGGTAAAGTGTGTGCAAATCCGAGTAGTCCAGCTCCTATAAAAGAAACTATTGCTGAACCAATTGTCCAAAACAAGGCTATTTTATTGGGATGGTTTTTCTCTCCTTTTCTGTACATATTTACAGCAAATAATGCCATTGCTAAGAAAGCTAGAGGTTCAAGTGCAGAAAATATTCCTCCAACGATTAACCAAATTTTATTGACTCCTATGTAATAATAATGATGTCCCGTACCAAGAACTCCAGACAAGAATGTTAAACCAATAATTACATACAACCATTTTTCAATTACTTCTCTATCTACTCCTGTTAATTTAATCAATAAGTACGATAGGATACCTCCCATGATTAATTCCCAAACACCTTCAACCCACAAATGAACAACCCACCAACGGAAAAAAGAATCCATAACTTGACTGTCAAACCAAATCATACCAGGTAAGTACAATAGTGCAGCAAATAACAATCCCATTGTTAACACCAATGCCGTTGTTGTTTTTCTCTTTCCTTTAAATAAAGTACCAATAATTAATCCTAAAAAAAGAAGAACATTTACGACTACTAAAAAATCAAGCTCTCTTGGAATTTCAAGAAATTTTCTTCCTTCCCAATGGTTTAAGTGAAAACCTACTATGGCAATTACTCCCACAAGAGCTAAAGAAATTAACTGTACATAAGCCCATTTTGTGCTTATTAATTCGCGTTGTGCCTCTTCTGGAATTATATAATAAGCTGCTCCCATAAAGCCTGTTAATAACCAAACGACTAATAAATTAGTGTGGACTGCTCTTGCCGTGTTAAATGGAATGATGTCATGAAGACCTTGCAAACCAATTCTATCAAAACCCATTATTAAGCCATATACTATTTGTAGTGAAAACAATAACATGCATAAGGCAAAAAACCAATAGGCTATTTTTTGTGATTTATATTTCATAGATAATTATTTAACTGTTAGATATTGTTGATGAAATCGCTTGTGTTTTGCAATTACAAACTTTTGCTTGTAGCGATTTCATAAACTTTATAATTTATTGTTTTTCTTTTGCTAATGGTGAAACAATTCTATCAAAACCATTCAAATCAATTTCGCCAATCCATTTGAAATAAGCAACAACTGCATCAGCGTCAGATTCGCTCATGCTATAGGCTACCATTTTACGTCCTCTAGGTTGCCAAGGTTCTTTAGACATTAAGACTGCTTTTATGTAAGCATCTCCTTTTCGGTCTACAACTTTTGTTAATTCGGGAGCATAATAAGCTCCTTCTCCAAGAATTGAATGACAACCCATGCAATTGTTGGATTCCCATAATTCCTTTCCTTTTACAACTTTAGCATCTATTTTGCTAAAGTTAGATTGATCATTTTTTGGCATAAATGAATAAATAGTTAACCCAATGAAGACTAAAAAGGTTACTAAAGTTCCACCTAGAAAAAATGCTCTTGCTTGTGATTTTGATAGCATAAATTTTAGTTTTAGTTGTTTTTTAATAATAAAGGATAAAAATGTCCTTTATTAAAGTGTAACAAATTTATGACTCAAACAAGTTAAAAAATATGATAAAAATCATGAATGTTAAATAAAAGATAATTTTATCTTTTATGGAGTTGTTTTTTTACTTTTACATAAAAAAAAATGTTTTCAAAGAGTTGTGAATATGCCATAAGAGCAACAATTTTTATTGCTACTCAATGTTGTAATTATGAAAAAGTGAGGATTAAAGAAATTGCAGAAGAAATTGATTCTCCGATTGCTTTTACGGCAAAAATATTACAAACATTGGTTAAAAATAATATCGTAAAGTCTAAAAAAGGGGTTGGTGGAGGTTTTATGATTTCAAAAGAAAGTTTACATAAAATCAGACTTTTAGATATCGTTGTAGCTATTGATGGCGATGCAGTTTTTTTAAGATGTGGTTTAGGTTTGAATGATTGTTCTGAAGAACATCCATGTCCAGTTCATGAACAATTTAAGGTTATAAAAAAAGATTTAGTTCTTATGTTAGAGAACACTACTTTGGCTGAATTGACATTAGGAATTAAAAAAGGGATAACTTTTTTAAAATTATAGAAAAAAAGCATAGGTTACGACAGCCTATGCTTTTCTCATTAAAAAAAGACGGATGAATTAATAATTACCTTTTATTTTGGTAATAAAACATCATTAATTATGTGAATTACTCCGTTTGAAGTTGGTATTGACGCTACAATTTCTGAACCATTTATAAAAGTTTTATCGCCATCTTTTGTGATTTTTACTTTTCCACCATAAACCATGTCAAACTCTTGGCCATCTTGCATGTATTCAGCTTTTAGAATACCAACATAGGTGTGATAGCCTAAAATGTTTTCTAAATCGCTTTTTTTCTCTGGCTTTAAAAGTCCTTCTACGGTGCCAGCAGGCAATTTATCGAATGCAGCATTGGTTGGAGCAAAAACTGTAAATGGACCAGCATTACTTAAAGAGGTTACTAGATCTGCAGCTTTTACAGCAGCAACCAATGTAGTGTGGTCTTTACTTCCAGAAGCTACTTGAACAATGTTTGGATTAGATACATCGTCTTGAACCCCTTCTTGTCCAACACTTAAATCGACAGAACTATCGGAAACAGTTGCTTCCGGTGGATTTTCATTATTTTCTTTGCAACTTCCAAAAATCAATAAAGAGGAAACGGCTAAAAAGGAGATTGTTTTTTTCATAATGATGGTACTTTAATATTACTTAACAAAGTACCAACATTACCTTCATAAATTTTATGAGTCAAATCATAAAACAATGATTTTTCATACTTTTTTCATATTCAGAAGAAACATACTGAATGCCCCAAAAAATAATAGAACTGCAATTCCAAAAAGCAATTCATTTACAAAAGGAATTAAAGTATAACTAAAAGAGGCAATTCCTTGAAGAGCTAGAACCAATTCATTTAAAAAGATTCCAATAATGAATAAGGCTAACGCTTTCTTAATGACATTATTTTTAATAACCAATTGATTCGTGAACAGATAAACCAATAAAAATCCAGAAATAATAGCCAATAAAACCAAATGCAAGTAAGCAATTACAATAGGTCTAAAGCCAAAAGCTAATTTACCAATTAACGGAACAGTAGATCCTAATTGCAACAGAAATTTTATAGATGTACAAACGATAATACTTATGTAAAACCATTTGAAAAAAGGAGCTAAAGAATAGTTTTTGATAAAATTAGGAATAATTAGTTTGATGAATTTTAACCATGCAAACACTTGAAGAATGGCACTTAATATTGCTATAGTGTAAATCCAAACAGGTAACTCTAACCACAAGACAGATAATAAATATGCTGGAATGCAACTGATAAAGAACCAAGTGAAAATGGTTTTATTTGCTTTTTCGAGTGCTGTATTTAGAGTGATTTGACTCACAAACAAACCGAAACAAGCAAACCAGAACCAACCGTTGTATTGGAAATGCAAATAATAATAAATAGCTGATAAATAAAAATCTTGAGGAACATTTTTTGTCACCATCATGTAAGCTAAAGCAAAAGTCCCAAATGATGAAATTACATTGAAAAAAAGTGCTGCTTTAAACCAATTTTTAGCCAAAGAATTATTCGGAATTAGTTTCAAATCATAAAAATATAAAATAGCAAACCAGAACGAAACAAAAATGGATAAGGTTGAGAATAGAATAGAAATTAAGCCATAGCCTTGAAAAATAAAGCTGAAAAACATAATATAAGCACATACTAAATTAGCTATAAAAACTTTTTTGTATTTCTTTAGAGGAATAGAACTATTTTGTTTGGATAGAAAATGAACCATTAAGACAAGTAAAGTTTGGGAAACCCAACCTGCAAAGGCAAAATGTGAATGCGAATGTTGAATGTTTTTTTGATGGATAAAAGGCAGTTCAAAGGCTATTTTATAACGCATTAAAAATCCCATAGATGCAACAAGCAATAAATTGAATAAAGAAAATTTTATCCAATAAGAAAAATTTAATTTCATTAATAATATAATTTATGATTATTAATCTCTACCAAATTGGCTTTCTTCATTTGTTTTAGAGTTCTAATTACCGTTTCAACACGCAATCCTGTAAAATCAGCAATTTCTTGTCTGGTGTAGGGTATTTTTAGTTTTTCACAATCAGATATCGCATTCTGTTGTTTGTAGTCCATTAAAAAAGCATTTATCCTATGTTCTGGTTTTTGATTGACAATGTGCTTATTTGTCATTGTCTTTCTGTAAACCCTCAAAGCTAAAAGTTCCATGAAGCGGTTATTGATTTCAGGATATTCATGAATTATAGTTAGAAATTTATCTTTTGAGATTTTAACAATAACACTATCTTCAACTACAACTGCTGAACATGGATAAACTTCGTTTATGAACAATGGAGGTTCCCCAAAGCTACATCCTTTTTCAAATACTCCTTGAGTGAACTCTTTCCCATCATCATTGGAACAATACATTTTCACTGCACCTTCAATTATTTGATAGTAAAACAAAGCCATTTCATCTTCATAAAAGATGATTTCGTTTTTTTGATACTTTTTTGAAACTGCTCCCCAAGTGTACAATAAATCTAAATCAATTTGCATGATAACTTAAATTATAATGATTACAAATATGTTAATAATCAATCAAATTAAATATGATAATTGTCATATCTGTAACAATTATTACATTTTATACGTTACTTTTTTGTAAATTTACCTGCAATAAATACCAATGAACAAAAAGGCATATCTCATAACAGGAATAGGAATTATAGTAGGCTTAACAGCTGGATATTTATATTATTATTTTATAGGTTGTGTTTCGGGTGCTTGTGCTATAACTTCAAAACCTTTAAATAGTTCATTGTATGGTGGGTTAATGGGAGGATTATTGTTTAATATATTTGTAAAAGAAAAAAAATAGTATATATTTACCAAAGTAAATTTAGTATAGAAGTAAAATTAAATATCATGAAAAAAACCTTATCAATTTTAGCATTGGCTTTGTTGTTTTCAGTAGGAGCAAATGCACAAGACACTAAGAAAGCAACAAAAGCGAAAGCAAAAGCAAAAACAGAAAAAACAGCTTGCTCAACAGAAGAGAAAAAAGCATGTGGAACTGAAGCTAAAGGAGCTTGTTGTTCTTCAAAAAAAGCTGAAGCTAAAAAAGAAGATTAATTAAACGAATTAATTTTAAAAAATGTCATGCAGCAATGTATGACATTTTTTTTATACTTGTTTTTGTTTAGTGTAACACTTGTTACCGACCACTTCTTTTTCACAATGTATTTTTGCAATGAATAAAAATACAACTATGAATAAGAAATTAATTTTAACTTTTTTGGGTCTGATTGCCTTAGTTTTTTCAACAACTGCACAAGACACTATTGCAATTTCTAAGAGTGAAATTTTAGGAAAGGTAAATGACAACAATTTACAAATCAAAATTGCAAAAGAAAATGCGGCTTCAGCAAAAGCAGATTACAATCAATCGAATTCGTTGTTTTTGCCAAGTATTTCTGCTTCACACACTGCCATTTCTACAACTAATCCTTTGATGGCTTTTGGTTCTAAATTGAATCAAGAAATTTTAACAGCTTCTGATTTTAATCCAGCTTTGTTGAATGATCCTAATCAAACACAAAATTACGCTACTAAAATTGAAGTTTTACAACCCTTAATTAATATGGACGGTTTTTACGGAAGACAGGCCGCCAAATCTAAATACGAAGCTTTCCAATTGCAAACGGAACGAACTAAAGAATATTTGCAACTAGAAGTGAATAAATCTTTCATGCAATTGCAATTAGCCTACAAAGCAGTTGAAGTTTTAGAAAAAGCCAATAAAACAGCACAAGCTAACTTGAAATTAGTTGAAAATTATGCTAAACAAGGAATGTTACAAAAAACAGATTTACTTTCTGTGCAAGTTCGTGTGAATGAAGTTGCGAATCAATTGCAATATGCCAAATCTAATGTGCAAAATGCATCCGATTATTTGGCTTTTTTATTGAATGAAGATAATACCAATAAAGTTTTTAAACCTATTGAAGACATTGAAAATGCAATTGAGATTTCAACTTTCGAACCTAAATTGATTTCCAACAGAAAAGACATTTTAGCCATGGATAAATCGGTGGAAGCTTACGGAAAAATGACACAAATGAATAAGATGAGTTTCTTACCCAGATTAAATGCTTTTGGAAGTTATGAATTATATGATACTCAAATTTTTCAAACTGGAGCCAAAGGCTATACCATTGGAGCTCAACTGTCTTGGGATGTTTTTGATGGATACAAAACTATCGGAAAATACCAAAAAGCAAAAGCGGATTACGAAAAAGCTCAAACCGAAAGCCAACAATACAAAGCGCAAAGTCAGTTGGAATTAAACAAAACCAATCGTCAATTAAGTGATGTTGAAAACAAAGTCAATCTTTCCAAATTAGCTTTAGAACAAGCCCAAGAAGCGTATCGAATTAGAGCCAATCGTTTTAAAGAAGGTTTAGAAAAAACAACTGATTTATTAAATTCAGAAACTTTACAATTTCAAAAAGAACTGGAATATCTACAAGCCGTTTTTGAATATAATTTCACTAAAAAGTATTTAGAATTCCTAACTCAATAGAGTATTAAGATAGAAGTATCAAGTATTAAGACAAATAAAGAAATCAATTAAAATGAAGACTAAAATAACAACATTAATTCTTTCAACTCTTTTCCTAATCTCATGTGGTGGAGAAAATAAAAATGAAATCGCAACTGAAACTCCAATCGCAGTGAAAGTTAGCGGAACAACCGAAAATGATAACAGTCCATTCGTTACAGCTAGTGGAAAAATTGAATCACAAAACAGTGCCAATGTAAGTACAAGAATGATGGGTTATGTTACTAAAGTTCATGTAAAAATGGGACAAAAAGTAAGTCAAGGTCAATTATTGGTTAGCATCAATAACACCGATTTACAAGCCAAAAAAGCACAAGTGGACGCTTCGATTTTACAAGCAACTGCTGGTTATAATAATGCCAAAAAAGATTATGAAAGATTCCAAGCTTTATTTGCACAACAAAGTGCATCTCAAAAAGAGTTAGACGATATGACTTCACGTTATGAAATGGCAAAAGCTGGTTTAGAAGGTGCCAAACAAATGCGTAACGAAGTGATGGCTCAATTTTCTTATGCTAATATCACTGCACCATTTTCAGGTGAAGTTACCAACACATTTGTAAAAGAAGGTGATATGGCCAATCCAGGAATGCCACTAGTAAGTGTGGAAGGAAACGGTTTAATGCAAGTGATGGCTATGGTTTCTGAAGGTGATATAACTTCCATCAAAAACGAAATGCCTGTTACGGTTTTAGTAAAATCTTCTAACCAACAATTAAAAGGAAAAGTAAGCGAAGTGAGTACTTCTGCAACAAACACAGGAGGACAATATTTAGTAAAAATCAATTTAGAGAAAACGGATAATAAAGTGCTTTCAGGAATGTTTGTTAATGTTCAATTTCCTATTGAAAAACCTAAAGCAAAATCAGAAACTACAAAATCAGATAAAATTTTAGTACCAGAATCAGCCTTAGTAACACAAGGACAATTAACTGGAATTTACACAATAAGTAACAATGTAGCCATTCTTCGTTGGATAAGAACTGGAAAATCATTCGGAAATCAAGTAGAAGTTTTATCAGGATTATCAGCCAATGAAAAATACATCGTTGCAGCTGAAGGAAAATTATATAACGGAGTAAAAGTTAGTGTTCAGTAATCAGTAATTAGTGTTCAGTTAAAGGTTTCAGTTAAAAAATTGAAATCTAAAACTTTAAACTTTTAAACAAAAAATTATGCAAGAAGGTATATCAGGTAAAATAGCCCATTTTTTCATCAATTCTAAATTGACCATTTTATTGATGGTAGGTTTGATGATTATTGGAGTATATAGTTCGTTCTTAATTCCTCGCGAAGAAGAGCCACAGATTAATGTTCCCATGGCTGATGTCATGATTGGTTATCCTGGAGCAAGTCCAGCTGAAATAGAAAGTAGAGTGATTAAACCACTCGAAAAAGTATTATCAAACATCAAAGGTGTAGAGCATTTGCATAGTATGGCTATGAATGGACAAGCGATGATTATCGTGCAATTTTATGTAGGAGAAGATTCCGAACGTTCATATGTGAAATTATACGATGAATTGATGAAAAACGAAAACATGTTCCCAAAAGGAGTTTACAAACCAATGGTAAAAACACGTTCTATTGACGATGTTCCTATGTTGGGATTGACGCTTTGGAGTGAAACGTTGAATGATTTTGAAATTCGTCAAATTGCGGAAGAAGTAACGTCTGAAATTGAAAAAGTAAAAGACGTTGCCATTACCAAAGAAATTGGAGGAAGAACGCGTGAGTTGAAAGTGATTTTAGATAAAGATAAAATGGCTGAAAATGGAGTAGATGCTTTGGGAATTATGCAAATGATTCAAGCCAATAACGGAAGTTCACAATCAGGAAGTTTTGTAAATAATGACCAAGAATATTTAATTACAACAGGAGAATTTTTAGCCACTTCAGAAGATGTGGAAAATTTAGTAGTTGGTGTAAATGCCAATATGCCTGTCTATTTAAAACAAGTAGCAAAGATTCAAGATGGACCAGCAACACCAAGAAGTTATGTGTCTTTTGGATACGGAAAAGCGAATGAAAAATATTCCCAAAACAAATCAGAATATCCAGCCGTTACGATTTCAGTAGGAAAAGTAAAAGGAGCAGACGCGATGAAAATTGCAGACAAAATCCTTGAAAAAATTGAAGGTTTAAAGAAAACGTTAATCACAAATGATGTGCATGTTGAGGTTTCCAGAAATTACGGAGAAACAGCTTCACACAAAGTTGGTGAATTACTAATGCATTTGGGAGTTGCCATTGTTGCCGTAACCTTTTTAGTAATGCTAGCTATGGGTTGGCGTGGTGGATTAGTAGTGTTCTTTTCTGTGCCTTTAACGTTTGCCTTGACACTATTTGCTTACTACATGTTAGGATATACATTAAACAGAATCACTCTTTTTGCCTTAGTTTTTGTAGTTGGAATTGTGGTAGATGACAGTATCATCATAGCCGAAAATATGCACCGCCATTTCAAAATGAAACGATTGCCTTTCAAACAAGCGGCTATTTTTGCGATTAACGAAGTAGGAAATCCAACGATTTTAGCAACGTTTACGGTAATTGCAGCAATTCTTCCAATGGCTTTCGTGTCAGGAATGATGGGGCCTTATATGAGTCCAATGCCAATTGGTGCTTCTATCGCGATGTTACTTTCGTTATTTGTTGCTTTAACGGTGACACCTTATTTAGGCTATCATTTATTACACGAAAAAGAAGAACAAGAACACAAAGCCGAACAAGGTTTAGAAACGTCTTGGATTTATAGAATGTACAATAAATTGGAGCGTCCATTTTTAGATAATTCTACCAAACGTAGATTAATGTTGGGATTAACGGTTGTTTTATTAGCAGGTTCTGTGTTGATGTTTTTTACGAAATCAGTTTTAGTCAAAATGTTGCCTTTCGATAATAAAAATGAATTTCAAGTTGTAATCGACATGCCTGAAGGGACTACTTTAGAAAGAACTGCAGCTGTTACTCAAGAGATTGCTCAATATCTTACTACCATTCCAGAAGTGGTGGATTATCAAAATTACATTGGAACTTCTGCACCTATTACGTTTAACGGATTAGTTCGTCATTACGATTTGCGTGGTGGAAGCAATATGGCTGATATTCAAGTGAATTTATTACACAAAGAAGATAGAGATTTACAAAGTCACGACATTGCAAAAATCGTTCGTCCAGAAGTGCAAAAAATAGCTAAAAAATATCGGGCGAATGTCAAAATTATTGAAGTACCACCTGGACCACCAGTTCTTTCAACATTAGTGGCCGAAATTTATGGACCAGATTACAAACAACAAATTGAAGTAGCCAATCAAGTAAAAGGAATTCTTGAAAAGACTACAGATATTGTAGATGTTGATTGGATGACAGAAGACAATCAAGTAGAATATACTTTAGAAGTAGATAAAGAAAAAGCCATGCTTAACGGAATTGCTCCTCAACAAGTTGTTGGAAATCTGACGTATTTATTAAAAGAATATCCAGTTTCTACTTTATATGATGAAAATTCTAATAATAGTGTTGGCATTGTTCTTTCCTTAGATGACAAAGACAAATCTTCGCTACAAGATATTCAAAACCTAAAAATTAAAGGAAGTCGTGGCAATATAGTTCCAGTTTCGGACATTGTAAAAGTGGTGGAAGGGAATTTGCAAAAAACGATTTATAGAAAAGACCAAAAGCGAGTGGTTTATGTAACAGCGGATATGGCTGGAAATTTGGAAAGTCCTGTTTATGCCATTTTAGGAATGAACGAAGAATTGCAAAAAATGAAACTACCAAAAGGCTACAAAGTA
Organism: uncultured Flavobacterium sp.; assembly: GCA_964643105.1. GTDB lineage: Bacteria > Bacteroidota > Bacteroidia > Flavobacteriales > Flavobacteriaceae > Flavobacterium. Next base: position 81,908 of record CAZXPF010000007.1, on the reverse strand, counting down.
AACGAATTGTACATGGAACAACCTACAGACGAAAGCGATTTCACCGTAAAATGGGATGGAGAATGGCAAATTACCTTAGAAGTTTTCCGTGATTTAGGAATTGCTTTTGGAGTGGTAATCGTAATTATTTACATGTTGATTGTAGGATGGTTCCAAAACTTCAAAACACCAATAGTTATGATGATGGCTATTCCACTTTCCTTGGTTGGAATTGTATTTGGTCACTGGTTGTTAGGAGCATATTTTACGGCAACATCCTTTATCGGAATGATTGCTTTAGCAGGAGTCATGGTGCGAAATTCCGTCTTGTTGATTGACTTTATAGAAATTCGTCTGAATGATGGAATTCCTTTAAAACAAGCCATCATTGAAGCTGGAGCCGTGAGAACAACCCCTATTTTACTAACAACTGGAGCAGTAGTAATTGGAGCAGTAATCATTCTTTTTGACCCAATTTTTCAAGGTTTAGCCATTTCATTGGTATTTGGAGCTATTGTTTCAACGATTTTAACTTTGATTGTTGTGCCAATAATTTATTATATCGTTGAACGAAAAAAATGGGAACATCAACAAGTAGTTGATGAAAATACAGATGATATTAAGGAATAATAATCAACCTGCAAGGTTTCCAAAACCGTGTAGGTTTAAATATGTATAAAAATGAAACTACTAATAATAACAGCTATTGCAGAGTTTGAAAAAGAAATTATTCAGCAATTTAAAAAAGCAGAGGTCATAACGTTTTCTTATAAAAATGTGATAGGATATAGAGATAACACAGAAGATTCATTCGAATCCAATTGGTTTTCAAGTGAAATGAATAAATCAGAATCCTTATTGTTCTATGCTTTTGTAAAAAAAGAAAAGGTGGATTTATTGTTTGAATCTATAAATGAATTTAATGCCAAACAAAAAACACATTCACATATTCACATTGTAGTAGTAAATATTGAAAAATCTAATTAAAAATAGAAAAAATGATAAACAGATTAATAAGAGCAATTGCCGGAACTTTTATAATATTGAGTGTACTTTTAGGTATGTATGTCAATCAAAATTGGTATTGGTTTACCATTTTTGTGGGTGCCAATTTATTACAATCATCCTTTACCAAATGGTGTTTGATGGAAGATATTTTGAGAAAAGTTTTTAAAATAAAAGACTAATTGCAAACACTAAAAAACGCCATTCAATTTTGATGGCGTTTTTTTTTAGTCATAGTCAAATTATCTTTTTTTTAGGATGCTGACAGCTGTTCCAGTAATTGCGACAGTTACATAATTAGTAGTTGTTAGTTCAATGTCAACACTAATGCCTACAACAGCATTTGCATTTAGTTTAGTAGCATTGTCTTTAAGTTCTTGAAAGGCTTTTTCTTTTACTTCAGTAATACTCTCACTTATTCCAGCATAGTATTTTTGCATGTTAAAAGTCATTTTCATTTTTTGCATATTCACAGAAGTTCCTGAAACTATACCTAAATATTCTACTATACTATAACCTTCTACGGAATTGGTTGTTGTTAATATCATTAGTTTTATTTTTATTGATTAGTAGTTAAAATTGTATTATTGTTACTAAAAATCTTGATTTATTAAAGTAAGCATTAAGATTAAAAATAAAATCTAACAAACGCATTAGGAGTTCTTTCTAAAGAAAAGGTGTTGACTTTTTCCACAACAGTTGTATTGTTGTTAATGCGATAATGTTGATTAAGAGTCGATTGAGTGTTTAATAGATTTTGAATAGAAAATCCAATAGTAAGTTTTGAATTTTCGTTAAAATTAAATGTATAAGAACTAGAAAAATTCAGTTGAAAATAGTCTTTTAAATTAGAAGCATTTGGCAATTGATATCCCACAGTTGGAGTTTCAGGATTGCTGTAAACAGGTGTTGTACTTGTAGGCAAAGTCGTTGGTCTTCCAGTAAACCATTGTGCTCCAAGAGACAATTGAAAATGATTAAAATCAGAAATAATAGCCGATTTTATTGCGTGTTGAATTTCAAAGTTATTAGGAAAGTTTGGTGGAACCAGCGTTGTAAACTCATAATTATTTTCTTGAAAAGTATAACTTATCCAAGCGGTGATGGGTTCAAATTGTTTCTGCAGTAAGAGTTCTGTTCCAAATACAGTAAAATTTCCATTTGTTTTCACAAATTCAAATTGATTCTGAAAACCTTGACTCATAGTGGTTATTCCATCGATTTTTTTGTAGAAATTTTCTAACGTTAGCAACCAATTATTTTTAGTAAATGAAAATCCCAATGAGGCTTGCTTGCTTTTTACAATGGGAATATCTTCGTTGTTAGATAATATCCATCTTCTTTTTTCAATGCCTAAAAAATCTTGTTGTAAATCAACAATTTGCGATGTCGTTTGATGCTTGCTTTCACCCATGATTTCTACCTGAAAAGAAGGTGTCAACTTGTAATTCAACTGCACTCGTGGTTCAAAAATAAAGGTTGAGAATTCCTCAATGTAATTTTGGCGAAAGCCTATTCTTCCCTTAAATTTTTCATTTGTTGAATAATATTTTAACTCTGTAATTAACGCATGATTTTTGAGTACTTCCTTGATTTTTCTTGAAAAAACAGGTGTGTTAACAATATCAACATTTCTAACACCAACTTCATTGAATTGGTATCCATTTGAAAAAGTAAATCTATTTGATAATATATGGCTATTTTCCCATTTAAAGCCAGTGTCTAAAATGGTGTTTTCTTGCTTAAAAATTTGATTATTTTCAATCGATTCGTTTTCAGAATTAATATTATAATAAGAAGTGTTCAAGGAAAATTCACTGCTGTTTTTTGAATTCCAAGTGGTTTTCAATAAAATGTTGGCTCCGTAAGTTTGCTGTTCCAAACAACTGTTTTTTGTAATGGTAATGTTGTTTTCAGTCTTACTTTGGAGTACATCTAAAACATTATTAATCCCTAAAACATCTATAAATAAAGCCGTTTTATCTCTAATTTTTTGATGATATTGCACCGTAAAATCATAAAAATAGAAATCTTCTTTAGAAGTGTATTGTATGTTTTGATTGTCAAAAAAATTGGTTACAACCGTATTTTGAAATATTTTGTTGTAGTAATTTTTATAAGTAGGAGAAGTGATAAAATCAGTATAAGAACGTCTGCCACTAATTTCAAGATTGGATTTTTTTGACGTTTTTATTTTGGTATAAAAATCGGCATTAATTAGGTTGAATCCTAAAGCTCCTTTGGTGTTTTCAATAGAATCTGTATGTGTTGAAATTAAAACAGAACTAGAAACTCCATCACCATAAAAAGCAGAAGTACCATTTTTAGCAATAGAAATTTTGTGTGCTAAATTAGGATTCAAAGAAGAAATTAATCCAAAAAAATGCCCCGTTTGATATAATTTAATGCCATTCCATAGAAATAAATTTTGATCATGTGTTCCACCTCTTACACTGATATTTGAAATATTTTCTTCGGGTGAATTAATGCCTGGAATTTGCTGCATAGTTTGAAATACATCGGGTTCCGTTAAACCCGGTAGAAGTCCTATAGTTTTGGGTTTTACTTCAAATGTTCCATCATTTTTTTTGGTAATTCCTTTGGTTAAATAGGTAAGAACAATAATATCATTTAATTCGTTAACAATCTTTTTTAAATAAATTTTTGGACAATTTTCCACATTTAAAAAAGTAGCTTGAATAAGTTGGTTTTTATAGTTTAAATGAGAAATTTCAATCGGATTAATGGACCTAGTTTTCAATTCAAAATAGCCTGAATCGTTTGTAACAGCATAATCTGTTGTTCCAACAATTAAAATTGTAGCTTGGCTGATTGGAAGTTGTGTTTCTTCATCTATAAGGTAACCACACAAAGGTTTGTCTAAATTTTTGTTGTTGACAACTGAAATATATTTCTCCGAAATGAATTGAAATTGCAACTGCGTTTTTTCTGAAATATAAGCGAGTTTTTCTTTTAACTGAAGGGAATTTGATGGTGGTTGAATCTTAAAAATGGCTATTTCTTCCTCAATATAATTAAAACTCACTTGATGTTGTTCGCTGATACTATTTAAGATTGTTTTCAATAAAACAGTATTGTCTTTGTTTTGGGCATGAAGCGGCAAAACAAAGACAATTAAACCTGTGATAATTGCAAGTATCTGTTTATTAATCATTTACTCTTTAACTAATTCAAACTGATTTTCTTTACCGTTTATTATTTGTAAATGATAAGTTGAGGCTATAATTTTTAGCGCAACATCTAAATTTTGAGTAGGAAGTCTTCCTGTGAATAATTGTTTGGTTTCAACAGCATTTATTTTTACAGAAATACCATAAGCACTTTCAATTTCAGAAACTACATTTTGTAAAGATTCTCCTGAAAAGCTCATCTCAGTATCGTTTGAAATCCAATTAGGTCTTACAGATGTTGTAACTCCTTCTGTTTTAATATCTTTTTCAAAAGTGACCAACATTCCTTTTGTTAAGAAAAGTTCTTCACTTTTGTAATTTACTTTTACTTTTCCTTCATAACAAGTTACTTCAAAAGTATTTTCTTTTACGTTTACATTGAATTGGGTTCCTAAAACAGTGACTTTTCCTAATTCCGTTGCAACCTCAAATGTTTTTCCCTTGGCTACTTTAAAATAAGCCTCTCCTTTTAAATTTACTTTTCTGTTATTATCCCAAAACCATTCTTGGAATTTAATTTCAGCATTTTTATTTAAAGCTACTTCTGAATTATCTGGTAAAACAATATTTTGAACAATATCGCTTGGTTTGATATGTGTATTGTTATTATTTTGATAAGCGAAGAATAAGCCAAAACTGATAACTAATATAGCTGCAATTCTAAAAAACCAATTGGCTTTTAAAGGAACAACTTTAGCTTCTTTTTTAGTTGATAAAATTTTATTTAGCATTTTGCTTTCGTCAAAAGCAGGAGTTTGCAATCGGGCTGATGCTTCTTTGATTTTTTCATACAACGGATAATCCGGATTTTGTTTCAATTCGGCTAGTTCTTCGGCTGTTAGTTCATCAGTAAGCCATTTGGCCAATTTGTAATTTTCTTCCATAATTTTAGTATTACAGTATAGTAACAGGTAAGTTGATTTTTACCCTACTTAAAATTTTCAATTTCATTTTTAAGGGCAAGTAAAGCCAAATGAATTCTCTTTTCAACGGCTTTCACACTGATATTTAATTCTTCTGCAATTTCTGCATATTTCTTTCCATCAATTCGATGCATTAAAAAAGCAACTCGTTGGGTTTCGTTTATGGCATTGATTGCTGACATGAGTTTGGATTCAAATTGTTTCTGCTCTAATATGTGCTCTGGATTTTCATTGGTTTTATCAGTAGCATTGTTGCTTTTTTCATATGCTAAGACCACTTTGTCATGAGCAATACTATTTAAAGACGAATTTGAAGCAACCGTATAAACATACGATTTTGCCTTTTCAAGAGGAATATCTTTACAGTTTTGCCATAATTTGATAAAGGCTTCTTGTGTCATATCTTCCGCTAAATCACTATTCCCAAACTTATAAATTAAATAGTTTCTCAAACCTTTTGCATGATTTTTAAAAAAAGTTGAAAAAGTATTTTCATTGCAAGTGTTTGATATTGAATCTGTTTTCATTAAAAATGATTAAAAATCTATCGTAAATGTAAATCTTTTTTTTAAATTTTGGTAGGGTATTTTCTGTTATATTTGTTTTACTATCAATCTAACTCTAATTATTATGAAATCGTTTGTGTTAATTTTAATTTCAACTTTATTTTTAATTTCATGTCAGACAGAAGAAAGTGAAATAATCCAAGATGATAATAATGAAAATTTAACTAAAAATTCGCCTTTAGTAGGTCTTATAAAACGTGTTTCTCAAAATCCTACTGCTCAAGATAATGTTTTAGACAATTCAAGTTGCTTTAGTGTGGTTTTACCAGTAACCGTTATTGTTAATGGTCAACAAATAGTAGTTGATTCTCCAAATGAATATCAAACGGTTCAAGATGCTATTGATGCGTTTTCTAACGATGATGATATCGTGAATTTTATCTATCCAATAACTGTACAATTTCAAAACTTTTCCACTCAAGTAGTTCAAGATGCTGATGATTTAGATGATATTTTAGATGATTGTGATGAAGATGACGGTTTTGACGAGATAAATTGTATCAGCATTAATTATCCTATTTCAATAAATATTTATGATGCAAATAATCAATTGGCACAAACGGTTACCATACAAAATAATACTAGCTTGATAAATTTTTTGAATAGTCTTACAAATAATGTTTTTATAGCTATAAATTATCCTATTGCTGTAGTCAATTCAAATGGACAAACAGTGGTCATAAACTCAAACAATCAGTTAGAGAACTTTATTGAAGATTCTATTGGTGTATGTAACAATGTCTCAGGTAATATTGATGATTTATCTACCTTATTAAATTCTGGAACTTGGTTTGTTTCCTACTACTTCGATGATGAAGATCAGACAATAGATTATGTGGGTTATACATTTACATTTAATGCTGGAGGCTCAGTTTCGGTATTAAAATCGGGAAATACAACTGCAGGAACTTGGTTAAACTTTTTAGACAGTGGTATTCAAAAATTAGACTTAACGTTTACCAACGATACTTTAAATGATTTGGAAGAAGATTGGAGAGTAATAGAATACAACTCCAACCTAATCAAATTAAGAGATGGCTCTGGAGATGATGCCGAATATTTATATTTCTCCAAAAATTAATACAAACAAATTCGAAAATTAAAGACAATGAAAAAAATTAAATTAATTCCATTATTAGCAATGATTTTTATGCTAAATGTCGCTTCAATGTGCAGCAATGACGATGATTCACCAAACACTTCAAATACTGCTGATCCCACTCCAGTAATTAATACAGTGTCTCAAGGAACTTGGCGAGTTACTTTTTATGAAGATTCTGGTGTAAATGAAACCTATCATTTTACAGGATATAATTTTACGTTTGGAGCCTCAAATGTTTTAACTGCTACCAATGGGACTAATACCTACACAGGTGTTTGGTCAGTTACCAATGACGATAGCAATGATGATAGTCCAAGTAATGATTTAGATTTCAATATTTTATTTTCTTCACCAGCCAACTTTGCCAATGAATTATCAGATGATTGGGATATTCTTTCTCGTACAGATACTAAAGTAGAGTTAGTAGATGTTAGTGGTGGAAATGGAGGAACAGATTACTTGACTTTTGAGAAGAATTAAAGCATATTCTTTTTTTGTCCTTATTTAAAAAACCATTTCAATTTTGAAATGGTTTTTTATTGTTTAATGGTTTGTTAAAGAAGCTTTAAGTTAATTTTTTTTGATATGATTTGAATTCTTTGTTGTCCGATAAAAACAAAATATTATTTGTTAAGTATTCATATGATTGGCATATAAAATTTTTAGCTTGTTTTTTGAAAGATCATGCTGAGACGTAAAGATGCAAAGAAATTATAGATAAAACTTGGCGACTTGCCGTCTTTTCGTGAATTAAATTGATTTCTAATTTTTTAATTGGACATTAGTGATTTGAACCATAGATATTTTAATGAGTAAGAATATTTCTTTTCATTTAAGATTAAGATATCAAGGAAGTCGTTAATTCATTGTTACAAGTATTATATTATTAATTGGAAATGATCAATAAGAAAGGTTTTGTGATTTCTAAAATATGCGTCTGTTATTAGTCTAATTTGATTTAATTATATAAAGAGATTTTGTGAAGCTAAATGAGAATATATTATTTGTTATTATATATTTTCTTTAAGTTGCTCATAGATTAAATTAAAGTTGATTTCTTTGTTATATTTAGATTTTTTCTTTAGAAGAATGTGGTAGTGAACAGAGATTATTAAAAACAAAAAAACCACATAAAGTGGTTTTTTCATAACTTAAAATGCGATACCATTAATCGTCTAATAAATCAATGTAATCTTTAATTTTACTTTTTATAGCATTCGCTAACGATTGATTTCCGTCCGCATTAGTTGGATTAATTTCAATTAAACCATCACCATTTCCGTCAGTAGCAGATGATAAATCAACTTGTGACAAAATACCGTCAAGATTAAAATTTAAAGCAATTGTGGTTAGGTCATTTGAAACAATTATGTCGTTTGAGGCGTCTTCAAAATCAACTTCAATATCTTCGTCCACATTATGCCAAAACTCAAAAGGAACACCAGAGATTGTGCCTTTTAAAACCACAGATTTGTTAAACATAGCGCTGTTTGGATTGGTATTTTTGGCAATTTCAAACTCCACTTCTTCATAAACTAAATTAGGAACATTCAACGAAGTAATAGTTGATGTACCAGTAGTTAAGTCCAATTCAAATGGCCCTTGTAATTCAATATCGTCATCATCACCATAAAATCCGTCTTGATAATCATCGTCATAGCTATCATCATCAATTTCAAATTCAATTTCTCGAATATTTACCTTGAACTCTGTTATAGTAACTGAATTATTATTCATTCTATTCAAACCAGAACCAGAATAAGTTGTTTTGGCTACAATTTTTAAATTTTCATTGGTGTTGTTTTCAGATGAATCGTCATTGCTACAACTCGTAGTGATTAATACTAAAGATAATAAGCCTAAGAGCATTTTTTTGTTTTTCATGATTTTTAAATTTATCAGTTATTATATAGTAAACAGTTTTGAATGAATTTACCCTACCTGCTTTTGTTATTTTCTTGCAATAATTAGGGTATAATATTTTTGACCATTAGCATTTGAAGTAATAGCTATTCCACAATGGGTATAATCGTTTTCAAGATTTGTTCTATGTAACTCGCTATTTAACCAGGCAGTAAAAGCTTTGTTTGGGTCACTATAATTAAAAGCAATATTTTCTGTAACTGCATTTAGATTAAACCGCTCTTTAATATTTTCAACTCTGTAATGAAAATTATCATGTCCCACATTGTTTGAAGCAATCATATACTCATTGTGCTCCAAGGCTAAAAAAGAAATATGGTCAATTATTTCATAAGAAGTCTTACCAATGCTATCCCTGTAAGAGTTAATTTTTGCAAGTAAGTCTATTTCAGATTCGTTATAAGCATAATTTTGATAAACATCCAACGAGATATTACTCTCAACAGATTCATTACTACATGAATATATTGTAACTAAGATGAGCATGCAAGTAATTTTTTTTAAGATAAAAGGCTTCATATTTCTTTTTTTTAAACAGTCTAACTATGCAATTCAGTAGTAAAACAATTTTGAAGAGGAAAACCCTACTTAAAAACCTATTTTTTTTTGAGTCTAATTTTCTTTATACTATCTTTGTAGCTTATTAAAATCACAAACCATTATGTTTAATAATTTAACGGATAAACTAGATAAAGCGTTTCATATATTAAAAGGTCACGGAAAAATTACTGACGTAAATGTAGCCGATACTTTAAAAGAAGTTCGTAGAGCTTTGTTAGATGCCGATGTTAATTTTAAGATTGCCAAAGATTTTACCACCAAAGTAAAAGAGAAAGCCATTGGTCAAAACGTGTTAACTTCTTTGCAACCAGGTCAATTACTGGTAAAAGTAGTTAAAGATGAGTTAACCGAATTAATGGGTGGAGATGCAGCTGGTGTAAATTTATCAGGTAATCCATCTGTGATTTTAATGTCAGGGCTACAAGGTTCTGGAAAAACAACATTTTCTGGAAAATTAGCCAATTATCTAAAAACTAAAAAGAATAAAAAGCCATTACTAGTTGCCTGTGATATTTATCGTCCAGCAGCAATTAACCAGTTGCATGTGGTAGGTGATCAAATTGGCGTTGAGGTTTATTCTGAACCTGAAAACAAGAACCCAGTTGAAATTGCTCAGAACGCTATTAAACATGCAAAGTCTAATGGATTTAATGTTGTAATTGTCGATACGGCAGGTCGTTTAGCAGTAGATGAAGAAATGATGAACGAAATTGCAAACGTTCACAAAGCTATCCAACCACAAGAGACATTATTTGTTGTGGATTCAATGACAGGACAAGATGCAGTGAATACAGCTAAAGCATTTAACGATAGATTAAATTTTGACGGAGTTATTTTAACAAAGTTAGACGGTGATACAAGAGGTGGAGCTGCAATTTCTATTAAATCTGTAGTTGATAAACCTATTAAGTTTATTGGAACAGGTGAAAAGATGGATGCCATTGACGTGTTCTATCCTTCCCGTATGGCGGATAGAATTTTAGGAATGGGTGACGTTGTTTCCTTGGTTGAAAGAGCTCAAGAGCAATATGATGAAGAAGAAGCTAGAAAAATCCAAAAGAAAATTGCTAAAAACGAATTCGGTTTTGATGATTTCTTGACGCAAATTCAGCAAATCAAAAAAATGGGAAGCATGAAAGATTTAGTAGGGATGATTCCTGGTGCAGGAAAAGCATTGAAAGATGTTGAAATTGAAGATGACGCTTTCAAACATATTGAAGCTATTATTCACTCAATGACACCAGCTGAAAGAAGTAAACCTTCATTAATTGATGTGAAGAGGAAAAATAGAATTGCAAAAGGTTCAGGAACAAAAATCGAACAAGTCAACCAACTGATGAAGCAGTTTGAGCAAATGAGCAAAATGATGAAAATGATGCAAGGTGGTGGTGGCAAAAACATGATGCGAATGATGCAAGGCATGAAAGGCATGAGATAATAAAAACGACGCGATTTTTCGCGTCTTTTTTTTAAATAAAATTATATAACAACTACACACAACACCAACACAACATGATTTTATTAGACGGTAAAAAAGTATCGGAAGACATTAAAAATGAAATTGCAGCAGAAGTAAACAAAATGAAAGCTAATGGGGAGAAAGTACCTCACTTGGCTGCCGTTATTGTAGGAAATGATGGTGCAAGTTTAACCTATGTAGGGAGTAAAGTAAAAGCCTGTGAACGAGTAGGCTTTGAATCAACTCTCATTAAAATGGCAAGCACCACCTCTGAAACAGAATTGCTTAAAAAAATTAAAGAGCTCAATGAAAATGATGATATCGATGGCTTCATTGTGCAATTACCTTTGCCTAAACAAATTGATACCCAAGAAGTTTTGATGGCAATAGATCCTAGCAAAGATGTTGATGGTTTTCACCCAGAAAATTTTGGAAAAATGGCTTTAGATATGACCACTTTTATTCCTGCTACACCTTTTGGAATTTTAGAGTTGTTGGAACGTTATAATGTAGAAACTAAAGGAAAACACACAGTAGTAATTGGTCGAAGTCACATTGTTGGTCGTCCTATGAGTATTTTGATGGGAAGAAAAGGTTTCCCTGGAAATTCAACCGTTACTTTAACACACAGTCATACCAAAAACATCAACCAAATCACAAGTCAAGCTGATATTATCATTACAGCATTAGGAGTTCCTAATTATTTGAAAGCCGAAATGGTTAAAGATGATGTTGTTATTATTGATGTTGGAATCACACGTGTTGCTGATGAAACGACTGAAAAAGGCTACCGAATTACTGGTGATGTTGATTTTGAAAATGTTTCCAAAAAAGCTTCTCACATCACACCAGTTCCAGGTGGAGTAGGACCAATGACCATCGCCATGTTGCTAAAAAATACACTTTTAGCCAGAGAACAGAAGCGAATGAGAAATGCATAATTCTTGTAAAAAAGTATAGTTACCCACACGCATTCACATTAAATACAATGTGAATGCGTTTTTTTCTAAAATAACATGAAAATAATTGAAGCCAATACCTCTCAATTACCTATAATTGCTGAATTAGCTTATGCGATTTGGCCAGTTGCTTATGGTGAAATTTTATCCCAAGAGCAATTGACTTATATGTTAACAAAATTCTATAATTTGGAAGCCTTAACAGAGCAATTAGAAAAACGAAATCATGTCTTTTTGTTGGCGGAAGAAAATGAAAAATTTGTCGGATTTGCTTCTTACGAATCGAATATTGAAAATCACAAAACTAAGATTCATAAAATATATGTTTTGCCAGAAACACAAGGAAAGGGGATTGGTGTTCAGTTGATAAATGAAATAGAAGAAAGAGCTAAACAAGCCAATAATGACATGCTTTTTTTGAATGTGAATCGCTTCAATAAAGCACAGTATTTTTATAAAAAACTGGGTTTTGAAATTGCTTTTGAAGAAGATATAGCCATAGGAAATGGGTATCTAATGGAAGATTTTGTGATGGAGAAGAAAATAAGATAACCTCTCTTTTTTTACTGTATGCTACTTGATTTCTAATTTGTACTTGTAAATTCTACTCAACCCATTTTCACCATTGGTTATGTAGTTTTTATATTCTTCTAAATGTTTGAATTTTTTTGAATTGAGAGTAGAACGTTTACTGGTAAAATATAAGGTTTGACTAATATTGTCATAAAAAGGACAATACTCCATGTATTTTGTGTTAATTCGATTTCCCAAATTTTCACCAATCATCCACACACCTTTATCATCTTTTTGGGATAGATATAAATCACCACTGCCCAATCCATCTTTAGAATTATATTTTGTGTAAATTAAAAAGGATTCATCTTTTGATATGAAGGCATTAAACTCATAACCTTCTGAATTTATATTTGAGTTTAACATGATTGGTTTGCTGTATTCTTTACCATCAAACGTACAATAATAAATGTCATCTTTTCCTAAACCAGACTTTGCATCCATGGTAAAATAGAGATTGTTATTTGCTGAAAGTGTTGGATAAAACTCATCGTTTTCAGAGTTTACATTTGACCCTAAGTTAATGGGATTTGACCATTTGGCATGAGGATTATCTCTTTCTACCAACCAAATATCATAGTCACTTTCTGTTTTTAAGGAATCGTTTTTAGGCCTGTTGGAAGCAAAATAAAGCTTTTTACCATCATGTGACAGAAATGGCTCAAGATAAGAATATGCGTCGCAAAATGAAACTAATTCAGGCTTTTCCCAATGGTTGTTTTTTACGCATACGATTTGAGAAAGTTCTTGATTAGGACTTTGAATGGTAAAATAAACTTCGTCTTGCGTACTAGAAATACAAAAGTCTCTAACATTTTGAAAAGTATTTAAAGCATTGCTAACCAGTTCCACTTCTTGGGCAAGCATCAAATTTGTAATGAAGGCAGTCAATACAATAGATAATCTCATTTTTAATTTATTTAACCATTGACTTAATTCAACTAAGCCTCACTAAAGCTAATAATTTTTTTGCAGTTTTCTTATTTTTCTTGGATTTGATTGAAAAAAAACTTTATGATTTCTAAATTCATGTCAGCTGTTGTCCAATGACCAATATTTTCATAGGTTTTAAAAATGGGATTAATACCGTTTTCTAGATAAATTTTTTGACAATTAAGGTATCTTTCTTGCACCAATCTCCCAATATTATTATTAATTATATTGCGTTCATTTTTGCTGTAAGCATCATCATATTGAACGGCATCATTATCATCTAAATTGCCCATATAGATGAATTGGGAAATAGATTTATAAGCATTGAGATCAAAATTCTTATGGAATAATATAGCGTAGTCATTGATTCCAATTGGATAGTTTAGTTTAATGTTATTTATTTCTTTTTGCGGAAGCATAAGTTTTCCATTAAAACCACCGATAGCGAGAGCCTTTATTTTTTCTGGATGTAGGAATGAGAAACGATTTGCAAATGTAGCAGAAGCAGAAAAACCACTCATCAGAATTTTTGTTTCAATATCAATGTTTAATGAAGTTAATGTATTTTTGGCGTCGTTAACCATCTCTAGTACTTGTAAATCAAGTCGTTTAAGCTTGCCTGTTTTTTCGAGCATTACCTCTCTATCTAATGCATGAGTATATATAAGTTCTTGGCTCGCAGGTCTTGGAAATATAGGAACAAGTAGGGGAATTTTTAACATGGTGGCAATGTTATTGCCAACTGAACTTTTGGAAGCTAAATCAATAGCATATTTTTTGTGAACAGCTATGCTATCAGATGTTTTACCCGTGTTATTCGTTTCTACAAGTAAATATATTTTTTTATTTATTGGAGTTCCCTTTGGAATAAACAAAATATAATCGTTAAAAAAACCTTTTTCAGGATTTTGTTTAATGATGATAAGGCTATCTTTTTCTACGGCGTTAGTTTGTGCAAAAGAAATGGTGTAACAACAAGATAAGATTGTAAGAAATATAAAGCGTAGCATAAGATTAATTTTGCAACATTTGACGAAAGGAGTATTGATTTGTTACATCAAACAAACAAGCTTTTGATTACCAATACTAGCTTTTATGCCAGAAAAGAAGTTTTTAGTTGTTACAAATTGAAGCTTCAGATAAATAATTTAGTAGAAGTTGAATATTAAGAATGTACAGAGAAGACATACTAAAATCAAAAGCAAAAACTATTTACTGGGAAGAATGGAAAAGATAGGTTTAGATAGGATTATTTTAAAGCTATTTCTCTAACCATACTCTAAAAGTAGGAGTCTGACTCTGACTTACAACCAAATATTTGTTCAATCCTTTAATTTTTACAGCCAGTGAATTTTTAGAATACCGTTCTACTTTCTCTACAAACTGTTTTGCAACTATTTCTCCGCGATTGATTTTAAAAAAATCATTTGGATTAAGTTGATTTTCAATGATTTTCAACGTGTTTTCAGTCAATAGATGCTTTTTTCCTGTTGTATCATGAGCAAAAATTACACCTTCTTCAGCTGAAAATAAATTTATGCTTGTGGTATCAATAAAATAAAACCCATTAGAAGTATTTATAGTAAACCTCTTTTTGTAACCATAGGACACATCTGATGTTTTTAGTAAATGCGATAATTTTACTACCAAATCATTATTAGAGGTTTTTTGGAAATTTAAAAATTTATTCCATGCTTTTTGAAAGCGTTCAAAGGAAAAAGGCTTTAACAAATACTCAATACCATTAGTTTCAAAAGCATTCATCCAAAATTGATCATAAGCAGTAGTGAAAATGATGGGACAGTTGATTTGTACCTGTTGATAAATTTCAAAAGCTTTTCCGTCTAAAAGTTCAATGTCGGAAAAAATAACGTCAACTTCATTGTTGTTTAAGAAAATAATTGCGTTTTCAATGGTGTCAATTTGATCGACTATTGTGACAGGTTCATTCACCTCGTTTAGGAAGCGCATTATTTTTTTTTGAGCAGGAATTTCATCCTCAATGATTAGTACTTTGATCATTTAATTCAGGTATTGTTACTGTGAAAGTATTTTCATCTTTTAGGATATTTATCTTTTGATTGCTTAATAACATGTATTGCGTTTTTAAGTTTTTCAATGCCTTTCCAGATTTTAAATCTATTTTTTGTTTTGGTTTTAATGTATTTGAAATTTTAATTTTATTCTTACAATCAACTTCAATCACTACAGGATTTTGTGAGGAGCCTATGTTGTGTTTAATGGCATTTTCAATTAATAATTGAAGTGTCATTGGAACAATAAAACCTTCTTCTTTTTGGATATTAAAGACCAGCTTATAGGCATTTCCATACTTTTGTTGCATCAAATAAAAGTACTTTTTTGCAAAAGCAATTTCTTCTTTCAAAGGGATTAATTTTTTGTCGGAAACTTCTAAAACTACTCGATATAATTCGGCAAAATTATTCAAAAAATCAGAAGCTGTATTTTTGTCTTCCTCAATCAGTTGGTCTAAAACATTTAAATTATTGAATAAAAAATGGGGATTAATTTGGTTTTTCAGTTGGATAATCTTGCTTTCAGCCAAAGCTTGATTGTATTTGTTCAACTTATCTTGTTGCAATTTGTTTCTTCTATAATAAAAATAAGTCAAATAGAAACTGCCATAAATTAATGCATTTAAGGCATTCATAAACGAGCTAATAATTAGTGTTGTAGTATTGAAGTTTCTCTCAAAGGTATTAAATATCAAGGCAGTTATTAAACCTAAAAAAAGCATAACGCCATAATATATTAGAACAGAAGTAATGAGAATGTAAGTTAATTTCCTAATTTCAAAGCTGTCAGATTTTTGCCATTTCTTTATCAATAAGCGTATGATTAAGAATAAAATACAAGCACTTAAAAATTGTGCAATAGCAGCTTCAGGTGTAAAATTTAAAGCATCAAAGACTTTTCTATATGAAAATCGCTCTTGAACAGTTTGTACATAAGCAAAAAGTAAAATAAAAGACAGGAAATAGCGATGTTGATTTATTTGGGAAAGGATTTTTTGCATAGTGTTTAATGACTGTTCTTACAAAAATAGCCTTATATTTTTATATAAGGCTATGTATTTATTTTTTATACTTATTTTTTTTCTGGGAAAGATGCTATTACATTTCCATTATCATCATAGAAATCTAGTTTAGCATTGTTGCTTTTATCTACATAAAACATTGCTTTTGGAATGCCTCTATCGTCAAAAAGAAATAAACCGTTATTTTGACTTCTAGATTTTCCCAACATAATCCTTGGAACTCCTCCAACTAAACCTTGAGCTTCATAAGCTTTGTACTTTTCTTGCATCGCTTTAGGGTCTTTTTTGCCAAGTTCATCTAACTCTCTCATGATTTGTGCAGTTTTGAGTTGGCTCTCCTTTGATGGCCTATCATTGAAAGCCAAGCTACTGCTCACAAATCGATTGTCTCCTTCTTGATAATCCTGGGTAAGCAATTGCATTACTTGATCACCATCGTATTGATCATAAGTTAAAGACAAACCACTGCTGTGTCCGTTTTCATTTTTTTGACCGTCATAAATGAAGCCACCACATTCAATGCCTTCTTCATTAAAGAAAAGCATCCCAGAGCGTTTTTTTCTGTTTTCATTTGTAGGTCGATTGTTGATTTTGTCTTTACCATTTGGGAATCGACCAACATTTGTAATAATCATTTTTACAGTGCCATCTTTTTCTACAATATTAATACGTTCTACATCAATCTCTGAAAATTTTTGATTGCCAAATTTTTTAAAGGACATAAATCCAATAGTTAAAATTCCGATTGCAGTTGTTATTGCAAAAGTTCTCAAAAAAATTAATTCTCTTTTCATGGTCTATAATTTAAGGTTCTACTTTTTTTACAGGACAAAACTAAACACAACTTCAGGAGCAAACTATCTATAAAAGATGAACTAAGGAAATAATTCAATGAATCAAGGAATTTTTAAATCAATGGTATAATCAAACACAAGTTTAGTATTAAATTCAAAGAAGGTGTAGCTTCTAAAAATATTTCCATAATTTTACAAAAATAAGATCAAGAACAACAATGGTACTTAGACCAAATATAATCTCTTTAAACGAATGAGCAACCGACAAAATCAATTAGAAGCTTTCAACAGATTGTTAGATATTATGGACGATTTACGAGAGAAATGTCCGTGGGATAAGAAGCAAACATTTGAAAGTTTACGTCATTTGACCATTGAAGAAACCTATGAATTGGGTGATGCAATTTTGGACAATGATAAGTCAGAAATTAAAAAAGAATTAGGAGACTTGTTGTTGCATATTGTTTTTTATGCCAAAATAGGTAGTGAAACTCATGATTTTGACATAGCAGATGTGGCCAATTCTATTTGTGATAAGTTGATTGAAAGACATCCTCATATTTATGGAGATGTGGTAGTGGAAGATGAAGAGGAAGTGAAGCGTAATTGGGAAAAATTGAAACTCAAAGAAGGCAGAAAATCGGTTCTAGAAGGTGTTCCCAAAAGTTTACCTGCTCTAGTAAAAGCCAGTCGCATTCAAGATAAAGTGAAAGGAGTAGGATTTGATTGGGAAGAAAGTCACCAAGTTTGGGACAAAGTGCAAGAAGAATTAAAGGAGTTGCAAGAAGAAGTAAAAGTAGCCAATCAAGACAAAATGGAAGCTGAGTTTGGAGATGTTTTATTTTCCTTGATCAACTATGCTCGGTTTTTAAAAATTAATCCAGAAGATGCTTTGGAACGTACCAATAAAAAGTTCATGAAACGTTTTATGTATTTGGAAAATAAAGCTGTAGAATTGGGTAAAAACTTATCGGAAATGACTTTAGCTGAAATGGATGTTTTTTGGGAAGAAGCGAAACGATTGTAGTGTTCAGTGCTCAGTATTCAGTTAGCAGAAAGTAGTTTGCAGTTTAACAAATTAACAATTCAACAAAAATGTATTACGCAGTAATTTTTACATCAGAACGAACAATAATTGAAGATGGTTATGCTGAAATGGCTGTTTTAATGGAAGAATTGGCTAAGAAGCAGGAAGGTTTTCTAGGTGTTGAATCAGCAAGAAGTGAGATTGGAATTACGGTTTCGTATTGGAAAGATTTGGAATCCATCAAAAAATGGAAACAAAATATAGCACATCTTGTAGCTCAAGAAAAGGGTAGAAGTGATTGGTATAAATCTTACACCACAAGAATTTGTTTGGTCGAAAGAGAATATAGTTTTAAGAAATAAAAAATCCCGAAATGAATCGGGATTTAAATTTACATTTGATTTAACCTTGAAAGTTTTTCTTTCCAAAGTTTTAAATCTTCTTTATGCCTGTCAATACTTTTGTGTACTTCTTTGATGAATGGATTTTCTCCTTTTGAAGTAGAAGTAATGAATTGAATATTATTTTCTAATTGGAAAATTTCTCCTTGAACTTCATCGATTTTTTTACGTAAGAAGAACGCTTCTTTTTCTAATGCTCTATCGTCTTCGTTTCCAGCCAAATGCTCTAAACGATTGTCAAACTTCATGAGTTCAGTATCCTTTTTGGAGAGACTTAATTTTTCAAACAGTGCGTCAAGAATCTTATTGAATTTTCCTTCAATGTGTCTTTTGTTAAATGGAACTCTACCAAAAGATTTCCAAGTTTCAATATTTTCTTTGATACTTTCTAAATCTTTCTTGTGATCGCCAATCAACTCAAACGATTTAAAAGTTTCTAAAAAGTTCTTTTTGTTTTCGTAAGCTTCAATTTCCTCTTTGTTTTCTTCGTTTTGTACTTTGTGAAGTCTGTCAAAATAAGCGTTACAAGCAGCTTTAAAATCTTTCCAAATGGTATCAGAATATTTTCTAGGTACGTGACCAATTTTTTTCCAGTCTTCTTGAATTTGCTTCATTATTGGAGTTGTAGCCTTGAAGTCATCGCTGTCTTTTAGTGCATTTGCCTTATCCAATAAAGCCATCTTTTTGTTCAAGTTGTCTTGTTGATCGTGCTTGATTTCTTTGTAGAAAGCATTTTTATTTTTGTTGAAATCTCTAACGGCATTTTTAAATTTAGCCCAAGTTTCTTCATTCAATTCTGCAGGAACTTTTCCAGCTTTAAAGAATGTTTCGCGTAGGGCTTCCATTTTTTTCATTTGATTTTGCCATCCTTTGTGACCGCTAACTTCTTCGGTTGTTAAAGCATTAATTTGTGCTATAATTTCATTTTTAGCATTCAAATTTTGCATTTCTTTTTCACGAGCGTCAGCATGTAATGCTTCTCGTTTGTCATGCATTTGCTTGGTAATTTCACTAAACTCATTCCAAACAGCTTCTCTGTGTTCTCTATCTACAGGTCCAATTTCTTCTTTCCAAACTCTATGTAACAATTGTAATTCTCTAAAAGCTTTCATTACATCTGGTTCGGCTAACAAATCTTTAGCACGAAGAATCAATTGCTGTTTCTGCTCTAAATTGTTTTTGAAATCTTGATCACGAGCTTCTTTGTCTAGGTGAATTAAGTCATAAAAACGCTCTACATGAAAATGATAGTTATTCCATAAAATATTATATTTATCTCTAGGAATTGAACCCGCATTGTTCCAACGTTCTCTGATTTCATTCATTTTTTTGAACATATCCCCAATGCTTTCATCTGTAGAGTCAATCAAATTTTTTAGATCTTCAATGATAGCATTTCTAACTTCAAAATTATTTTTTAGGTTATTTTGAAGTTGATTATAATGTTTGGCTTTCTTAGTACGATACTCATCAAAAATAGCATCAAATTTATTTTTAAGAGGAGAATGATACTCAAATCCATCACTATTTCCTTCATTCTGGTCACTATATTCCTCTCTTTTTTCTTCCAATAAATCGTGAAAATGTGATAAGAAAGCTTTTCTAATTTCTTCCACATGGTCTTTAATAGCCATTACTTTTTCATTAGAAACTAATTTCTCTAATTCAGCCGTAAGAGCTTCCATTGACATTGCATCATAATCCAATAAAGGGATTTCATGCCTGTCTTTTAGCGAATCATCTTCACTCTCTTCTGCATTTGAATTGTCAATTTCATCCATCACATTAGTCGTAGTTGCTACTTTAGACTCATGATTTTGAGTGTTTTCAAGGGTTTCTGCTGATGTAAGGTTTTGATTTTCAACAATTTCATTTGTTGTTTCTTGTGCATTTTGTCCGTCTGCCTCTTGCAGGTTATCATTCTTTTCTTCTAACATGATTCATGTATAAGTTACTAATATGCGTCGAAGATACTAACTCAGAGGGAAATTTCAAAAAAAAAGACTAAAGATTGAGGTTAAAGATTGATTATTAAGGAATAAAACTAATTTTAGGTTAGAAAAAAGCCACAAAATTTACTTTTTATTCCAGATCTGCCATGATTTTTCGGCTTGAAGCACCAACATTTCATAACCATTTTTTATCTCTGCACCTTGTTCTTTTGCTAATTTTAAAAATAGAGTTTCTTCAGGATTGTAAACCAAGTCAAAAGCAATATGCTTTTTGGTAAACAAACTATAATCAAGTTGTGGGCAATCTGCTACATTTGGAAAAGTACCAACTGGAGTAGTATTAATGATTATTGTATATTCTTCAAAAATTGATGCATCAATCTCATCATATGAAATTTGAAATTCGTCAGGATTTCTGGAGACAAAATCATATTCAATTTTTAATTTTTTCAGTGCAAAAGCAACTCCTTTACTAGCTCCACCACTTCCTAAAATGAGAGCTTTTGTATGATGGGGTTTTAGCATAGGCTCCAAAGATTTTTTGAAACCATAATAATCGGTATTGTATCCTTTTAGTTTTTTATTTTTTGAAATCACAAGAGTGTTTACAGATCCAATTTTTTTTGCATTTTTAGATAAAGAATCTAAATAGGGAAGGACTTCTTGCTTGTAAGGAATTGTAATATTTATTCCTTTTAAACCTTTATTTTCACTAATTATTTTAGGAAATTCTTTAATGGATGGGATGTCAAAATTCAGATATTCACAATTATCAAAATGATAAGAAGTAAATTTATCAGTAAAATATTTTTTGGAAAAAGAATAGCTAATATTTTTGCCAACCAAGCCATATTTTTTTTGCTTTTTTACTTTCTTCTTCATGTTGAATATTTTAATTCTTACCCAATTTTGCCGCTATTTTTTCCATGCCATAGATTACAAGGAATCCTAATAATGCTAAAATTATTGCATTTATAACTTGTGCATCACCAGTAAAATCTTGAGGTAAAATACTTTTTTCAATGAATGGAACCATTTCACCGTGACTATTAGTGCGTGTTTCTAAAACTTCTTTCCAAGGCCAAACTTTGTTTAGTGAACCAATCATAAAACCAACTAACAAAGCCAATGTGGTGTTTTTATGATGATCAAACATCCAATGTAATATTTTAGAAAAGGCTTTTAAACCAATGATTGCTCCAATGGCAAAAATGCCAAGTTTTGTTAAAGCATTGAATATAATTTCTCCATTCATCTGAGTTAGTCCTTCTCTGAACTGATTTATAGTGCCAATAACCGTTTCATAAGAACCCATTAGTAAAAGAATGAAAGCTCCAGAAATTCCCGGTAAAATCATAGCAATTATAGCCACAAATCCTGAGAGAAAAAGATAAGGATAACTATCAGGACTACTCACTGGTCTCGCAATTGTGATGTAGTAAGTCAGTACTATTCCAACAAGTAAAGCAACAATTGTAACCGGTTTCCAATTTGAAATTTGTTTCCAAATCAGCAAAATACTGGCAATAATTAATCCAAAAAAGAAAGACCAAACTAAAATGGGTTGATTGGTTAACAAATACGTTATAACTTTGGAAAAAGTTAAAATACTAATCCCTATTCCTACAATTAGCGCTAATAGAAATGAGGCATTGGCTTGTTTCCAAGCGGCTTTTATTCCTTCGTTTTTTATAGTTTTTAAAAGTGATAAATCAATGCTATTGATGCTATCAATAAGTTCTTGATAAATTCCTGAAATGAATGCAATAGTACCACCAGAAACGCCTGGCACAACGTCAGCAGCACCCATTGCAATTCCTTTAAGGGTAATGATAAGATAATCTGGAATTAATTTTCTCATGAATTGGACGAATCGAAAAAAGCTAAAATCAAAATTTTAAACTAATCTCTGAATTTAATGATTTGATTTTGAATTGATTTTTTATTCCAAATAGCTGGAAAATGATTTTCTAGTATGCTATGGTTTTTATAATTGTTTTGTAAAGCGTTTACCAAATGAAATTTTCCTTTTTTCGTTTGATTTAAAATATAATATAAACCAGCCAAACGGTATTCAATTTCATAATTATCGGGATGCGTCTCTACACCTTGTAGTAAAGCTTCAATAGCGATTTCATAGTCCCCTACATATTGTAAAGCATCAGCCCAATAAATATAAGTGTCTAAATCAGTGTCGCCTAATTCAAAGGCTCTTCTGTACCCATATTCAGCTTCCTCATATAATTTTAAAGCTCTATTAATTGAGGCAAAACGTTTCCAATATAATTTGTTATCCCCTTCAATTCCAATAGCTTTGTTTACATAATATAATGCTTTCTTATAGTCAAATTGTCTTATATAAAAATCAGTTATGGCAATCCATGCTTTGTCTAATAATGGATCTTCATGCACTGTTTTTGAATAAAATTTTAGGGCTTCTTTGTTGTTTCCTAATTTTTCATAACATTTAGCCACACGCAGCAAAGCGAAAGATGTTACGTCATCTAGTTCCATTGTAATACTGTAACAATCAATGGCTTGTTGGTATTTTTTTAGTTTTTCTAAAGCTTTAGCCTTTTCAAGGTAGGCTCCTAAAAAAGTTTCATCAATTAGGGTAGCATAATCAAATGCCCAAACTGCTTTTTCATAGTTTTTTAGGGCATAATATTGGCGGCCTAATTGGTGCCAAGCTACTTCACTGTAGGGATTTCTATTGATAAAGTCATCCAAATATGAAACAGCTTCAGCATTTTGGTCTAAAAAATCAAAACAATAAACCACATTGTATAATGAAGAGTAATCTTCTGTGTCTTCATTTAAACATTTGATGAAATTTTCTTTTGCCAATTCTAAGTTGTCTATAAAAAGATATTCCATGCCTATCATAGAATACACATCAGCATAATCATCGGTGTATTTTAGAGCTATTTTTAGTGATTCAATAGCTTTTTCGTGTTCGTCTTTTTTAGAAAATATATTGGCTTTTTGGATGTAAATTTCTTCATTTGTTGGTTCAATAGCATATAGCTCGTTTAATAACTTATCTGCTAGGTCAATTTTGTCATCAAAAATAAGAAGTTCAACTTGAACTAATTTTAATCCAGTAGATTTTGGATGTTGTTCTAAAGCAAGTTTAAGTGCTTTTTTGGCAAGATTTAACCTTCCTGTATCCATGTAGTGGAGTATGATGTCTTCAAACTCTTCAGAATCAAAAAATAAAACTTTATTTGTTTTAAGCATTGATTCAAATTTAGATAAGGATAAGTCTTGGTTGTTTTCTTCTTCGTGACTCAAATTCATAGCTTTTGATTTTGAAAATTTATCCTATTTAAAATTAAATAAATTAGGAGCTAATCTGCTTTTTAGCTTTTATTGTTTTAAACAATTTAATTAACAATTTGAACAGATAAACCGCTAAAAATTAAGGAGTAAAGTATTTGTCTTTTTTTATTTTTCTATACCAGCCTTTATTTCAGCGTCAATTTCATTTAAGACTTCAAGAATAATGCCACAACCTTCTTCAATTTCGTCATTTGAGATAGTTAATGGTGGTGTTATGCGAATAGCACAGCCTTCAAACAATAACCAAAATAAAATTAAACCTTTTTCTTGACAACGAAGCACTACTCTGTCTGTGATTTCAGGACTTTTTGTCATAGCGGCTAACATCAATCCTCTTCCTCGAACTTCAGTAATTAAGGGATGAACTAATAATTTTCGGAATAATTGTTCTTTTTCTAAAGCCAGTTGCATCAAATTTGTTTCGGTTAACTCTTGTAACGTTGCTAAACATGCAGCAGCAATCACAGGATGACCTCCAAAAGTTGTGATGTGACCAAGTTTGGGAGTATGGCTTAATAAATCCATCATTTCTTCGGACGCTGTGAAAGCTCCAACAGGCATTCCGCTTCCCATTCCTTTTCCCATTACGACTACATCAGGAACAACATCATAGTTTTGGAAACCAAATAATTTTCCAGTTCGACCAAAACCAGGTTGGATTTCGTCTAAAATCATTAGAGCACCAACTTCATTACAACGCTGTCTTACTTTTTTTAGAAAATTGTTTTCTGGCTGAATAAAACCAGCACCACCTTGTATGGTTTCCAATAAAATTCCAGCGGTTTTAGAAGTTATTTTTTCTAAATCTGCTTCGTTGTTGAATGTAATGAAATCTACATCAGGAATTAAAGGTCTGAAAACTTGTTTGCGTTCTTCAAAACCCATTACACTCATGCTTCCCATAGTATTTCCGTGATAAGCATTGTGACATGAAATTAATTGACTTCTTCCTGTGACTCTACGGGCTAATTTTAAGGCTCCTTCAATAGCTTCTGTTCCAGAGTTTACTAAATAGGTTTTTGTCAAAGGATAAGAAAGATTTTCAGCTAGAAGTTTGCATAATGCTGTTGCAGGTGATTGAGCATATTCTCCATAAACCATAACGTGTGAATACTTATCCAATTGATTTTTTATAGCATCATTTACTCTTTTGTTTTGATGGCCTAATGTACACGCCGAAACTCCAGCTACAAAATCTAAATATTTATTTCCTTTAGTATCATAAATATAAGAACCTTTTGCATGTGAAATTTCCATTGCAAGAGGGTGTGGTGTTGTTTGTGCTTGGTATTTAAAAAAATCGGATAACATTTTGGTGTATGATTAAAAGTCTAAAAGATTTATGATTAAAGAGAGTTTGTGATCAGTGATTTGAAGGGTATTGTCTGATTTTTTGAAACATATAGATACTAACTGATTATGAGTTTTTGCAATCTGCTTTCTGAATACTATAAAGGGTTAAAAATTAATACTGAATTACTCTTTTTTCTTAGGATTATTTTTATCATAGTCTAATGTTTCTTTCAGTATCTTCATGGGTTCACCTCCTTTAGATTCCTTGGCTTTGGTTTCTGTTTGAATTTTTTCATCGATCTCTAACTCTTCCTGCGGAAAAATATCTTCCTTTGATTTTATTTCTTCGTCTCCACGCCAGAGAAATCCTCTAAGTTTCCTCGCATTTTCAGGAAACTCTTCTTCTGGATACAAGTAACCATCTGTATTTGTTTGAAATAAGATGCTTTGAATTTGATTGTCTTCTAATTGAAGATTTATGCTGCTACAAACGCTTTTGTTAATGCCAATTAATTCATCATCCTCATTATACATATACGAAATTGCCTCACAGTTTTTTACTATGTCAACTTCATATAATTTATTTTCTCTGAATTTTCCATATAAATTTTGCCCTTTTACTTGGTTATAGCCATTTTTGCTCAAGGTATCTTTTTGAATTAAAAAAGCATTATTTAAAACTTTTAAGGAATCTACTTTCTCTGTTTTATTGTTGCCTACAATATGCATAATATCTCCAGTCATTTGGCTTTTGTTGCTCCATAAAATGGGTTTCCCAATTAATTTTGTTAAAGCATTTTTATTGCTGGAATGCAATGAGTCACATTTTCCACTCATATCTAAGTTATAGAATCTAACATTCTTGTAAGCTCTAATAATTCTATTTTCGGGTGGTCCAGTGACTAAAATTCGCTTTCCGTGCATGTACATGGAATCATTTTCGGTTTTGGTGATGACTAATGCTTTTTTAGTAATAAACATGGAGTCATTTTTAGTCAATGTATTTCTATAAACTTCTGCATAATGTCCTTTTGCAATGAGGTTGTTAATAGTATCAGTAATCTTTACATTATTGACCAATTTAGAAAAGTTCTTTTTTCTATCATAGAATATATCATCGCCTTCAATCCTTCTGCTATTATAGAGTATATGTGAATTATTTTTGAGTTTTCCAATGTCGTTTGTAGTATCGTAAAAACCATTTTCTGTATAAATGTAATCGGTTTTGCTGGTAATGGTTGAAGGGCCAAAAACATAGGCATGACCGGAGTTATCGTAATAATCTAAATGGTTAGTTTTGATGGTACTCCTAGGATTTACAACAGTTACTGCTGTTTTGAAGGAATACTTTTTTTCATTTAGATAATATCTTCCAGATTTACTTTTTAGGGTGTTGTCTTTGTTAGTGATGGTACCAAAACTATTGTAATATGCTTCTTGTTTTTTTCTGTCAAAGTAAATAGTATCAGTC
The DNA here is from genome assembly GCA_964643105.1 of uncultured Flavobacterium sp. Classification (GTDB taxonomy): domain Bacteria; phylum Bacteroidota; class Bacteroidia; order Flavobacteriales; family Flavobacteriaceae; genus Flavobacterium. Next base: position 55,396 of record CAZXPF010000007.1, on the reverse strand, counting down.
ACTAAATTTGAATCTGGTGAACGCATATTAACATCTCCAGTAGCATAGGCAAATTCTTTGTTGCCATTGTATTCAGCATATCTGCTGTTCATAAAAATAGTGTCTCCTTGAACCAATTGAACATTTCCGAAAGCTTTTACGTAGTTTTCATCTGTAAAGTGATAGGCTTTGTTGCAACTGATTTTTACACCATTGTGAAGCACGCGAACATTACCTGTAAAAACAATGGCTCCAGGTATTTCAATTTGGTTTTTATCAACAAAATCAAAATATTCTATAATGATTTTACTGGATTTTTCTTGAGCTTGAGATGCAATACTGACCAGTAATAAAAAGAATAATATATAATAGTATTTTTTCAAGAGTTTCTATTTTGTGCCAAATTTAATTAAAAAGTAAATATGCTGATTTCTATTAAGAAAGTTTTATAAGTATTTAATTAAAAAACCGTAGTTTCTAAAATATTGAAGCTACGGTTTAATTTTTATTTGAATCAATAGACTATTTGGTGATGGTTTGTTTTCTGTCTGGTCCAACAGAAATTATTTTGATAGGCACTTCTAATTCTTTTTCAATGAATTCTATATAATCTTTTAATTCTTTTGGTAATTCGTTGTAAGTAGTCATTTTAGTTAAATCAGCTTGCCAACCTTTCATTTCTGTATAAACAGGTTCAACGTTTTCTGGTTCGATATTATAAGGTAAATGACTAATATTTTGTCCTTTGTAAGTATATGAAGTACATATTTTTAAGGTTTCAAAACCAGATAAAACGTCACCTTTCATCATGTAAAGTTCCGTAACACCATTAACTTGAACAGCATATTTTAGGGCAACTAAATCCAACCATCCGCATCTTCTAGCTCTACCTGTTACAGAGCCAAATTCGTTACCTATTTTTGCCATTGCAGCACCTACTTCGTCGAATAATTCTGTAGGGAATGGTCCACTTCCAACACGAGTTGTGTAAGCTTTAAATATTCCGAAAACTTCTTTTACTTTATTAGGAGCAATTCCTAAACCAGTACAAGCTCCAGCTGCTGTAGTGTTAGAAGAAGTTACAAATGGATATGTTCCAAAATCTACATCCAATAGAGAGCCTTGTGCACCTTCAGCTAAGATTGATTTTCCTTCTTTTAGAGATTGGTTCAAATATTCTTCTGAATCAATAAAAGGTAATTTTTTTAGTTCTTCAATTGCTGTGAAAAACTCTTCTTCCATTTCTTGCAGATTGTATTGTAAATCAACATCATAAAAAGCAATCATTGATTCATGCTTGTCCGCCAAAGCTCTGTATTTCAACTTGAAATCTTCAAGCTCAATATCACCCACACGAAGGCCATTTCTTCCTGTTTTGTCCATGTAAGTTGGTCCAATTCCTTTTAAAGTAGAACCTATTTTTGCCTTTCCTTTTGAAGCTTCCGAAGCAGCGTCAAGCAATCTATGCGTTGGTAAAATTAAGTGGGCTTTTCTCGAAATGAATAATTTGGAAGTAATGTCTAAATTAAATTTTTCTAAACCTTCAATTTCTTTTTGGAATACAACTGGGTCGATTACAACTCCATTGCCAATTATATTTTTGTTGTTTTGGTGAAATATTCCTGAGGGAATTGTTCTAAGAACATGTTTGATTCCGTCAAATTCTAAGGTGTGTCCTGCGTTTGGTCCACCTTGAAAACGTGCTATAATGTCATATTTTGAAGTAAGTACATCAACGATTTTTCCTTTTCCTTCGTCACCCCATTGTAATCCTAGTAATAAATCTACGGTCATTTTGTAATATTAGTTGTGTTTGTTGTTTAATAGGAACAAGTCGAGACTTGTCCGTGCATGTATTAATTTAAAATTTATTTTTTTGTTGCATAAAAATAGAGCGAATGGGTTTGAATATCAATTCCGAAAATTTCCTCCATCGTTTCTTTGATTTGTTGAATTCTAGGATCGCAAAATTCAATTACTTCTCCAGAATCTGTCATGATAATATGATCATGTTGTTTGTCAAAATAAGATTTTTCGTAATGTGCTTGATTTTGACCAAATTGATGGCGACGAACCAAACCACATTCTAACAATAATTCTATAGTATTATAAAGCGTGGCTCTACTAACACGATAGTTTTTGTTTTTCATTTTAATGTACAATGATTCAATGTCAAAATGTTCTTTTGAATCATAAATTTCTTGTAGTATAGCGTAGCGTTCAGGAGTTTTGCGATGTGCTTTCTCTTCTAAATACTTTGTAAAAACATTTTTTACTACTTCTTGATTTGTGTTGTTTTCCATAGGACTAACCATCAAATATTGGCAAAGATACTTTTATTTTTTTTGATATTGTTTTTTGTGCGAAATACGTTTTCCAAATTTATTAACAATTGAAGGTGCTTAATTCTTATAAATTCGTGTAATTTTATCGATACCATCTACTTTTTTGATGTTTTCTATCAATTTTTTCAGGATGGTATTGTTGGCTACTACAACGGTTATTTTTCCATTAAAAATTCCGGCATCACTACTTAGAGAAATGTTTTGAATGTTCACATGCATTTCATTGGAGATGACTCTTGTTAATTCATTTGTTAGTCCTAAAGTATCCATTCCAGTAATGTTTAATGTAGCTCTAAATTCTTCCTGACTAGAATCAATCCATTTGGCTTGCATGATGCGATAAGCATAATTTGATTGCATACTTATGGCATTTGGACAGTCTTTTCGGTGCACTTTAATGCCTTCATTGATGGTTATAAAACCAAAAACATCATCGCCGGGAATGGGATTGCAACAAGAAGATAATTTGTATTCTAATTTGTCTTGTTCTACACCAAAAACGAGTAAGTCATATTTTTTATTTGATTCTTTCTTTTGATTTGGGTCTGATTTTATGGAAGGTGATCTAGTTATAGTTTTCTTGAAGAAATTAACTAGTGTATTGCTTTTCTGTGCTGCATACTCTTTTAGTTTTTGGTTTTCTATTGAACCAGAACCCACTCTGTAAAATAAATCTAAACTAGTTTGTAATTTGAAGAAGTTTACCAATTCATTTACAGTTGTTTCGTTTAGGGTGATTTTTAAATGTCTCAGTTTTCGGGTTAGAATTTCTTTTCCTTCTTCAGCTATTTTTTTAGTGTTTTCATTTAAAACATTTTTGATTTTGTTTTTAGCTCTAGAAGTTGTTACATAGTCTAGCCATTGTGAAGTTGGTTTTTGATTTTCGGAAGTAATAATTTCAACTTGATCACCGCTATTTAATACATAATTTAAAGGAACCAATTTTCCATTAACACGTGTTCCTCTCGTTTTACACCCAATTTCTGAGTGAATACTAAAGGCAAAATCGAGTGAAGTTGCTCCTTTGGGTAAAGATTTTATGTCACCTTTTGGGGTAAAAACATAAATTTCTTTGGCATATAAATTCAATTTGAATTCTTCTACAAAGTCAACGGCATTATTAGATGTCTGGTTTTCAATGGCTTCTTTGAGTTGGTTCAACCAAATTTCCAAACCGTGTTCCTCTGTACCAACACCTTTATATTTATGATGTGCTGCATAGCCTTTTTCAGCAATTTCATCCATTCGTTCACTACGCACTTGAATTTCTACCCAACGCCCTTTTGGTCCCATTACTGTAATATGAAGGGCTTCATAACCCGTAGATTTTGGAGATGAAATCCAATCCCGAAGACGACTTGGACTTGGGCGATAATGATCAGTTACTATAGAATATATTTTCCAAGCCAGAAATTTTTCATCATGAACACTAGACTTATAAATTATTCGTAAGGCAAATTTATCATATACTTCATCAAAGGTTACATTTTGAGCCAGCATTTTTCTTCGGATGGAGTAGATTGATTTTGGCCTTCCTTTTATAGAAAATTCAATGCCTTCCTTGGTCATGGATTCGCTTAAAACACTCGAAATGGATTTGATATATTCATCTTGCTCTTCTTTCGTTTCTTTAATTTTGCTGATTATATCATTGTAAACACTAGGTTCAGTGTATTTTAAACCTAAATCTTCTAGTTGAGTTTTGATGTTGTATAAGCCTAAACGATGTGCTAAAGGAGCGTAGATGTATAAAGTTTCCGAAGCAATTTTCGCTTGTTTATAATCCACCATGCTTTCCATAGTTTGCATGTTGTGTAATCGGTCAGCGATTTTGATTAGGATTACACGAACATCTTCGTTTAAGGTAAGCAACATTTTACGGAAATTTTCCGCTTGCATGGAAACACCTTGTTCGGTTTTTACCTGAGCGATTTTGGTTAATCCTTCGACCAATTGCGCAATTTTAGGGTTGAACATTTGTTCAATGTCTTTTACCGATATTTCTGTGTCTTCCACAACATCGTGCATTAGAGCAGCTGCAATGGATGTTGCTCCTAGTCCAATTTCTGATGCTACAATTTTAGCTACAGCAATAGGATGGAAGATGTATGCTTCTCCCGATTTTCGTCTTTGGTCTTTGTGGGCTTCAACGGCTACATCAAACGCTTTTCGAATTAGTTTTTTATCTTCGACTGAAAGTGTTTGATAACTAATGCGTAAAAGTTCTTTGTATTCTTTCGCAATGGCTTTGTTTTCGGCTTCTAAATCTATTTCTATCATAGGTGTGCATTAGATACCTAAAGTTATAACAAAGTTATGGATTGGACAAATTAATTTTTGGGATTTTATTTTAAAGAAATTTAATTGTAAAATCAAAAAAAAAATATCGATATGGTATTAAAATACTGCTATGTACGGTTAACCAATATTGTACAGTATCAGTAACTTTTTATATCATAAAATTATTTAATGGCTTGATGCATATGGTTTAATCAGCGGCTAAGTCATTTCATTGTAACAAAAAGTTTTTCCATTCGTCTTAAGTGTATCTTTAACAATAAAAACAATAAATTATGAAGAATTTTTTAAGTACAGTGGTTTTTTTATTTTCCACAACGGTTATTTTTTCACAGTCCTTTAGCAAGTTTGAAAACAATAAAGATGTTTCTTCTTTGGTAATAAACAAAGAGTTATTTTCTGATATTACAATAAATGAGAAAGTTGAGAATGCAGAAGAAAGAAAAATTGTTGATTTCTTGAAGAAAATTGAGTTTATAAAAATTTTTAGTACTTCCAATGAAGCTATGAGAAAAGACATGAAGTCAATTGTAAAGAAGTATAAGGAAAATAGAAGTTTAGACCAATTGATGAAATTTTCAGATGGAGGAAAGGAAGCTAGATTTTTAATTAAAACTAATAAAAAAGATGAATTAGAAGAACTAATGATTTTTGTTGAAGGTTCGGGAGATAATGATAGTGTTTTAATTCTTTTTTCTCTGAGCTAGACTGTATTTGAGTTTGTTTATAAAACCTGTGATTTGATTGCAGGTTTTTTTGTTGAGTTTTTAGAAGAAATTCAGTTAAAATATCAAAATCCTCGTTGCCTCTTAGCTTCAAACAATAAAATAGCTGCTGCTACAGAAACATTCATAGAATCAATTTCACCTTGCATAGGAATTATGATGTTTTGAGTGCTTTCATCTCTCCAAAGTTGGGTTAAGCCTGTGGCTTCTGTTCCAACCACTAAAGCTGTTGGTGTAGAGTAGTCCACTTTATGATATTCGTTTGAGTTTTGTAGTGTAGCGCTATAAAAATTGATGTTTTTTTCTTTTAAGAATGCAATAACTTCTTCGGTTGTTCCTGAAGCAATTTGATTGGTAAATAAGCAGCCCACACTAGAGCGAACAATATTAGGATTATATAAATCGCTTTTTGGGTTGGCTAAAATTACAGCATCGATATTGGCTGCATCAGCTGTACGAAGCATGGCTCCAATGTTTCCGGGTTTTTCAATAGATTCTAAAACTAAAATTAATGGATTTTCTGGTAATTTTAAATCGGAAAGTGATAAACTTTTGGTGTTGGCAATCGCTAAAATGCCTTCAGTCGTATCGCGATAAGCTAACTTTTGATAGACTTCTTTTGATATTTCTATGGTGCTTAACTGTTTGATTGTTAAACTGTTTACTTGTTTTTCAGAAATTAATTCGGGTAGAAATAATATTGTTTCTATTTCGTAATTTCCTTTTATGGCTAATTCAATTTCTCGTTTTCCTTCAATTAAAAAGGTACCGGTTTGTTTGCGTGCTTTTGCCTTTTCTTGCAATTGCACTAAAGATTTTATGAATGGATTTTGAATAGAAGTGATTTGTTTCATTTTTAAGATGTTCAGATTTTCGGATTTTAGATTTTCGGAAAGATTGTTAGGTAGTATTTATCTAAAAAGCTATAATCTGAAAATCCGAATATCTAAATTATTTAGGCAACTATATATAATTTTACACTAAATAAATTTGGTTTAGTGTAATTAACTTCTTATCTTTGTAATGTAATTAAAACAAAGGTAATGATAAATCAAGATTTCAAATCAATTTTAGACTTAATAAAAGCGTTTCCAGATGAGCAAACTTGCATTGACCATCTGGAAACTTTGCGTTGGAATGGTAACGTAGTAAGTCCTTTTGATGCTTCATCAAAGGTTTATAACTGTAAAGGTAATAAATACAAATGTAAAAATACAGGTAAATACTTCAATGTAAAAACTGAAACTATGTTTGATAATACCAAAATGGAATTACAAAAATGGTTTCTTGCTATTTGGATTGTAACTTCTCACAAAAAAGGAATTTCATCTTTACAATTAGGTCGTGATTTAAACATTACTCAAAAATCAGCTTGGTTTATGTTACAACGTATTAGAAAATGTTTTGGTATTGAAAATAACAATGAATTAGATAACGAAGTTGAAGCGGATGAAACTTATGTAGGTGGTAAAAACAAAAACCGCCACAATCATAAAAAAGCAATTGCTTCACAAGGTAGAAGTGCAAAAGACAAAACTCCTGTTGTTGGAACAGTTGAAAGAAACGGTAAATTAAACGCTAATGTTGTTAAAAATGTAGGTTCTACTACTTTAACTCGTGAAATCGTTGCTAACGTTAAACAAAGTGCTTCATTATATACAGATGAATGGTTAGGATATAAAGGAGTTTCAAGAATTTACGACCATTCAATTGTAAAACATAATCAAAACGAATATGTAAATGGTAGAGTTCACACAAATACTATTGAAGGTTTTTGGAGTTTGCTAAAAAGAGGTATATTTGGTATATATCATTTCACTTCTAAAAAACATTTACAAATGTATGTTGATGAATTTGTTTTTAGATACAACACAAGAGATACAACGGAAGCAATGCGTTTTAACTTATTACTTTCAAACTCAAATAATCGTTTAACCTATAAAGAATTAATAAATGACTAAGAAAGAAATGTTAGAAGCAACTCATCAAGGAGATTTAAATATTAATGGTTTTGATATTACGGCTTATAATTTACCTAATGGGGAAAGAGTTTTAAGTAGAATAGGATTTTTAAAAGCTTTAGGAAGAACAGGTAAAGCTAAAGGAGGTAGGGCTTATGATGAAGAATTCCAAACACCTATTTTTTTAAGTGCTTCTAATATAAAACCCTTAATTGACGAGGAGTTATTAGAGAATTCTAAACCTGTATTTTTTATAGATTTAAATGGAAATAAAAGTATTGGTTATAAAGCTGAAATTTTACCGCAAGTTGCTTTTTTATTTAGTGATGCTTTAGGAAAAGGAATATTAAAACCAAATCAAATTCATATTGGAGAACAAAGTAGAATTCTTGTAAAAGCTTTTCTTAAAACAAGTATTATAGCCCTTGTTGATGAGGCAACTGGTTACCAATACGAAAGAGAGAGTGATGCTTTACAAATTATTCTTGAAGCATATATAGGTAAAGAGCTTTTGAAATGGCAAAAAATGTTTCCTGATACATTTTATTTTGAAATTTTCAGATTAAATAAATGGAATTATACTGTTAAAGGCATAAACAATAAACCGGGTGTTATCGGTAGATGGACAAATGAGTTAATTTATAATCAACTTCCAAAAGGAGTATTAGAGGAGCTTAAGACAAAAACACCAAAAAGTACTGCTGGTAATTATACAGCAAGATTTTTTCAAAGTTTAACACCTGATATTGGACATCCAGCTTTAACAGCTCAAATATATAAAGTAATTGGTATAATGAGTTCATGTCATAGTTGGTCAGAGTTTAAAACAAGATTTAACATAATGGTTGACAGAGCAAATGGGCAAATTGAATTAAACTTCGACGAAATTGAAAGAGAAATTGACAAAAGCGAAGAAGAACCAATAAAACAAAGCTCATTTAATAAAAAATTAAGTAAAGCTTTAAAATTTAATCCTAAAGAAGATTCTATACAAACTAATTTAGATTTAGAATAATAAAAACAAATAACAAAAATTACTAAATTAGCAAACTAAAATATCATAAAATATAGCGTTAGCTATTATCGTGGTCTTGAAATCTGACAATTACAATACGCCACAAGATAATAAGTCGATGCTCATGCAATGGCGTGGGTGTACTTTATCTTGGCGTAGGGTTTTGTCAGAACCTCAAGACGGATAAAGCTACAATCCCACGCTTGTCATTTTAAAAAATACTGATTTGGGAATGGTCAGTTTTAAAAATATTCCTATGAAAAACATACTTTTTATTTTGTTATTTACTACAAGTATTTCATATACTCAAACTTACTACAATAAACAACTATCAAGAGATTTACTTATAGATATTTTGAAAGATGAATTTAAAAATACTGAAAAAAGATTTTTTGACGTAAAAACATTAAGTTATAGCATGGAAGTTAACAATGTCTTTTTTATTGATGCATCATATTCAAAAATGGCTCAATCACATATTTTTTTAGAAAACAGTTCTAAAGAATTTGTTTATAATGTAATATCATATATGTATCGAGAAAATATTATTCATCCTGTTTTAGAAAATGTAGATATAATATCAATATACTTTAACATATACTTTAAAAGTAACGATGATAAGGAAATTATATATTTGTATTATATTAATACTGAATATTTAGTAAAAATAACTGACAAAACAACGAAAGAAGATTTTTTTAAAAATATCCATAAAAAATAATATTTTTTTTGTGTAAACTTGTATATAGTTACCATTATTTATTTTCAAACTTCTCTTTATATCGCTCGTATAATTCTGTTTGGTGACTTTCTAAACTGATTTGTCTTCCATCGATTAGAGCTGTGGTTATTTTATTAGTTTTCATGTCAAGAGCATCACCATCTGAAATGAATAGTGTGGCACTTTTTCCAGTTTCTAATGAACCGTAATTAGCATCAATGCCTAATATTTTAGCAGAATTTAGAGTGATTAGCTGCAAAGCTTTTTCTTTTTCCATTCCCCATGCCACACAAGTTCCAGCATAAAAAGGTAAGTTTCTAACTTGCATTCTTTCCATATCACCCATGTTTTCTAGGCCAACTAAAACTCCAGCGTCTGAAAGTAGTTTAGCGTTTTTGAAAGGTAAGTTTACATCTTCATCTTCAAGCAAAGGTAAATCGTGAACTCTTCTTAAAAGTACAGCCACATTATTTTCGATAAGCAAAGCTGTATTTTTATAAGCATAATATCCACCTACAATAGTCATTTTTTTGATGTTATTTTTCTTTTTGAACAAAATGGCATCAACAATTTCTTTTTCGCCATTGGCATGAATATAAAGTTGTTTTTCACCAGATTCTAAACCTTTCATGGCCTCATACGGAATATCTTTTACGGTTACATTTGAAGCTGCATAAGCTTTAGCATTGTTGTAAAAGTTTTGAATTTCTGTGATTTGTTTGTCGTAATCTTTGTTAGGCTCAATACTTCCTGGTTCTGCCCACCATCCTGACCTTGAATAACTTCTAGGCCAATTCAAGTGAATGCCATCATTTTCTTTAACGATAGCATCTTCCCAATTCCATGCATCTAATTGCACTACAGATGAAGTACCTGAAATTCTTCCTCCTCTTGGCGTAATTTGTGCTAGCAATACACCATTTGGACGAGCTACTTCCACTAATCCAGATTCAGCATTATAGGCAATTATACTTCTGATGTGCGGGTTCATTTCTCCCATTTCGCTTTCATCGTCAGAAGCTTTGACCGCATCTATTTCTACTAATCCAAGTGTAGAATTAGGAGCTATAAATCCAGGATAAATATCTTTTCCTGATGCATCTAGGGTAATATCATGTTTACTAACTTTCATGACACGAGCATCTCCAATGGCTTCAATTTTACCGTTATTAATTGAAATTAGACTATTTTCAATAATAGTACCATTTCCTATGTGAGCTTTTCCACCTAAAATTAAAATACTTTTGGTTTGTTTAGCTGCAGGAGTTTGCTGACCAAAAGCAACAGTAGTTAGTAGTAGTATAAATATGTATTTTTTCATTGTATGTTTTTTTAATATGTGTAAGTGCTGTTTGAATTCATTTTAAAATTCTTCAACTGTGTCACAATGATAATGTTTCACTTCTTTTTTCTTTGGTGCTTGGGTTTTTAATCCTTTGTTTTTAGCTTCAAGCAACGTATTAATTAACTCACTTCTTTGTTTTTGAATGGTTGCTAGGGTTTCTTTTTCTTTTTCTAAATCGTAGAATATGGTTCCTTCTACCACTGTTTTTTCAGCTTTAGCATAAATAGATAAAGGATTATCTGACCAAAGAACGACATCAGCATCTTTACCCACTTTTATACTTCCTACCTTATCATCAACTTGCAATAATTTTGCTGGATTTAAAGTCACAAAATTCCATGCTACTTCTTCTGGAACGTTTCCATATTTTACTGCTTTTGAAGCTTCTTGATTTAAACGTCTAGACATTTCTGCATCATCAGAATTGATAGAAACCATCACGCCTTGACTTTGCATTAAGGCAGCATTGTATGGAATGGCATCATTTACTTCAAATTTATAAGCCCACCAATCGGCAAATGTAGAACCACCTACACCATGTTCAGCCATTTTATCAGCCAATTTATATCCTTCAAGAATGTGTGTGAAGGTTTGAATTTTGAAGTTATAACGTTCTGCTAATTTCATCAACATATTAATTTCAGATTGCACATAAGAATGGCAAGTGATGAAACGTTTTTTATTCATTATTTCAAGTAAAACTTCCATTTCGATGTCATACCTGAAACTTTTATTGGTAGCTTTTTCTTTTTGATATTCTAAAGCCCTAGAGAAATAATCTTCATAGACTTGTTCAACACCCATTCTCGATTGAGGAAAACGACCACCACTTCCCCAGTTGGATTGTTTTACGTTTTCACCTAAAGCAAATTTGATGTATTTTGGAGCGTCTTTTACAATCATTTCATCTGGAGAATAACCCCATTTTAGTTTAATAAACGCTGCACGACCACCAATTGGATTAGCAGATCCATGTAATAAATTGGAAGAGGTGACACCACCGGCAAGATTGCGATAAATATTAATGTCATCAGAATTAACAACATCTTCAATAGTCACTTCAGCAGATGAATTTTGACCGCCTTCATTCACTCCATTTGAAATGGCAATGTGTGAGTGTTCGTCAATAATTCCTGCGGTTAAGTGTTTTCCTGTTGCATCAATTTCTCTGGCATTTTTAGCAGAAAGTTTTTTGCCAATTTTGACGATTTTTCCATTTTCAATTAGAACGTCTGTTTCTTTTAAAATGCCTTCTTTTTCACCTGTCCAAACGGTTGCATTTTTGAAAAGTAAAGTTTCTTGTTTCGGTTTTTCTGTATTTCCAAAAGCTAAATTTGGATAAGAAACAGGAATCATTTCTGGCACTTTAGGGCTATCTTTTTTGTTTTCTTCTTTTTTAGTATCTGAGCTTGTTGCCTCTTTTTTGGTAGCTATCCAATTAGACTCTTGACCATTTTCTAAAACAATCTTACCTTCTAAATTTGACTTGTTTTTAGTCCCACTTAGTCTAAGGTAATTTGAATGTATCGTATCCTTGGTTTTAATAACAAGATTAACCCATGGTTCGTTATAGTTTATTTTAGTGCCATATTCCAAACTGTCTTTAGAGATTTTAGCTTCTAATTTTTCTAATTCTCCAGAAATTTTCAATTCATAGGTTTCATTGTTAAAGGCTAAATTATATTCACCTCTAATATCTTCTACATTCATTTTGGCTAAGATATTTCTGTTGCCTTGCACCCAATTTTCATTGATTTTACTGTCATTTTCAAAAATATCTCCTGAAACAATGATGAAGTTTGCTAATGAACCTTTCTTTAACGATCCAAGAGTATTAGATTGATTTAACAGTTTAGCAGGAATTTCGGTAAGTGCTGCCATTGCTTTTTCTTTGGGTAAACCATATAAAACAGCTTTTCTTAAATTTTCTAAAAAGTCTTTTGGTTCTTTGTTGTCGTATGTTGTTAAAACGAATTGTATGTTGTTTTCAGCAAGTATTTTTAAATTAAATGGGGCTTGATTCCAGTATTTCATGTCGCTTAAGCTTACTTGTTGTGCCAAATAAGTATCTGAAACATCATAAGCCTCTGGGAAATTCAACGGAATGATATAAGTAGCATTGGTGTTTTTGATGTCGTTTATTTTTTCAAATTCATTTCCGCTTCCTTTGATGATGTAATTTACCCCAAATTCTTTGGCAATTTTACTTGCTCTTAAGCTATTTAGTTTGTCACCTGCATTGAAAATTTGAACTAAATTTTTATTGGTATTGAAACTTTCTAATGATAGGTCTTTCGTTTTAGAATTTCCAGTAGCATACCATTTTCCATCATGATATACTTGACGAATTAGTGCCATACTTCCCATTAATGAAGAGGGATAAGATTGTCTAGAAAGTTTACTTCTATTGAATGTAAAATGTTGAGAAATTTTATTGTTTAAGATTCTAGTTGCGTTGTTTGCATCATCATTTAATGTCCAAAGTAATCCTGTTCCTGCAATTACACCATCATTAAAATGGCTTAACACTGTTCCAAAGCCTGCAGCACGAAGTTTTTCAGCATTTTTATTTTCATAGTTTAGGTTTTCATAGGCATTATAATCCGCTTTTATGTGGTCGTTCCAATAGTAACCTTCTCGTGTTGAATCGTATTGGGCAGAAGAACCTCTTTCAGGTCTTTGGGTTGGTTTTTGAATACCAAATTCGCTAAAAATATCGATGAATGACGGATAAATTGTTTTTCCAGTTGCATCAATAGTTGTTGCATTTTTAGGAATTGAAACAGTAGTACCTACTTCTATGACTTTACCATCTTTTATTAGTAATGTTGCTTTTTCAATTTTTTGAGTAGAAGACACATAAATAGTAGCATTAGTAATGGCTACATGATTTTTGAAAGATTGTTTTACACCATCATTTTTGGGAAAATAATCTTGTGCATTAAGAGTGATGCTGAAAAAAAACAGCCATAAGAGTTTAATACTTCGCATAAAAAACGTTTTATATTTTGAGAGTTTAAATATAGGTATTTATGGATGTAAAAAAAAAAAATGTGAATTACTTTTATAAAATTCCTCTTGCCTTAATTTCAAGGTATTTATTAATGACATCTAAGGTTAGGTTCTCAGGTTGAGTCAGTACAGAATATATCCCATATTTTCTTAATTCATTGACGATTAATCGTTTTTCAAAAGCAAATTTTTCTGCGATAACTTTGTCGTAAATTTCTTGGACGTTATTGGCTTTTTTGTCGATAAGTTGGTTTAGTTCTGTATTGTTAAAAAAGACAATTAATAACAGGTGATTTTTAGCCATTCCTTTTAAGTAGGGAAGTTGTCTGTGTAAACCGTCAAGGGTCTCAAAATTGGTATATAGAATTAATAAACTTCGTTGGTTTATTTTATTTTTAATGTCTGCATACAATTTGCTGAAATCGCTTTCAAAAAAATCAGTTTTTATTTTGTAGAGATTTTCAAGGATGAGTTGCATTTGGTTTTGGCGTTTTTCAGCAACCACGCGATTTTCAACTTTTTTTGAAAATGTAACCATTCCAGCTTTATCATGTTTTTTGAGAATTACATTGGATAAAACTAGGGTTGCATTGATGGCATAATCCAGAAGGCTTAACCCGTTGAAAGGCATCTTCATTACTCGACCTTTATCGATAATCATGTACACGTTCTGTGATTTTTCATCTTGAAATTGATTGACCATCAATTCGTTTCTTTTGGCAGTAGCTTTCCAGTTTATGGTTCTGATATCATCCCCTTGTACATATTCTTTGATTTGCTCAAACTCCATAGTGTGACCGATTCTTCTGATTTTTTTTAATCCATATTGTGCGAAAGAATTGGAAAAAGCTATTAAATCATATTTTCTCAATTGAATGTATGATGGATATGTTGGCACTTCTTGATTGTTAGCAAAACGAAATCTTTTTGAAACCAAACGTAGAGGAGAACTTGCAAAAATATTTAAATTACCGAAAAAGTATTCACCTCTTTCTGTTGGTCTTAAAAAGTATTTAAAGTCGTCTTTGGTTTGTGCAGCTATTTTTCTGTAGATGTTAAAATTTCTGACTTGGAATTGATGAGGAATTTCATCGATAATTCTAGAATATATTGGAAATGTGTATTTGTTTTTTATTCTAACGATGATTTCATTTTCGTCTCCGTTTGATAATTTTTCAGGAGTTTCGCGTAAAGCTTCTATTGGATTTTTTGCAACAAAAAGGATGATAATGTCAATAAGTGTGAATATTATTAACACATATAACATGTACCAACTGGCATTGTAAAGCATTGGAAAAAAATAAGACAACACAAAACAACCTATGATACCCATTAGGCAATAGAAAAAGAAATTAGTAAGGTAAAGTTGTTTAAAAAGTTGTTTCATTTTTTTAGAATTATCTTGGTATTTCTACAGAATCAATAATTTGTTTGATAATTTCACTGCTGTTTAAGCCTTCCATTTCTCTTTCTGGTGTTACTACAACTCTGTGTTGCATAACTGGTATTGCTGCTTCTTTTATATCATCAGGTGTAACAAAATCTCTTCCTTTTATGGCAGCAAATCCTTTGGCAGCATTTAGTATGGCTATTGATGCTCTAGGTGATGCTCCTAAATACAAGAATGGATTTTCACGAGTATTTAATACAATTTTTGCAATGTATTCTAACAGATTAGGTTCAATTATAATTTGTTTGACCAATCCTTGAAAATGAAGAATATCACTTTGAGTAATGATTTTTGTAATCTCTGCTAATTTGTCTTTGTTTTGTAAGTCATTTTCTTTTTGTAAAATGCTTATTTCTTCTTGCAAATTAGGATATCCTATGTTTATTTTGAATAAAAAACGGTCTAATTGGGCTTCGGGTAAACGATAGGTTCCCTCTTGTTCAATTGGATTTTGTGTTGCGATTACAATGAAAGGTTTATCTAAGACATAAGTTGTTCCATCAGCGGTAATTTGAGTTTCTTCCATAACTTCAAATAAAGCTGCTTGTGTTTTGGCAGGAGCACGATTGATTTCATCAATTAAAATGAAGTTAGAAAAAATAGGTCCTTTTTTAAATTCAAAACTTGATTTTGACAAATCATAAACAGATGTTCCGATGATATCTGAAGGCATCAAGTCTGGAGTGAATTGAATTCGACTAAAATCAAGGGATAATGTTTTGGATAGTAATTTTGCGGTAATTGTTTTGGCTACACCAGGAACACCTTCTAATAACACATGTCCATTTGCGAGAATGGCAACAAGCAATTGATCAATCATTTTCGGTTGTCCAACAATGACTTTGCTAATTTCTTCTCTTACTTTTCCTAAGCTATCTTGTAATGGTGCTAAATCAAGGCGATTGTTGAAGTTTACATTTTCGTTTTCTTCTGTGTTGTTTTCCATTTTTGTTGGATGTATTTCAACATCTTTCGATGTGTTGTTAATATTGTATTTATTTTTTTCTACTTAATTTTTCAATGGCAAGATTTAGTTTGATGACATCATTTTCATCACATGTTTCCTTGTGTTGTAATTGCTTAATTAACTGAACCAATGATATGATTTCTTCTTTTTTAAATCCAGATTTTTGCTGGTATCTGTTGATGAAAGTTTCATTTAGTTCTGTTGTGTCTAATAAATAGTCGTTTCTTAATTTTTCTAAGAAATAAATTATTTTTTTGGAAATTATATTTTTGTGATCTTTTTCTTGATAGTATAAGTTTCCAATTGTTTTTGTAAAATCAACGGTTGTATTTCGCAGCGGTTCAATGATTGGAATTACACGTTGTTTTCTTTTGGCATTGAAAAGAATGAAAATTAGAATGCTGATGAGTGAAAGATACCAAGCCCAACGCAAACTGGATTCGCTCAATATGAATCGCATCATAGATTGATTGAGTTTGTCGCTGTTATAAAGTTTTGAAAACCAATGAATAGTGTCTTGTTTCAAATAAGAAGTAATTTGTTCAATGTATTGATGGTTTTTGTCTTTTAGCATGTAATAATTTGTAAATGCAATGGGTTGTGTATGCAAATAGAAATTTCCGCCTTGGTATGGAATCTTAATAAAGTTGATTACTTTTTCCTCTGTACTGGTTTGATGGCCTAAGACTACCGTATTTGTAGTGTCAATTTTAGTAAAATATTTAGTAGAAACACCTTTGGAATAATAGTAATCTTTTGGGTTTAGGTTTTTATTGACTACGCTAAAGGCAAATGAATCTAGAAAAATGCTGCTGGTTTCAATTTCAAAACCTAATGAATCTTTCAGGCTATTCGGAAAATTAGTCGAACTTAAAAACACATCGTTGCCTCTGCTAGCATAATAAAAGAGTTCATCAACGGAAGAGTTATCTATGGTAAAATCATCATTGATATATAAGATACTTCCGTTAACAGTGTATGTAGAATCAGTATAGTTGTATTTGTCCAACAAATATTCATAGGGAGAGTTTCCAACTCTAGTAATTTTTTGATTTGTAAACAAACTTTTGGATTCTTTATCAAATATGTAAAGTCCAAAAGGAATTTTGTCATTCAGAGCAAATGTTGGTGCCCAATTAATAGGTTTTGGTCTATTAGCATCAATCAAAATAATCCCTATCAAAATTAGGATGAGTAAAAAGATATATATTTTTAGGCTTCTGTTCATTTAGGGTTGAATGGCTTTAAGAAATGATTTTTCGGCTTTTTGAAAGTCGTTTTCAGACAATATAAACTCTCCATACCAACAATACTCATAGATATAAGAAAGCAGTTGAAATTCGGATTTTGTATCTATGTCTTTTATTTCGTAATAATAATCGGAATTGGTTTTTTCAATATCCCATTCAATTATTTTTTTATCGGCAAATGATTTTAATAACCACAAGTAATAATAACGAATGGTAGTTCTGTATTCTTTTTCATTTTTTGAAGAAGAAATTAATTTTTTGAAATCTACCTCGTGAATGTTTTCTTCTACTAAATTTGAAACTTTTATTTTAGTAGATGTCTTTCCAAAAACCCAACCACCTTCTTTGTTAATGATGATTTTCACAATCATAAAAATCACAAACCCAATAATCAGGAAAGCAATAACTTTCATGATAATGCCCAATGTGTTTGTACTTCCATCAGCATTACGTACATCGAATAGGTTGCTGAAAAAATCGCCAACATTTTTCCAAAATCTATTCCAAGCAGATAATTTTGAATCGTCAACCTTTGCCTCGTATTGAAATTCGTTTGCTGAATATCTTTCTATAAAACTCGAGTCAAATTCTTTTGATTTTAGATATTCGTTGTCATAGTTTATTTTTTCAAAAGACAAGGAATCCTTTTGTCCAAAACAAAATGAGGATAAGAAAAATAATATGTAGATGAATTTATTCACTATCAGATCCAATTAAGTCAATATCATTTTTGATTGTATTATTTTCTACTTCTTCTTTGCTGCTGTAGTAAATTATTCCTTGGTTAATTAAAATAAGATTTTGAAGCGTATAATTGAAAAGAATTGAAAGAGTCATGGCAATGGTCATCATTATCATCACAAATGAAAGGGCTTCTGCGTTTGGTTCATTTGATCCTTGCATCATTTCTGGATTTGTAAAAGCTGAAATCATACCAATTATATAAGGAATCATATAGACAATTCCAACAACAACTTGAACAATAACAAACATGATTACAGTTGAACCTATAACTGCCCAAAATTTTTCTTTCATAAGATTAAAACCATTGCTCATTGAGGTTAAAAAAGGATGATCAGTAGCAATGTAGTCAAAATAACTTAATGATAACCAGCTTATTAACGCAGGGATAACTATAAGTAAAAGAGGAAATCCAATAAAGATAAACATCAGAGCAACGAGTAAACCAAATACTATGAAAAATATTGGTACAAAAGTTACTAAAGAAGTTAAAAAAAAGACAATTGATTTTCCAATTTTAGATTTAATAAAGTCAATTAAGTTTTTTGTACTCAATTCTGATTTCGTTTCAATGAGTTTTAGGTAACCTATTGGATATGAATAATTAATTATACTAATCATAATAATTAGTAAAAACATCAAGATACCAATGGAAATTAACAAAGGGAAATTTGAAGTCAAATTAGTAACTATAGCATTTTCTTCCATCCTGTTATTATTGATGCCTGCAAAAAGACCTTCATAGAAAATTTTTAAGAAGAAATATAGCAACACTACTAAAACCAATAGAAAGCCACCATTTATGATAAAGTAGTTTTTGAAATAGTTTTTGCTGTGCAGTTTAAAAAAGGTAAAAGTATCAGCTACTAACTCGTTAAAGTTTCTTTTCTTATATAATTGAAACATTTTTTTGATTTATTTTTTTGTGAACTATAAAAGGATAAATTAAATAATAAAAACTTATAGCGCTCAATGTTGATAAAATGATAAACACGCTTAAATAGTGAGGCATATCGATAGAATACCTTGTGATAAAGCCTTCTAAAAAACCAGCAAGAATTGTAAAAGGCATAGTGCTTAAAAAGATTTTAAAACTATTTTTGAATCCTATTTTGAAAGAGTTAAATCGCGAATAAGTATTAGGGAACAAGATGCTAGCACCTAATACAAAACCAGCTGCTGCTTCGATAACTATAGCAAAAATTTCCATTGATCCATGAATCCATATTCCTCTAACACTTTCCCAAAAAACACCTTCTTTGTAGAAAAAGTATTGAAAAGAACCAAGCATGATGCAGTTGTTCAAAAGTATATAAAATGTACCAAAACCCAAGAATATCCCAAAAAAATAGGAGAGTGCACCCACTCTTAAATTATTGAATGTTATCCCAATAAAACTTCCCCAATTGCTACCAGATTTATATACTGCAACAGGATTGCCATCTTTGATATTTTCCAAAGACATATTGACATACTGATCACCTAAAATTAGACGAACAAAAGTGTCATCATTTTTTGCAGAAATAACCCCAATTGAGGTTAAAATACCAAAAATTAAAAAAGCATATAAAATATATCGTCTGTATTGATAAACAAGAAGAGGAACTTCAGTTTTAAAAAAATAAATTAGTTTATTTGTGTCTTCTCTTTTAGTTTTGTATATCTTTTGATAAGTTTGTGAAGCCAAATGATTCAGATAAAGAACAGTCTTGCTTTTTGGGAAATAGGTTTGTGCGTAAGACAAATCATTAACCAAATGGATGTAAAGACTAGCTAAATCATCAGGATTTTTTTTAAGTTTTCCAAAAATAGCTTGTTCAAATTCAAGCCATTTTTCTTTATTTTGTTTTATGAATGCAACTTCTCTCATTAGAGGCTAAAATAAAAAATATGAATCAATTATCCATAACAACAACACAAAATGTTACTATAAATTTTACAGCAGCTTCTGTGGGTGCAAGAATTGTTGGGCAATTGCTTGATATCATGGTGCTTGTGTCTTATTCTGTAGTGCTGTATTACATTCTTGATTTATCAGGTTTAGGGGAAAGTTTTGATGATATGGACAATTGGTCAGTTGTTGCCATCATGATTTTGTTATTTTCCCCTGTTATTTTTTATACTTTGTTATTAGAAAGTTTGTGGGATGGTCAAACCATTGGAAAAAAAGTAATGAAAATGAAAGTCATCAAAATTGATGGGTATCAAGCAGGCTTTGGTGATTATTTAATTAGATGGTTATTTAGATTGATAGAAGTATTGATTGGAAACGGTATAATAGGTTTATTGGCTATAATCTTTAACAACAAAAATCAAAGAATGGGAGATATGGCAGCAGGAACAGCAGTTATTTCATTAAAAAACAACATCAATATTAACCATACTATACTTGAAGACTTAAATGATGATTACGTGCCAACTTATCCTTTAGTGATTAAATTATCTGATAACGATGCTAGAATCATTAAGGAAACTTTTGAAGTCGCAGTGAAAAGCAGAGACTATGCCACTTTAATTAAGTTGAGAGAAAAAATCATTAGTGTTACTGGTATTAAAAATCAATCAGGAAACGATCAAGACTTTATTAGGACTTTGATGAAAGATTATAATTATTACACTCAAAACATGTAAATTATCGGGTTAAGTATAAATAGCCAACTAAGGGTTCATGATAATCAGGATCATTTAGATAAATTACATAGTAATAGGTGCCAGCTGGTGCATATTTTTCATCAATTCCATTTTCTACATAACCATCCCAATCGGGTTTAGAATGGTTTCCTGTCCAGAGCCATTTTCCCCAACGGTTGTAAATCTTAACTTCAAAATTCAGGAAAATATTGCGCAATCCATCTATAAAAAAGCCATCATTAAAACCATCAAAATTTCCTGAAACATAATTGTAAACAGTTGGAGGACAATTTTTTGTGGTTAGTAAAAAAGAGGTAAAGGCAAAACAATTTTCATTTTCAATTCTAACGTAAATCTCTTTTGGAGTTGAATTGGCTATGAAGTTGGTAGTGTTAAGTATTGGATTGGTTTGATTGAGTGCATTGTCAAAGGTTTCATAAAAAGAGACTTCTTGATTTGGATCTGTTTTTACTAATTCTTCATAATGTGAAAAATTGAAAGTTCCTTTTTTTAACCCTTCATTGCAAGATGTTAGGTTATCTAATTTATTAAATCTTGGAGCACTATTTTGAAGAATTAATTTTGTATCACTGTTATTATCTTCGTTTATTTCTGTAACAATTCCATTACCCATTCCATCATCATCCACTACAAATTTTAATTCAAAATTTAATGGAAGTTCAAAAGGAAGTAATAGGCTTATTTGATCACTCCAACTTCCATCAATAGGTATTGGAGTTATTGTTTCAGTATATTCAATAAATGAATCATTCGCATAGATAGCAATGGGTGTTCCAGCAGGAAGTATTTCTGTGGAATTGGTATTAAAAACAGTAAAATCAACCAAAAGAATATTAGCATTACAAGCTTGATTTGTGGCATCAATAGCAATTGTAGCATCTGGCAATTGGCTGTTTAATTTGGTGACAACTGTGTTAATCATTATAAAATCTTGTGATGAGGAAAGAGTAATGTTTACATCTGAGTTTCCTATTTGAATGTAATTTTCAATGTTATAGATATCCAAATCCATATTGTATAAAACATTTGAACCTGTTATTGAATTTGTTCCATTGAAAACATTATTTATAGGATTGGATGCATTGCTAATTACTGTTCCGTTGATAGAAAAAGTCTCAGTTGCCAATGATGCGTCTCCTTCCCAAGCAATAAAACCAGCCGTTGCATTGCTATTATCTATGACAACTAAATTAGTTAAATTGATACTTAAATTATTTGGAACTCCTTGTAATCCATCATAAACATTTATTTGGTTTAATGAGAAATTTGAGTTTTCTACAATAATGAGAATAGCCCAACCTGCATAATTGGTTGAAATTAGTTTATGATATGTTTCAAAACTAGAAATGTCTAAATTCGATAGAGTATAATTTCCATTTCCATTTGCTTGTATAAAACTTGTAATGTCTTTAAAAGCACTAAAGTAGGTAAACGTTTGGTTGTTTCCAGAAATTCTAGTGTGATTAAAAGTTCGTTCTGCTAACATAGTTGTTCCGTTTAAATCTACTTCAAAATCGCCATCACCACTACCAGACCAATATAAATATGCTTTTAAAACACTGTCTCCAGTATTTAAATTTAATGTAGCAGTAGAAGAAGTACCTGTTACAAGAGCAGGAGTTCCGTTATTTTCAGAAATATTCATGGTATTTCCTAAAAAAGTAAAATCATAACGGCCATTGAATTGTTGGTATAAAGAAACATTCTGTCCTTGCATATTTATAGTAAATAACAAAGATAAAATCAGTATTTTTGAAAAAAATAATAGATATTTTTGTTTCAAGATGAATCAATTTTGATACTAATTTATTAAAAAATAAGTTAATTAGTTGTAATTCTTTAAAATTCAACGATAAAACACGATTCCTAACACAAAAAAAATTGAATAAGATAAAAATTAAACAATATTCTTCAGTGTATTATACTATTTGGAATGAATTTGTAGCTCAAGCCAAAAACGCTACATTTTTATTTCATAGAGATTTTATGGAATACCATCAAGACAGATTTGAAGATTATTCGTTACTTGTTTTTAATGCAAAAGATAAATTGGTTGCGGTTTTACCAGCCAATAAAGTAGAAGATACGGTTTATTCACATCAAGGATTGACCTATGGAGGATTGGTATTACATCATAAATCAAAAGCACAAGAGGTTTTTAGTTATCTTGAAACAATTGTAAGTTTTTTACAAGAGAATGCTTTTAGAAAGTTAGTTATAAAGTCTATTCCTGTTTTTTACAACAAAACATTTTCATTTGAGTTAGAATATTATTTGTTTAAAATCAAATCAAATCTTATCCGAAAAGACATGAATTTAGCTTTCAAGTTTGGAGAAGATCATTTGATTTCTAAAAGTAAATTGAAAAAATATAAAAATTCTTTGAGTTCTGGTCTTTTGATGAAAGAAGAAACTAATTTTGATTCTTTTTGGACGCAAGTTTTGATGCCAAGATTAGCCGAAAAGCACGGTGCTAAGCCAGTGCACACATTGGATGAAATTAATAAATTAGGGATTAAATTTCCAAATAATATTAAGCAATTTAATGCTTATTTAGATGACCAAATTGTTGCTGGAATCACTATATTTGAATCAAATGACGTAGTGAAGTCACAATATGGAGCCACAACAGTTGCAGGAGAAAGTAGCAGGGCTTTAGATTTTTTATTTTTTAGTTTAATGGAGAAGTATCGAGTAGCAGGAAAATCTTATTTTGATATGGGAATTGTCACTGATTCAAGTCATGCAGAAGGATTTAATCAAGGATTATTGAATCAAAAAGAGGAATTAGGATGTGTAGTTTTTGAACAAAATCACTACGAAATTAATTTACAATAACATGATTAAATTCTTAGATTTACAAAAGATAAATGCACAATATCAAGACGAGTTTCATCATAAGATACAATCAGTTTTAGATAAAGGATGGTTTATTTTAGGCGATGAAGTCAAACAGTTTGAAAAGGATTTTGCTTCTTATACTAATGCTAAATATTGTATTGGTGTTGGCAATGGTTTAGATGCTTTGGTTTTGATTTTTAAAGGCTACATTCAATTGGGATTAATCCAAAAAGGAGATGAAGTTATTGTTCCAGCCAACACATATATTGCTAGTATTTTAGCCATTTTACAAGCCGATTTAGTGCCAGTTTTAGTAGAGCCAAGGGTAGAAACTTTCAATATTAATCCAGATTTAATTTCAGAAAAAATCACTTCCAAAACAAAAGCTATTTTACCAGTTCATTTATACGGACAATTGTGTGAAATGGATAAGATTAATGCAATAGCAAAGCAACATAATTTAATTGTAGTTGAAGATGCTGCTCAATCTCACGGAGCAATTTTAGAAGGCAGAATTCAGAATTCAGAAATTAGAAATGTTCAGGCATACAGTTTTTATCCAGGTAAGAATTTAGGCGCTTTGGGTGATGCAGGAGCTATTGCAACAAATGATGAAGAATTAGCAAAAATGTTGTTTTCGTTAAGAAATTATGGTTCAGCAAAGAAATATCATAACGAATTTATAGGAATAAATAGTCGTTTAGATGAAATCCAAGCTGCTTTTTTAAATGTGAAGTTACCCTTTTTAGAGGAACAAAATAACAAAAGAAGAAGTATAGCAAAAAGATATTTATCTGAAATTAAAAATGATAAAATTATGCTTCCACAATGGGATTTTTCAACCAATCATGTATTTCATTTATTTGTGATTCGTACAGAAAATAGAGATGTATTACAAGAATATTTGAAGCAAAATGAAATTGAAACTATGATTCATTATCCTATTCCACCTCATAAACAAAAAGCTTTTGAAAGTTGGAATACCTTGTCTTTTCCAATCACAGAGAAAATTCATGATGAGGTTCTGAGTTTGCCAATTTCTCCTATTTTGACTGATGATGAGGTTAGCAAAGTTGTTGATGTTTTAAATCGATATTAATTGAATATTTTCAAGCAAATAGCTCAAAAAGAATTGTTTAAAATCACTTCCTTGAATAGTGTTAGTGTGATTTTGAAGATTATTATTGGTTTTGTTTCATCAAAAGTCATAGCCATTTTTATTGGACCAAGTGGAATGGCATTAGTCGGAAATCTTCGCAATTTTACAGCTTCCATAGAAGGAATTGCAACATTGGGATTCACCAATGGAATTGTAAAATATGTGGCTGAAAAGGAGGATAATTTGGAAGAATTAAAACGCTTTTTATCCACAATTTTTATGGCATTATTTTTTGTGATTGTAATTTTAAGTGGATTACTTTTCTTTTTGGCAACCTATTTAAACCATGAAGTTTTTGGAACAGATTTTCAATTTGAATGGGTTTTTAAAGTCTTTGGTTTAGCTTTACCTTGGTACATTGCATCCATAATTTTAGTTGCAGTAATCAACGGATTTGGCGAATTTAAAAAAGTAATTTATATCAATATAATTGGTAATGTTTTAGGACTTATAATTACGGTTGGATTAATCTTTTTTTATAAAACTTTTGGAGCACTTTTGGCCGTTATTTTGTCACCATCAGTTCTGTTTTTTGTGACATTGTTTTTCATTCATAAAAAAATAAATTTATTTCCATTAATAAGTATAAAATCATTTGATTTTTCAGTTTTAAAACCCATGTCTGAATATTCATTAATGGCCTTGGTTTCTATGATTTTTGGACCAATGGTTTATTTGGGAATTCGAAATTCAGTAATAGAAAATTTGGATATCAATCAAGCTGGTTATTGGGAAGCTTTGAC
This sequence comes from uncultured Flavobacterium sp., assembly GCA_964643105.1. Taxonomy (GTDB): domain Bacteria; phylum Bacteroidota; class Bacteroidia; order Flavobacteriales; family Flavobacteriaceae; genus Flavobacterium. The sequence goes on along the minus strand of CAZXPF010000007.1, from coordinate 30,192 downwards.
ACGGATTTCGAATTATTACTTACTTTTTTTAACAACAGTTTTAACGGTTTATTTTTTGCCAAAGCTATCAAAATCAACTTCAAACGAAGAAACAAAATCTGTTTTTTGGAGTTATTACAAAGGAATTATTCCTGTTTTTTTGGTTGGATTGTTAGTTGTTTATTTACTGAAGGATATTCTAATTCAAATGTTATTTACTAAAGAATTTATACCAGTATCAGAATTGTTTTTTTGGCAATTATTAGGTGATTTTTTCAAAGCATTATCATTAATTCTAGGCTATCAGTTTTTTGCTAAAAAGCTAACTAAAGCATTTATTATTACAGAATTACTTTCACTGACTATTTTGTGGTTTTCAAGCATATATTTATTAAAAGTTTACGGCATTGAAGGAGTTGTAATGGCTCATGCATTTACTTTCTTTATGTATTTTTTAGTTTTGGGAATTTACTTTAGGAAGTACTTATTCTAAATTTATTCAGTAAATTCAGATTCTGAAGGTTCAACAGTAACTGATTTTCCATAATATGCAGAAATGTCCTGATTTTTCCAGTTTTTTAAATCGGTTGTTAATCCCATTATGTTATCAATGAAAATGGTTTCTGGTTTTCTGGTTAAGGCAGGAACTATAACTTCATTTTTAGTCGAATTTTGTACTAATTCAAAACGATTTTTCATTTGCTTGTCATATAAATATGCCTTTCCATTAATCAAATCTTCATAAGCATTTGTAATGGGTGAATCTGAAAAAGTAAAGAAAATAATCATTAGCGTTAAAGCCGTTTTTATTGATGTATTTAATTGGATTTCGAAATTGTACTGGTCTTTAAGAAACTTAATTAAACATAAGGTAGTATATAAAGCTGAAAGTGTAAAATAGAAATAAATGCTGTTTAAAGATCTATCCGCAATCATATTATTTTGAATGTAAAAACTTGGGAAGAGACTTAAAAATAGAATTGAAAATAATAACAAAAAAGCCCATTTTGGATTTAGTAATTTCAACTCGTTTTCGTTTATTAAATTGTAAATCTTTTTACTATAAAACAGTACAAAAAGTAATAATATAGGTATCCATTTTAAAGTCAATAAAACACTGTGAATTATCGATTTGAAGATAGAATTCAAAACATTAAACTTTCCTTCAATTTCAATTGTTTCATTACGTTCCGAATTTCCGGGTGCGAATAATTCTAAACTAGCAAAAACAGCAGCAATCGCAACCACAATTAATAAATTAACATCTATTTTTTTGGTAGACCAGAGCTTATACAAAAAGTAACATCCAATTAAAACCGAATTTAAAATGGTAATTATCTCATTGCAACCCATTGAAAACACTATAAAAAGTAGCGATAAAATTAAAAAAACATAATTTTTAGATCTTTCAAATCTAATGTAAAAGGAGATGAATAACAAACTTAATGTCACCCCAAATTGATAGGTAATAGCACCTGGTAACCAATAAAAAGCAGAACAAACTTCTGGAACTTGTATAAAATAGAGCAAAAGAATAATACTGCTAATTGCCCATTTTTGTTGACTTGAAATTGAATAAAAAACAGCAGAAATAAAATATTTTACAGTAAAAATAAAAAGGAGCAATAATACAATTGGGATTAGTTTATAAGAATAAAAATCTCCAAAATACAACGGACTAAAAAATAAAATTCCATTTGAAAAATAACGACCACTCCAATTATTATAATGCCAAAAATGAACGTCTGTTAATCCGTGTTTAAAAGACAAATTAGCCAAATAAAAATCATCAGTTGCTGGATTGTTGAAGAAAGCGATAAGTACAAAAGGAAATAAAATGACAACCAATAAATAAATTAGTAATTTATTAGTTTTTAAAGTAGAGATACATTTTATTAGTTTATTCATTTTAGCTTTTTATTGAATTCCATGTATCAATGTAATACTCAGCAATTTTGATATAATCATGCTCTCTCTTTATAAATTCACTTGCATGTTTACCAATTTCAATTAGTTTTGAAGGGTTTTCAATCAAATAAGAGAGTTTTTCTACTAAATAATCTACATCAGGCAAAGCATTGATAGCTACTTCATCTTCTTTTAGATTGTAATATTCTAAAAATTCTTTATCAGCACCAGTGAATACCACCTTACCTTTTGCCATCGCTTCTAAAGCATTATAACCTTGATCATAACCATAAACTTGGTCTAACAATATATGGCAATCATTATAAATAGAAATATATTCTTTATAAGGAATGTTTGTAGTGATTTGAATATTGACTTTTTCTTTATATTTTTCAGCAATAATTTCTAAAGCTTTTTCAAAAAAATGAATTCCTTTTTTAAATGAATTTCCAGAATTGATTCCTAAAAAAATATTGATTTTATCTGTAATTTGGAGTTCTTTATGTTCAATTTGGGTTAGATTTATTGGATTTGGAATAATTCCAATATATTTCGGGTTTTCTTTCAATGGATTTACGTAATCTAAATCTGTAGCAAGAACACCTGATATATTTTTATATAAAAAACGATGAATTTTTTGATGTGTTTTGGTCAGATAATCAAACATAAAAATATACTGTTCTTTCGCTTCATTAACTTTTTCGAAGTATGGATTCATTATAGAATATCTTTCTTTTTTTTGAAGCATATGATTTAAAGTAACGTAATCAACACCACTACAAAGAAGAAACACTCTTTTATTCTGCCTAAATATTTTTTTGAGCAAATAGAACTCTAATTTTTGAATCGTTTGAATAGGTGCTTCATTAATCAACTGAACAACATCAAAATTTTTTAACTTATTCAAATGAAAATAAAAACGAATGCCACGTTCAATTTTAGAAATGTCAAATTGGGTAAGTCTATAAATAAGTTGTCGTGGAATATTGCCTAATTTGCTTTCACACCAAACTGCACGATTAGAATAATCAGAAGGATAGTTTTTAAAGCCATCTCCATTGTTAAATAATACAACCTCATGGCCTAAAGCTACTAAACCTTCTTTCAAAGAATTGTGTAACCGACTAAACTCTCCAACTAGTGCTATTCGCATTTAAAACTTTTATTTTACATTTGCTAAAATACATAAAATTTAAGATGGATGAGTAACGATTTTAGATTTTTAGATTTGGAATTTGTTATTGAGATTAATTTTTTGAGTTACTTTGTACTTATTGATATTACTTTCTAAAACAACCTGTAAATAATTGAATCAAAATAATAAACCTTTAAAAATCTGTTTAACAACTGTTTCCCTTTCAGGAGGTGGAGCAGAGCGTTCTGCAGCATCTTTGTCAAATTACTTTGTAAATCAGGGTTATGAGGTGCATCATGTAGTTTTTGCGGGTTCAATTGTATATGAATATTCGGGCGTACTTTTACACCTAGAAACGCTAAAAGATACTAAAAATACTTTAGTTAGTCGTTTCAAACGATTTGTCGCTTTGAGAAATTATTTCAAGCAACAACAATTTGATATTATCATAGATTTTAGAGTCAAAGAATTCTATTTTCAAGAATTTATCATCCATACCTTTATTTATAAAAAGTTTATTCAAACCATACACAGTAATAAAATTGAAAGTTATGTTCCTAAAAACAAATTTTTAGCCAAACAATTATATAAAAATGCTATTCAACTGGTTTCGGTTTCAAATGAAATTCAAAATAAGGTAGAAAAGAACCATTTATTCAAGAAGTTGAGTCAAATTTACAATCCCATTGATTTCTTAACTATTGAAAAATTAAGACTCCAAGAGAATAATTTAGATTTTAAATACATTTTAGGAATTGGAAGAATGGAAGATAATGTCAAACAGTTTGATCATTTGATTGAAAGTTATGCTAATTCTAATCTACCATTGCAAAATATAAAATTAGTTATATTAGGAGAAGGAAGACTGAAACAAAAATGGCAAGAACTTGCAAAATCACTTCATCAAGAAGAGAATGTAGTTTTTTTAGGAAATGTATTAAATCCTTTTGCGTATTATTCAAAAGCATTGTTTACTATTATGACCAGTAAATATGAAGGTTTTCCAATGGTTTTGTTAGAGTCATTAGCTTGTGAAACACCAGTTATTTCATATGATTTAAAATCTGGTCCAAGTGAAATTATTATTCCAAATGAAAACGGAATTTTAGTCGAAAATCAAAATAAATTAGAAATGACTAAAGCCATGAATGAAATGATTTCAAATAAAGAATTATATTTACGCTGCAAACAAAATGCTAAAAGTTCCGTTGAATGCTTTTCTTTGGAGAACATTGGAAAACAATGGCTACACCTTTTTAATGAATTAAAACAATGAACATAGAAATAATAGATATTCCGAAAGTAGAAGATTACAGAGGAAATTTAGCCATCATAGAAAAAGAAGTAGTCCCTTTTGAAATCAAACGCGTTTACTATTTGTATGATGTACCAAGTTCCGCTCAACGAGGTGGACACGCTCATAAAGAGCAAATAGAATTCTTAGTAGCCTTATCAGGAAGTTTTGATGTGGTTTTAAACGATGGAAAATCTACTCAAAAAGTGACATTAAATAAACCAGATAAAGGTTTACTTATAAAAACCAATGTTTGGAGAGAATTGGATAATTTTTCCTCAGGAGCAGTTTGTTTGGTGTTAAATTCAGATGTTTTTTTGGAAGAAGATTACATCAGAAATTTTGATGAGTTTGTCACTTATTTGAATAAGTAGAGAGCTTTATTCCTTTTTTTACCAAAAACTTTTTAAAATTTGAGATTAATTTTACTGTTGTAGTAGGAAAAAGCAATAAAAACTGTTGTTTAAAATTCAGATTTTTCATGTCAATTTGTTTGATAATTGCTTTACTTTTTTCTTTATTTCCTTCAAGTTTTAAATGTTTGGCTAAAACATAACGTTCAAAATCTAGATATTTTTTTAAATCAGGATTTTTTAAAGCCAAATCTTCATATTTGCTATAATCAGGTAGCGTTTTATCTGAAATTCTTGAGGTTGTAATTTGATTTTCAGATTGCATTGTATATCTCATTCCAATAGTATTACAATAAGCCAAATTGAAATAAGAATTTGCTCTAATATTGAAATCTATATCTTCAGAAAAATTTATCTTTTCATCATATAACCCTACTTTTTCAAAAACAGCTTTATGAAAACAAACCGAACCATGATTGTAAATCCCTTGCTTAATATTGATTTTGAAAAAGTCAATTATTCCTTCAAAATCATCGGCTAAAGTATCTGAATTATTAAATGGTTTTAAGATTTTATCACCATATATTTCTTCATAATTAGTACCAAATATTTTAGCTTCTGGAAAATTTACAATTAAGCGATGAATAGTTTCTAAGAAAGTTGGTTTCCATAAGTCATCAGCATCCAAATAAGTAACATAATCCGCTTTTGCATTTTTAATACCAGTATTCCTTGTAGCAGATAAACCTTGATTCTTTTCATGATGAATTAAAGTAATTTTTTCAGACAAATACGATTCAATTTTTGCAATACTTTTGTCTGTTGAGCAATCATTAACAATAATAATTTCATAGTCCGTAAAAGTCTGATTGAGAATACTATTTAGAGCATTTTCAACATAATTTTGTTTGTTGTACAACGGAATTATTACTGAAAAAAATGGCATAACTTATGAATTATCCGTAAATATAAAATCAAAAATGGAATTCCAACCTAAAAAATCGGGTTTATTTGAAACTTGAGTCAAATCAAAAACTAATTTATTTTCAATAAAAGAAGTCATTTTTTGAGCCAATTCTTCAGGTTTTGTTGGATTAAAAAAGGCAATCTTATCATAATTACCAATAGTTTCAATAGCATAAGGCAACTTTGAAGCAAAAATGGGCTTATCAAACTCTTTTGTTTCTGTCAAAGGCAAACCCCAAGTTTCTAGTTTGGAAGGAAAAACTAACGCATCCATGTTGTCATAATAGCCAGCAACTTCATTTCGATTAAGCTTTCCAATGAAGTTTATGGATTTACATTGGCTGTATTTTTTATAAAGAAATTTAGCATAGCAATTATCTTTTCCAGAAATAGTTAAATGAATCTCAATTTTGTCCTGAATTTCTTTGGGTAAAAGTAAAACAGCATCACCTATGCATTCAAAATTTTTAAACATCTTAGGAAAACTAGGATAAAAAAAGTGAATTTTATTAGGATTTAATAGGATTGACTTCTTGTCTGTTTTAACAGAAGTTAATGGAAAAGCAACTTTACAATTTTGTAGGGAAAACCATTTTTCAAACCTTTCTTTAATCCAGTGTTGTTGCACAAATACAGCCGTATTTGATTTAATGTTGATTTGATATAGAAATTTATAGAACGTTGAAAATAATCCAATCTTAAAACCATAAAACCATTCTTTAGCATTTAATTTGTAAAATGGAGAAGGATTGTGACAATACACAAATTTCTTTTTGGCTACAACATTTGGAGAAATATCATGCATGGAAAACCAAACATCAACATCCAGTTTTTTAGATAATTTTTTGAAATAAAAATATTCATAATATAACCTCAAAAACCAAGATTTCTTTGATTTAGGAAACTCAATGTAAGTAACACTCGGAACAGAAAATAAATCTTTATTGTGAACTAAGGCAATAATTTTTATGTTTTTACCCAAAATATATTGCTCTAATTGTTGCAAACAATCATTCATGATAGAGTGAATACCACTATCTACTACATTAATGCCTGATATGACGATTGTTTGTGATTTTTTCAAAATAAAAATCTTTTAAACCCTAAACGGTTCGCTGCACCACTTCAAAAATAGTACTGTCTTCACATTTCAAGGTCTTTGAAGGAAATTTCATGATTAAAGCATAATCATGTGTGGCCATCAAGATAGTTTTGCCGTTTTCATTGATCTTTTTTAAAACATTCATGACTTCCACCGAAGTCTGTGGATCAAGATTTCCTGTTGGTTCATCCGCTAAAATAAGTTCTGGGTCATTCAATAAAGCTCTTGCAATAGCCACACGTTGCTGTTCGCCACCAGAAATTTGATGAGGCATTTTGTGGGCTTGCATTTTCATACCCACTTTATCCAAAACTTCATCTATTTTTAAATCCATTTCGGCTTTTTCCTTCCAACCTGTTGCTTTTAAAACAAATAATAAATTTTCCCTAATACTTCTGTCAGGCAATAATTTAAAATCTTGAAAAACAACCCCTAATTTTCTTCTTAAATAGGGAATGTCCTTTTCTTTTAAGGCTCTTAAATTATAATCAACAATGCTTCCTTCACCTTCCAATAAAGATAAATCACCATAAAGCGTTTTTAAAAAACTACTTTTTCCAGCACCAGTTTTTCCAATTAAATAAATAAATTCACCACGTTTAACTTCTAAGTTTACATTGGATAGAACCTTGTTGTTTTCTTGATAAATTGCTGCGTCTTGTAGCGTAAGGATTGCTTCTGCCATGATGTTAAAAAAGATTTATTGTGTAAAAGTAAGCATAGTAAAGTTCTATTCAAAATATTATTGAGGAATTCGTTTTACCTATTAAATTGACTTTTTTTAACAAGTTTTATGAAACTAAAAGCGATTTGTGATTTAACCTGCTGTGCAATTTATTCTTTGTTGGAATTAGGGATTTTAAATAGTTGCTTTTTTTGAATTTGTTTAAAACCTTGTTCACAATATAAAACAGTATTCACTCGTTAGTACTCATATATAACTTATATTTGAGATTCTAAAATCAGATTAAAATGAAGCTTACAAAACACCTTTTTTACATCTTTCTTTTCTTTCAGACGATTTTTGTTACAGCTCAGCAATCAGCTATCTATTCACATGATTTAAAAGAATTTGATAGAGCTGTAGCTTTGTACAAAGACAAACAATATCAATCCGCTCAAATTATTTTTGATAAGGTAATTAATTCTGATTTGAGTTCTGATGTAAAAGCGGATTGTGCTTATTATATTGCCAATTGTGCTATTCGTTTAAACCAAACAGGAGCAGATCAATTAATGGAGGATTTTGTGGAAAACTATCCAACCAGTACCAAACAAAATCAAGCCTATATTGAAGTAGCTCATTATTATTTTGACCAAAGTAATTATCCACAAGCACTGAAATATTTTGATAAAGTAAACGAAAATGGACTAACTAATACAGAGAGAGAAAAATTCAATTTTCAAAAAGGATATGCCTATTTCACTGCAAAAAATGTAAAAGAAGCAACCAATTATTTTAATAAAGTAGTTAATTCTAAAGAATTTGGCAATCAAGCTAAATATTATTTGGGTTATTTGGCTTATGAAACAGATGATTACAAACAAGCCAATGATTATTTTGATAAAGTTTCAGATCAAGATAGATACAAAGAAAAAATGGGTTACTTCCAAGCAGATATGAATTTCAAATTGGGAAATTTCCAGAAAGCCATAGATTTAGGGTTAGAACAAATGCCAAAATCAAGAGGAATTGATAAGAGTGAATTGTCCAAAATCATAGGTGAGAGTTATTTTAATTTAAAGCAATATGACAAAGCTATTCCGTATCTAGAAGATTATAACGGTAAAAAAGGAAAATGGAACAATACCGATTATTACCAATTGGGTTATGCGTATTACCAACAAAAGGATTACGAAAAAGCTATTTCTCAATTCAATAAAATCATTGGAGGAAATGATGCAGTAGCTCAAAATGCCTATTATCATTTAGCAGAATGTTACTTGAATACAGGTAAGAAAAACCAAGCATTAACAGCCTTTAAAACAGCTTCTGAAATGGATTTTGATGTGAAAATTCAAGAAGATGCTTATTTGAACTATGCTAAGTTGAGTTATGAAATTGGAAATTCATTCAAAAGTACACCAGAAGTTTTACAAGCTTATTTGACTAAATATCCAAATTCATCATACAAACAAGAGATTAATAACCTTTTAATTAGCTCTTATATAACTTCAAAAAATTATAAAGATGCATTAGTTTTGTTGGAAAAAAACAAATCTCCTGAAAATCGACAAGCTTATCAATTAGCTAATTTTTATAGAGGTCTAGAAGTATATACTGATGGAGACAATGCACAAGCTTTAGGATTGTTTAAAAAAGCAATTACAGAAAATAAAGACCCAAAATTTACTGCAAGAGCTTTGTTTTGGAAGGCAGAAACAGAATACAACTTAGACCAATTTCAAGAAGCAAAAATTACGTTCAAACAATTCCAAAATAGCAGTGCAGCAGCAACTACACCAGAAAATACAAATATAGATTACAATTTGGGATATACTTATTTTAAGTTGAAAGAATACGATAACGCCATCAAAAGTTTCGGAGATTATATAGCCAAGAACAAAAATGATAAAGTAAGATTAACAGATGCTTATTTACGTTTAGGAGATTGTAATTTTATTTCAGCTAAATATTGGCCAGCTATGGATGCTTACAATAAAGTGATGGAACTCAAAAGTAAAGATGCCGATTACGCAGCTTATCAAAAAGGAATCAGTTATGGATTTGTAGGTAAAAATGATAGAAAAATTGAAGATTTAATCAAGTTCGGACAACTTTTCGCAACTTCACAATATGCTGATGATGCACTTTATGAATTAGGAAATACCTATGTAATCGAAAATCAGGAAGATAAAGCCATTCAAACTTTTGATAAATTAATCAATAATTATAAGTCAAGCTCCTATTTAGCAAAAGCCATTCTAAAACAAGGATTAATTAATTACAATAACGGAAAAGAAGATTTAGCTATCACAAAATTCAAGAAAGTAGCAGCTGATTTTCCCAATTCACCAGAAGCACTAGAAGCGGTTTCAACGGCTAGATTAATTTACATTGACAACGGAAGAGTAGATGAGTATGCTGCTTGGGTAAAAACCTTAAATTTTATTGAAGTATCCAATGCAGATTTAGATAACACAACTTATGAATCAGCAGAAAAGCAATACCTAATGAACAATACCAAGCAGGCTGTTTCAGGATTCACTGCATATTTGGGAAGTTTTCCAAATGGTCTTCACGCTTTGAAAGCTAATTTTTATTTGGCTCAACTTTATTATGCTGATGGTTTAGAAAACAATTCCATCAAGCATTATGAATTTGTTATCAACCAACCTAGAAGTGAATTCACCGAACAAGCACTTGCACGTTTAGGACAAGTGTACTTAAAGGGAAAATCTTTTGATAAAGCTATTCCAGTTTTAAAACGTTTAGAAGTAGAAGCAGATTTTCCGCAAAACGTAACGTTTGCACAATCAAACTTAATGAAGTCTTATTATGAGAAAAAAGATTATGCAAATGCTGTAACTTATGCGGATAAAGTTTTAGCAAACGACAAAATTGAAAACGTTGTTAAAAGTGATGCCCAAATTATAGTAGCTCGTTCTGCTATGAAAACAGGCAATGAAGACAAAGCAAAAATAGCATACCAAAACCTACAAAAAATAGCAAAAGGAGAGCTAGCAGCTGAAGCCTTATACTATGATGCCTATTTCAAAAACAAAGAAGGAAAATATGCAGATTCCAACAAAGTAGTTGAAAAATATGCTAAAGATTATTCAGGATACGAATATTTTGCTGCTAAAAGTTTAGTAATTATGGCAAAAAACTTCTACAAATTAAACGACAGTTTCCAAGCTACCGCAATTTTAGAAAGCGTAATCGAAAATTATGCACAATATGAAGATGTAGTAACTGAAGCAACAGACGAGTTAAATAAAATTAAAACGGAAGAAGCTAAACGCAATTCATCAATCCAAGAGTAATACAAATAAAGGTTGTCCTACTGATTTTTTTCAGTACCTAAAATAAATAGAAAATGAGAAATCTTAAAAATATAATTCTAGTAACAATATTAGCTTCCTTTCAGCTAACATTTGCTCAAAAGAAAGACGAAAATATTGGTTCAGAAGTAGTGAACATCGTGAAACCCTATAGTCCAACAATCTCAGATGCCTTCAAAGTAAAAGAGACTCCAACCTTTGAAGATGATGTAGAAATACAAAAAGAGAAAATTGAATATTCTATTTTTTCTTTTCCAGTAGCATCAACCTTTACACCAGCCAAAGGAAGAGCCGCTGATGTAGAAAAAGCAAAAAGAGAAAAGCTATATAAAAATTATGCAACATTAGGTTTAGGGAACTATCTAACCCTAAATGCAGAATTATTCATTACAGAAGATATTAGCAACAGCGAATATGTTGGAGGTATGATTCGTCATTTATCTTCACAAGGAGATATTGATGGAGTGCTTTTAGATAACCAATTTGCCACAACAAGTGCAGATGTAACTTATGGAAGTCGCGATAAAGATTTACACTATAATGTTGATTTAGGCTATAAAAATCAAGTTAGCAATTGGTATGGTTTGCCAGTTACAAGCGTTTCTTTTGAAGAAACATCAATTATTGAAAATATTTCAGAAAAACAATCATACAATACTATTAAACTAGGAGGAAGATTAGGAATGAGAGATGGTTTTCTAGATAATTCATCATTACTATTCAAACGTTTTTCAGATGCTTTTGATTCAGGTGAAAACCGATTTTATGTTAAGCCAGAAACCTCATTTGAAATAATGAACACAAAAGTAAATTTTGATGTAATTGTAGATTATGTTGGAGGAAGTTTTGAAAGAACATTTTTATCAGATAACTCATTCAAATATAGTAACATAAATTTTGGAGCAAGTCCTTCAATTCTGATGCAAGACGATGATTATTCCGTTCAATTTGGAGCTTCAGTTTTTTACAGTACTCAAAAATTAGATGGAAACTCAGATAGTAAATTATTTATTTATCCCAATATAAAAGGTTCATATAAATTAGTTCCAGAAATTTTAACCCTTTATGCTGGAGCTGAAGGAACCTTACACCAAAATTCTTATGCTGATTTTGTTGATGTAAATCCATTTGTGTCACCAACACTTTTTATATCTCCAACCAATCAAAAATATGATATTTACGGAGGTTTAAATGGAAAATTATCAAATACAGTTTCTTTTAATGTAAGAGCATCCTATAAAGACGAAGAAGCAAAACCTTTATTCAAGAGCAATTCATATGACCCTTTTCTGGCAAACACAGAAGGTTATGCTTTTGGAAACTCATTCAACCTAGCTTATGATAATGTAAAAACAATTTCAGGTTTCGCAGAATTAAAAGCTGATTTTTCAAAAAATGTATCTTTTGGAATCAATGGAACCTACAATAATTATTCAACAGATCAAGAACAAGAAGCATGGAATTTACCTCAATTTGAATTAGCTTCAACAGTTGATCTTACGATTACAGAAAAATGGTACGCTGGAGCAAAAGTATTTTTTGTTGGAGATAGAAAAGATCAAGTATTAGTCCCAAGTGTTGCATCAGTATTTCCACCTATTTACGATACACAAACGGTTACATTAGATAGTTATTTTGACTTAAATGCACATATAGGTTATAAATATAATGAGCGATTAACAGCTTTCTTGAAAGGAAATAATTTAGCCAATCAAAACTATGAAAGATGGATGAATTTTCCCGTACAAGGCATTCAAGTGATGATTGGTGCAAATTATAAGTTTGATTTTTAATCTCCACAAAAAAGTCATTAAAACACAAAGAAGAGTTTAATTTTCTTTGTGTTTTTTTTATTAAAAGATTTTGAATTTTCATCTAAGAAATACAAATTTAAAAATGCCTACAAAACCGCAAATCCTTTCTCATTATAAATCTATAGTTCAAGAAAGAATTGAAACATTTCAAAAAATGATTTCTGATTTGACAATTGATGCACAAAACGACGCCAAAGGTTCAGCCGGTGACAAACACGAAATCGCATTAGCCATGATGCACATAGAACAAGAAAAACTTACACAAAAATTAAAAGAAGTTTTGGAGCAAAAAAATATTTTAGATAAAATTGACGATTCCCAAAAACATAATATAATTGCTTTAGGAAGTTTAGTAAAAGCAAATGAAACCTATTTTTTTGTAAGCACAGCATTACCAAAAATTACCATTGAAAATCAAAATATTTTCGCCCTTTCACCACAATCACCATTAGGTACAAAATTAATGGGAAGCAAAGTTGGTTCAGAATTTCAAATAAATACCACAAAATATAGTATTCAATCAGTAGAATAACTATTCACGCACAATCTTGTCATGCTGAATTCATTTCAGCATCTTACCACTTTGTAACAGTTTTAAAAAAAATATTATTTTTAGAGCATATATAGTTTATTATTTATATCAAAAATTAATTTTAAGTTTAAATATATAACTAAAATTAGTTTTTTGATTTCATTTAAGATGTTATATGTGCAATTTTGTTCAACAATTAAAGAGTTAAACATATTAAATACAAAATTATGTGCGGGATAGTATGTGCCTTCGATCTAAAGCAAAAAGCTGAAACGTTAAGACCACAAGTTTTAGAAATGGCTAAAATTATTCGTCATCGTGGACCCGATTGGAGCGGAATTTATAGCAATGAAAAAGCCATATTGGCTCATGAACGTTTGGCAATTGTTGATCCAGCTTCAGGAAAACAACCCTTATTTACCAAAGATAAAAGTTTAGTGTTAGCGGCAAATGGAGAAATATATAACCATAGAGAGCTGAGAAAACAATTTGATGGTAGCTTACAGAGCCTGTCGAAGTTCGAATTTCAAACAGAAAGCGATTGTGAAGTCATTTTAGCTTTATACCAAGAAAAAGGAGTACATTTTTTAGACGAAATGAACGGAATTTTTGGATTTGTAATCTATGATGTAACTAAAGACGAATATTTCATAGCACGCGATCATATGGGAATTATCCCATTGTACATAGGATGGGATCAACACGGAACATTTTATGTAGCTTCAGAATTAAAAGCTTTGGAAGGCTATTGTACTAAAATTGAACTTTTCCCACCAGGACATTACATGTCTAGTAAAGATGGAGAATTTGTGCAATGGTACAAAAGAGAATGGACAGAATTTGATGCTGTTAAAGAAAATGAAACAAGCATTATTGCCATAAAAACAGCTTTAGAAGCTGCTGTAAAAAGACAATTAATGAGTGACGTGCCTTACGGAGTTTTACTCTCAGGTGGATTAGATTCATCAATTACTTCTGCTATAGCTAAAAAATACGCTCAAAAGCGAATTGAGTCAGACAGTAAATCAGAAGCATGGTATCCACAATTGCATTCATTTGCAGTAGGATTAGAAGGTTCACCAGATTTAGCGGCAGCTCAAAAAGTAGCAAACCATCTAGGAACCATCCATCACGAAATTAAATTCACTATTCAAGAAGGCTTGGATGCCATTAGAGATGTTATTTATAATATTGAAACCTATGATGTAACTACCATTAGAGCTTCAACGCCAATGTATTTAATGGCAAGAGTGATTAAATCTATGGGAATCAAAATGGTGCTTTCGGGTGAAGGTTCAGATGAGTTATTTGGTGGATATCTATATTTTCACAAAGCACCAAATGCACGAGAATTTCATGAAGAAACCGTTCGTAAATTAAGCAAATTGCACATGTATGATTGCTTAAGAGCCAACAAAAGTTTAGCTGCTTGGGGAATTGAAGGGCGTGTACCGTTTTTAGATAAAGAATTTATGGATATAGCCATGCGAATCAATCCACAAGATAAAATGATAAATGGCGAACGCATGGAAAAATGGGTTCTTCGAAAAGCTTTTGAAGATATGCTGCCAGAAAGTGTAGCTTGGCGACAAAAAGAACAATTTAGTGATGGCGTAGGATATAGCTGGATTGATACCCTAAAAGAAATTGTAGCCAAAGAAGTTTCGGATGAACAATTAGCTAATGCCAAATACAAATTTCCGATTCAAACACCAACCTCAAAAGAAGAATACTATTATCGCTCGATCTTTACAGAACATTTTCCAAGTGATGCAGCAGCATTGAGCGTACCACAAGAAGCTAGTGTGGCTTGTAGTACCAAAATAGCATTAGAATGGGATGAGGCTTTCAAAAACATGAATGATCCATCAGGAAGAGCAGTGGCTAATGTTCATGATGATGCTTATGTAAAGTCTAAAACTATAGAAGAATTGATTTAGTAGATTATTATATTGTTAAACACGAAAGACGTTGCTAGTAATAGTGACGTTTTTTTATTTGCTATTTTCAACAAATGTTAATAACTTAAAATGATTTAAAGGTGCTTTTTAGCCATTTTCTCTTATCGAATGACTATATTTGTCTGTTTAATATAAATGAGATTATAAGCGATAAAATATGAGCGACGAAATCAAGAAGAATAATTATTCAGCAGATAGTATTCAGGCTTTAGAAGGAATGGAGCATGTTAGGATGCGTCCTTCTATGTATATAGGTGACACAGGAGTAAGAGGGTTACATCATTTGGTTTATGAAGTTGTAGATAACTCTATAGATGAAGCTTTAGCAGGTCATTGTGATACTATACACGTTATTATTAATGAAGATAATTCAATTTCTGTAGAAGATAATGGACGTGGAATACCAGTTGATATACATAAAAAAGAAGGGATTTCAGCACTTGAAGTTGTAATGACTAAGATTGGTGCTGGAGGTAAATTTGATAAAGATTCCTATAAGGTTTCTGGAGGTCTTCATGGAGTTGGGGTATCTTGTGTTAATGCACTTTCAGATCATTTAAAGGCAACTGTTCACAGAGATGGTAAAATATACGAACAAGAATATGAAAGAGGAAAATCTCTTTATCCTGTAAAACAAATTGGTACCACTGATAAACGAGGAACTATAGTTACATTTAAACCAGATGCTACCATATTCACGCAAACTTTAGAATACTCATACGATACTTTAGCAGCCCGTTTAAGAGAATTGTCTTTCCTAAATAAAGGAATTACCATTACACTTGTTGATAAAAGAGAAACAGATGATAAGGGAGAATTCAAAAATGAAACATTCCATTCCCAAGAAGGATTAAAAGAATTTATACGTTTCTTAGATGGAAACAGAACACCAATCATCGGACATGTCATTAGCATGGAAAATGAAAAAGGGGAAATTCCTGTTGAAGTTGCTCTAATTTACAACGATAGTTACTCTGAAAATATATTTTCTTATGTAAATAATATCAATACTCATGAAGGAGGAACTCATCTTCAAGGTTTTAGAATGGGATTAACCCGTACCTTGAAGAAATATGCAGATGCTTCTGGAATGTTGGACAAATTGAAGTTTGAAATTGCTGGTGATGACTTCCGTGAAGGTTTAACAGCTATTATTTCTGTAAAAGTAGCAGAACCTCAATTTGAAGGACAAACTAAAACAAAATTAGGCAATAGAGAAGTGGTGTCTCCAGTTAGTCAAGCTGTAGGAGATATGATTGAAGCTTATCTAGAAGAAAATCCAAATGATGCTAAAATTATCGTTCAAAAAGTAATCTTAGCGGCTCAAGCACGTCACGCTGCCAAAAAAGCACGTGAAATGGTACAACGTAAAACCGTTATGGGCGGCGGTGGATTACCGGGTAAACTTTCTGATTGTTCTGAACAAGATCCAGCAAAATGTGAAGTATTCCTAGTTGAGGGAGATTCGGCTGGTGGAACAGCTAAACAAGGAAGAGATAGAGCATTTCAAGCAATTTTGCCACTTAGAGGTAAAATTTTGAATGTAGAAAAAGCCATGCAACATAAAGTATTTGAAAATGAAGAAATACGCAATATCTTCACAGCTCTTGGTGTTACAATTGGTACAGAAGAAGACAGTAAAGCATTAAACCTAGAAAAATTGCGTTACCACAAAGTTGTCATCATGTGTGATGCCGATGTCGATGGTAGTCATATTTCTACACTTATCTTAACATTCTTCTTTAGGTTCATGAAAGAGTTGATTGAAAACGGACACGTTTATATCGCAACTCCACCATTATACTTAGTTAAAAAAGGGAATAAAAAAGAATACGCTTGGACAGATGATCAACGCGATTTAATCGTTCAGAAAATGGGTGGTGGTGCTGCAATTCAGCGTTATAAAGGTCTTGGAGAAATGAATGCTGAACAATTATGGGATACCACCATGAATCCAGATTTTAGAACTTTACGCCAAGTGAATATTGATAGTTTATCAGAAGCCGATAGAATTTTCTCCATGTTGATGGGTGATGAGGTTCCGCCACGTAGAGAGTTTATCGAGAAAAATGCAGCTTACGCTAACATTGATGCTTAAGATGAATAAAAGCAGCAAAATTGTATTATTTTTTTTAGTATTCATTTCGAATCAAATTAAAGCTCAAAATACAGAGGTGTTTCAACAAATAGGGTATCTACTTAATGATGCCCTTTTGTATTCAGATAAATACATAACACCAGCTACCGATGCAGCAGTTTATCAAGCTTCATCAGGATGGATGACTTCTGCAAAAAAGAAGCAATTAGGAGAAGTTACTTTCGGAGTCAATGCCAATGTGTTTTTTGTTCCAAAATCAGATAGGACATTTATAGCTAGTAATTCAAATTTTGAGTTTTTTTCCATTGAAGGACAAAATAGCGTTCAAGTACCAACAGCTTTGGGGAATAATGACCAATATAATTTAGTTGGTGATTTAGGCGGTTCACAAGTTCGATTAAAATCCCCTGAAGGAATTAATGAAGAAACGGTTTTTTATCCTTATCTGCAAGCTGGAGTCGGACTTTGGTATGGAACAGAACTATTGGTAAAGTTTTCACCAAAGACAAAGTTAAAAAAAGGAGATTACCAAGTCTATGGAGCAGGTTTAAAGCATAATTTAGATCAATATTTTTCTGAAAATTTCAATAAAACCATTCATGTTTCTGCATTATTAGCCTATTCAAAAGAAGATTTGAGTTTCGATTTTGCGGATATTCAGTCCGATTTTGGGTCATTAGGAATTAATTCATTGGGAAGTAGCATTAATACCTATCAGACACAAATTAATATTTCTAAAACCCATAAAAATTTAGAAGTACTTTGGGGAGTTATCTTCAATATAAGTGATTTTGAGTATAAATTTGATGGCGAAAAGGGTAGCATCGAAGAAATAGTTCCATTGCAAGATATTTTAAATGAAAGAATGAAAGTTTTGAGTAAAACCAAAAGAAATTTAATAGGAGAATTTTCAGGTAGATATCAATTTAGCAAATTTTTTGTACAAGGTACGCTTGCTTTTGGTAAATTTGTAAACACAAATGTTTCATTACAATACGAATTTTAATTTAATAATTATATAAATAATACAAATATGAAAGTTACAATAGTAGGTGCTGGTAATGTAGGTGCTACATGTGCAGATGTTATTTCTTACAGAGGAATTGCAAGCGAAGTAGTTTTATTAGACATCAAAGAAGGTTTTGCAGAAGGAAAAGCAATGGATATCATGCAATGTGCAACCACAACAGGTTTCAATACAGTAGTTTCTGGAAGTACAAATGATTATTCAAAAACAGCTAAATCTGATGTAGTAGTAATTACTTCAGGAATTCCAAGAAAACCAGGAATGACTCGTGAAGAATTAATTGGAATCAATGCTGGAATTGTAAAATCAGTAGCAGAAAATATCTTACAACATTCTCCAGATGCAATTATTGTTGTAGTATCTAACCCTATGGATACAATGACTTATTTAACCTTAAAAGCAACTGGTTTACCAAAAAATAGAGTAATTGGAATGGGAGGAGCTTTAGATAGTTCTCGTTTCAAATATTATTTATCACAAGCGTTGCAAAAACCATCAAATGATGTGCAAGGAATGGTAATTGGTGGTCACGGTGATACAACTATGATTCCATTGACAAGATTAGCTTCTTACAATGGTTCGCCAGTGGCTAATTTCTTATCACAAGAAGAAATGGATAAAGTAGCGGCTTCAACAATGGTTGGTGGTGCAACATTAACAGGTTTGTTAGGAACTTCAGCTTGGTATGCTCCGGGCGCTTCTGTAGCTTTCTTAGTAGATTCAATACTAAATGATCAAAAACGTATGATTCCTTGTTCAGTGATGTTAGAGGGAGAATATGGTCAAAGTGATATTTGTATCGGTGTACCATGTATTATTGGAAGAAATGGTATCGAAGAAATCGTTGATGTACAATTAAATGACGCTGAAAAAACGTTGTTTGCAAAAAGTGCAGATGCAGTTAGAAATATGAATGCTGATTTGAAAGCAGTATTGTAGTTTTTATAAATAGATATAAATCAGGCTGTTATTTTTTAACAGCCTTTTTTGTTTTTACCTGTTTTTCTAAATTCTTATTTTAGAATACTAATATTTTAACATTAGTACAAAATAAAATTGTTTAATCCTATTGTATATTATATATTTGTCCGTTTTTTAAAATACAATAATTAATTTTTTGAATAATGCAGAATAAAGGACTTATTAAATTTTTCGCAATAATTTTTGCTGTTGCGTGTATCTATCAATTAACGTTTACATACGTAGCCAATAGTTATGCAGAAAAAGCAAAGGCTTTTGCAAAAGGAGATTTCGCTAAAGAGCAAAAATACCTAGATTCAATAGGTAAAGAAAAAGTGTACTTAGGAAACACTTACAATGAAGTAGTTGCAAAGCAAATCAACAAAGGATTAGATTTAGAGGGAGGTATAAATGTTATTCTTCAAATATCTGTGAAAGATATCTTGAAAGGTTTAGCGAACAATACTAAAAATCCAGTTTTTAATAAAGCTTTGGCCGAAACAGCTCAAAATCAAAAAGGAAATCAAACATTTTTAGATGCTTTCTTTGAAACATTTGACAAAGAAGCGGCTGCTTCAAAAACAAAATTATCTAGTCCAGAAATTTTTGGAACAAGAGCATTAGATGATGTAATTAAATTTGATATGACTAACGATCAAGTTAAGCCATTAATCAAACAAGAAGTTGCAAAATCAGTTGAAAGTGCTTTTGAAGTATTAAGAAAACGTATCGACCAGTTTGGTGTAACCCAACCAAACATTCAAATGTTAGGAGAAACAGGTAGAATTTTAGTGGAATTACCTGGTGCAAAAGATGTAGATCGTATCAAAAAATTATTGCAAGGAACAGCTCAGTTAGAATTTTGGGAAACCTACAAAATTGACGAGGTGGCTCAATATTTAATTTCTGTAAATGAAGCTTTAAAGAAAACAGAAATTAAACAAAAAGATACTAAAGAAACAGTTTCTAAAGGAATCGATTCGTTGTTGGTTGATAAAGCAGATACAACAGCAACACAGTTCAATCCATTATTCGAGAAAATTCAAGTTAACCAACAGCCAGGAACTTCTGTAATTGGCTTTGCAAAACTTTCAGATACAGCAAAAATTAATGCTTATTTTAAAAGAAGCGATATTAAAGCTTTATTACCTAGTGCATTAACAGATGTTAAGTTTGCATGGGGAAAAGTAAATGATAAAACACCAGATATTACCGAATTATATGCTTTAAAAGGGAATAGAGAAAATGTAGCACCAATTAGCGGTGGAGTTATTACCAATGCAACAGACACTTATGATGCTTTAGGAAAACCTGCAGTTAGTATGCAAATGAACGGTTCAGGAGCAAAAGCTTGGGAAAAAATGACAGGTGAAGTTTCTCAGAAAGGAAATGCCATTGCAATCACTTTAGATAATACAGTTTATTCAGCTCCAGGTGTTTCTAAAGGAGCCATCTCTGGTGGAAGTTCTGAAATCTCTGGTTCATTTACCATTGAAGAAACTAAGGATTTAGCTAACGTTTTAAGAGCTGGTAAATTACCTGCTAGAGCTGAAATTTTACAATCTGATGTAGTTGGACCATCTTTAGGAAAAGAAGCTATTCAAAGTGGTATGATATCTTTTATCATAGGATTTTCTTTAGTGCTTTTATGGATGATAGTTTATTATGGAAAAACTGGTTTTTATGCTAACTTAGCTTTGTTGGTAAATATCTTATTCATCTTTGGTGTTTTAGCAAGTTTTGGAGCTGTTTTAACATTACCAGGTATTGCGGGTATTGTTTTGACCATTGGTATGGCAGTAGATGCTAACGTAATTATCTTTGAGAGAGCTAAAGAAGAATTGGATTCAGGTAAAACTACAGAAGATGCTGTAAATTATTCATATACTTGGAAAGGAGCAATGTCATCTATCGTGGATGCGAACGTAACAACTTTTATCACAGCTTTGATTTTATTTTTCTTAGGAACAGGACCAATTAAAGGTTTTGCTACTACTTTATTAATAGGTATTTTAACTTCTTTATTTACGGCAATATTTGTTACAAGAATATTCTTAGATTGGAGTGTTTCTAGAGGTGAAAAATTGGCTTTTTCTACAAACGTTACTAAGAATTGGTTTAAAAACTTAAACTTTGATTTCTTAGGAAAAAGAAAAATTGCTTACGTAATTTCGGCAATTCTAGTTGGATTTAGTTTGTTTTCTATCTTTACTAAAGGATTGAACTTAGGAACTGATTTTGTTGGAGGTAGAACTTATCAAGTACGTTTTGATAAAGCGGTTAGTGCTCCTGAAGTAGCTAAAGACTTAGTAGCTACTTTCGGAAGTGCAGAAGCTAAAGTATTTGGAAACGACAACCAGTTAAAAATCACAACTAAATACAAAGTTGATGAAGAAGGTGAAGGAGTTGATAAAGATGTAAATAAAAAATTATTTGAAACACTAAAGAAATATTTACCTGCTGATTTAACGTATGAAAAGTTTGTAACTTCATATGAAGGTAAAAACATAGGTATTATGCAATCTTCAAAAGTGTCTGGAACCATTTCTAAAGATATTAAAACAAATTCTATCTGGGCTGTTTCTGGGTCTTTATTAATTGTGTTCCTTTATTTGATGGTTTCTTTTAGAAAATGGCAATTTGGATTAGGAGCTGTTGTTGCAGTAGCACACGATGTTATAATCGTATTGGGAATTTTCTCTTTCTTCTATACAATTTTACCATTCAATATGGAAATTGACCAAGCTTTTATTGCAGCTATTTTAACGGTAATTGGATATTCGTTAAATGATACGGTAATTGTATTTGACCGTATTAGGGAGTATTTAGATTACAATTCAACATCTGATTTTGATGGCTTGGTAAACAGAGCAATCAACACTACTTTGAGTAGAACAATCAATACTTCTGCTACAACATTAGTGGTATTAGTAGCAATATTCATTTTAGGTGGTGAAACCATTAGAGGATTCGTATTCGCTATTTTAGTGGGTATCTTAGTGGGTACATATTCATCTCTTTTTGTTGCAACTCCTATTATGAGAGATTCAATGAGTGAGAAAGAAAAACTAAAAATGGCTCAATTCAAAAAAGAAGAATAGTTGTTTTAAGAATATATTTAAAAATCCTAAATGAAAATTTAGGATTTTTTTTTGAATTTACTTCTTTACATTTGGTAAACAAAAACAAAGGACAATGAAAAAATTCTATTTTTTATTAATTATTCCATTTATTTCAATTGCTCAAAAACAGGAAGAGAAAAACTATAATGGAGAAATTAAATCTAACTTATTTGACTTAGTGGTTGGAAAATCTTTCAACGTTGGTTATGAGCATTTTTTAAAAGGCAATCAGGCTCTTCAATTAGATGTTACACTTTTTGATACCTATTCTTACATTGATGCTGGGTATTTTGATAAGAACAATTTAGTTGGAATTCAAGCTTCCTATAACATCTATTTTTCAAAAAATAAAGATTACTATGGGTTTGTGTTTTATCCTTTTATAAAATACAGAGCGGGAAGGCAAACTGTAGATGATTATTATTTTTATGAACCAATTACAAATGTATATATAGAAAGTTCTAGAGAGTTTGATTTGTCAGGTTTTGAAGCAGGTTTTGGGTTAGGTCATAAATGGCTTTTTAATGATAAAATTAGTTTACAAGTTGGCTCACAATTAGGTAGAAATTTTTCAAATGATGATGAATTTAGAGACAATTATTCCGATATTGATTTTAAAGCTCATGTAACCTTAGGATTTAGATTCTAAAAAAAAAATAAAGAAAAAGTCTTGATTTTTGGTCAAGACTTTTTTTAATTAATAAATTTAGCTCTTTATAAAATTTAATAGCAGCAGCATGAAATCAAATATCTTTTTTCTTTTAAGCTTTATTTTTTTAGTTTCCTGCAATCCCAATCGAGTGTATCACCAATTTGATAAGAACTTTACATCAAACAGATGGAAAGAGTCTGATGTAAAAGAACATAATTTTAAGATAGAAGCAGAAGGTAAATATGATATTATTATTGAGTTTTCACACATACATGATTATGATTTATCTACGATTCCTTTAACGATAAAAGTTAAAAAACCAGATGGTTCTGAATCCACAGAAATAATCAATTTACCTATAAAAGATGAATCAGGAAAACAATTAGCAGATTGTACGGGTGATATTTGCGATTTATATTATACCTATAAAAGGAATCAAGAATTAGTTGTTGGTGAGTATTCTATCACAATAGCAAATATATCAAAATATGGATTTTTACCAAATGTCATTGGCGTTGGATTAACAGTTGATAAATCCCAATAAAAAAGCATCAAGAATTGTTTTTTAACTTGATGCTTTTAACAAAATTGTTTTTATTCTAAGCTACTTTCTTTGCTCTAAATATGAAGAATAAACCAGCAAGTATAAAAGGAATACTTAGCCATTGTCCAGTTGATAATAAAGTCTCATCACCAAATCCACCTTGACTTTCTTTTACATATTCTACAATAAATCTCACAGTCCAAAGTAATATTAAAAAAGTTCCAAATAGTAATCCTTGTTTGTTTCTTGCATCTGTTTTCCAATACATATAAAACAAGATAGCAAATACAAAAATATAACCAAAAGCCTCATATAATTGTGCTGGATGTTTAGGAGCTACTTCTGCTAGTACTTCCGAAAATTTAGGATTAGTTTCTATAGCATTATAGGCTTCATTAACATCAGTAATGCCAGTTTTCTCATAAGCTTCTCTAGGATTAAATTTGTCTCTGATGAATTTTATTCCTAACGAGGATGTAGTCTCTTTACCTACAATTTCAGAATTAAAAAAGTTACCCAATCTAACAAAAATGGCACCACTTGCCACAGGAATAACGATTCTGTCTAAAATCCATAGTATAGGTTTTTGAACAACTTTTTTACTGTAAAAATACATTACAATAATTATAGCAATAGCAGCACCATGACTAGCTAAACCACTAAATCCAGTAAATTCCCATCCATTTGGAGTTTCACGCATTGGCAATAAGATTTCCAATAAATGATTTTTGAAGTAACTCCAATCATAAAAGAAAACATGACCCAAACGTGCTCCTAATAAAGTAGCGATAACAGTATATAAGAAAAGATTATCCAATTTTTCAATCGATTGTTCTTCTCGATTATAGATACCTTTCATTATATACCATCCTAAACCAAAGGCAACCACAAACATTAAACTGTAAAATCTAAGCGTAATAAATCCTAAATCAATTCCTTCAGAAGGATTCCAAACCATATACAAGGCGTTATTCATAGTAGTACTTAATTTTATGAAGTAAAAATAAAGATTATTATTTGTTTAGCTGTT
Organism: uncultured Flavobacterium sp.; assembly: GCA_964643105.1. GTDB lineage: Bacteria > Bacteroidota > Bacteroidia > Flavobacteriales > Flavobacteriaceae > Flavobacterium. The sequence goes on along the minus strand of CAZXPF010000007.1, from coordinate 5,710 downwards.
AAAAAAAATAAAATTCCAATATTTAAATTCCAAAAACGTTAGCAATCTAAAATTGTTAATCAAAAATATTTTACGGAACAGGATCGTAACCGCTTTTTCCCCAAGGGTGACAACTAGTAATTCTTTTAATAGCCAGCCAACCACCTTTAAACAAACCATGTTTCTGTAATGCTTCAACAGTATAATGAGAACATGTGGGCTCAAACCGACAAGAAGCTGGAGTAAACGGAGAAATGGCTCCTTGATAAAAACGTACCAAAAGCACAAAAGGAAAAATAAGTATTTTGTTTAAGTTCAATTTATTGGGTAATAGTTAAAATTTAATTCATAAGAGTCAATAGTTTCAGAAATCTGCAATGGACTTCTTATAAATAAGACCTCTAATTTGTTTTCCAAATTTTATATTCTGAATTCAAAAATCGTTAATCAACAATCTTAAATTGAGAAACTTGTACCGTCTTTACCATCTTTCAGAACAATACCAAGTGCCGCCAGTTTATCGCGAATCTCATCAGACAAAGCCCAGTTTTTATTGGCTCTAGCTTCATTTCTCATTGTGATAAGCATTTCTACAACTCCTGTTAGTTTGTCTGTATTGTTAGTCACTGTTTTGCTATTTCTAATGCCTAATACATCAAAAACAAAAGAGTGTAAAGTAATTTTTAACAATTCAATATCCTCAGCTGTTAATGATTCTTTTTTGTCATTTACCAAATTGATATATCTAACGCCTTCAAATAAATTTGCAATTAAAATAGGGGTGTTAAAATCATCGTTCATGGCTTTATAGCATTGTTCTTTCCATGTTTCAATAGATAGAGTAGAAGTGGTACTAGCAGTTAATTTGTCTAAAAGAGCAATTCCTTCCATCAATCTAGCAAATCCTTTTTCCGCAGCAACCATTGCATCGTTAGAAATATCTAGGACACTTCTGTAATGAGCTTGTAAAAAACAAAAACGGACAATATTCGCTTCAAAACTTTTTTCAAAAAACGGATTATTTCCACCTAACAATTCCATTGGTAAAACATAATTCCCAGTTGATTTACTCATTCGAAGACCATTCATCGTCAACATATTCGTGTGCATCCAATAGTTCACTGGAGAATGCCCAAAACTAGCTTTGGCTTGAGCTATTTCACATTCATGATGCGGAAATTTCAAATCCATTCCACCACCATGAATATCAAAATTTTCTCCCAAATATTTAGTACTCATTGCAGTACATTCCAAATGCCAACCCGGAAAACCTGCTCCCCAAGGAGAATTCCAACGCATTATATGTGCAGGTGAAGCATTTTTCCACAAAGCAAAATCTTGAGGATTTTTCTTCTCACTTTGCCCGTCCAAATCTCTTGTATTGGCAAACAATTCTTCAATATTTCTGTTGCTAAGTTCGCCATAATTCATGCCTTTAGCATTATAAGCTAAAACGTCAAAATAGACAGAACCATTACTTTCATAGGCAAAACCATCAGCAATCATTCGTTGAGTCAATTCAATTTGTTCAAGAATATGACCTGTAGCAGTTGGTTCAATAGTTGGTTCTAAAAAATTAAATTCTTGCAAAACCTTATGAAAATCTACAGTGTATTTTTGAACAATTTCCATAGGTTCTAACTTCTCCAATTTAGACTGTTTTACAAAACGATCATTTTCTATGTTACCATCATCTGTTAGATGACCAGCATCAGTAATGTTTCTAACATAACGAACGTTGTAACCCAAATGCAATAAATACCTATAAATTACATCAAAACTCATAAAAGTTCTTACGTTTCCCAAATGCACGTTACTATAAACCGTTGGTCCACAAACATACATACCAACATTTCCTTCTAAAATAGGAGTAAACAATTCTTTTTTTCCAGTTGTTGTGTTGTAAAGATGTAACGTATTATTTTTGTAAAGTTGCATTTTTTATTTTTTTGAAGCTAATCCTGCTATCCACTCTATCTTTTTGTCCCGTTTTAAGAACGAGACAAAAAGGATGCCGCTTCTATCAGGGCTAGGGTATTGTTTTTTAATTGAAATTCCAGTTAAGATTTAAAAAGTTGTTTCCAGTTTGATGTAATCTAAAAATTCCCTTCTCACTTTTTCCTCTTTGAATCTTCCTCCAAATTCGGCTGTAACGGTACTACTTTCAATATCTCTAATCCCTCTTGAATTTACACACAAATGTTTGGCATCGATAACACAAGCCACATCTTCAGTTCCTAAAACTTTTTGAAGTTCTTCAACAATTTGAATGTTTAAACGCTCTTGAACCTGAGGCCTTTTTGCATAGTAATCTACAATTCTATTCATTTTTGATAAGCCAACAACTGTTCCGTTAGAGATATAAGCTACATGAGCTCTACCTACAATAGGTAATAAATGATGTTCACAAGTAGAATAAACAACGATGTTTTTCTCTACCAACATTTCGTTGTATTTGTATTTGTTGTCAAAAGTTGATGAACTTGGTTTCTTAGCAGGATTTAAACCTCCAAAAATTTCTTTCACAAACATTTTTGCCACGCGATTAGGAGTACCTTTCAAACTGTCGTCTGTTAAGTCCATTCCTAGTGTGTTTAAGATGTTTTCAACATCTTTTTTAATTAATTCAATTTTTTCTTCATCAGAAATAGCAAAAGCATCAGCTCTTAGAGGCGTATTTGCACTTGTTCCAATGTGATTTTCGCCAATTTCTGTATTAAAATCTTCGTTTTTTGACATATTATAATGCGATAAGTTGCTAGCAATTTTTTTTAAAGTGCAAAGATAAATAATTATGTTTAAAAAAGGTGAGAAATGTTAAAACTATACATTTTTACAACTTTTGTTTAATTTTATGTTAATTTTTTGTACATTTCGCTCCCCTTAATTAACTGTTTATTATGAAAAGAAAATTAGTTTTGGCATTTTTGCTATGTGTGTTTTCATACACCATTAATGCACAAGAAGTTATTTATGAATCCAAACAAACCATTGTAAAGTCAAATCCCAATTTAACGGATGACTACATTACAGCTGTTTTTGGAGACAATGTGGTGATCGGAAGTCAGCATCATAAAAGTTTAGTTGACTTACTCCAAAATAGAGTTGAATTTACTAAATTGGTAAAAAGTACAGCTTCTGATAAAGACTATCCTAATATTGATCAAGTTCCTCTTTTCAATAAGTACAATCAATCTATAACAAGAGATACTACTTTTGATGAGAATACATTCAATGTTTTAAAATACGATTTGATTTTCTTTTCAAATTTTACTAAAATATACAGAATCAATAATACAGATTGGGTCATCATCATCAAACCATTAAAAAAATAAAGAAAATCATGTTAAAAAAATACATTACTTTTTTGTGTTTTGTTTTAGGAATTTCGATTTCTTTTTCTCAAAATTATAACATGTCAAATACTCCTGTTTCGACATGTTCAGGAACATTTTATGATTCTGCAGCAGCAGGAAATTATGGTAATTCTGAAACATTTACCAAAACTTTCTGTTCATCAACACCAGGAAGTGTCATAAGATTTGTATTTACTCAATTCAGTTTAGAAAATAATGCAGATTTTCTGTTCATTTATGATGGAAATACAACTAGTGCACCACTTTTAGGGACTTACACAGGTACAGATTTACCATTAGTTATTCAACCTACTGGAACCAATACTTCAGGATGTATTACTTTCTTATTTACTTCAGATGGTACAGGCGTTTCTTCAGGATGGGTTGCTAATATCAGCTGTATAACACCCTGTCAAACGATAACAACCAGTTTGGTAAGTTCCGTTCCAGCTGTTAACTCAGAAAATGTTATTAGAGCATGTGTGAATGAGACTATAACTTTTAACGGAGCTGCTACCTTTTCGGGATCTAATGCTGGTGCAACTTATACATGGAATTTTGACGATGGAACTACAGGAAGTGGTTTAACAACTACGCATGCTTATTCAGTGCCTGGCGTTTATAAGGTCAACTTGTTTGCCAGAGACGCTCAAGATTGTGTGAATGGAAATTTGATTAATCAGGTGATTCACGTTGCACCACCGCCAACAGGTTCTATTACATCGATTACTGATGAAGTGTGTAGAAATTTACCTTTAGATTTAAATCTAAGTGCATCAAACCAAACTTTTATTGTTGAATGTGCACCACCTGTTAGTGGGGAAACTTTTTTGCCAGATGGTAGTGGAGTTTCTTACGAGACATCTATTGTTGTAAGCTGTTTTGAAACAGGTACAACTTTAACCAATATTAATCAAATTACAGGGATTTGTCTCAACATGGAGCATTCCTACTTAGGAGATTTACAAATTGAAATTATCAGTCCATCAGGACAAGTAGCAATATTAAAAAGCTACCCAGGTGGAGGAAGTACGTATTTAGGACAGCCCATTGATGTCGATGCCGATTTGACAGCAGGTGTAGGTTTTGATTATTGTTTTACAGCAACTGGTGCCACTACGATGGTTGGTTCAGGTACGCCTGGAGGAACAAGTTTACCAGCAGGGAATTATTTGCCAAGTGGAACACTAAATACATTAATTGGAAGTCAATTGAATGGAACTTGGACAATTAAGGTAACAGATAATTTAGGGAGTGATAATGGTTATATCTTCGGTTGGAGTATAAATTTTGACCCTTTATTAACCCCTTCTAATTTATCATTTAGCCCTGTTGTTACTTCAATACTTTGGAATCCTGATCCAACAATCATCAATAACGCTGGATCAACAATAACTGTGCAATCTGACACAGCTGGATTTTATACTTATTTTGCTACAGTAACAAATGATTTTAACTGCCCTACAGTTATATCAAAAACAATTGAAGTAGTCGATTCTCCTGCAATTGATCCTGCAGCACCAAATGAAATAGTAAATTGTAATAACCTTTTTGATCTAACCTCTTTAAATACACAACTAAATAATGATCCTAACTTAGATTTTTCTTATTATCATACTTTTGATGATGCTTTTACAGCAAATAATCAAATTGTTGGGGCTAATGCGTATATGATTCCAGCTCCAAATTTAACAGAGGTTATATACATACGAGTAGAAGATATTAGTATAGTTTGTCCATCAGTAGTTCCAATCACTTTATCAATTGAACCTCTAGAAGCTGAAATTACTGCTAATACTATCTGTGAAGGTTCAACAGGAGAAGTTACAATTACTGGAACACCAAATAGTACAGTTAGCTACACTATTGATGGGAGTACCACAATTTACACAGTAGATTTAGATGCCACTGGAACAGCAATTATAGCCTCTCCAGTATTAACAGCAGATTCTGAATATTGTTTAGTAGAAATAGCTTTAAACAGCACTCCACCTTGCTCAGATACACTAAATGAGTGTGCTACAATAACTGTGAATCCACTACCAGAAGTAACAAGTATTACTGGATCAACTATATGTGAAGGAGGAACAGGAGAGATAACGATTACTGGTACTCCAAACGCAACTGTTCAATACAGCGTTGGTGGAGGAGTAGCACAGTCAATTGTATTAAACGGTTCAGGTGTAGCTGTTATTACTACGCCAACTTTAAATGCAGATTTAGAATACTGTTTAATAGATGTAACTTCAGATGCCACACCTGCTTGTACTGAAATAGTTACATTATGTGCCACTGTTATTGTTAATCCTTTACCAGTAGTATCGATTTCTACGGCTACTCCATCGATATGTTCAGGTACATCGGCTACGATAGCA
>CAZXPF010000006.1:137295-184152 GCA_964643105.1 uncultured Flavobacterium sp. | reverse complement strand
GGAAAATCTCACGATATTCGTATCGAAGCTTCTTCTGGTTTAACAGCTGAAGAAATTGAAAGAATGAAAAAAGACGCTGAAGCAAATGCAGATGCTGACAAACAAGCAAAAGAGAGAGTTGAAAAACTAAATCAAGCAGATAGTATGATTTTCCAAACAGAAAGTCAATTAAAAGAATTAGGTGATAAATTATCTGATGAACACAAAACAGCTATCGAAGGAGCGTTGACTGAATTAAAAGCAGCTCATGAGTCACAAGATTTAGGAGCAATTGATACTGCTTTAGAAAAAGTAAATGCAGCTTGGAAAACAGCTACTGAAGCTATGTATGCACAAGGTGAACAAGGTGGAGCTCAACAAGCACAACCTCAAGCTGATGCATCTGGTGATCAAACTCAAGATGTTGAATTTGAAGAAGTAAAAGAAGATAAATAATAGTAATTTTTTTACTAGATATATAAGAAACCGAATGAGCAATCATTCGGTTTTTTGTTTAAAATAAAAAAACGTTTCAAATGCATGAAACGTTTTTTAATAATTGTGATATATTGCAAATATTATTTAGGATCTAAAGCTTCCTTTATTTTTGCCACTAAGTCTGACAAATGGAACTTACTTAATCGATCAGGATTAGTTGAAGCTCCAGTAGCTAATTTGCTTTTTAATTCAATAAGATGACCTCTTGCAATTGAAGGAATATCAGTTTCATCGTATCTTACGCTATTTCTGTTTAGACCTGATGCTGTTTTTTTACCTTCTTTGTCTAAAGCTTCAATTAAATTATTCACAAATAATTTTTGAAGATTTCTTCTGTAAATATCAATAGTAGCATTTGTATTCAATTCAGCAAATATTGATTTTTTTAAATCACTCATTAATTCATCCACAGAATAATTCTTCTTGTCTAAAGCTGAAGTTTCAATCAAACGAATTAATCGATCTCCAGACATTAAACTGTTCAAAATACTGCCTTGAAGAGCTTTCATAGCTTCAACACCACTGTCAGGATTTATTTTATTAATGATGTTTTGGTCCAACAGCCATGTAGGAGTTTTGAACAATTCTTCATTTAGAAACGCCACAGCTTCATTTTGAATTTTAGCAGGAACAACCTCATATTCATTACCTTCCATATCGGTGGTTTTTGGATCATAATAGATTCCACCTACATTTTTAGTCACGTGACCCATATATCTTCTAAACTGTCCTGTTAATGAATTGTATAAGCCTTCTAACTCCGAATAATCTTCACCGTCTTCTTTGCTCCAAGAGTTCAATTGAGGTAAAATTCTTTTTAAATTTTTAATACCATAAGCAGAAGCTTTCATGGCATCATCACCTAAATCTTCCGTTTGGTATCTAGGATCATAAGGACTTGTTTCTGTACCAAACCACAAACGTCTGTCTTTATAAGCCTCTTTTGTCATTTTATTAAGTAAGGCTTTTTCTTCTTTTTCAGAAGCAGCATCAGGAAAATAAGAATATCCCCATTTGATAGCCCACTTGTCATAGTCACCAATTCTAGGAAACAAATCCGTTACACCATCTTCCGGTTGTGCTACATAATTAAAGCGGGCATAATCCATAATTGACGATGTGTGACCATTTTTCTTTTGAAAAGCAGGATCTCTAAGCATTTCAACAGGTGTTGCATTGCTAGCACCCATATTATGACGCAATCCTAAGGTGTGACCAACTTCATGAGCTGCTACAAAACGAATTAATTCACCCATTAATTTGGGATCAAAATTTTTATTTCTCGCTTTGGGATCAACAGCTGCTGTTTGAATTAAATACCAATCTCTCAACAAACTCATGATGTTGTGATACCAGCCAATATGACTTTCCATAATTTCTCCAGTTCTAGGATCATGAACATTGGGACCATATGCATTTTGTATATCTGCTGCAAAATATCTTAATACAGAAAAACGAGCATCTTCAAGGCTCATGGTTGGATCATTTTCTGGCCAATATTCGCCACGAATAGCATTTTTCCAACCCGCATGTTCAAATGCTACTTGCCAATCATCTATTCCAGCTTTAATGTAAGGTCTCCAAATTTCTGGTGTAGCGGGATCAATGTAATAAACAATAGGTTTTTTAGGCTCAATTAATTCACCTCGTTTGTATTTTTCCGCATCTTCTTCGTTTTTAGGTTCCAATCTCCAGCGAACGGCAAAAACTTCCTTTTCAGCTTTTAAAGATTCATCTTTAAAGACATCATAACCATTGGCAAAATATCCCACACGCTTATCAAAAGCCCTTTTACGCATTGGTTTCTCAGGCAAGAGCAGGATAGAAGTATTAAGTTCTAAAGTAACAACACCAGCATCCAAACCAGCAGGAAGATCTGTACCTATTTGTGGGGTAGGGGTTCTAGAAATTTTTTGTGGTTCTGTAGAAAATGTTTTTACACTTCTAATTTCAGTATTAATTGGAAATGTCTTAATATCACTCAAAAACGATTTGTCTTTTTGAAAAGCTTGAATTTTTAAGAGCTGTTTGTTTATAGGACTTAATGAAAAAGTTTGTACGTCTGCATCAAAACTAGAAGTCATATCGATTACATAACCAACGTTTTCTTTCCCATTAGCGTCTTTTTTATAAGCTAAGATTTCATAATTCCCAATTATTGGATCAGCACTTGAATTTTTTACCGCTTTTGTTATGGGTTTGTCCTCATCAGGTGTTGTAATGACATAGGTAATTGAACGTAGCAGAATATTATCATTTATTCCTTTTTCAAATTTTATGACTTGTCGGTTGATTTCTTCTCCACCAAAAATTCCTCCTCCAGCAGGAGTCTTTGAATATCGTGTTATGGTCATTATTTCTTTACCCAATAAAGAGTCAGAAATTTCAAATAGATACTTGCCTTTTATTTTGTGTATATCTATTAATCCAAGTTGGGTAATTGCTGTCGAGTCAATAACCGTTTTATATGGTTTAGGCCCTTTTTTTTCTTCAGGTTTCTTGGCAGTAACCTCAGTATTTTGTTTATCTTTTTTGTTTTTTTTCTTCTTTTGAGCTAATGCTGTTCCACTAACTAAAAATAAGAAACAAACGGATAATAAAGTGATTTTTTTAATCATATTTAATTTTTTTGAGATAGTTGAGTCAAATTTATTTTATAGCAAGCAGATAAATAAATTTTTAAGTAAATAATTAGATTTATTTAACACTTTTCATTTTTTAAAGCAAAATTTAGTATGCACGCATACTAAATTAAATTACTTTCACTATATTTGAATTCTATAAATGAAATGAAAATGCAAAAAGCAAGTCTTACCTCATTATTAAACATTAAACATCCTATAATTATTGCTCCAATGTTTTTAGTTTCCAATACAAAAATGGTAATTGAAGGGATGAAGAGTGGAGTTGCGGGATGTATTCCAGCTTTGAATTACAGAACTTTAGAAGAATTAAGAGCTTCTATCAAAGAATTAAAAGCAGCAAAAGTTGAAGGAGGTTCCTTTGGATATAACTTGATTGTTAATAAATCGAACCCTAAAGCAAAAGAGCAACTAAAAGTTTTGTGCGAAGAAGGTGTAGATTTTATCATAACATCATTGGGTAGTCCTGAAGAAACCATAAAGGCAGCACACAAAGTAGGCATTAAAGTGTTTTGTGATGTCACGGATTTGTCTTTTGCTAAAAAAGTAGAAAGTGTTGGAGGAGATGCTTTGATTGCAGTAAATAATCAAGCAGGAGGACATAGAGGGAATATAGATCCAGAAACATTAATTAAACAATTAAATGAAAATACCTCTTTACCAGTAATTTCAGCTGGTGGAGTAGGAAGTAAAGCAGATTTAGATAAAATGTTGGCTTATGGTGCCATTGGAGCTTCAATTGGAAGTCCATTTATAGCTTCTGATGAGGCTGGAGTTTCTGATGAATATAAGCAAGCTTGTGTAGATTATGGTGCAAAAGATATTGTTATGACCCAACGAATTTCTGGAACACCTTGTACCGTAATTAACACACCATATGTTCAAAAAATAGGAACCAAAGAAACGTGGTTGGAGCGAGTTTTAAACAGAAACAAAAGTCTTAAAAAATGGGTGAAAATGGTTCGTTTTTATATTGGCATGAAAGCAACCGAAAAAGCTGCCACACAAGCTACTTATAAAACGGTTTGGGTTGCAGGTCCCAGTATTGAAAATACAAAAGCTATCCTACCTTTGCGTGAAATTGTAAATAAATTAGTCAATTAATTTCATTTATAAGTACCTTTGTAAAAAATAATCAATTGAAGAAAATTATAAATTATTTCGCTACTATTCTAACCGTTTTTACTTTCGGTTATTTGCTGTTAAGTAGTGCTGATATTTCTTCTTTTGATGCCAAGTCGAATGACGTGTTTACAGAGGTTGGATTCCAATTCCAGCAACATGACTTTCAATTTCATACGGAAGGAATACAAAAAGAAGCTATTTCTTTAAAACGCAGTCAAACGCATATAAACTCAAGAGAAGTTGCTAGAAAACAAGTCCAAAGTTTTTTTGTTTTGGTTAGTTTTGAACAAATAGAATTATTGCAAAGAAATAGTTTTGAAATCTTTTTTGATAAGGAAAATTTTTTAAACTTATTTTTTACTTCACTTAGGATCATTTTTCCGTTTCATTATTTTTGGTAAATTTTATTGTATTTATTGGTAAATCTCGAGTATTACTACACTTGAGTGGTTTTATTATACACTAAACTTAAAATAAATATTAAAAATGGATACCATAAACACTATAATTGGACTTGTATTTTTATCATTGATACTAGGTCCAATTTATATCATTAACAGCAATGTTAAAAAGACAAAAAATCAATTGCTAAATACTTTAAATGGATTGTCGATAGACCATAATGTCAAATTTTCTGAAACAGATTTCTGGAATAATGCTTCTGGAATAGGATTAAAAGGCGATGTAATAGTTTTTTTTAGAAAAACAGGAGAGATTGAGCAGCATGAAGTCATTGACCTCAAAGATGTAAAAAAATGTTCTTTACTTCAATTAGATAAACATGGGAATGTACCAAAAAGCAATCACGACATTAATAAATTAGTTTTGAATTTAGTTTTGAATGATCACAAGGAAATTAATTTAGTTTTCTTTCAGGCAGATGCCAAGAACTTTGTTCTAGGTGAAGAATTTAGAATTGCTAAAAAATGGCAAGATATAATTACCCATAGCATGTAAACATAAAAAAGCCTCTTAAATGAGGCTTTTTTGCATAATTTAATTAAATTACTTTTATCTAAAAAGATTTCCAATTTTATGGAGTATTCTTCCAAAGAAGGTTCTTTTGAAACAAATTCCACCAGTAATTATTACTAAGTTTTCGTCATAATTTGGTTTTAAAATTATACTGTAAAAATTTCTTACACCCACAACCTCTTCATACTCTTCATAATTTTTATTTCTTACGTGATTAACTACAATAATGTCTCCTAACCGAGCATTTTTAATTTCAAAATTGCCATCAAAATCTGTGTAAATATTATCTTGACTTCCTTTTATATGCACAGCTGCTCCAGGCAAAGGACCTAATTCATCAGAAACTGTACCTTTAATTTTATGAGTTAAATTAGGATTTATTGAATCTTTAATGATAGTATTAACTTTAGTATCTACTTTAATTGTGTCATTTTTTACTTGAGCATAACTAGAGTGATTTCCTAATCCTATAAAACCAAACAGCGTTGCACAAGCAATTAACCAATAAGATGATTTTTGCTGATTGGTATATAAATTTCTATTCAGTTGCGATGCAGTAAAACGCCCACAAGCAACGACATCATTTTGAAGAATTTCAATTATCTCTTTGTTAGAAGCGGTTGTTAAGTCATAAACTTTTTTCTGACAAGAGCTACAAAACTTGCCTTTTTCAACTGGAGTCATTGCTTCCCAATTTTCATGACAAGGTTTTGGTATAGTTATATGAAGCCTTTTAGTCAAATTATTGTACTTTTAGCTCAAATGATTTATCCCAATTTTTACCAGTAACTAAAATAGTTTTCGTTTTTGGATTGTAAGCTATGCCATTTAATACTTCTCCTTGTTGTAATGGTTTGGTGACTTTAGATTTTAATTCGCTTAAATTCAAAATATTTTCAATCGCACCCGTTTTTGGATTGATTTTTATAACCATATCTTTTTCATAAATATTGGCCCAAATTTTTCCATCAATCCATTCCATTTCGTTGATGTAATCAATTTTGTTGGCATTTGTGTAAACATTTATGTAATCTACAATAGCAAAGGTTTCAGGATTTAGAATGTAGATTTTTTCCGTACCATCACTCATGTATAAATGGGTTCCATCATTCGTCAAACCCCAACCAGGCATATTTTTAGCATATGGAATTGACTTTTCCTTTTGAAATGTTTTAGCATCATACACAAAAGCAGTATTCTCATTCCAAGTCAATTGATAAATTTTATCATTCAAAATAGTAACTCCTTCTCCAAAATATTTCTTGTCAAGATCAATTTTTTCAACAACCTTACCTGTTTTATATTCCGTTTTTCTCAAAGATGAATTGCCATATTGACCACTTCCTTCAATTAAATTATCATTATAAAATTCATACCCTTGCGTATAAGAACTTCCATCATGATTATAAGTGTTGATAATCTCATATTTTAATAATTCAGGTGCATCTTTAGCATAAATTGTAAAATTGGTTTCAACTTCAGTATTTTCTCCATCAGCATAAACCAAAGCTTTAAGTTTAGTGTAACCTAATTTCTGATTTTCTAAATTGAATTTAATTTTTTCATTTTTGATGGATTTACCAATATTTTTATCATTCATATAATAAATAACAGAATCAATAGGCATATTATGTTCATTTTTAATACCCAAATCTATACTTTGTGAAGGATTGTATGCTTGCATCATGGCTGAGGTATCAATTGAAAAAATATTTTCTGCATTTTTTTTATCACCACCACATGAAAGGGATAGAACAGTTAAACCTATGAAAGCGAATGTCTTATAATTGAACATATTAATATATTTTAAAAATCGAATATACAACGTTTTTTTTAATCTACAATTGCCTTGTAAAAATACAAAAAGATTGTATATTTGCACTGGCAAGTCCTACACGACCAGCTCCTGCAGAATCCCCCAGGGTGGGAACGCAGCAAGGGTACGCGGTTGTAGCGGTGCGATGTAGGTCGCTTGCCATTTTTATTCTCATTTACATTGAGATATTTCTCTTCTGCAATCTTCCAGTTAGGAAGATTTTTTAATTTAAATCAATTCATTCCTAAAATTGAAGGCTTTTTTCAAATTGAAATTAAAGTTCTTTTAAATTTCACCCAACTTTTTAGTTAACTTTGCAATTCTAATTTTGAACACTACATAATGCAAAAAGTTGTTTTTATAACTGGAGCTTCTTCTGGAATTGGTAAAGCCATTGGCGAATTTCTTCATCATAAAAATTATGCTGTATTCGGTACAAGTCGAAATCCAGTATCCGTTGAGAATTCTATTTTTCCTTTAATTCGACTTGATGTTAGAGATGTTAATTCTATTCAATCCGCAATTTCAGAGGTTTTATCAAAGACAGGAAGAATTGATGTAGTTATCAATAATGCTGGTGTTGGTATCACAGGTCCATTAGAAGAAATTCCAGCTCAAGAGATTAAAAATAACTTTGAGACTAATTTATTTGGTCCTATTGAAGTAATGAAAGCAGTATTGCCTCAAATGCGTCAACAAAGACAAGGACTAATTATTAATATAACTTCCATTGCTGGTTACATGGGATTGCCTTATAGAAGTATATATTCCTCAAGTAAAGGAGCCTTGGAATTAATTACAGAAGCCTTACGCATGGAAGTGAAGTCTTTTGGCATTCATATTACCAATGTAGCTCCAGGTGATTTTGCAACCAATATTGCAGCTGGACGATTTCATGCACCAGTGCTTGCAGGTTCTGCTTATGAGACTTCTTATGGTAATACTTTAAAAGAAATGAACGAGCACGTTGATAGTGGAAGTAATCCCAATCAGATGGCAGAGGCTATCTATAAAATCATCAATACTCCAAATCCCAGAATACATTATAAAGTTGGAGCTTTTTTACAAAAATTTTCTATCGTTTTGAAACGAGTTTTACCTGATAAAATGTATGAAAGAATGTTGATGAATCACTATAAATTATAAATAATTAACGACAAACAATAAACAAAGAAAGACATGAAATTTTTTATTGACACAGCTAATTTAGCTCAAATTAAAGAAGCACAAGAATTGGGCGTTTTAGATGGAGTAACTACAAATCCATCTTTAATGGCAAAAGAAGGTATTACAGGTAAGAATAATATTTTGAAGCATTATGTGGATATTTGTAATCTTGTTGATGGTGATGTTAGTGCCGAAGTTAATGCTGTAGATTATGAAGGAATGATTAAAGAAGGAGAAGAATTAGCAGATTTACACGAGCAAATTGTAGTGAAATTGCCGATGACTAAGGAAGGAATTAAAGCATGTAAATATTTTTCAGATAGAGGTGTAAAAACTAACGTTACTCTAATTTTCTCTGCGGGTCAAGCTTTGTTAGCAGCAAAAGCAGGAGCAACTTATTGTTCTCCATTTTTAGGTCGTTTGGATGATGTTTCAACGGATGGGTTAAACTTGATTGATGAAATTCGTCAGATTTATGATAATTATGGTTTTGAAACGCAAATATTAGCCGCTTCAGTGCGTCACACCATGCATGTTGTCAATTGTGCTAAGATTGGTGCTGATGTTATGACTGGTCCTTTGTCATCAATTTTAGGATTGTTAAAACACCCTTTAACTGATATTGGTTTGGCACAATTTATTGCCGATTTTGAGAAAGGGAATAAATAGAGCATAGTAAATACAAAGAAGTAAAAAAAAAGCGATTTTCATTTGAAAATCGCTTTTTTGTGTATTAAGTTTCTATCTATTGTAAGTTTTTTTCAAAAGTAACATCAAATAAATTGACGAAAGCATTTTTTATAGTACCATCACCATTCAAAATAATAGTTCGGTGAATTTTATTAATGACCCAATCCTCTTTAATTTTTTCAAAATCATTGGCATGGATTTCAATAACATTTTTATGGTCAAATTCGTCTAATTTTTTCTTCCATTCTTCGTAACTATCATCTATGTTAATAGCTATAAAATTGACATTAGGATATTTATCCTTCAAGTTAAAAACTTTTTTGTGTACCGCTTTTAAATGAGAATCTGCATTGGTTGTAAAGAAGAAAATGACAGTTTCTTTAGAAATTAAATGTTGCAAATCAACAGGCTCATTGTTTACATTTACAAAACTTTCTGAAGGTAATTTTTTCCCTATACTGAGATTGTGAACAGATTTTGCAATTTTGTTGATTTCACTATGCATCTTCTTGTCAGTTGAAATCTCTAAATACCTTTTGATGAAAGTAGTATTGTTGTACATGTTTTGGTCTTCTAACAGATAACGCATAGCAAGACCATTCAATACAGTGTTTTTGATCTTTTGATTTTTGATTAAAGTATCTGCAATGTTCAGTTTTTTTATGGAATTCTCTAGAGTAAATTCATCAATATTTCCATTTTTGTCTGTAAAGGTTATATTGTTCAATAAAGAAGTCACATAATTTACAAAAGGATAATAATTGGAAAAAGTAGGGTTGTTAAAATCAACACTCTTTCTGTGGTTGTAATAATTTGGAGGCAAATCATCAATTACATTTTCTCCAGAAATAAACTTGTGTGCATAAGGATAAACTTCTTTTTTGAAAAAATGAGGTAATTCTAAACTGGCCAAAGCCAAAGAATCAAAATTTGTGCTCCATTCGTGTTTAGACTTGTGTTTTTCATAGACTTTTTTTCTTACAGCAAAACTTGAATCAATATTTTTGATGAAGTCTTTGGAGTTTCTAAAAAAGACATCATACATGTTTGAACGATCTTTCTCATTAAGAAGATACATCTCCATCAAATAGTTGTTTTTTTCATGACCTCTGCCACAAAAAACAATGGAATTATCAAAATCTCTCGAGTTGATTATTACCATTAAACTATCATTTT
Source organism: uncultured Flavobacterium sp. (assembly GCA_964643105.1). GTDB lineage: Bacteria > Bacteroidota > Bacteroidia > Flavobacteriales > Flavobacteriaceae > Flavobacterium. Next base: position 174,084 of record CAZXPF010000006.1, on the reverse strand, counting down.
TATCAAAATAAACATACTGATATTCAGGTTGGTGTTTAAAAGTATATAAACCAGGTGCAAGTGAGTCAAATTTGTGTAAAAAACGGTTCTTATTGTCAAGATAAATGGTGTCAACCACTTCATTATCTTTTAAAAATAAGACATAATTGTTTTGAGGATCAATAACTTCTCCTCCAAAATAAGCCGTAAAATCTTCATCACTATGCTTTTTATCACAAGATGTAAAAAAACCTAGTGATATTGAAGCAAGCAAAGAAGTTAAAAAATGTAAATATTTTATCATGCTATGTAAATTCGAAAACAAATTTATAGGTTACAATCTAAAGCCTTTGTTAAAGCATCGTTAAATTAAACCTATTTTTATTCTAAATAAGGCCTTAAAAAACTGGAAATTTAGCACCGAAAAGTAATCACAATTTACTACTTTTGCAAAAAAATATTAAGCATGTTAACAGTTTCTAATTTATCAGTTCAGTTTGGTAAACGCGTATTATTTGATGAAGTAAACACCACATTTACCCAAGGCAATTGCTATGGAATCATTGGTGCTAATGGAGCAGGAAAATCTACTTTCATGAAGATTATTGCTGGAGAAATGGATCCTACTTCAGGACGAGTAATTTTAGAGCCAGGCAAACGTATGTCGGTTTTAAATCAAAACCACAATATGTTTGACGAACATACGGTTTTGGAAACCGTTTTGATGGGAAACAAAGTCCTGCACAAAATTAAAGCTGAAATGGATGCTTTATATTTAGATTATAACGAAGAAAATGCCAATAGAATAGGTGAGTTGCAAATGCAATTTGACGAAATGGACGGTTGGAATGCTGAATCTGATGCAGGTGCCATGCTTTCTAATTTAGGAATATCAGCAGATTATCACTATACATTGATGAGTGAAATGGAAGGAAAATTAAAGGTTCGTGTCCTTTTGGCACAAGCTCTTTTTGGAAATCCAGACGTGTTGATTATGGATGAGCCTACCAACGATTTGGATTTTGAAACTATAGGTTGGTTAGAGAATTTCTTAGCCAATTATGAAAATACAGTTTTGGTAGTTTCTCACGACAGACACTTTTTAGATGCGGTTTGTACCCATATTTCGGATATTGATTTTGGAAAGATTAATCATTTTTCTGGAAACTATACGTTTTGGTATGAAAGTAGTCAGTTAGCGGCTAAGCAAAAAGCCCAACAAAACAGAAAAGCGGAAGAAAAGAAAGCTGAATTAGAAGAATTTATCCGTCGTTTTAGTGCCAACGTAGCCAAATCAAAACAAGCTACTTCTCGTAAAAAAATGATTGATAAATTGAACTTAGACGAAATTAAACCGTCAAGTAGAAGATATCCAGCGATTATTTTTGATACAGAACGTGAAGCGGGTGACCAAATCTTAAATGTGCAAAATTTGAGTGCTTCTATCGATGGAGAAGTTTTGTTCAAAGATGTGCATTTAAATATGGCAAAAGGCGATAAAGTAGTCGTTTTTTCTAAAGATTCTAGAGCCACAACAGCTTTTTATGAAATCCTAAATGGTAATCAAAAACCAGATTCAGGGGAATTTGATTGGGGAATTACTACTACGCAATCTTATTTACCAGCTGATAACCATGAGTTTTTTGAAAACAAAGACCTAAATCTTGTAGATTGGTTACGCCAATGGGCCAAAACAGAAGAAGAACGAGACGAAGTTTACATTAGAGGTTTCTTAGGAAAAATGATTTTTTCTGGAGAAGAAGCATTAAAAAAATGTAATGTGCTTTCTGGTGGAGAAAAAGTGCGTTGTATGCTATCAAGAATGATGATGATGCGTGCCAATGTATTGATGTTAGACGAACCAACCAATCACTTGGATTTGGAATCTATCACAGCGTTCAATAATTCCTTGAAAAACTTTAAAGGTTCAGTTTTGTTCACCACACATGACCACGAATTCGCACAAACTGTTGGAAACCGAATTTTCGAAATCACCCCAAAAGGAGTTATAGACAGATACATGACTTTTGATGAGTATTTAGACGATCCAAAAATTAAGGAACAAAGAGCGAAAATGTATAGTTAATTACGAATTAACAATTATGAATTGCGAATCCCAATTTTTATGAAGTTGGGATTTTTTATGTTTTACAAATTAATTAAATCTAGAAAAGATATATTTTTATATTATTTTAGACAACGAGTAAAAATCAAAAATTTGCCCAACACCTACACTCAAATTCACATTCAATTTGTTTTCGTAGTCAAATATAGAAAAGCTTTGATTGAAAAATCTTTTAAAGACGAGTTATATCAATACATAACAGGTATTGTACAAAGTTATGGTCATAAGATGTTAGCTATAAATGGAGTAGAGGATCATGTTCATGTTTTTATAGGAATGAGACCCACACAATCTATTTCCGATTTAATGCAAGATGTAAAAGCAAGTTCCTCCAAATGGATTAATGATGAAAAGTTTCTAAAAGTAAAATTTGAGTGGCAAGAAGGATATGGAGCGTTTTCTTATTCCAAATCACATGTTCAAAACGTAATTAATTACATAAAACGCCAAGAAGAACATCATAAAAAAGAATCTTTTATAGAAGAATACATAAAGTATCTAAAAGCTTTTGATATTGAATATGATAAACGCTATATTTTCAAAGAACCCGAGTAAAAGAACCTATATATATCCCTAGATTTTTTAAAACACATAAAAACGAAATACTTATATTTACAAAGAAAAATTCATTAACAAAAATCCCGTTAGGGATGATATATCGGTAATTTTGGAAGCATGACAAAACACCTAGCACTACTAAGAGGCATCAACGTATCCGGTCACAACATGATTAAAATGGATACTTTAAAAAGTCTGCTTGAAACTCTTGGCTATCAAAATATTGAAACTTATATTCAATCAGGAAATGTATTCTTAGAAACTACAGAAGAGAACCCAAATAGTATAGGTTTTGCCATCAAACACGAAATCTTCAAACAACTGGGTTTTGATGTTCCAGTAATAGTAATCAGTAAATCTGACTTAGAAAAATGCTTGACTAATAATCCGTTTTTCAAGGATAAAAAGGTAGATACTAAAAAGCTATATGTAGCATTTATCTCAAAAGAACTCAATAATAACGCTCTAAATGATTTAAAAATAAGTCAATTCAAACCAGATGAAGCTTTTATTGATGGTAATAGAATCTACATGAAACTAGAAACAGGAGCAGGTAGCACTAAACTGACTCAAAAATACATCGAAAAAAAATTAAATGTAACGGCAACTGTACGAAATTGGAATACTGTTAACAAACTGTTAGAAATGTTTTAGAAAGCTATTGTAGGTGTTTCTTAAAAGTTAAACTTTGTTTAAAAGTGAGTTATTTCTCCTTTTTTAAGAGGTCTTTTAGCTGTTTTTTCATTACTTTTATGAAATAACCCAAAAAAATACTAAACATGAAAAGAAATGCAACAGCGGTTTGGAATGGAGATTTAAAATCAGGAAATGGCAAAATATCCACACAGAGTACCGTTTTAGATAATGCCCAATATTCGTTTAAAACCCGTTTTGAAGAAGGAAAAGGAACTAATCCAGAAGAATTAGTAGCTGCAGCTCATGCAGGCTGTTTTACGATGCAACTATCTGCTTTTATTGGAGAAGAAGGTTTTGCAATAGATAGTATTCAAACCAAATGTGAAATCAATTTAGTGGACGGTTCAATTATTGGTTCTCATTTAATAGTAGCAGCAAAAATTGCTGACATCTCAGATGATAAATTTCAAGAATTAGTAACAAAAGCTGAAAAGAATTGTCCCATTTCAAAACTTTTTAACACAGCAATTACTTCAAGTGCTACTTTGATATAAGGAAGTAATTATATAAAAACCAATGAGAATCCTTTATTAATGATAGAGGATTTTTTATTTGTAATGCTTTTTAAAATCTCGTACTGCTTTTAGATTTTAAAAAATTGGAATTTGGATTTTTCTTTTTGGAATTTCTTTTTCTTACATTTGTAATCTATGGATGATTTCTCTCCAGAAGAAGGAATCTTGCCTATTGCACAAATAGGTTAATTTTAAATAACCCATAACGAGTTTGGGAATAAAAATTCATTTATGTCAGTTTTAGAAAAAAAGGCAGCTAGTCATGCCATTGCTTTAGAGGATCAATACGGTGCACACAATTACCATCCACTTCCAGTGGTTTTAGCCAAAGGAAAAGGAGTACATGTTTGGGATGTTGAAGGTAAAAAATATTATGATTTTCTATCGGCTTATTCTGCGGTTAACCAAGGACATTGTCATCCTGCAATTATTGGGGCAATGATGGAACAAGCCCAAACCTTAACCTTAACATCGCGTGCTTTTTACAATGATAAATTAGGTGTTTACGAAGAATACATTACAAAATATTTTGGTTTCGATAAGGTTTTGCCGATGAATACAGGTGCTGAAGCTGTAGAAACAGCTATTAAAATCTGTAGAAAATGGGCCTATGAGAAAAAAGGGGTTCCTGAAAAAGAAGCTCAAATCATAGTTTGTGAAAACAATTTCCACGGAAGAACTACGACTATTATTTCATTTTCTAACGATGAAAACGCAAGAAAAAATTTCGGACCTTACACAGAAGGGTTTATCAAAATTCCTTATGATGACTTGGATGCTTTGGAACAAGCCATAAAATCATCAAAAAACATTGCGGGTTTCCTAGTTGAACCTATTCAAGGAGAAGCAGGTGTTTATGTGCCTAGTGAAGATTATTTAGCTAAAGCTCAAAAACTTTGTAAAGACAATAACGTTTTATTCATTGCTGACGAAGTGCAAACTGGCATTGCTCGTACGGGTTCAATTTTAGCCGTTTGTGGCAATTGTACTTGTGAAAATTCATGTGAAAAACAAGCAACCTACATACAACCAGATATCTTAATTCTCGGGAAAGCATTGTCTGGTGGAGCTTATCCAGTTTCAGCCGTTTTAGCTAATGATGCAATAATGAATGTCATTAAACCCGGACAGCACGGTTCAACATTTGGTGGAAATCCAGTAGCAGCAGCAGTAGCAATTGCAGCTTTAGAGGTGGTTAAAGAGGAGAAGTTAGTTCAAAATGCTAGAAAGTTAGGAGAAATATTCAGAAACAAACTTAATGAATATATAGCTTCTAGCTCGATTGTAACTTTAGTTAGAGGAAAAGGGTTGTTAAACGCCATTGTAATCAATGATACAGAAGAAAGTGATACAGCTTGGAACATTTGTATGAAATTAGCAGAAAATGGTTTATTAGCTAAACCAACTCATGGAAACATCATACGTTTTGCACCACCATTAGTAATGACAGAAGAGGAACTGTTGGATTGTGTTTCAATTATTATCAAAACTTTAAAGGAGTTTGAGAAATAATATTCAAAATCAACATATAAAAAAGGCTTTCATTTTTGAAAGCCTTTTTTATATGTATTATCCTCTTTGTATATCTCTAAGGATATCTTGTACCTTTTCAGGATCACTCATGTTTTCTAGTCCTATATAACTGATAACCCAAACCATATAAATAAGCGTTATAATACTTAAAATTAAACCAATAATGGCCAATATTTTTCCAGCATTGAGATTTCCGTAGTTGGAGTAATTTTGAGGTTCAGCTCTGTATAAAGCCATGTCTTTGTTGGCCAATACGAGAGCAATTGCGGAGAGAATTATTCCAATAATACCATAGCACCAACAAAATAAAATAGAAAGTATTCCTAAGACTAAAACACCTGTAGCATTGGGTAATTTTTGATTTTGCATAATTTTTTAATTTTTAGTTAGAATTGGTTAATATAAAAAACGCATTTTATATGCGTATGCTATTACTAGAACAAGAGCGTTAATAATGGCTAAGCTAACAATTAATTTTAGATAATTTCTAGATTTATCCATGAAATGAAGTATCACGACCAAGAAAAAAAGAATAGTGGTATATAGTGCAGGAAACATTTTAAAAGCTTCCATAAATTCGCCTTTAGACAAAAGTAGAAGTGATCGTTGCATTCCACAACCCATACAATCAACTCCAAAAATTGATTTATTCATACAAGGGAGCATGTATTCTTCCATAAACTGTTTTTATATCGTATTACAATTTTACAAATAAAAATGGAAATTTAGGTTATTCGTTGAATCTTTTTTTATTTTTGATATCTACATTTAATTTTAACAGAACTAGCATGGATATTTTTCAAATAGGCGATAAGGTTTCAGTTTTAGACGATGCTATTGACGGTATTGTAATTGGCATAAATGCGAATCAAATCACTATAGAAACCACTGATGGATTTTCGATGACTTATTTTGTCAACGAATTAGTTAAAAATAACATTTCCAATGAATTAAAAGGATTTATTTCTCATGAAGCTATAAGTAAAGTAAAAACAGAAAAACAAGAAGAAAAGAAGCGAAGTTTCACTAAGGAGAAGAAATCTAACAGAGAAGTTTTTGCTTTAGAAGTGGATTTACATATAGAAAAATTAGTTCCTTCAAGAAAAGGATTAAACAATTATGACATACTAACCATTCAATTAGATACTGCAAAACGACAAATGGATTTTGCCATTAGAAACCGAATTCCAAAATTGGTTTTAATTCATGGTGTAGGCGAAGGAGTCCTAAAAACAGAATTGGAATTTTTATTGAAACGATATGAGAACATATCCATTCAAGAAGCCAATTACCAAAAATATGGACAAGGAGCAACAGAGGTTTATTTTCTACAAAAAAAGTAAAATCAGTTACAAGCCACTTTGATAATTGCCAAAGAAATATTCTTGAAAACTAAAAGCGTTGTTTGTACTGGCAAAATTGACATTCTTCAAAGTAAATGAATGCGTATATCCTGCTAAAGTTGTTCCATCAGCTTCAAATCGTTGAGTTGTGGTTACTTCTATTGTGCCACCAGTAGCTACCCATTCGTTTGTTACAACAGGAGTTGCCGGTGCAATTGTACTGCAAATGGTAACATTTGAAGCAGTGTCGTTGTACAATCTATAAATTACGGCTGTTGTTCCTGAAATAGGATAAGATTTGGTATAAGGAAATTCAGTTTCAGTGATATCATAAGTATAGAAATCAGCAGTAATGTCAAATAATAACAATTCATCATTATTAATTTTATAAAGGAAAGTTTTACCATCAGGACATTTCTGAATCTGTTGATTCGAAAAATTAAATGACTCCAATGTAATATCACCATCATCACAAGAATTGAAGATAAGAACAAATGATAACAAGACAAATATTTTCTTCATTGTACAAAATTTTAGCAAAAGTAAATTTTAAATTGAAAAACCCAGTAATTTTTAACTTAGTTTTTTAAATTTGATGACTTTATAAGAGCATTTTGAAAAAATATATATACATACTGTTTTGTTTTTGTTCCCTAAATGCATTTACGCAAGAAATTCTTCCTTTTGTAGATAATTATTCCAAGCAAGATTACACAGGAGACAATCAGATTTGGAATGTAACCCAAGGAGATGATAATGCTATGTATTTTGCCAATAATAGCTTTCTGCAACGCTTTGATGGCGTAAAGTGGGAAAAATATACTTTGCCTAACAAATCAATCATTCGTTCTGTTTTTGCTAGTAGAAATAAAATATACACAGGTTCATATAATGAATTTGGCTACTGGAAAAGGACAAATGGAAAAATGATTTACACCTCCATTTCTGCCTCTAAGAATTTATTTGAAAACAATTCAAAAAGTGAAGAAATCTGGAAAATTTTTGAAGTTGATGCCAAGATTTATTTTCAATCGTTCAATGAACTTTTCATCTTTGATGGGAAAAATGTTACCCAGAAAAAATTTCCCTATCAAATTTCATATTGCTATGTGGTGGATAACATTATTTATGCCGCAACAGTGCGACAAGGAATTTATCAATTACAAAAGGATGCATTTGTTAAAGTAGATGATTATTCCATAATTGATAAAAATATCATTTATGGCATTGAGAAGTATAAAGGACAATACTATTTCTTTACACAAAAAAATGGCGTATTTCTCAAAAAACCAAATGTACCCTTGAGTATTTGGGAAAACCCGATTAACAATCAATTGAAATCACAAATCATTATTTCTTCAAAGATTTTTGAAAATAAAATGCTTATCGGAACCGCATTTAATGGTTTGTATGTCATCAATTTAGATACCAATCAATACTATAACATCAACCGATCCAATGTGTTGAGAAACAATTCAGTTTTAAGCATATTTGTGGATAAAGAAAAGAATTTTTGGTTGGGTTTAGACAATGGAATTTCTTATGTAGTTCAAAATTCGCCGTATAAAGTTTTTTCCGATAATTCAGGTCAATTAGGAACGGTGTACAGTATTGCAAAACATCAAAACGGCTATCTTTTAGGAACCAATCATGGAGTTTTTAAAGTAGGAAATGACTATTTTGAACTCATACCAGATTCGCAAGGACAAGTATGGAACATCACTCAACTTGGGAATACATATGTAATTGGTCACAATGAAGGCACTTTTGAATATTCAGAGAAGTTAAATTATAGAAAAATAAGCGATTTAGTAGGAGGTTGGCGTTTAGAAAAAGATGTGTACTCAAATAATTTGCTTCAATCCAATTATATTGGACTCTATAAAATTGACAACAGTGACTTTTCAAAATATAAAAAGTTAAACGACAAAATGAAACCTATAAAGGATTTTGTCCAACTCAATGCAACAACTTTCATTTATACAGATGGATATAGAGGCTTGTATAAATTAGAAATAGACGCAAAAGATAATTTTAAAGACTTAGTTAATTTAACCGAAAAGAACAATATTAAAAATGACTATGGCGTAAAATTATTTAAATACAAACAAACAGAATTATTTTACATTGATAACAAGTGGTATTTTTTAGATGCAGTCAACGACAAACTAGCCATTCATCAAGTATTTTCTGCTAATTTTAAAGATATTCAAGAAATTATTCCCATAGATGATTCTTCTTTTATGGTAAATAAAGAAGGTGTTTTATACGTAATCAATCAGTTCAAAAATAACTTTATTTGGAAACCTATTCCACTTGAATACTACAAAGGTAAATTAATCAATAACGAAACAAGTGTTTTTTATCTTGACGGAAAATATTTAGTTAATATGGATGATGGTTTTCTTCAGATTGACTCAATAAAGCACAAGTTTTATAAACAAAATATTAAGATTGAAGCATATGATTCCCAAAACAGATACATTGAAAATGCCTCATCAATTGATTTTAAAGAAGAACTAGTACTCTATGTGATATCTGAATATTTTGGCAGTAAAAAAGCCACATTATTTTATAGCATTAACGATGAACAACGCAAAGATTTAGGCAAAGGAATAATAGAACTTAAGAACTTACCAAGTGGCAATCATGTTATAAAAATATTTACTATTGATGACGGGCAATATAAAGAAATCAATCAGTTCGAACTAACTGTTAAAAATCCCTGGTATTCGTCAGATTGGATGAAATTAGTTTATACCATTCTAATAGGATTGATACTCTACATTTATTACAAATGGAATAAAATTAAGTACAATCAAAAAATAGCCCTTAAAGAAGAAGAGTTGCGTCATAAAAATGAAATCGTACGATTGGAGATTGAAGCACAAAACAAATTAAACCTTCAAGAGTATGAAAAACATATGCTGGAAAATCAAGTTCAGTTGAAAGCTAATGAGCTTGCTGGAAAATCACTATCTATTGTTAAGCAGACAGAACTCATAGATAGCATAAAGAAAATTTTAGAGTCTGAAACTTCAGCAGTATCATTAAAATCAAAAATAAGTAAAGCCATAAAAATAAACTCCATCAATAAAAACGAATGGAAGTCTTTTGAAAATAATTTATTGAAAAGTAATGAAGATTTTGTAAAAAAGTTATCCCATAACTATCAAAACCTAACTTCAAAAGATATAAAACTCTGTATCTACTTAAAGATGAATCTATCCTCCAAAGAGATTGCTCCATTGATGAATATAAGTTATAGAGGAGTGGAGTTGCACCGCTACAGGTTGCGTAAAAAACTAGATTTAGATTCCTCTACCAACCTTAATCTTTTTATGAATAATCTGTAATTTTGTATTTTTTATTTTTAAATGTTTAAAAAAACTACATTTTATTTAAATTTATCAAACACATCATTTATACATCATAACAGGTAATTATTGTTGTATTGATTTATTGTATAATAAAAATTAAACAATTAGTAATCAATTTATTAAATACTTATACTATATTTTTGATGTAGTATTGTAGTAGGTTTATTTGTTGAAATTACAACGTTGTAGTTGTACATTTACTGAACTAACATAAACAACAATTAACACATGAAACAAATTTTATTATTTTTTTCATTACTCTTTATTCCAATTGTTTCTTTCTCTCAAGAAATAAAAGGTAAAGTAGTTGATGAATCTGGTGAGCCTTTAATAGGTGTAACTATTCAAGCATTGCAATCGCAAAAGTACGCTTCCACAGATTTTGATGGAAACTTTTCAATTCAAGCCCAACAAGGTGAAACTTTAAAGTTTACTATGGTTGGTTTTGGAGATTTAACAATAAGTGCTTCTTCCGACATGAGTGTAGTTATGAAAGTAGCTATCAACGAATTAGATGATGTTGTGGTGATTGGGTATGGAACTAGAAAAAAAATAGATAATACTGCTTCAACAGTTTCTCTTACAGGTGAAGAAGTTAACAATCGAAAAGTTCTAAATGCATCGCAAGCTATCCAAGGAAAAGCAGCTGGTGTACAAATCACAAGTAGTGATGTTCCAGGGAGTTCTCCATCAGTTGTAATCAGAGGTTTAGGAACTGCTTTAGGAGGAAGAAATCCACTATATATAGTTGATGGATTACCAGTTGATAACATCAATAATATAAATTCAAATGACATTGTAACGTATGATGTTTTAAAAGATGCTTCAGCTCTTGCCATTTATGGTAATAGAGGAGCAAATGGAGTTATCATAATAACTACAAAAAAGGGCGATTCAGATAAAATGACTGTTGAATATGATGGTTTTATTGGTTTTAGAACACCACTAGAGAGAGTAAAAATGGCAGGAAGCAATAAGTTTTCACGCTATTCAAATATAGCTTTAGGAACCACAACTTTTTCTCAAGATCAAGCAATTAATACCAATTGGTTTGATGAAATAACCAGAACAGGTGTTTACAGTCAAAACAATATTTCAGTGGGAGGTTCTTCAAATACCGTAAAGTATTTTTTTAGTGCAGGTTTGTACGATGAGAAAGCAATACTTAATGATTTAGATTATAAGCGTATTACATTGAGAAACAATAATGAAATCAAAATATCTGACAAGTTATCTATAGTTCAATCAATAAATATGGGTATTACTGAGTCTAATCCAAAACCTTTGTCAGCTTTTACCAATGCATACAAGCAATCTCCAATTGTTCCAGTTTATTTTGCAAGTGGAAAATATGGTGTTCCCTTTGTAGGAGAGAATGGTTTTGCATCAGAAACAGGTTCGTCATTTAATAACGTAGGCAATCCTGTAGCTCAATTGAATTTTTTCAATGAGGAGCAAAATAATTTTAATTTGCAAGGTGGATTAACGTTGAATTATAAAATTACAGACGCATTTAAATTTACTTCACAATTTTCAGCAGAATATAATAATTGGAAGAATTATAATTTTCAAGATTCACGAAACATTTGGCTTTCACAAGACCCAACTAGAACAGAGGAAGAATATGATCCTAATTCACCAATAAATCTGCTAACAAAATCAAGAAGTAGCTTTTTTAATTGGAATTTATCAAACTTTATAACTTACAATAAAGTACTTGCAGAGAAGCACGATTTAGAAGTGACCCTTGGAACTGAAACCAATATAGCAGGTTCACAAGAGTTTTTTTCAGCGTCTAGAAGAAATGTACCTTCAAATTCAAATTACTGGGCTTTAAATTTTGCTACTTCTAATTTAAGTGATGTAATTAATAATACAGTAACTAATGAGAGAAGATTACTATCTTATTTTGGTAGAGCTCAATATAAGTTGATGGATAGGTATTTAATCACAGCTACTTTAAGACGAGATGGTACATCTCAATACCAAAAAGACTATCGTTGGGGTAATTTTCCTTCATTTGGTTTAGGTTGGATCATTACCAATGAGTCATTTTTAAATAATTCAGATTTTATAAACTTCATAAAATTGCGAGGTGGTTGGGGAAGACTAGGTAATCAAAATGTACCTCTTAATAGACAAGCTTTTACTTCAAATTTAAATTCCACATTAGGAGGTTCAATTATTTATTCAGGAAATACAATTAATTCTCAAGTAGATCCTAGTTTATCATGGGAAATAACAGAAGAAGCTTCAGCAGGTATAGATTTCACATTATTGAATAACAAGTTGAAGGGAACTTTTGATGTTTATGACAAAAGAACTAAAAACCTTATATTGTTTGTTGATTCTTATTTAACAGCTGGAACATCTCAATCCTCACCGGGTCATGTTGGAGAAGTTACTAACAAAGGAGTTGAGTTCTCTTTGCGTTGGGACGATAAAATCGGAGATAATTTTTCATATTGGATTGGTGGAAATATATCAAGTAATAAAAATAATCTTGAAAGTATCTCAAATCCAAATGTTTCATTTTCTCAAGGTGGTGGACTTGGCAATGGTCAATACACAAAACTATTATCTTTTGAAGCTGTGGGTCAACCATTAGGTAGTTTCTTTATGTGGGAATATGCTGGTCTTGATGAAGCAGGTCAAATGCAGTTTTTTAATGCTGATGGTGATATTGTTTCTGAAGATCAGTTAACTGTTGATGATAGAAAATTTGTTGGTTCAGTTATACCAAAATCAGTGTATGGAATTTCACTAGGTGTAAATTATAAAAATATTGATTTCTCTGTTGATGGCTATGGAACAAGTGGTAGTAAAGTGTATAATGGTAAAAAAGCTCAACGTTTTTCAGGGGAAAATATTGAATACGATATAGCTACAGATTTCTGGACTCCTAACAATACTTCTGCTTCAAATCCAGCTCCTTTTAATTCAGTACCAGTAGCTTCAACTTATTATTTAGAATCGGGAGATTTTTTTAGAATTAATAACATAACATTAGGTTATACTTTTCCAAAGGTTTCTGAAAATATTTCATCTATTAGAGTTTATGCAAATGCAATTAATCCATTTATTTTTCAGAAGTTTTCAGGATTCTCTCCAGAATTAAATAATGATGGAAATCCATATGGATCTCAAGGCATTGAAATTGATGCATATCCTACAGTTAAGTCATTTGTATTTGGTGTTAACTTAAAATTTTAAACTATGAAAAAGATATTTTATTTTATTTTTATTCTATCCTCAATTTATTTAATAAGTTGTGACGATGAATATTTAGAGGTAGCTCAAACAGAGTCTATTTCAACAGCTGACTTAAGTTTACTGAACAACGATGAAGGAGCAAAAAGTTTTGTTACTTCAATTTATTCAAAATTTTTAGAATGGAACATGAGTTCGTTTTCTTGGAATGGTATTACCAGTATTGCATCTGATGATGCTGACAAAGGCTCTTCTCCAGGTGATACAGGAACCGATAAAGATTTATTAGATAATCTAACGCACAATTCATCTAGCATATCTGTTGAAGAAGTTTTCAGAGCTCAATATGAAGGTATTAATAGGTGTAATCAAGCTCTTTTTTACATTCCTCAGCTAGATCAAGCTAATGAAGGATTGAGAAACAGGTTAATGGCAGAAGCAAAGTTTCTGAGAGCTGTAATGTATTTTAATTTGGTCAGAATATATGGAGGAGTTCCATTAGTTGATAAAATACCTAACCCATCTTCTGAGGAAGATAGAGTAATGCAATTGACTAGAAAATCAAAACAAGAAATCTATGCTTTTATTGAGCAAGATTTGACAGATGCAATAGCAATTTTACCAGAGAAGAGTTCTTATCCTTCCGCTGAGATAGCTAGAGCTTCAAAGGGTGCGGCATTAACGTTGATGGCTAAAGTATCATTATATCAAAATAAATGGGATAAAGTTTTAGAATATACTAATCAATTGTCAGGTTACTCACTCACACCTGATTATGCTGAAATTTTCAAAACTTCTGGAGAAAACAATCAGGAATCAATTTTTGAGATTCAAGGTTTTGGTGGTAATCCTGCTAAAGGAATTCAAGGATATTCAGCAACCCAAGGTGCCCGTGGTGCTGGAGGTTGGGGCTGGGGTTTTAACACACCTTCACAAAGTTTGTTGAACGCATACGAAACTGGTGATGTTAGAAGAGATGCTACAATTATTTTTGCAGGTACTACTCTTTATGATGGAAGAGTAGTTCCAACAACTGTAGAAAATCCAATGTATAATTTTAAAGCTTATTCTTCTGTTAATTCTGGCGATTGGGAAACAAATGTTAATATACGTTACTTAAGATATGCTGAGGTATTATTGATGAGAGCAGAAGCTTACAATGAATTAGGAAATACAGGAAACGCAGTTATTGAATTAAATAAAGTTAGAAATAGAGCAAACTTAGGAGATACTCCAGCATTATCTCAGACAGATTTAAGACTAGCTATTTGGAAAGAAAGAAGAGTAGAATTAGCTTTTGAACACGATCGTTATTTCGATTTGGTTAGAACGGGTCAGGCTCAACAAGCCTTTGCTATTCATGGTAAACAGTTTGTCATTGGCAAACATGAAGTATTTCCTTTGCCACAACGTTTCATTAATGAAGCTAATGGTTTATCTACTCAAAATCCAAATTATTAATAACATATTAAAACTACTTCAAGAAGAATAGTCTTGAAGTAGTCTTACTTTTAATTTAAAAATTATGAAAAATAACTATAAAAAAATAACATTCTTGGCGGGTTTATTTTTGTGCTTTTTAACAATTAGTTGTGATGAAGACTTAGATAGTAATGAACCAATTCCATATGAACCCATTGGAGGTTATTCAAACTCAGATGAAATAGCAACAGATAATTTAGTAGCTAAGATGAGTTTCGAAGGTAATGTAGATGATTCAAAAGGCGGATTAATAGGAGGTGTAGGAACCAATGTATCCTATGAAACAGGTGTAAAAGGAAATGCATATAAAGGTTCAACTTCTGGTTTTGCGTCCTACTCTTCAGTCGCTAATTCAATTTCAGGACTTGGAAGTATAACTTCTGCGATGTGGATAAAAACAACTCAACATACTGGTGGTGCTCAATGCTTATTTATGCTTCCAAAGACTACTGACTTTTGGGGAAATATTTTTGTACTAATTGAAGGGACAACAGAAGATAAGATGTTATTAAAAGTTCACCTTCAAAAAGATGTTACACCAGCTATTCCATGGTCTGGTCAATGGATTGAACACACTAATGATAACCGTCTGATTGGAATGTATGGAGAATGGAAACATTTAGTTTGGTCTTACAATGCAGAAACATCAAAATACAATATATACGTTGATGGAACGAAATTAGTTCTACCGGAAGGATTGTCAAACCGATATACTTCAGATCCTAATGTAGATGGTGTTCCATTGGGAGCCTTGTCAAATTCTAATGTACAAGGTTTTATTTTAGGAGGTTTCCAACAGCACTTAGGTAGTCCATGGAATGCTCCTGATGGATGGATGTTACCTTACACAGGAATGATTGATGAGTTTAGAATGTATAACAAAGCACTTTCAGATACAGATGTACGTTCATTATACCTTTTAGAAAAAGATGGTAGATAAATCCATTTACAAAAATTGAAAAGCCTCAATGATTATGAAATTAATAAACCATATAAATTTTTATTTACTATTTTTAATATCAGCAATAGCCTGTACAGATAATGATTCAGGTCCAAATTCAGAGGGAACTCCATTGCCAACTCAACCTGCAGTTGTATTAACCGACGACGAACTAATGACCCAAGTCCAAAAAGATGCTTTTAAATACTTTTGGGACTACGCACATCCAAATGCCAAATTAGCTAGAGAACGTTACATAGTTGAAGATCCTAATTTTGATGCAAATATTGTAACAACTGGTGGTTCAGCTTTTGGACTTATGACCATTATCGTTGGTGTGGAGCGTGGTTTTGTGCCAAGAAGTGAGGCAGTAGCACGATTGCAAACAGCTCTAAATTTCTTAGAAAATGCAGATAGATTCCACGGTGCATGGTCGCATTGGATTAACGGAACAAACGGAAATGTCATTCCTTTTGGAACGCAAGATAATGGAGGTGACTTAGTCGAAACTTCTTTTTTATGTCAGGCCTTCATTTGTATTCGTGAATATTTTAAAAACGGTTCACCAGCTGAGCAAGCCCTAGCACAAAAGGCAGATGATTTATGGAAAGGAGTGGAATGGGATTGGTACACCAAAGGTGAAAATGCATTATACTGGCATTGGTCTCCCAATTACGGCTGGCAAATGAATTTTAAACTAGAAGGTTACAACGAATGCCTGATTACTTATGTTATGGCAGCAGCTTCACCAACACATACTATTCCAGCAGCGGCTTATCATCAAGGTTGGGCTAGAAATGGAGCTATTGTAACTTCTGGAACCAAATACAATATTCCGTTGATTTTCAACCACAATGGGGCAAGTGGAAATGTTGGACCTATGTTTTGGGCTCACTATTCTCATTTAGGTTTAGACCCTAGAGGATTAACTGATCAATATGCTAATTATTGGAATTTAAATAAAAACCATACAGACATCATGTATAATTATTGTGTAGCCAATCCTCAAAATTGGAACGGCTATAGTGATAAATGTTGGGGTCTAACAGCAAGTTATACTAGAAATTCTGATGGAACAACAGGATATACAGCTCATCAACCCAATAACGATAAAGGGGTAATTACACCAACAGCAGCCTTATCTTCGTTTCCATACAAACCAGATGCAGCCATGCGCTTTTTACGTTACTTATATGACGAAAAAAAGAGTCAATATGTTGGAATTGCAGGACCATATGATGCCTTTTCACCACAATACAATTGGGTAACCCAAAGATATTTGGCAATAGATCAAGGAACAATTGCTCCCATGATAGAAAATCACAGAACAGGATTGCTTTGGAATCTTTTCATGCAAGCTCCAGAAGTACAAGCAGGTTTGCAAACATTAGGTTTTTCATCTACCCAACATGGTTTTTAATATGAGAAATATAATTAGATTAGTTTTTTTATGTGTTGGTATCACCATTAGTAATGCACAGGTTGTAGAAAAGAAGTTTTCAACTGAAATTTGTGAAAATAGAACTTATGAATACCTATTGCATAAACCAAAAAGTAAAGAAAAGAAACCTTTGATTATTTTTCTGCACGGTTCTGGAGAAAAAGGAGCTGATTTAGAGAAAGTGAAAGTACACGGTCCATTTAAATATTTAAAAAATAATGATTTAGAGGCATTTGTGTTAGCACCACAATGTCCACAAGATGTGTATTGGGAATCAGAATCGCTATATCAGTTAATACAGACGGTTATCAAAGAAAACAATATCGATACCTCAAGGATCTACCTAACAGGACTTAGTATGGGAGCATGGGGAGCATGGAATTTAGCCTTTGCTCATCCAGATATGTTTGCCGCTTTAGTGCCTATTGCTGGTTTTGTTGATAGAGTCCCAATGCTTGAAAATTGCAAAATAAAAAACATCCCTACAAGAATTTTTCACGGTTTGTTAGATGATGTAGTAGAGGTAAATTACTCTATCGAAATATATAAAAAATTAAAAAAATGCAGTGTTGATATTGAATTGACCATTTTTGATGATGCCAATCACGATAGTTGGACACGAGTATATGATGATAAAGCAATTTACGAATGGATGCTCAAACAAAAACAAACCCATTAAAACAAACAGAATGAATTTTAGAATACAATACATATTTCCCCTTTTTCTTTTTAGTATTTTTATAAGTTGTGCTCAAAAGAGGCAAGCTACTTCAAAAACTATTGCTCCCAAAGAACAATTTATAAACGAGTTATTAGCAAAAATGACTCTTGAAGAAAAAATAGGCCAACTAAACCTGCCTGTTTCGGGAGATATTACTACAGGTCAAGCCAAAAGTTCAAATACAGCAAAAGCGATTGAAGAAGGAAAAGTAGGCGGACTTTTTAACATCAAATCTGTAGAAAAGATTAAAGAAGTACAAAAAATTGCTGTAGAAAAAAGCAGACTAAAAATCCCATTAATCTTTGGAATGGATGTAATTCATGGGTATGAAACTACATTTCCAATTCCACTAGGATTGTCAAGCTCATGGGATATGGAGCTTATTAAAAAAACCGCACAAATGGCAGCCAAAGAAGCCACTGCAGACGGAATCAACTGGACATTTTCACCTATGGTAGATATTTCAAGAGATCCACGTTGGGGAAGAGTTTCTGAAGGTTCTGGAGAAGATGCTTTTTTGGGTAGTCAAATTGCAAAAGCAATGGTAACGGGTTATCAAGGAGATGATTTAACTAAGAACAATACCATGATGGCTTGTGTCAAACATTTTGCACTTTACGGTGCTCCTGAAGCAGGTAGAGATTACAATACGGTGGATATGAGCAGAATTAGAATGTACAACGAATATTTACCACCCTACAAAGCAGCTGTTGAGGCTGGTGTAGGTTCAGTTATGGCTTCATTCAATGAAATTGATGGAATTCCAGCTACAGGAAATAAATGGTTGTTGACAAAATTATTGAGAAACGATTGGGGATTCAATGGATTTGTAGTGACAGATTATACAGGTATTTATGAAATGATAGCTCATGGTATGGGAGATAAATATGATGTGGCTTCCCTAGCCTTAAAAGCTGGTGTGGATATGGACATGGCAGGTGACTCTCCAGAAGTGCCAGCTGCATTCGTTAAAACATTGAAACATGCTCTAGAAACAGGGAAGATTACAATGAATGATATTGACACAGCTGTAAAAAGAATGTTATCAGCAAAATATGATTTAGGATTGTTCGCAGATCCTTATAAATATTGTGATGTAAGCAGACCAAAAGCTGAAATTTTTACCGATGAAAATAGAGCATTTGCCAGAAAAGTAGCTTCAGAATCTATGGTGTTACTTAAAAATGAGAATAATGTTTTGCCATTGAAAAAGTCTGGAACAATCGCTCTGATAGGACCATTAGGTAATACAGCAGTTAATATGGCAGGAACTTGGAGTGTGGCAACACAACAAAGCAAGTCGAATCCTTTGTTAGAAGGTTTGAAAACCGTTGCAGGAAAAGGAGTTAATGTACTTTATGCCAAAGGAAGTAATGTAGATTATGATTTAGCCTACGAACAAAGAGTGACCATGTTTGGAAAAACTATTCCACGTGATAACAGATCAGACAAAGAGTTGTTAGATGAAGCTTTAAGTATTGCTGCAAAATCCGACGTTATTGTTGCTGCTATTGGAGAAACTGCTGAAAGAAGCGGAGAGTCTAGTAGTGTTACCAATCTTCAAATCCCACAAGCACAAAAAGATTTGCTTACGGCTCTTTTAAAAACAGGAAAACCAGTAGTTTTAGTTTTATTTACAGGAAGACCTTTAGCTATAACCGAAGAAAATGATAATGTTCCAGCGATTCTGAATGTCTGGTTTCCTGGAAGTGAAGCAGGTTTGGCTATTTCAGATGTGCTTTTTGGAGATGTAAATCCTTCAGGTAAACTAACTGCTACATTTCCTAGAAACGTGGGTCAAGTTCCCATTTTTTACAACCACAAAAATACAGGACGACCGTTGAGTGAAGAAAAAACTAAAAAAGGAGAATTTGAAAAGTTTAAATCCAATTATTTAGATGTTGCTAATACACCTTTATATCCTTTTGGTTACGGCTTGAGTTATACCACTTTCAATTACTCGAACATGAAACTTTCTTCTCCTACAATGAATGTTTCAGGCAATATAGTAGTCTCTGTGGATGTAACGAATTCAGGAAATTATGACGGAAAAGAAGTCGTTCAGTTATACATCAGAGATTTAGTAGGCTCAGTTACAAGACCTGTCAAAGAATTAAAAGGTTTTGAAAAAGTGATGATCAAAAAAGGAGAAACAAAAACAGTTTCTTTTGCCATAACTGCCGAAGAATTGAAATTTTATGATTCAAACCTTGATTATGTGGCTGAACCAGGACAATTTGAAGTGTTTATAGGGACAAATTCCGATACAAGTTTAAAAGCTAATTTTGAGTTAGTTAATTAGGTTTTAATTAATTGTTTTTAGAGAAAACCTTAAAGTAGCAGTTGCTTTAAGGTTTTTATTTTTAGCAATTCATCATGTTATACATTCCAAAAATGAAAGAGACAAAATATATAAAAATAGTACTATCGTTACTTTTGATAGGAATCTCAATCCAGGGATATTCCCAACAAAAGACCTATTGCAACCCTATAAATATTGATTATGGTTACACACCAATACCCAATTTTTACAACCAAGGAAAACATAGAGCTACAGCTGATCCCGTAATTGTTAATTTCAAAGGAAAATTTTTTCTTTTTTCAACCAATCAATGGGGTTATTGGTGGAGTACTGACATGCTCAATTGGAATTTTGTATCCAGAAAATTTTTAAAGCCAGATGCTAAAGTGTATGACGAATTGTGTGCACCAGCCGCTTTTGTAATGAAAGACGAAATGTATTTGATAGGTTCAACTCATGGTCCAAATTTTGCACTTTACAAAACTAAAGATGGTACAACAGACGATTGGGAAGTAGCCGTGGAAGACTTTAAAGTAGGAGCTTGGGATCCAGGTTTTTTATACGATGAAGAAAAAGACAAACTCTATTTGTATTGGGGTTCCAGCAACGAATTTCCATTGTTAGGAACAGAAATCAATACTAAAACCTTACAATCAGAAGGATTTGTAAAACCCATTGTATCACTTCATCCAGAAGATCACGGCTGGGAACGCTTTGGCGAATACAATGACAATACTTTTTTACAACCTTTTATGGAAGGCGCATGGGTGACGAAATACAACAACAAATATTATTTTCAATATGGAGCACCTGCTACGGAATTTAGCGGTTATGCAGATGGTGTTTATGTAAGTAATAATCCACTTGATGGATTCGCTTATCAAGCACATAATCCTTTTTCTTATAAACCTGGAGGATTTGCTCGTGGTGCTGGTCACGGTGCGACTTACCAAGATAATAATCAAAATTGGTGGCATGTCTCAACGATAATTTTGGGACAAAAAAACAATTTCGAGAGAAGAATTGGCATTTGGCCAGCAGGTTTTGACAAAGATGATGTCATGTATTGCAATACAGCCTATGGTGATTACCCTAATTTTTTACCAGAATATGCCAAAGGAAAAGACTTTACAAAAGGCCTATTTTCAGGATGGATGCTGCTGAATTACCATAAACCTGTGCAAGTTTCTTCTACACTAGGTGGTTTTCAAGCCAATTATGCTGTGGATGAAGATATGAAAACCTATTGGTCAGCTCAAACAGGAAAAAAAGGGGAGTGGTTTCAAACCGATTTAGGAGAAATTTCAACTATTAATGCCATCCAAATTAATTACGCCGATCAAGAGGTAACATTTGAAGGTAAATCATTAAATGTCTTTCATCAATACAGAATTTTAGCTTCTACTGATGGAAAAAAATGGTCAGTTGCTGTGGATAAAAGTACCAACAAAACTGATGTGCCACACGACTATATTGAACTTTCTAAACCTATTGAAGCGCGTTATTTAAAATTAGAAAATATTCATATGCCCACTGGAACATTTGCATTAAGTGGTTTCAGGGTTTTTGGAAAAGGAAAAGGAAAATCTCCAGAAAAAGTAGAAAATTTCATGGTTCTTCGTGCAGATAAAAGTAAATTTGGAGAGCGAAGAAGTTCATGGATTCGTTGGCAACAAAATGATCAAGCAGATGGTTATGTCATTTATTTTGGAAAAGCAGCAGATAAATTATATGGAAGTATTATGGTATATGGTAAAAATGATTATTTCTTTACAGGAATGGACAGAACAGATGCCTATTATTTCCAAATAGAAGCCTTCAACAACAATGGAATTAGTGAACGAACAGCAGTTATTAAAGTAGAATAAAATCAGATGAAAAAATATTTATTTATCCTTTTAGTTTCCTTTCAAGTAGTGGCACAAACTGACTTGAATGTGATGTCATACAACATCCGACTAGGTTCAGCTAATGATGGTGAGAACAATTGGGATATCAGAAAAGAGAAAGTAACAGAACTGATTAATTATTATGAAGCTTCTTTCATAGGTTTGCAAGAAGTTCAAAAATTTCAATTGGATTTCATTCTGAAAGAGTCACCGAATTATAATTACATTGGTTTACCCAGAGAAGAAGGGGAATTTGCAGAATACTCATGTATTTTATACAACAAAAATGATTTTAAAGTCCTGCAAGAAAAAACCATTTGGCTTTCCACAACACCAGATACCATTTCAAGAGGTTGGGATGCCGCTTGTAACCGAATTGTAACCTATGGTTTGTTCCAAAACAAGAAAAACAAAAAGAAATTTTGGATAGCCAACACTCATTTTGACCATGTAGGAACAAAAGCACGATTAGAATCTGCAAAAATGATAGCCAATTTGGCAGATGAACTAAAGAAAATTGAAAACGCACCATTTATTCTTTCAGGAGATTTTAATGCAACAACTGATGAAGATTCCATGAAAATAGTGCTAAACAAATTCAATGAAGCTTCTTCAAGTTCCATCACTAAACCTTATGGTGAATTGGAAACATGGAACGCTTTCGACTTTAAAACAAAACCATCGAGACAAATAGATTACATTTTTTTCGATAAAAAAGCGGCTATGAAGGTTAGAAAGTTCACTACTATAAATGATTTTTATGATTTTAAGTATCCCAGTGATCATTTGCCCGTTTTAGCTACATTTAGCTATTAAGTTATCAAAAAGAAAACGTTTTCGTTAATAAATAAATTATAGAATCATATAAAACAAACCCTTATAAATGTATATTTAACAAATTATTCGACTTATTATTAGGAGTTTTATAATTTAAGTCACTTAAAATTAACAAATTAAAAAATAGTTCAAAAAATAAACCAAACCAATCATGAGTTCAAACAAGATTCAAACCAATTATCCAGCGTTGTACACACTTATTACAGTGTTTTTCTTTTGGGGATTTATTGCTGCTGGAAACAGTATTTTTATTCCCTTTTGTAAAAGTTATTTCTCTTTAGATCAGTTCCAATCGCAATTAGTAGATTTTGCTTTTTATACCGCTTATTATATTGGAGCTTTGTTGTTGTTTGCCTTAGGAAATAACTCAGGAAAAGACATTGTTGGAAAATGGGGTTATAAGAAAAGTATTGTTTACGGATTATTATTTTCTGCACTAGGAGCAGGAGCCATGATTGTAGCCGTAGAAGCTAATTTATATGCAGGCATGTTGGTGGGACTTTTCATTGTTGCGCTTGGTTTTTCATTGCAACAAACGGCTGCCAACCCATTTGCAATCTTATTAGGTGATCCCAAAACAGGAGCCAGTCGTGTAAATCTTGGTGGTGGAATCAATTCGTTTGGAACAACTATCGGACCAATTATTGTAGGATTAGCTTTGTTTGGAACAGCAGCTTCTGTAACCGATGAGCAAATAAAATTATTAGAATTAAACAAAGTAGTTATCCTTTATGTTTGCGTAGGATTATTATTTATTGGTGCAGCAGCTTTATTTTATTTTTCTAAAAAAGTACCTACAGGAGTATCTGATGAACCTATCGAAAAAGCCAATAAGGCATTAGTAACATTGGTAGTTATGACTATTTTATTAGGAGTAATGTTTACACCAGTTTTTCAAAGTTATAAAAGCGAATCTGCTTTGAAGATTGAACAACTTCAAAAAGAAGTGGACGAATTGAAAAAAGTGACTCCAACCGATGAAAGTTTAGTGACTTCAAATGAAGCAACCATTAAAACCTTGAAAGAGCCTCTTGAAAACGAAAGAATGCTTTGGTTATCAGGAGCTTTGTTAGTTGTAATTGGAGGCATTTTATTCTCTTACACTTCGGCTAAGAAAAAAGCTGAAGGTTGGGGAGCGATGCAATATCCGCAATTGGTTTTAGGAATGTTAGCCATCTTCACCTATGTAGGAGTTGAGGTAGCTATTGGAAGTAACTTAGGTGAACTGTTGAAATTAGATGAATTTGGAGGTTTAGAATCGTCAGATATTGCTCCTTACATTTCCATGTATTGGGGAAGTTTAATGATTGGACGTTGGGCTGGTGCTGTTAGTGTTTTTGATTTAAAAGGAGCCAAAAAAACAATTGCCTTAATCGTAGTTCCCTTAATAGCTTTTGGTGTGATTTTAGGCGTAAACATCGTTTCAGGAAAAGACATGAAGCCTTTATATTACTATGTATTCTGTGTATTCATCCAAATTGGAGCGTTCTTTTTGAGTAAAGACAAACCAGCAAGAACCTTAACCATTTTTGGAACTTTCGGAATTGCTGCCATGTTGATAGGATTATTCACCACAGGAACCGTAGCCATTTATGCTTTCTTAGCTGGTGGATTAGCATGTTCAATCATGTGGCCATCTATTTTTAGTTTGTCCATTATTGGTTTAGGAAAATACACTTCACAAGGTTCAGCTTTCTTGGTAATGATGATCTTAGGTGGTGGAATCATTCCTCCAATTCAAGGGAAATTATCAGATATTATTGGTATTCACCAATCGTATATAGTAGCAGTGGTTTGTTTTGCTTATTTAACTTTATTTGCCATTTTAGTAAAAGGGTTGCTGAAAAAACAAAACATAGATGTAGATGCCATTGAAGTAGAAGGAAGTCACTAATTTTTTTGAAATAATCAATATTTTAAATTCCAAATTCCACTAGTTTATTCAAGTTGGAATTTGGAATTTTCTTTTTGGAATTTCTTATTTGTATCTTTGCCTAAATTATTAAATCGAATGTCAAAACGCATATATTTAGATAGTGCTGCTACTTCATCAGTACATCCAGAAGTTATCAAAGCTATGGTTGAAGTATTACAAAATGAATACGGAAACCCATCATCAACCCACAGTTTTGGACGAAGTGCTAAGACTTTGGTAGAAACATCCAGAAAAAGTATTGCCAAACACCTTAACTGTTCAGCACAAGAACTTATTTTTACCAGCAGTGGCACAGAAGCTTCCAACTGGATTTTAGCGTCATTGGTAAAAACCAAACAAGTTCAACGCATCATTACTTCTAAAATTGAGCATCACGCTACTTTATATACAGTTTTAGCACTTCAAAATGAATTTGGTGTGCAAGTTGACTTCGTTTCAGTTTTGCCTTCTGGAGCGATTGATTATAAGCATTTGGAAACTTTGTTGCAACAGGATAGTCCAACAGTAGTTTCCTTGATGCATGTCAATAACGAAATAGGAACGGTTTTAGATTTGGAAAAAGTAAGCCAATTGTGTCAGGAATACAAAGCGTTGTTTCATTGTGATACCGTGCAATCCATTGGAAAAGAAAACATTGACTTGACGAAATTGCCAATTGATTTTATTGTAGCCAGTGCTCATAAATTTCATGGCCCAAAAGGAGTAGGGTTTGCCTTTATTCGAAAAAACAGCCAAATCCAACCCTTGTTTTATGGTGGTTCGCAAGAAAAAGGATTGCGTTCTGGAACAGAAGCCGTACACCAAATTGTGGGAATGACCAAGGCTTTAGAGTTATGCTATGAAAGTTTGGAAACCGACAGAAAATACATCAGCGAGTTGAAAACCTATTGTATAAACCAATTGCAATCGCATTTTCCAGCTATAAAAATCAATGGAGAAAATGGTTTTTACAACATAGTGAATGTCTTATTGCCTTTTTCGGAAGCTAAAACGGCTATGATTTTATTTAATTTGGACATCAAAGGCATTGCTGTTTCTAGAGGAAGTGCTTGCCAAAGTGGAAGTGTGAAACCTTCTCATGTGTTAGCCGAAATTTTACCCGAAGAAGATATCAAAAAACCTTCGTTACGCATTTCTTTTTGCCATGACAATACGAAAGAAGATATTGATGCTTTGATGGATGGGTTGAGGGGAATTTAGAATTCAGAATTTAGAATTTGGAACACGACTTCTCGATACAATTTTGTTTCCATTGCATTACAACAAAATCACTCGAAGTGACGGTGTGAAGAAGTAAGAATTTAGAATTCAGCAGTTAGCAGTAAATGACTTACTCTTGTAAAAACTACTCGTGAATTTTAAACGTCAGTTCGAGTGATTTTTTATAAGCAAAACGTTAGTTTTGGTTGTAAAAAATAGTATCGAGAACTTTTGTATAGTACTACTAAAAAGTCTTAGTGTTTTTTGTTTCAAGCTGTTTCAGGTTGTTTTTAAATTGTTTTTAAGACGACTTCTCGATACAATTTTGTTTCCATTGCATTACAACAAAATCACTCGAAGTGACGGTGTGAAGAAGTAAGAATTTAGAATTCAGCAGTTAGCAGTAAATGACTTACTCTTGTAAAAACTACTCGTGAATTTTAAACGTCAGTTCGAGTGATTTTTTATAAGCAAAACGTTAGTTTTGGTTGTAAAAAATAGTATCGAGAACTTTTGTATAGTACTACTAAAAAATCTTTGTGTTCCTTTGTGCTACTCAAAAATCAATGCTACCTCAAAAAAAAAACACAAAAAAACATAGCGTTCCTTTGTGTTTTCCTTAGTGTGACTTTGTGCTACTATTTATTGAATACTCTTAACAATATTGGCAGCAATTTCGTTTTGACCTTTTTCGCTGGTGATGTAGGCTCTGTCGTTTTCATTAGAAAGAAAACCAAGTTCTAAAGAAACAGAAGGTGCATTTGCCTTTTTCAAAATCATGAAGTTGGCTTGTTTTACACCTCTTGATTGCAGTTTATCATTGGCAATGGCGTTGACTAACTTTTCAGCTTGTTCTTTAGCTATTTTGTGAGTACTGCTGTTTTCACACACATAAGCTTCTACACCAGAAGCATTGTTTTTCATGGTGTTGTAATTGATGTGTAGCGAAATGACTAAATCTGGGTTTAGTTCGTTGATTTTGTTGACTCTATCGGTTAATGACAAGAAATTATCGGTGTCTCTTAGCAAAACTAATTCTACGGTTGAAGGATCATTTTTTTCAACTATTTTTTGGGCAATTTGCTCTACAATGTCTTTTTCATGCAACTCGTTAAAAGAAGCACCATGATCGTGACCACCATGTCCTGCATCAATAACGATTAGTTTTTTGTTGTTCGTAGTTGTAAAAGAAACTAACAACACCACGGCACAAAGGCTTAAAAGGGAAATGACTTTTTTCATATGGAGAAATTTATTGTTTTTTAAAGGTCATATGGTATCGCTTTATTTTAATTGGTGTTTGCAAGCAAACGAGTTACTATTTGGCGATTTCATAAGATTTGGTTTTTTGGTTTTTGGTTATAGAGATAACGATTTTTTTTGAGAATTATTTTGTTAAATTGTTTTAGATTTGCAAAGGAATTTACTGTTTTAGGTCTTTAATGGCTATCATGCTATTAGTTGGTGCATTTTTCTTATTGTAGAAAAAACTAATTTTTATTGAATCTCCTTCTTTGCTTCAAGTACCTGTGTATGTTTTTTTTCTGAATTGGATAGTTGATATTTGACAAATATTTTTTTCAAGAAATACCCATTCCGTATCAAAGAATTTGTGATTTTTTTTTAAATAATAAATTGTGTCTAAAGATTTTATTTCTGACTTCGATAAGTTTATATTCAACACTCTTGAACATGAACAAAATATTACAAGCAATATAATAATTAGTATTTTATTTGAAGAATTCATTCTATTGTGTTTGAATATTAGATAAGTTTGATTTGTATATAATTTAAAAAAAAAGGAAGTTGATGAACAGTTACAACTCTGGTTTACTGTGTTTATTATTTAATCCAATTTACAGCAGTCTCACTACCTTTAAAAACAACAATCAATATAAAAACGATTGCACAAATTCCTATAATAACTCCCCAAACAATGCAACCTATTTCATCTATTTCTTTTCTATATTCAGGTGTTCCGTTTATATATTTTCGTTGAGTTTCTCTTCTTGCTTTATTTGGACTATATTTTCCATTATGATAATAATGATTACCAGCCATTATGTTTGTTTTTAAATATTATTCCATAATTTTATATTCTTGAATATCTAAGGATCCATCACTAAAAGTTTGAATGATTTGTAATGAATTTTCTTTTTCTAAAAATTTCAATTTTTCGTCATACTGTGAATCTCTCCAACGACCATCAATGTTTGCCCATACAATATTATCATTCTCAAATTTAACTTTGTATTCAAATTTTTTTGAATCAGATTGTCTTATGTATGAAACTATATAAAAGTCTCTGTTTTTTTTTACTTTAATTATTTTTGTTGGTTCACCCATAATATATGCCATTGTATATCTTGCAATATCATCATAAGTAAAATTTTTCAAAGAAACATTTTTAGTTTCGATTTCTTGAGTTACTATTGTTTCATTTTCTAAAACATTTTCTATTTGTTGGTCTTTACAACTAAGTATTAGCATAATACAAATACAGTAAATTATGTTTTTCATATAGTTATATTTAAATATTAAATTTTTTACTAGATTTTACTTTTACTTAAGAATCATGCACAGAATTGTAAATAATATTTTGTAATTTTAAGAAGAGATGAACTTACAACAACATATTTTCTACTAAGATAATATTTTTTGAGAAAGAAAGCCTGAATTTAGAAGATTTCTCGACATTTCTTGAAAGCTATGTTAGTGGCTGTTTTTTATTTTTTCGTATTCGTTTGCTTTAATTACTATTGTTTTTATTTTCAATTTCTCAAAGGTTTTTTCTGCTTTGTATTTACATCTGTCATCATTTGTAATAAAAAAATCACAATGAGAAGCATAGAATGTATGTAATGCGTCGTCAAACATATTATTAAAGTTGCTGTCAGTTTTATAACCTTGTAAGTCATATTTATAGAAAGTTTCAATAATTTTAGAATACACGTGATTTTCACTCGTTTTTGATTTTGGTTCATACAAATCTGATATTTCAAATATATCTAAATGTTTAGGTAAACCATCAAAATTTGATTTTATCGATTTAAGCATTTCAGGATTATTTCTATGTTTAGTTAAACTTTGAACCAAATAAGATTTGAAAGATTTGTATAAACTATAATCAGATTTTAATCTACTTTGGAAATCAAAAATGTCTTCAATTAAAGCTAGTTGATTATTTTCTATTCTAGATTTTGGATACATTATTCCAAACATAGGATCAACAGAATACGCTTTTTTAAATTCTGGAGGAAGCGGTATTAATTTATACAGTTCTAAAATATTTGGTATTTCTTCAAAGTTAAAAACTTCAAGAAATGAAGTTGGTTCAAGTTCCCATTCACTTTTTTTCTCTTCAAAGAATTCTTCTATCTTTCTAAAATGCCAAGTCGTTTCATTTCTTCCCCAATATTGGCAGATACATAAATCATTTGTTAGTTTTTTTATGTAGTTTAAATGTCCGTCTATATAATCTGGATTTTTTTGAAAACCTCTGAACAAATCATTAAGATGAGCGTTAGAATATGGGACAATAATTTTTTTCTCAAGAATTAAATTCTCTATTTCTGTATATATATATTTTTCAGGAACTTTTAATTTTCCCTTTTTTTCAATTCTATCAAATACATTCAAATCTAAATAAACATTCATTTTTTTTGTTTTAAAACTTACTTATTCTTCTTTTGATAAAATAAAAATAAAACTACTATATGGATCTCTTGAATTAAATCCTTCGTGAGATTCAAAAAGTGTTTGTTCTAAATTCCAACCAAGTTTTATGCAATAATTTAGAGCATCAACTTGAGAAACAAATTGAATAATTTTTCCTTCTTCATTTCTTATTAAATCTGCAACTGTATTGTCACCCTTTTTATGCGAAGAATTAAATTGACCATCATTTAGTCTTGCGGGTCCATTTTCATCTGGTGCAGTTCCGTTTGACATACCTTTAGCCCAATAAGTTAAGATTGCGTATTTTTTCATAATTATTTTATAGTTTTTGATTTCTCTTTAAATATATTCATCATGAAATAATGCTAATTAATATAATTATACCGATTAAAATACTAATTAAAAGGCATCCAGCATTTAAAGTTTGAAGAAAACAGCCTTCTTTAGATTCTACTACTATATTATTTTCATTTTTAGTGTTAGAATGACTGCCAGCTTTTGAATTGATTGGATAGGCACATTTTAAACATTTTTCAGCTTTTTCGGAGACTTCTATTCCACATTCTGGACATTTAATTAAAGCCATACTTTTCTAAATTTTTTAATTCTGTTCATTTATTTTGTAAATGTACAGCATTGTAAATTATCAATTTTACGACATTCCGTAATTATGAAAAAATAATTTAAATTTTATTTAGGAGCAAACCTGTTGTAGTCAAATAATTTTTTTTCTATGATGTAGGTAATCACCAGTTTGTGGCGTTCACTTTCGGATAAAACAGCCTCGTTATTTTTAGTAATTATGTAGTTTAATCTAGTTTTTTCAACTTCGTTTAAATTGTTGTAATAGTTTATGGCTTCGGTTTTAAATTCGGAAGTAGTTAAGTCTATTTTTTCTGGTGTTGTAGTATTTGTTTCGGTTGGATTATTTGGGTTTAAGTCATCCTCAGTGGCATTTTGAGTAGTGTAGTCCTTACTAAATTCATTTAGTAAAATTTCATTAGTAGGAGTTGGAGTTTGCTTGCTTAATGGCTCAAAAGCTGTTTTTTCTTTTTCCTTGATTTCAAATTTTTGGGTTAAAATGTATCCAATTATAGCTACTATCGCAACAGTTATAAGACTTGAAATGGCTTCGGTTTTGATTAGGTTTATGGATTCTACCAAAGCAAATAGTTTGTGGACGATAAATAAAATTCCTAAAATTTTGAAGATTGAATTTGGGGTAACCTTTACTTTTTGGATGCTAATACCTAACATAATTCCTGTAAAAAAGAGTCCAATTCGCGATAATATCAGTAAAACTAGGCTAGAAGTAGAGGTTTGAGCAAAGTTGGCTAACGTGGTTAGATCATTTTGTTGCGCATACACTTGTAGAGAACTGATGAGTACTAAAAGTATCGATACGGTTGATAAGATTGTAAAAAGGATGTAGCTGAATAGTAGGGTATTTACTTTTTTATAATCAAGAATATGGTTCAAAAATTTTGAAAAGATAAACAGGATTCCCACAAAAATTAGGGCACTAAAAATTGAAAAAATCATTGTAAAAAAGCCATGAAACCAGGTTTGATCTACATAAAGGGTTTCTTTGTACACCAAGAAAAGCAACAAAATAGCGGCATAAATATAGGCTGTTAGGCTGGCGATTTTATAGGCTTTACTTTCTTGGTTGTTGAAATCTATGGTGTTCATTGGTTATAGGGTTTTTAAGTTTGCTTTGGCTTTATTCCAATTAGGGTTGTTGTGCTTTAGGAGTATTTATTCTTCCCAAAATAAAGTTGGGTCATTAGTGATGTATGTTTTATAGGTTACGTTGTTTTTTTCATCTTTATAAATTTTGAGTATAGGTGTTTGGTTTATGCCATCTAAGGGCAATAACTGCACAGATTCTATAACCTTTCCATTTTCTTGAGTTTCATAATTAAAAGTTGAATGCAATGGAACTTCAAGTCGATATAGATTTTTTGCCATGTAGGTATATAAATAATACTCTTTTGATTGACTATTTTTTCTGTTCCAGTTGGCTTCAGGATTTAGAATTAAAGGTTTGTTGGCAATAAGTCGTTCTCTTACTTCTTGAATGCCGAGTAGTTTTCCAGTTTCATCCATGACATAGGCATCAAAAGTTGGGTCTAACCATATCCATCTTTTTTCATTTTCTAAATAAACTGTGTTAATGACATGACAATCATCAAAATTTAAAGGTTTAGGCATACAAGTAACCATTCTTGATTTATAGCCCATAGATAAGAAGCATTCGTTTAAGACGGTTGCCATCATTCTACAATTTACACCTCTTTTTTCGCTTGTACAAACTTTTATTAAGTCAATGGCATTTTTTAGAGTTGGATTATCGCTTGAACCATCATGTCTTATTAAATTATGAACCCAATGCATCATGTTTAAAAGTTTTGAGACATCATTTCCTCCACCAGCAATGGAATCAAGTTTAAAGTCTTTTCTCAGTTTTTTAAGTTGTTTATCACTTTCTTTTAAATAAGTAAAGCTTGGGATTTCTCTTTGTTGGGTTGTATCATATATTCCAGCTTTTTGTAGCGTTTTTAAATAGGGTTCAACATAAAGAATTTGCGTATAAGCGGTATCTTTCTTTCTTAGAATTATAAAATCAAACTTTGTATCTTCATTTATTTCTGTACTAATGGAATCTATGTCTGTGTGAAATGAAATTTTAGAACCCAATTTGTCAGTGGTGTAAACATCTGGTTTTACTGTAGGATCAATTTGCCACCATGAATTATTAAAATCTTCATAAACTGATTTGCCATCAATTTTAATATCCACTTTTTTGGAGTTTGCCTTGATTAGCGGTAAGTTTTTTTGGGCATTTGAATATACCGTAGTTACCAATAAAAGAATTGTTAGGAATCTGGTCATATTTTAAGGTGTATTTGTATGTAGATTTTTAATTTTTAGTGAACGGCTTTATTGTCACTTTCTTCTGGGGGTAATTTTGCAACTAATATTGGAGCCAAAATACAAACAATTCCAATAATAGACTTTAGTTGAAAATTACCGATAAAATTCATTCCAATTAGATAACTACCACAAATAATATAAATTATGCTATGAAGTTTTTTCTTTAGTGTAAAGCCCAGAAACAAAAATGAAATTCCGATTATAGTAAACATTCCAATATTCAATATTTGATTTGTTTCATCGCTGTAATTCAGAAACCAATTTGATATTTTCCCGATTAGTATGATTCCAAGTAATGCTAGAAAGATTTTATGTAATATTTTTTTCATTTTGTGATTGCATTTTTGTTGAAGTACTGTTTTTCTTAATTTTTGAAAATTAAAGGTATAAAATTATTTTGAAAGTTTAGATTGATGAATTTGGGCAAAATTAGTATAAGTGGTTTTTGCTAATGGTTGTTTTGTGTTTTTTAGTTATTCACGAATTCAATTTCACCTGTTTTGTATAATTTTTCAATGTAATGTTTTAGTTGTTGCCAATCAATTTCTTCTATATATGTTTTAAAT
This sequence comes from uncultured Flavobacterium sp., assembly GCA_964643105.1. Lineage (GTDB taxonomy): Bacteria > Bacteroidota > Bacteroidia > Flavobacteriales > Flavobacteriaceae > Flavobacterium. Next base: position 140,816 of record CAZXPF010000006.1, on the reverse strand, counting down.
TTTTCAGTTGATGCCATATATGAAAAAAGGAACCAAGCATCAAGGTGTCCGAATTCTGGTTGATTGCTTAATACAACTTCAACTTTTTGTTTATACTTTTTATTATAAAATCCACATTCAGAACCATGAAAAGCGTAATTCCAGCGTTTAGAAAGTTCTCCTTTTCTAGGTATTTCTTTGTTGTTTTTGGCAATTAATTTTTCATAATCGTTTTCATTTTTAATATCAAGTCCATATTTTTCTGCAAGTTTTCGCATCAATTCTTTTCCATCACTTCTATAATTGATTATGGCTTCTTTGACAATATCTTGGCTTATTTTATTATCTTTTTGCATATAGGTTATCAATCATTTCGTAGCAAATATTTAGCAGGAACATAATCCGTTAACCAAACACCATTATCTGAAATATAAAACTGGAAATTGTCGTTATACATTTGTTCTGCAAGTACTTTAAACACAAAAGGTTTTCCATGTCTTTGTCCTACTTTTACGGCTGTTTCAAGATCGTTACTCAAATGTACATGTTGTCTGCTTTGTTTTTCAATACCTTTGTCTAAAATGGATTGAACTGCTTGTAGGCTTGTTCCGTGGAATAAAATTTCAGGTGGTTTTTGGTTTTCATATCCTAAAGCTATTTCCACAGAATGCCCTTGACTGGCTCTTATTTTATCAAAAGTGTCGTTGAAGGCAAATCTTTTTTTGGAATTGGTCTCAACGATGTGATGAAGTGTTTCTTTGTCAATCGTTATTCCATTTGAATTTGATTTTTCAATGAGTTCGTTGACATCAGCCCAACCATTTGAATCAAGCTGAATGCCAATGGTTTCAGGTTGGTGTCGTAATATCAAACTTAGAAACTTGCTTATGTGGGTAAGTTGTTTTTCGTTAAGCATCTTTTAATGATTGTAATTATTTTGATTGATGTTCATCTTTTTAAAATAGGTTAATTAAAATATTTTAAAATTCCTTTATTTCAACAATATGGTTTAATGAAATTAAGAGCTCACCAGTAATGTCGTATCGGTAGTTTTTTGGTGGTTTGTTTGCTTCATAATCGTAATTTACAGTTGCAATTTGAAGGGTTTCATGGGTTTCAAACGTTAAAAGTACTTCCACTAGTTTAGTTACTTTTTCTACTTTCATGGTGTAATCCACAACTTCATTAAACGCAGCAGTTTTGAAACTGACAGTTACAATTTTTTTACCAATAAGTCCTGAAAGCCTTTGAGTCTCTGTAGTATTGATTTCCTTGTCATTTTCGTCTTCATATAATTCGTGAAAAGGTGTTGCTTGAAACATGTTGTATTCATATTCAGAAGAAAATCCAACGGAGAAAAAACCTTTGCTAAATTTCATTTCAATACCTTCAAATAGAAATAAATTATCACTTTCTTCTTGATAATAAAATTGGTTCACTTGAAAAATTTTCAAATCCATTAATTGACTGGATAAAAAAATGGATTTGTAATCATTTAGTAAATAGTCGTTTATTGGTGTACTTGAATTAGAAATACTAGTTGTATCTGTCTTAGGATTTTTTTTAGCAATAATTTTTTCTTGTTTAATTCTTTCGTATTTATTAATTATTCTCATGAAGATGACTCCTAGAACAATAGCCGATAAAATAAAGATAGTTGTGTTTGACATGTCAATTATCTCATAAATAATGTTCCATCTTTCTTGGCGTAGCAGTAGAATAGCCCATTTTCGTCATAGATTTTTAGCAATGGGTTTTTGTTGCCAAAGTAATCTAAATCAGCAATTAGAAATTTACCCTTAAAAACAGGTGCAATCTCAAAGCGTTCTTTTTCATTGTAGGCATAAATATAAGCTCCATATTTGGTGTTTTGTCTTACCAAATAGCAAGAATTTAAGCCACTAAGTTCTGTGCTGAGAATTTCGTCGTAAGCAATTGGAATGATTAATTTATTGTCTTTGGTGAGCCTTAAACCCATTTTGTCATTTTTCTTAATGATGTGTGACCAGTCAAGACTTAATTTTTTTGGGACAACTTTTATTTGCTCCACTTTCTTGGGGTTGAAATAGAATGTTCTAGCAATTTCAACATTTCCCATGATATCAATAATGCTGTCGTTCGAACTAATGACAGGTTTTTTTTCATGATAATCACCTTCAGGAATGGCTACATCACTGCTAAAATAATCACGTTCGTGAGCATTACTTTTTTTGATTTCAAAAGCTACATCTGCTATTTTTGTAACTCCTTTTGATTCTTGAAGAACCGTTAGCTTTTTTCCTTGGTTGTTTTGATCAATATAGGTGAAAGTTATGGATTTGTCGTTGTAGTCATAAGTATTATTATCGTTGATTTCCAAGAAATCTGAATTTTTGAAATAGTAGGTTGTTATCTTTTTCAGTTTTTTATTGTAAAGGAATGCACTGTATTTTTGATTAGTACTTTGGTAATAAACGAGTACTTCGTTACTAATTTTCTTTTCATCAGTATTTTCTAAAATACCAATAAAATTACAATCTTCTGATAGTATAGCTTTTCCCGTTTTATCATATAAGTGTACTATATCTTTAACCTTATCATCGGAGAAATTTGAAGCTCTAGCATTTACAATATATTTTGTGGCTTCAAACAATTCATTTTCACAATTGTAACTGTTGTAATCTTTTTGGTTAAGGATTATTTTATTGTTGTAAATTAAACTTGAAGTTATGGTGTTACCATTCAAATTAAAACCTGTGAAGTACAAAATAGCATAAGAAGAAACTTCTATGATGTCAAATTGGGGTTTAAGAATTATTTTCCCTTTTGCATCAGAAAGGCCAAATAAGTTTCTTTCTCTAAACGGAACGCTATTGTGTTGTGAAAAGATAGTTATGAAACTAAATAGAAATAGAATTTGAATAGCTTTTTTCATGGTTGAATGGCATTGTATTTTTAAACTTAACTTTTTTTGTAATTCTTATTTTTAATTCAAAAAAAATCCCCAACAGAATTGTTAAGGATTATAAAAGTAACCAATTACGATTTAATACGTTATTTTTTCTTGTTTTTTTTCTTGCTCTTTTTGGCAGCCGCTTTCTTCTTTGCTTTTTTCTCTTTCAGCTTCTTTTTGATTTTTTCTTTTTTAGCTTTCTCTTTCTTCTTTTTCTTGGCTTTTTTCTCTTTCTCCTTTTGTTTTTCTTTGGCTTTTTTAGCTTTCTTTTTAATTTTTTGGCTGATTTTTTTCAGTTTTTTAAGGTTCTTTTTTTCTAACTTGATATCTTCATTAGAAACAATTTCTAAGGTTACCTCTTCAGTTGTAGTTATTGCTTCAGTTGTTTCTTTTTCTTTTACTTCTTCAGGTTGAGCAACAACTTTTTCTTGGGCAACAACAGGTTTTTTAGCTACCGTTTTGCGAACAGCAGGCTTGGGAACAGTAGTCTTGGGAGTTGTAGTTGCTTTTTTAGCTACCGTTTTGCGAACAGCAGGCTTGGGAACAGTAGTCTTAGGAGTTGTAGTTGCTTTTTTAGCTACCGTTTTGCGAACAGCAGGCTTGGGAACAG
>CAZXPF010000006.1:0-137195 GCA_964643105.1 uncultured Flavobacterium sp. | reverse complement strand
TTTTGCGAACAGCAGGCTTGGGAACAGTAGTCTTAGGAGTTGTAGTTGCTTTTTTGGATGCAGGTTTTGAAGTTGCGGTTTTAACCCCTTTTTCTTCCTCATTGCTGGCAGTTTCTTTTTTATTTTCTTCCATAATTGAATGTAAATTAATTGTTAGTTGGTTGTTAGGCTGATGTTATACAAATGTAAGCAATAAAGCAATATGCCAATGTTAAGTTTTTCGTTGATATAAAAATGTAATCCTGGCAATCAGTAATTTAGAATAAAATAAATTTTCAATACAATAGGAGAGAAGTTGAGAAAAGTGCAAAAAAAATCCCCAACAAATGTCGAGGATTCTTATATTACTAAATTTAAAATGCTAATTTCAGAGTTCTAACTTCTAAATTTTATAAATGGATTACTTCACCGTAAGCATCAGCAACAGCTTCCATAACCGCTTCACTCATGGTTGGGTGAGGATGAACCGCTTTCAAGATTTCGTGTCCAGTTGTTTCTAACTTACGAGCTACAACTGCTTCTGCAATCATATCCGTTACACCAGCACCAATCATGTGACAACCTAACCATTCACCATATTTGGCATCAAAAATTACTTTTACAAATCCATCTGGAGTTCCAGCAGCTTTTGCTTTTCCTGAAGCGGTGAAAGGGAATTTACCAATTTTTAATTCGTATCCTTTTTCTTTGGCTTGTTTTTCAGTTAAACCAACAGAAGCAATTTCTGGAGTTGCATAAGTACAACCAGGAATGTTTCCATAGTCTAAAGCTTCAACATGCATACCTGCTATTTTTTCCACACATAAAATTCCTTCTGCTGAGGCTACGTGAGCTAGAGCTTGACCTGGTGTTACATCACCAATGGCATAATAACCAGGAATATTAGTTTGGTAGAAATCGTTAACTAAGATTTTATCTCTGTCCGTTGCGATTCCCACATCTTCTAATCCAATGTTTTCAATATTTGTTTTGATTCCCACTGCAGAAAGTAAGATATCAGCTTCTAAAACTTCTTCTCCTTTTGCGGTTTTTACAGTAGCTTTAACGCCATTTCCAGAAGTATCTACTTTTTCTACTGAAGAATTGGTCATGATTTTTACACCAGCTTTCTTCATAGAACGTTCCATTTGTTTTGAGATGTCTTCATCTTCTACTGGAACAATGTTTGGCATGAATTCTACAATCGTTACATCAGTTCCCATTGCATTATAAAAATGAGCAAACTCAACACCAATAGCACCTGAACCCACAACAATCATAGATTTTGGTTGCTCTGGTAAAGTCATCGCTTGTCTGTATCCAATTACTTTTTTACCATCTTGAGGCAAGTTAGGCAACTCACGAGAACGCGCACCAGTTGCAATGATGATATGGTCAGCACTATATTCAGTAGTTTTTCCGTCTTTGTCGGTTACATCAACTTTTTTTCCTGTTTTTAGTTTTCCAAAACCATCAATAACATCAATTTTGTTTTTCTTCATCAAGAATTGAACACCTTTGCTCATTCCATCAGCTACATCTCTTGAACGTTTTACTACAGCATTAAAGTCTTTGTCAAAAGAATCTACTTTTAAACCATAATCAGAAGCATGTTTTAAATAATCAAATACTTGAGCTGATTTAAGTAGGGCTTTAGTAGGAATACAACCCCAATTAAGGCAAATTCCACCTAAATTTTCTTTTTCAACAACAGCAACTTTAAAGCCTAATTGTGAAGCTCTAATGGCAGTTACATATCCACCTGGACCACTACCTAAAACTATAATATCGTATTTCATTTTTCTAAAATTTATTTATTGTATGTGAAAAATGCAGTTGCAAAAGCTCGTGTCATTTTCTTGTGATTTATCTAAATTGAATAACGTTTGCGAAATTAAGGAATTAATTTATATCGTAAAAGTTTATGGGTTTAAAAGTTTAACTGTTTAATTGTTTAATGATGCTTTTATGATATTACTAAGCCACAATCAGGACATTCTTTATCAGAAACTTTGATTTTTGAAGAACAAGCTGGACATAATTCCTTATTAAAATTTGATAAGTATTCTTTATAAGTTCTTTTTGTTTTGGCTATTTTAAATTCTGTTTTTACTTTTCCAAAAAATGGAACACGATTTCTAAACCAATATTCATTTACTACATTATTTTTATCTTCAGTAACAAAATAGTAGTGATTTTTTATTGAGAAGGGTAAAGCTAATTCAATAATATTAGTATCTTTTGTATTAAAAGGATTTATATGCCAATCACTGGAATTAGGTCTTTTGATATCAATTAATTTCAATTCATTTTCCCTTACAAATTCTGAAATTTCTTTGGAATAACCTTTATAGAGATAATAGAATCTTCTTAAAGTTAAAAAGTTGAAAGAGAGGATAGCAAAAAGTATAAAGAAAATAAAAATTCCTTCAAAAAGTTCATTCATACTTGATATCTTTTATATTTTATACCTCAAATTATCCAGTGATTTTCGTTTCAAACTGTGCTTCATATAAATTCTTATAGAAACCAGTATCTTGCATCAACAATTCACTATGTGTGCCTTGTTCTACAATCATTCCTTTGTCCATTACAATGATTTTATCGGCATTTATGATGGTGGCCAAACGATGTGCAATTACGATTGAAGTTCTTCCTTTAGTAATAGTTTCGGTTGCATTCTGAATTAATTCTTCTGAATAGGTGTCAATTGATGATGTTGCTTCATCTAGAATTAGAATACTTGGCTTGCTAACATAAGCTCTTAAAAAAGCAATTAATTGTCTTTGACCAGAAGAAAGCATCACACCACGCTCTTTTACATCATAGTCATAACCGTTTGGTAAACTCATGATGAAATCGTGCACACCAATTTGTTTGGCAGAAGTGATGACATATTCACGAGTGATTTCTGGGTTGTAAAGCGTAATGTTGTTGTAAATGGTATCTGCAAATAGAAATACATCTTGTAAAACCACAGCAATTTGTTTTCTCAAACTCGCAAGAGTGAAGTCTTTGATGTTGGTATCATCAATTTTTATGGTTCCTGAATCAATTTCATAAAAGCGATTTAATAAATTGATAATGGTTGTTTTTCCAGCTCCAGTACTTCCTACAATAGCAATAGTTTCACCAGGATTGATTTCTAAATGGATGCCTTTTAATACTTCTTCATTTTCAATATAGCTAAATCGCACATTTTCTAATTCAACTTTTCCATCAAAACTTGTAGCTATTTTTGTTCCAATATTTTGAATTTGACTATCCGTTTCCAGAATTTCAAAGACACGCTCAGCTGCAATAATTCCCATTTGCATCACATTAAATTTATCGGCAATTTGACGCAATGGATTGAATAACATATTGATCAACATAGTATAGGCAAATAAATCACCAAAAGAAGTCATGCCATTTCCATTTAAGATGTTGATTCCACCATACCAAACGATTGCTCCTAAAGTTAAGGAAGAAACAATATCAGCAATAGGGAAGAAGATGGAGTTGTACAGTATATTTTTTTGCCAAGCATTGTTGTGTTTCTGATTGATTTCTTTGAACTTTTCAAACTCAATGGCTTCACGATTAAAGAGTTGGACAATCTTCATACCTGTCAATCGCTCTTGTACAAAAGTATTTAGATTAGAAACTTGATTTCTAACTTCATTAAACGCCACACGCATTTTCTTTTGAAAAATATTTGTGGCGTATAAAAGTATAGGCATTGCTAAAAGAACAATTAAAGTCAATTGCCAATTCATGTAGAACATGATACCTAAAATCACTATCATTTTCAAAACATCACTCACAATCATAAACAAACCTTGACTGAAGATACTGGCAATATTTTCAATATCAGAAACAGAACGAGTTACTAATTTACCAATCGGTTCATTGTCAAAATATTTCATTTTAAATGAAGCAATGTGATTAAAAAGTTTATTTCTAATATCTTTGATAATGTCTTGTCCTAGCCAGTTAGCCCAATAAGTAAAATAGAATTGTGCAGCGACTTCTAAAAGCAATACTACACCCATTAAAATAATGTAATATAACAATCCCGTTTTATCGTTCAAGCTGATGTATGAATCTACGGTTTGCTTTAATAAATACGGTCGAGCTGCTGCAAATATGGATAAAAGAATTGCCCACACAATTACCCATACAAATCTTGATTGATAGGGTTTTGCATAGACTAATACTTTTTTTAATGACTTGGTTTGTATTTTATTTTTCATATTAATTTTCCGATGGTTGAAACCAAAGGCAATTTATAATTTTATTTATTTTCTAAAAAAGGATATTCCACTTTGACCAAGAATAAGCCATGTGCGGGAACTGAAAATCCAGCTTTAGAACGATTTTTGCTTTCAATTATTTCTTTGAGTTCTTCTAAACTTGTTTTTCCTGAACCTATATTAATCATAGTTCCAACAATAGCTCTAACCATATTTCTCAAAAATCGGTCTGCTTTTATGGTAAAAATCAATTGGTTGTCAATTTGTTTCCAGTTAGCTTCTGTAATAGCACAATTGAAGGTAAAAACTTCAGTATGAACCTTTGAAAAACATTCAAAATCAGTATATTTACATAAGATTTCACAAGCTTTATTCATCAATTCAACATCTAATTTTTGATGGCTGTACCAGCTCAAATCATTTGAAAAAGCATCTTTGAAAGTGTGAATGTAATATTCATAGGTTCGCGATTTAGCATCAAAACGAGCATGAGCGTCTTCTTTGACTTCAAAAATAGCATAAATTACAATATCTTTAGGTAGATAAGCGTTGAGTTTTGGTACCCAATAACTGGGTTCAATAGGCTTTTCTACATCAAAATGAGCAAACATTTGTTTGGCATGTACACCAGCATCTGTTCTTCCTGCTCCAACAATTTCTATAGATTTATCAATCAATAACTGTAAAGCTTTGGTCAGTTTTTCTTGTACTGATGCAGCATTAGGTTGCGTTTGAAAACCATGATAATTTTTGCCGTTATATGAAAATTCTATGAAGTATCTCAATTTGTTTGTTATCCGTTGTCCTTTGTCTGCTTTCTGCTTTCTGCTTTCTGCTTTCTGCTTTCAGCTTTTTGCTTTTTGCTTTCTGCTTTCTGCTTTCTGCTTTCTGCTTTCTGCTTTCAAAGCATTTTAATTCGCAAATTTACAAAGAAATTACTAGAGCTCTCTTAAACTTTATTTAAATTATTTAACTTTGTCCTTTAGGCCTTTTGGGCGAATCTTATGAAAAAAATACTTTTACTTTCCGATACTCATAGCCACATTGATGATACTATTTTGAAATATGTGAATCAAGCTGATGAAGTTTGGCACGCAGGTGACATAGGTAACTTAAACGTCACTGATACGATCAAAAAAGTAAAACCTTTGCAAGCCGTTTATGGTAATATAGACGATGATAAAGCTCGAATGGAATATCCTTTGAACAATCGATTTATGTGTGAAGGAGTTGATGTTTGGATTACACACATTGGTGGATATCCGGGAAAATACAATCAAGCTATTCGAGAAGAATTACATTCCAATCCACCAAAGCTATTCATTTGTGGTCATTCCCATATTTTGAAAGTTATGTTTGATAAAAAACTAAATTTATTGCACATGAATCCAGGTGCTGCTGGAATTTCTGGATTTCATCAGGTTAGAACGATGTTGCGTTTTGTGATTGATGGTGATAAAATTCAGCAATTGGAAGTGATAGAAATAGGTAAAAAGTAACTTAAAAAGCTTTAAAGTTTTATTAAAAAATTGACTTTTTGCTTCTTTTTCATTATATTGTTGACATAATTTTTAAAATAAATATATCATGAAAAAAGTTCTAACAGTTTTATTTTTATGTTTCACCTTTATAATTACTGCACAACAGAAAATCACTTTACCTGAAGTTGTTGAGGCTAATTTCAACAAAGAATTTAAAGATGTCAAAGATGTAAATTGGTCAATTTTTTACAGAGGAAAAAACAACAATGATTTAAGATTTGAAGCAGAGTTTTTGAAGGGTAATTCAAAATTTCTTGTAAGCTATAGCGATGATGGAGCAATCAAAGCCATTCAAAAGAGCATAGCTATAAATTCTTTGATGGATAATATTAAAAAATATTTAGTGGAAAAATATCCTAATTATCAAGTAAATGAAGCTTCTTTAATTGTAAAGCAAGACCAAAAAACATACTACAGTGTAGGAGTATCTAATGCTACAAATTATTTTATTTTAGTTTTTGATGGTGAAGGAAATTACTTGTACTTAACACCTTTGTATGATAGGCTATAAATTAAACCACAAAAAAAACCCGAAACTTTCGAATCGGGTTTTCTTCGCACTAATAAACTAAGATGATAGGTTTATCTTAATCGATCCACAGATTTTACGAGATCTTCGTCCTTTTTTATTGCCTTGTTGGCCAAGACTAATAAAACGATAGAAACCAAAGGAACAAACATCGCAATACCTTTCTCCGAAACCAAAGCTTCTCCAGATAAATTTAGTGTTCGATACACAAATAATCCTATTAAAATAAAGTTCAATATGATATTCAATCTGTTCAAAACAAATTGATTTTGTCTCTTTTTGAATAACAATATACTTACTAAAGCCATTGTTGTTGATAATCCAAATGCCATGATGTACACAATATCACTTGTAAAATACACATCTACTTGCTTAGCGTCTTTCCACAAAGGGAAAAATAATGGAACTAGAGCAGACAACAAGGCACTGATAAATAAATATAAAGATTGTATTCTTTGAATCATTTCTTAATTATTATTTCGCCAAAATTAAGTTTTCTTTTTTTAAAAAACTATTGTTTTATTGTAAAAATATCGTATTATTGCATAAGAAATTCGTAATCACTTCATTTACGAATCGTTACAAAATCTTTACTTAATAAAGAAATCATATTATACATTCTGTATCAACCTAATTTTACGAAACATTCATGTTTGACATTGAAAAATTAAATGAGATGAAACTCTCAGATTTGCATGAAATTGCAAAAGCGGCCAAGCTAAAAAAAGTAAGTGCCTTAAAAAAAGATGAATTAATTTACCAAATATTAGATCATCAAGCTTTAAACCCAATTCCACAAGATGTTGTAAAAACTGAAGCTCCCAAAGAAAAAAGAGCAAGAACAACAACAAAAACTAAAAAACCAATAACTCCAAAAGTTGTAAAAGCAGTTGCCGAAAAAACAACCACAGAATCTAAACCAGCAGCAACTCCTCCAACTGTAAAAACAAAACCAGCAGAGCAACCAAAATTTACAAAAGAAACCAAAGTTGCCCCAAAACAAGAAGCCATCAACTTTGAGGAAACACCAAAACCAGAGAAAAAAGGGCCTCAATTAACAGAAGAACAAAGAAAGGCAATCATAGAAAAAGCCAATCAAAATAATCCCAATCATCCAAGTTATATCGGACCAAAGGTAGCTAATGGAGAATCCACTAAAAAAGAAGTTAAAAACGCACCTCACAAGAAAAACAACTACAGAGAACCAGATTATGAATTTGATGGTATTATAGAAAGTGAAGGCGTTCTAGAAATGATGCCAGATGGTTATGGTTTCCTACGTTCTTCGGATTACAATTACTTAGCTTCACCAGATGATATTTATTTGTCAACTTCGCAAATACGTCTATTTGGATTAAAAACAGGTGATACCGTAAAAGGTGTTGTTCGTCCTCCAAAAGAAGGAGAAAAATTCTTTCCTCTAGTTAAAGTTTTAAAAATTAACGGTCACGATCCACAAGTGGTTAGAGATAGAATTTCATTTGAACATTTGACGCCAGTTTTTCCAAAAGAAAAATTCAATTTAGCCGATAAAGGAAGTACAATCTCCACAAGAATTTTAGATTTGTTTGCTCCTATAGGAAAAGGACAACGTGGAATGATTGTAGCTCAACCTAAAACAGGTAAAACAATGTTGTTAAAAGACATTGCTAATGCAATTGCAACCAACCATCCTGAAGTTTACCTAATTGTATTATTAATTGATGAAAGACCTGAAGAGGTTACAGACATGCAAAGAAGTGTAAAAGGAGAAGTTATCGCTTCCACTTTTGACCGTGAACCTCAGGAACATGTAAAAATTGCAAATATCGTATTAGAAAAAGCAAAACGTTTAACCGAATGTGGTCATGATGTAGTGATTTTATTAGACTCTATTACACGTTTGGCTAGAGCTTATAATACGGTTCAACCGGCTTCTGGAAAAGTATTGAGTGGTGGTGTTGATGCCAATGCGTTGCAAAAGCCAAAACGTTTCTTCGGAGCAGCTCGTAATGTAGAGAATGGAGGTTCATTAAGTATTATCGCAACAGCTTTAACGGATACTGGTTCTAAAATGGATGAAGTTATTTTTGAAGAATTCAAAGGAACTGGTAACATGGAACTTCAATTAGACCGAAGAATTGCTAACAAACGTATTTTCCCAGCTATTGATTTAGTGTCTTCAAGTACAAGAAGAGATGATTTATTGTTGGATGAACAAACTATTCAACGCATGTGGATTATGCGTAAATATCTAGCAGACATGAATCCTGTGGAAGCTATGGATTTTATCAATGATAGGTTCAAAAAAACTAGAAATAATGAAGAATTCTTAATTTCAATGAATAATTAGGAAGTATTCAGTGTTCAGTTTTTAGTGTTCAGTATTCTTTAGACTTGAAATATTATTTTAAAACTCTCATTAATTTGGGAGTTTTTTGTTTTTAATGGTTTCTCCTTAAAACTATATCAAATCATTAACAATTTTAGACTTACTAAATTCTTATCTTTGCCATCAAATACTACAATAATGTTACAATTAGGACAATATAATACCTTAAAAATACTTAGAGATACACAAGTAGGACTCTTTCTTGGAGATGGAGAGAACGAAGAACATGACGTTTTGCTTCCCAATAAATATGTACCCAAAGAATTCTCTATTGGAGATGAAATTACGGTATTTGTGTATTTAGATCATGAAGAACGACCAGTTGCAACTACGCTAAAACCTTACATCAAGTTGAACGAATTTGCTCATTTGAAAGTGAATTACATCAATAAATTTGGTGCTTTTATGAATTGGGGTTTAGAAAAAGATTTGTTTGTGCCTTATAAAGAACAAGCTCGTCCTATGGAAGTTGATAAACGCTATTTGGTATATTGTTATTTAGACGAGAAAACAAATAGGTTAGTAGCAACCAGCAAGACCAATCAGTTTTTGTCTAATGAAACTATTGAATTGCAAAATAACGAAGAAGTAGATTTGATTGTTTCTCACATTACAGAAGCTGGAATCAATCTGATTATCAATGAGAAGCACAGAGGTTTGGCTTATGCGAATGAAACTTATGAGGACATCAAACCCGGAAAACGTATGAAAGGATATATCAAACAAGTGCGTGAAGATGGAAAAATTGATGTCTATTTAAGAAAGGTTGGAGTAGAAGCTATTGAACCTTCGTCGCAAATAATCTTAGACGAATTGAAATCCAATAGAGGTTTCTTAGGGTTGAACGACAACTCACATCCTGAAGACATCAAAACTGTTTTGAAAATGAGCAAGAAAACATTTAAAAAGGCAGTTGGAAATTTATACCGTCAAAAATTAATTGAAATTAAAGAAGACGGAATTTATTTGGTTTAACAAAAAATAAGTTGACTTGCCTTATATAAAAGATTCAAAATACGATATACAAGTTCCTTTTTTGCATAAAAACAAGCATTTTTCTACCATTTATGCGGCAAAAGTAAAGCGATTTTCATCACCTAATTACCAACGTGAAAAATTGGAATTACAAGATGGTGATTTTTTGATGGTTGATTATAAAATTCAGAATAGCAGTAAAGCTGTGATCTTGTGTCACGGTTTAGAAGGCAATTCACAACGCACCTATATTAACAGTTGTGCAACTTATTTCTTGAAAAATGATTTTTCTGTATTTGCATGGAATAACAGAAGTTGTGGTGGAGAAATGAATCGTTTGCCCAGATTATACCATCACGCTACCATTGAAGATTTAGAAGCAGTCATTCAATTTGCCTTTTCAAAAGATATTCAAGAGCTTTATTTAATTGGTTTTTCAATGGGTGGAGCACAAGTCTTGAATTATTTAGGAAGAATTCCGCATGTAAATCCTAAAGTTAAAGGTGGAGTAGCTGTTTCAGTACCTGTAGAAATTAAAGCCAGTGCAGATTCATTGAAAAAAGGATTTAATCAAGTTTATATGAAGAACTTTGTATTGGATTTAACTAAAAAATTAAAAATAAAAGCCCAACAGTTTCCCGATTTAATGGATTGGGACAAAATAAAAAAGGTAAAGAACTTTGACTATTTAGACGATAATTTCACAGCTCCTATGCATGGTTTTATAGATAGACACGATTATTATTATAAAGTATCACCTGCAAGAAGTATGCATAGAATTGACAAACCTGTTTTAATAATTAATGCTTTTGATGACCCTTTTTTAGGAGAAGGATGTTTTCCATCGGAAATGGCTAGTAAAAATTTATATATTCATTTGGAAACTCCAAAATATGGTGGACATTGTGCTTATCCTATGAAAAATTCGGTTTATTCATATGCTGAAGTTAGAGCTTTTGAATTTTTTAATTCTATTGGATATGACAATAAAAAATAAGTTGTTTATAGGACTAAGTATTGCTACTTTTTTAGCTGTATTAATTAGTATTTTGACTAGTGAAACTCCTAATGAGGTTTTTGATGCTTCTTTGCCAATTTATTGGGTCATACTTTTATTATTCGCATTTATTTTACCAGTTTTAAATTTGGCAGAAATTATCATCAATAAAGATGATTGGAATAAATACTATTGGATTGCTTTACTAGTCAACATCATCACACTTTTTTTCATAATGCGCTTTTTTGCTGTTGAATTGGATTTTATAAAAATGTTTCAAAATTAAATTATTTAAATATTTTTAATCGTACATTTGTATATACAAATATATATCATGAAACGTAAAGATTTCATTAAATTAATTGGAGCAGGAGCAGCTATGACAACCATTCAACCTTTTTACAATTGGTCAAAAGCCTTAAACGAAGAAGATCAAAAAATGCCAGTTTTATTCATTGGTCACGGTTCACCCATGAATGCAATAGAAGATAACGAATTTTCTCAGCGATGGCAACAAATGGGAAAAGAAATCCCCACTCCAAAAGCTGTAGTTGTGGTTTCAGCTCATTGGTTGACTAAAGGAACATTTGTCACAGCTATGCCAAATCCAAAAACCATTCATGATTTTGGTGGATTTCCAAAAGCTTTGTTTGATATACAATATCCAGCTCCTGGAAATCCTGAATTGGCAACTGAAATTCAAAAACTAATTACCAATCCAGCTGTTGAGTTAGATCACGATTGGGGTTTAGATCATGGCACTTGGTCTGTGGTGAAACATATGTATCCTAAAGCGGATATTCCTATTTTGCAATTGAGTATCGATTACTATAAACCAGCTAATTATCATTATGAATTGGCTAAACAATTATTATCATTGCGAAAAAAAGGAGTTTTAATCATCGGAAGTGGTAATATGGTTCATAATTTGCGAATGGTAGCTTGGGGTAAACTCAAAGAACCAGAATTTGGTTTTGATTGGGCTTTGGAAATGAATGCTATTTTTAAAGATAAAATAAACAACGGTTTTCACAAGGAATTAATGAATTATGAAAACTTACACAAAGCAGCTAAATTAGCGATTCCATCACCAGATCATTATTATCCTTTATTATATATTTTAGCTTTACAAACAGAAAATGATGAGGTAACTTTTTTTAACGATAAAGCTGTTGGTGGATCATTAACCATGACATCCGTTAGGATTGGATAATTTTGCTAATTACTGTTTACTCACTTCCTTCTTCATTATCCAACTTAAAAGGATAATCTCCAAAAAGAGCCGATATTCTCATGGTTTGATACACTTTTCGGCTGTATTTATTCGATAAAGCAATCATGGTTACGGTATCTTTTTTTAAAGTGATATAAGAGGTAGTGTTGCCATGCCACCAACCGTTGTGATAAAAAACGGTTTGACCAGTATTCCATTCTCTCAGACGAATGCCTAATCCGTAATTCTTAATGCCTCTTTTTTCATAACTATATCCTTTGAAAATTTCTTTTTTCAGTTGTTCAGAAATGAAATCGTTGGAATACATAGCAAGGTCAAACTTCAATAAATCTTGTGGAGTGGAATAGATATTTTTATCACCATAAATGGCATCTAGTTGGTCGTAAGGAATGATTTCTTTGGTACTTTTGTAGCTTTGACTCACAGTATCTTTTTGGTTTTCAAAGTCAAAAACAAAAGTATTTTTCATTTGTAAAGGCTTAAAAACTAAAAACTCCATAGCATCAGCATAACGCATCTTGGAAATTTTTTCAATGACTAAAGCTAAAATAGCATAGTTGGTATTGCAATAAGCAAATTTGGTATTGGGTTTAAAATCCAAAGGAATATTTTTTGAACCTAATAAATTTAAAATATCTTGGTTGTGAAGCGTTTTTTTTCTTCCCCAAACATTTTCAGGCTCTGTAAAAATAGCATATTTTGCCAATCCACTTCTGTGGTTGAGCAACATTCGAATGGTAATTTTTTCGTAAGGAAAAATAGGTAAAATAGATTGCACCACATCGTCAAGACCTATTTTGTTGGATTCTACCAGTCTAAAGATAGCGGTTGCAGTCAAGACTTTACTAATGGAGGCCAAGTGTAGCGGTGTAGTGCTAGTAATTTTTTCTTTTTTCAAAAAATTACCCATTCCTTGGTATTTTTCAAAAATTATCTGCCCGTTTTTTGCTACAAGAAACCCACCATTAAAATCATTATTACTGTTAATATATTTATTGAAAAAAGATGCTACTAAGATTCTTTTTTGCTCAATATATTTTTTAGGTAGTTTGTTAAATCCAACAGGGATTATGGAGTCTTTGTGAATAAGTTTTTCATTGTCAGTTAGTTGGTTGGTTGGTTTTTCATTTTGATTTTTACAGGAAACCAAAATTAGTATTACAAGTAAGTTTAAGATGGATTTCAAAGGATTGTTTGTTTTGACAAATATAAAAAAAGCTATAGGAAAGTTTTTTTATTTTTTTAGTTTTGTGAATATTTTAACCCATATTTATGAAATATTATCTGACAGTATTAGTAGTAATTTTCTCTCTTACAGTTTCTTCACAAGAAAAAAGGGATTCCATAAAAAATAACGATTTAAAGCTAGCGGCATTGCCATATTATAATTTTGGAAAGGGTTTGGGGATGACTTCGCCAGATAGTTTATTTCAATTGAATATTCGATTCAGAATGCAAAATAGAGTAACAATGATCAGCAATGAAGAGCATGATTTAGCTTATTCAGGTGAGATTAGACGTTTGCGTTTGCGTTTAGATGGTTATGTGGGAAATCCAAAATTCTTATATGCTATACAGTTATCATTCGCACCTGGTGATGTCGGAGAAATTCAAGATGGAGAAAATATAAACATCATTAGAGATGCAGCCATATTTTATAGACCTAATAAACATTGGAGTTTTCTTTTTGGTCAGACAAAATTACCCGGAAACAGACAACGTGTAAATTCTTCAGGAGCCTTACAATTAACAGATAGAAGTATCAATAACGCAAGATTCACAATAGATAGAGATTTTGGATTTCAAGGATATTATTTAAATGAAGAAAAAAATAAGTTTTCTTATAATTTTAAAACAGCTGTATCTACTGGTGAAGGTAGAAACTGGACAAAATCTGCAGATGATGGTGTGGCCCTAACAGGGAAAATTGAATTGATGCCTTTTGGTTCTTTCAATAGAGATGGTGTTTATTTTGAAGGGGATATTTTTAGAGAACAAAAACCTAAATTATTGCTTTCAGGAGCTTTTCATCAAAACAATTTGGCTAGAAGAACACAAGGTCAATTAGGAGCTGATTTATTTGAACAAAAAACAATGAAATCTATGCTTTTTGATGCACTTTTGAAATACAATGGTTGGAGTTTTATGTCTTCTTACATGACAAGAACATCAGACAACCCAATAGCGTATAACCCATTAGATCCTACCGAATTTAATTATGTATTTGTTGGAAATGGAATGGATTACCAATTAAGTTATATTTTTCCTACGGATTATGAAATCATAGGGAGGTTTTCTACACAAGATGTAAATAAAACTATAAAAGCATTTACGCCTGATACCAATCAATATTCAGTGGGTGTCACAAAATATTTATGGGAACATGCTTTTAAAATTCAAGCTGAGTTGACCTATAATGAATTGTTTTACAATGACAATACCACAGCAAACAATTGGTATGCAAGATTCCAAATAGAAATGGGTATTTAATGTATTTCTATAGATGGATTGATTTGCAGTAGGCTTTCAATAAAATCAGCTTCTTTTTCAGGCGAAAT
Organism: uncultured Flavobacterium sp.; assembly: GCA_964643105.1. Lineage (GTDB taxonomy): Bacteria > Bacteroidota > Bacteroidia > Flavobacteriales > Flavobacteriaceae > Flavobacterium. The sequence continues at coordinate 122,776 of CAZXPF010000006.1, read as the reverse complement.
ATAGATATCATCAAATTTGTTGTACGTTATGATTAATCCAATCTGACTTAAAGCAGGCTTCCAAACTGTTGGTACAAATATGCCGTTATGGTGCTGAATCTTTAAAATAGTTCTAATATCTATTTTGCCAAAAAAAGGACCAGATTGCCAATAAAGTAAGTCATCTTTAATTTTATATTGAGTTTTTAAAGCAATAGAAGCAAGTAAAAGCAAGGACAAAAGATTAATTCCAATTACAATATAAAAGCCGCTTTCAATTTCATTCAGTAGGGCTGGAATTGTTGCACCAATTATGATGATGAATGTCACTATAAAAATTACATTCAATCGTTTGCTTCTTTTGGATTTATAGACTTTCATGTTCTATTATTGAAGGTTTAATTTTTTCCTTGTGTCTTTAATTAAAGCTTCTTTGTGTACCAAAACCGAAATGGCTTTCAATTGCATGTAAGCAACACTCATATATACAAAACCTCCATTAGTAACTCTTTTTTCATCAGTACCCCAAGAATTTTTAACTTTATAATAAATTTTTCCTTTTTGATCTTTTACCGTTCCTACAATGTGCATCAAATGATCGTCTGTAGTAGTGTAATTTTCAAATTCAACTTGACGATATGCTTGAGAAATAGGCATTTCATCAATAATTTCTGCTAAACCTGTTTTGGTGTCTTCCTCGTTTTTTGGAACAAAAGCAACACCGTATTTGGCCGAAAACGTAGCTTCAGAAACATCACAATCCAAAGATAAAGAATAGCCTTTTGCTAAAGCATTATCAATATTTTGAATAAATTCATCTAAGGGTAAATTATACATACTTCCATTGGAAAAATTATCTGGAATGTTTAAAATGAAAGACTTATAAAAAGGTTGGTGGGAAAAAGAAGTTAGCGTAACATAGTTTTCGGGTTTTATTTTAGTAAATTCTGCAAAACTTTTTGGAGTATATTTTTTGCCTTCAAAAGTAAATTCTGTTGGATTTTTACCTAAATAAACATCTAATACAGTTGAAACTGCTTCTTTCCATTTTGAAGATAATTTTTTATTGGGATTATCTACATATACTTTTAGCATAGCATTTAAAACAGCTTCTAATTCACTGTGGTTGTGTTGCTTTTCGTTTTCAGTTAGACCAGTATAAACAGAAGCAGGAACCAATCCAAAATCAGCTACACTATTGATCACATCATGAGCCAAACCTCCTTGACTAAACTGAGCTTTTCCTTGACGCATAATATAATTCTCAGCTTTTTTAGGATAGGTATTTCGGACTTGGTACATTTCAGATAAATCAATTTGCTTACCAGTTAAACGAATAATTTCTGATTCTAAAAAAGAAGAAGTAGAAAAACTCCAACATGTTCCAGTAATGTCTTGCGAAATAACAGGAGTTGTTTCAATATCTATAACCGTTTGAAATTCATAGTTTTGAGCGCTTGATGTTAAAAAACCAAATCCAAGTAATAATGCAATGTATGTTTTTTTCATAATAGTTATTCATTTGAAGATGCAATATAATGCAAAAAATGCTTTATTTTTACGTGAAATTTCATTTTAACTTTAACTTGATTTTTTGGAATACGAATTTAAGAAATTAGCATAATTACTATAAATCTTGAATTTGGACATAAAATTAGAACTAAATTTTTTAATAAAACATGAGTAAAATCAATTGGAAAACAGCAAAAGAATTTGAAGATATAACCTATAAAAAATGTGATGGTGTTGCCCGAATTGCTTTCAATCGTCCTGATGTTAGAAACGCATTCCGTCCCAAAACTACAAGGGAGTTAATTGATGCTTTTTATGATGTACAAGAAGATACTTCAATAGGAGTAGTGTTACTTTCAGCTGAAGGACCAAGTTCTAAAGATGGAGTGTATTCTTTTTGCAGTGGTGGTGATCAAAAAGCTCGAGGACATCAAGGATATGTAGGTGATGATGGATACCATAGATTAAATATTTTAGAAGTGCAACGAATGATTCGTTTTATGCCAAAAGCTGTGATTTGCGTTGTTCCAGGTTGGGCTGTTGGAGGAGGACATTCGCTTCATGTGGTTTGTGATTTGACTTTAGCAAGTAAAGAACATGCCATTTTTAAACAAACGGATGCAGATGTTACCAGTTTTGATGGAGGTTATGGTTCAGCTTATTTAGCTAAGATGGTTGGACAAAAGAAGGCTCGTGAAATTTTCTTTTTGGGAAGAAATTACTCAGCACAAGAAGCTTTTGAAATGGGAATGGTCAATGCAGTTATTCCTCACGCTGAATTAGAAGACACAGCTTATGAATGGGCTCAAGAGATATTAGCCAAATCGCCAACCTCAATAAAAATGTTAAAATTTGCCATGAATTTAACGGATGATGGAATGGTTGGCCAACAAGTTTTTGCTGGTGAGGCTACTCGATTAGCCTATATGACTGACGAAGCCAAAGAGGGAAGAGATGCCTTCCTAGAAAAGCGTAAGCCCAATTTTGAGAAAAAATATTTGCCTTAAGATAAGCAAACAACAAAATATGAAAAAGATAATAATCACACTCGCATTGATAGCTAGTAATTTAGTTGTTGCACAAGAAATAGCTTCGAACCAGTCCAAGAAAATTCAATTAGGAATTCATTATGTATTAAATAATGAAAATGAAAATTTGATAAGCAATCATTTTACTGGAGTTATTGGAGTAGATGGTAGGTATAATTTATTAGAGAAAAAGCATTTAATCGTTCAAGGAGGTTTCACGTTGGACTACCTTAAGAATGAAAATGATTTTTTCAAAAAAGATGCTTTGATTTGGAATCCGAATGTAGGAATTGAATATGATGTTTTTAAATCAATTTTTCGACCTTATTTAAACTTGGGATATGCCTTTTTTTCCAATGAATTGGAATATCTAACTATAAATTTTGATCCTAGTGTTGCCCCAGAATTTACTACAAAAAAAGTCAATTTCAATGGAATTACAATTAATCCAGGGATTCGTATTCATGCTAGTGATTTGATTTTTATTGAAGCAAGTTATAAATACTTTCCAGTCAATTCAAAAGATTTTGAAGGAACTGCAAACGTACACTTTATTAATTTTGGTCTAGGTGTTAAAATATAGTTTATGGAATTTACTAACGAAACAATAGCTATTTCGGCGTTACCTAAATTTGAAGAAACTCCCTTACAGCCTTTGCAAAAAGCCTATTTTAAAGTTATGATCATTCAATTTGGAATGGTTTATGGATTAATTTTTATAGGGTTGGTTGTGATGTATTTTGTTGATTTAAATGATTTTTTTAAGACAAATCAACTTTATTTTTTTATCCTATGGCTTGTTTTAGTTATTTTTAATTTTTTATACATAAGAATCAGCTTTGCTAAAAAAGGTTTTGCTTTGCGAGAGCATGATGTTATTTTTAAGTCAGGAGTCATCAGCGAAACAACCATCATTGTCACAAACAACAGAGTGCAACATGTAGCTTTACATCAAGGAATGCTTTCTAGGTACTTTGGTTTAGCTTCTATTGAATTATTTACTGCTGGTGGAAGTTCAAGCGATTTAAAAATTAATGGTTTGTTGTTAGAAGATGCTAAAAAAATCAAAGAGAGTGTTTCGTTAAAGATTAATGAAATTGCATCAGAAATCATTGAAGAACATTCAATTGAGGAAAATCAAATTCAAATTATAGACCAGAACAATTCAAAAGAAGAGTCAGATGAAATCTAATTTTGATTTTTCGATTCCTCAACGACAATCCTTAATTGGAGTGATTGTTTTGTTCGCTAATACGCTGCAGAAGACTATTCGTGCATTTTGGCCATTTATTTTAATTGTTTTTTTTAAGAAAGAATCTTACAGTGCTATTCAAGTTTATGTTGCAGTTGTTGGAGTCATTTTATTTGTTGCTATTATTGCTTTTTTAAGATATTGGTTTTTCAAATTTCATATCGATTATAAGTTGGAAGAGTTTGTCATTGAAAACGGAATTTTCAACAAAACCAAAACGACAATTCCGTTTCATAAAATCCAAAAAGTCAATATTGATCAAAGTTTAATTCAGCGTATTTTTAAGGTACATAAATTAGAATTAGACACAGCTGGAAGTGATAAAAAAGAAGCTTCAATTAGTGCAATTTCCCATGAAATGGCTACTGAACTTAAAAAACAACTACTTGAAAATACTGAAAAAAACAGTCATTTAGTTGAAGAAATTACAGCAAACGAAGAGCAACCTAAATCGTTTATAACCATTGGAATTCCAAGCCTTTTAAAAATAGGAATTACAGCTAATTACCTTAAAAGTTTAGCTTATATTTTTTTGGTTTTCACAACAATTTCTGATAATTTAAGACAAATTGGACGAGAAGATTTAATAGATGATAACATTAATCAATTAGAACAAATTCCAATTGTGAGTTTAGTTTTGGGATTTATAGTTTTTATTTTCACAGCAATTATAGTGGTAAATTTATTTTTGACGGTTGTTAAAAATTTCAATTTTACGATAAAAAAAGATAAAAAATCACTGGTGTTAACTTATGGATTATTAAATATCAAGAACACAATCATTAATCCAGAAAAGGTTCAAATCATCAAGCTGACACAGAATTTCTTTCAGAAAAAACTCGATGTAAATACAATTGAAATTTTTCAAGCTTCTAGCGATATGAAACGAGCTAGTGCAAAAGACAAAACCAAAATTCCTGGTTGTAATAAATCTGAAAAAGAACAAATTGTTAAATTATTAATAGGAAAACAGCCCAAACATCAAAAAACATTAGTGCCAAACATTAGAAAATTACTTTTAAATAGTTTCTTTTTTATTCTAATTCCTATTGTTATTGGGTTAACCATAAATTACAATATAAAGAATTTCTCATGGAATGAAGTAGCAGTTGTTACAGCTATTTATGTCCTATTTATGGGAACTATTTTATATTTTTCATATCGAAATTATCGACTATTCATTTCTGATGAATTTATCGTTAAACAAAGTGGTGCTTGGGATGTTGATCATGACATTATGATGCCATATAAAATTCAAGCCATTGAAACCCAACAATTCTTTTGGCAAAAATACACAGATATTGGTTCAGTCGTTTTATACACAGCAGGTGGAAGAGTATCGTTTTCAACAGGTAATTTTACTGAAATTAAAGAACAAGTTAACAAATGGTTGTATCAGATTGAGATTTCTAAGGAAAACTGGATGTGATTAAATAGTTTCAGATTTTAAGTAAGGAAACTGATTTAAAAAACAGAGTTTAAGCTAAAAAAAAATAGAAAAAAGTATCATCAGGTTCTGTTATGGATAATATTGCAGAAAGATTTGAAAGAGATGGAAATTTAGAATTCAGACAATTTTTATCAATAGCTAAAGGTTCAGCAGAAGAATCTCGATCACAAATTTATAGATTTTATGATTATGAAATTATAGATGAAAAAAAATTCAATCAATAAAAAAATGATTATCCAAGTGTAAGTCTAAAGATTAAAAACTTTATGACTTATCTAAACAAACAAGACTTTAAAGGGAACAAATTCAAGTAAAAGATTTTTGAAACAATCTGAAACAACTTGAAACCATTTGAAACAAAATAAACTAATAAAAACAATGAAAAACTGGATACAAGCCGCAAGATTAAGAACATTACCGCTATCCCTTTCTGGAATAATAGTAGGAAGTGCTTATGCTTATCAACAAGGTTTTTATGATGTAAAAATTCTAGGTTTAGCACTTTTGACTACTTTGGGACTCCAAATATTATCCAATTATGCCAATGATTATGGTGATGGTGTTAAAGGCACTGATGTCAATAGAATAGGAGAGAAACGCATGGTTGCAGCTGGAGTTATCTCTGCTTCTCAAATGAAGAAAGCAGTAATTATTACAGCGATTATTACTTTAGTTCTAGCCTTAGCCTTAATTTATGTTGCTTTTGGAAAAGAAAATTTCGCCTTAAGCATAATCTTTATTCTTTTAGGAATAGGTTCTATAGGAGCAGCCATAAAATATACAGTTGGAAACAATGCCTATGGATACAGCGGTCTAGGTGATTTATTTGTTTTCATCTTTTTCGGATTAGTTGCTGTAATAGGATCCAACTTTTTATATACCCATTTTTTAGACTGGAAATTGTTTTTACCAGCTTCAGCCATTGGTTTATTGAGTGTAGCCGTTTTAAATCTGAATAACATGAGAGATATTGAAAACGATAGAGCAGCAGGAAAAAGAACATTGGTTGTGAAAATGGGATTAGAAAACGCAAAAAAATATCATAATTTCTTAATTATCTCACCATTTATTTTATTTTTTGTATTTTCAATTTTGAATGATCATCGTTTGATTTTGAATTATTTTGTATTGATATTTTTATTGATGCATCTTAAAACAGTCCAAAAAGCGACATCTTATGAAGATTTTGATCCAGAACTAAAAAAAGTTGCCCTAAGTACCTTTGTCTTAAGCTTGATATTTTGGATATCTTCAATTTATTTAAGCTAATAACTATTTATAAATCACTAATTGTCAAATCATGAAAATCACATTTTACGGTCATGCATGTCTAGGAATCCAAATTGATGATATAAACATCATAGTGGACCCATTTATTACAGGAAACCCAAAAGCTTCACATATAGACATTAATAATCTCAAAGCAGATTATATACTATTAACTCACGCTCACCAAGACCATGTTTTAGATGTGGAAGCAATTGCCAAACGAACTGATGCAGTCATTGTTTCTAATTTTGAAATAGCAAATTATTATGCCAACAAGGGATTTCAATTTCATCCTATGAATCATGGAGGAAGTTGGGATTTTGAGTTTGGAGTTGTAAAATATGTAAATGCCATTCATACATCTCTATTTCCTGATGGAACTTATGGAGGTCAACCAGGTGGATTTGTTATCGAAGGAGAACGCAAAAACATCTACATAGCAGGCGATACTGCTTTGACAATGGATATGAAGTTAATTCCACTACGAACAAAACTAGATTTAGCTATTCTACCCATTGGAAGTAATTTTACGATGGATGTAGAAGATGCTATTTTTGCCTCAGATTTTGTTGAATGCGATAAAGTTTTAGGCTATCATTACGATACTTTTGGTTACATCGAAATCGACCATGAAGAAGCCAAACGTAAATTCTTTGAAAAAGGAAAAGATTTAATGTTATTGGAAATTGGAGAGTTTATTGAATTGTAGAGAAGAAAATAGAGAATAGAAAATAGAGAATAGAAAAAGGATTATATTGATTTCTTAATTTTTTTAATCGGTGTTCTAAAAAAAAACATGAAAGCTAGTTATAAAAAATACATTCTAAACTTCAAACGACCCAGCGGAACTTCTCGTGGTATTTTAACTGAGAAAGAAACTTGGTTTATTATCTTAGAAGAAAACGGAAAAGTGGGAATAGGAGAGTGTGGTATTTTAAGAATCTTATCCGTTGATGATCGACCTGATTATGAGGAAAAATTAAAATGGGTTTGTGAGAACATTCATTTGGGAAAAGATCAACTTTGGGAAGCACTTATGGACTTTCCTTCCATCCAATTTGGAGTGGAAATGGCATTCCTTTCTTTGGCATCTAAAACACCTTTTGAGTTATTTGAATCTGACTTTACAACAAGTAAAAAAAGTATGTTAATTAATGGTCTAGTTTGGATGGGTGAAGAAGCTTTTATGAAGCAACAAATTGAAGAAAAATTGGCTCAAGGATTTACATGTATAAAATTAAAAATTGGAGCCATCGATTTTGAAAAAGAGCTAGGTTTATTACATTTTATTAGACAACATTTTGATGAAAAAACCATTGAAATTAGAGTAGATGCTAACGGTGCTTTTAACTCTATTGATGCTTTAGATAAATTAAATCAATTATCTGGTTATAAATTACATAGTATAGAACAGCCTATTCAAAAAAATAATACAAATACTATGGCAGAACTCTGTAAGATTACTCCTTTACCTATAGCTTTAGATGAAGAGTTGATTGGTGTGTTTTTGCCTTCAGAAAAAGAAGAGTTGTTACAAAAAATTAAACCACAATATATCATTTTGAAACCTAGTTTAATAGGTGGCTTTAGAGGAACATTGGAGTGGATTTCTATAGCGGAGAAACTCAATATTCAATGGTGGATTACTTCAGCTTTGGAGAGTAATATTGGACTGAATGCTATTGCTCAATTTACCTTTACTTTACAAAATGAATTACCTCAAGGATTAGGAACAGGAGGATTATATACCAATAATTTTGACTGTCCATTAGAGGTTTCTGAAGGCCAACTTTGGTATAGAAATGAAAAAAAATGGGATGTAGATTTTAAGGATTTTACATAAAAAAACCGACAAATTTTGTCGGTTTTACTCTTTTTCTTTTTCAATTTTATTCAATGTCTTATTTTTCGACTTTCACAGTACCTTCACCATCTTTTACTTCAACTTCAGTTTTGTTTTCTCCGTCTTTTGAAGAGATTTCAACACCATCTTTGTTTACACTGATTGAAGTTCCATCTGTTTCTTCTTCTACTGGTGTAGAGTCAACTTCTTTTTCCACTACAACTGTTTCTTTTTCCACCACAGTTGCCTCTTCTTTGTCTTTACAGCTAACCGTTGCAAAAATGGCTAAACTAGCTAGTATTAAAGTTATTTTTTTCATCTTTTTAGATTTATGATTACTTGTGCAAGGTATAACTAGAATGTTAGATAATAGTTACATCAATTTATTCAAGTGTTATATAATTTCCATTTTTGATTATTTTTATAAAAATATGATTCGCTTTGTTTGTTTATTGGAAAAGTGTTGAAAAAAAGGATATGAAAATAATCATCTCAGCATAATTATCTAATTAGGTATTTTATCAATGCAGAAAATAATTTTGTTAAAGTCTTGGTTTTCTGTGGTTTTGATTCTAAGCAAATTTATTAGTCTATTTTCTTTCCTTCAATTTTGTTATCTCCTTGGCAAAAAGTTAAACTTATCACAGTGCCATTAGTGTTAAAATTAAAGATGATTTGAGCTCCTATTTCTTCTAATAAAAAGCAGTTTTCATTTTCAGGAATAAGCTCAAGCGTTGGTTGTCCAGCAGTTTTTCCATAAATTCTATTATTTTGTCTTTCTATTTCAATTGCAAAACCAGGTTGAATTTCATAAATACCAACAAATTTTTGCAATTGTTCAAGACTAAGAGTTACTTTTTTTATCTCTTTTTTACCATATAGAATATTTCTAATCAAGTTTAAAGGTAAAGTGATGTTATCATGATTTTGAAGTATGATGATTGTTTTATCATCCTTGAGATGTCTGGCAAAAAATGTAGCATATCCTGGCCACCCACCACCGTGATACACTATTTTTCCATACTCAGCATGATTTTCAATTTGCCAGCCATACCCATAGTTAATTTGTGTATTGTCGTTTAATATTGTGGTGTTAGACATTTCAGATTTTCCTTTTTTTGACAAGAGTTTGTTTGTATATAAAGCTCTGTCCCATTTTAATAAGTCGTTTACAGTTGAGTTAACACCTCCATCACCTACAACACCATCAAGCCAAATAACTATTTTTGTCTCTTTTAAATCATCAGGTAGAACATATTTTTTTAAGCTATCTGAATACACATATCCGTAAGCATAGTTGTCTATCTTTTTAGGAGCTTGTCTTCGTTTATAAACAAATGTATTATTCATTTTTAAAGGCTTAAAAATGTTTTTTTGTAAAAAGTTAGTATAGGTTTCTCCTGAAACTTTCTCAATAATTGAGGCTAACAAAACATAACCAGTATTGCTATATTCGTGTTTTGAGTTTGGTGTAAAAATTACTTTAGGTTGTTTTTGTGCAAAAAATGTTATGACATCTTTATTGGTTGCAATTTTAGATTTATCAAATTTTTTTTCGAATAATTCCATATAATCTGGTAAGCCACTGGTATGATTAAGTAGATTTCTAATTGTAATATCTTTATAAAATACTAGCTCAGGAATAAATTTTGAAATATGATCATCTAAATCTAGTTTTCCTTTTTCCTTAAGCATCATGATTCCCATAGCTGTAAATTGTTTAGAAACAGAAGCAATTTCGAATATTGAATTTTCGTTAAGTGGTTGTTTAGTAGTTTCATTTGCTAAACCAAAGCTTTTTTTATAAAGTACTTGTCCTTTTTCGGCAATTAAAAAGTTTCCGTTGATTTGTTCATTTGAATGCAATATATTTAAAAGGCTATCGATTTTTTGAAATTGATTTTGACTCCAAATTATTTGAGTAGTTAAAAGTATTAGTAAGATATATAAATGTCTCATTTTTTATGATTTTTAATTGATTATTAGAATATTTATGATTTTTTTTGGGCAATATAATGCTACTCCATCATAATCATGTAATGGATACACAGTAGTATGATTAGAAATAATGTGTTAATAAATTTTGAAGCTTAACAAGCTTCAATTTTATTCAATGACTTTGGATTAGTTTAAACGGTTGAATGTTTTTGTAGATTTATAAAAAGTATTTTACTTTTTTGACTTTTTTAAAAAGAAATAGTAAGACAGAAAGCTGACACCAATGCAGAAAGTAATGATGGCTAATGAATGAATATCTAGAGGTTTAGTGTAGTAAGCAGCCGAAAGACCTCCACTTAAGCCTAAAAGTAAAAAGGCCCATTTTATGGTATCATCTTTTTTATCGGTGTCACTTTTTTCTAGGATAGAAGCTGCTAATTGTTCAGAAATACTTCTGTCAATTATTTTATTTTTTAATTTATAATCCAAAAAATATTTTACACTTTTAATAAGTAATATAATAACTAATCCAATGGCGAAAAGAGGAACCAAGGTTTGAATCAAATTGTCATCAAGTGAAGAGTGGTGAATATTGCTATCAAACGATAGTTGAGGTGTTGAAGGTGTCATTGGTTTAGAGTTTTGTCCAAAAGTTATTCCAAATGGAGTGATAGTTGTTATGCTTCTTAGTATTTTTTTCATGGGATTAATATTATGTATTATATTTTATGAGACAGTGATAGCTGATTTCGGTTGCAAAATTTTATTTAGAAAGTAAAATTTCTTTTTGTTTGTATTGTCGAAATAAATCATTCAATAAGAAAATAGCTATTCCAATAGCGGAAATTAATATAAACACATTAGACATTACTGAAAATGATTTGAATTGGTTGAAAATCGTTTTAAGATGTGGATACAATAGAAACAAAATAATACTTAGGAATACACATAAACTTAAATATAAAACAAGAGATATATTTTTTTCTTTTGGAGTTTCCACTTCATTAATTTTTTCCATTATTAGAGCAGTAACATCAAAAGGAAAAGTTTCCGGTTTAATTTTTTCTACGTTTTCTATTATATTTTGATATTCTTCAAGTCTTTCACTACAACTTGAACACTTTTCAAGGTGTTTTTTTATCCAATTATCTTTGGTTTCCCTTAGAAGATAGTCTTGCAAAATTTCGTCTGTTAAATGGCTATTATTCATAACTATATATTTTTATACTGTTGATGGATGTTGTCTTTGAGAATTTTTCTCGCTCTATACAGATAACTTTTTATTGTTCCTTCAGGTAAATTGGTAATTTCCGAAATTTCCTTGTTGGATAATTCCTCTAAATGATAAAGTGTGATTAAAGTTTTATATAAAGGTGGCAATTTGTCAATTTCTTTAGTGAGAATTTCTATTGTTTCCATTCTAATGGTTTCCAACTCTGGATTTTCGTTCATTACAAAATTGGTCTCCATTGTTTTTTCAATTTCAGTGATTATAATTTTCTTTTTCTGAAGAAAATTAATAGTCGTATTGTAAGCAATATTTGCAATCCAAGTTGATAATTTAGATTTGAATTGAAAAGACGATAAATTCTGATAAACCTTTAAATAAATGTCTTGTACCAGATCTTTTTGGGTATCTTCATTAGTCGTCATTTTACGTACAATTTGAGTTACTAATCTTTCCGTATTTTTGACCACGACAGCAAATTCCTGAATGTTTCCATTCAAGATTTTAGTAACAATATCTTTGTCAGAAAAATGATTACTCTCATTACTCATATTCCTCTATTAGACAGTTAACCCAAAATTTGGTTGCAAAAATAGTTGTCCTTTTTATTTTTTTTAGCTAAATAATTTATTTTTAGAGTGTTATGGTTTTTTAGCTATGGTATTATTCAGGTTATTTTACGGCCATAAATTGCTACAATACAAGAAGTATAACTCCTGAACAAAATGTTTTTTATAGTAAAAATAAAAACGGTTAGTTTATTATTGATTCATATAGTTCCTGTTCAAAATCTTCTTGAACCATTTTATCAGCAATTTCTTTTGCTTTTGACTTATACGATTTATTTTCAACCAAATCTAGGATTAGAGGTTTTAGGTTTTGTTCTGTAATTTTATTGATGGCTAATCCTTTTGGTCCCAATCCAGTTTTAGCAATTAAATTGTTCCAACCAAATTGATCAAAAATATGAGGTAAAATAAGGGAAACACAACCGTATTTTATACTGCTATGTGTTGTTCCAGAACCACCGTGATGTATAATTCCATAGCATTTTTCTAAAATATAGTCATATGGAATTTGATTTGTAAAATAGAATAATTCATTTTCTTTATAGTTCTCCTTTTCTACAAGACCTCCAGCAGCAATATTAATGATAGTAGGAATTTTTAGCTGGTTGAGTACATTTAAGATTGTTTGGGTTGTTTTCTCAGGATTAGAATTAATCATGCTACCAAATGTTAAAAAGAGAATTTTTTGGTGTTTTTCAGTAAAGTTTATGATTTGTGCATCAGGAAGCCAATCCAATTTTTTATTCCTTTCATGATATCCCAAAACGTGCACATTTGAGTTCCATTTGGTAGGCTTTGCAAATAATGACGGAGAGACAGTGTATATTAATTTTTGAGAAAACAACTTACATTTTATTGTGGTTTTAGATATTTTATTGGTTGCCAAAGGTAATGTTTTTTGTGCATCGTAAATAGTCTTGACCAATCCAAAATTTGCAATCTTGTAAGTTAATTTGTTGATGAATTCACCATAATAAAAGCTAAAACCCGTATGTCCAAAACCCTCAACATAGTGAATGAAATAAGGAATTGGACTTATTAATACTATTTTTTTTCCTGTTGATAAATGCCATAATAAAGGATAATTGCATTTTCCGTTATGGATAATTAAATCTGGATCTTCATTTTTTACCGCTTCATATTGTTCTTTGACCAATATTTTATTGACAGTCATGCCTTCTTTATATAGTCTTATGATGGCTTTTAATTTGTTTAATCCCATTGCACCACCCATTACTATTTTCCCATCATCTCCTTCAATTAGGTTTAGAAATCTTGAAGTAAACGTGTAGTGATTATCATTTTTAGGAACCAGATGGTTGTATTGTTCAGGAATAGCGTAAGTGATGTTATGTCCTTTTTTAGATAGAATTTCTCCAATTGCCAAAAAAGGCTCAATGTCTCCACGTGTTCCAATAGACATTAGTAATATTTTCATTGTTTAGTCTCGTTTTTTGGTGTTGGCTATAAAAATCAGCTTCTCCAATTTTTTGTCCATTGAATTTTATTAAATGCTCTTTAATTTTATTTTTTTCTTCATTGTTTAATTTAATGTTGAAGTCATCAATATAACCCGAAAAATGACATTTTGGGCAAGTATTAATTAATTCTTAGTAATAATTTCCAACAGCTCCATGTTGTTGAAAATCTTTGTATGTTCCGAAAGTTGTCATACTCATAGAAACACAAAAAGTAACTTTTTTTCCATCTATCGGACATTTTACGGTTTCATTTGCGCAAGTATGTGCACTTACAAAGTGTTGAGTTATTAAAGCAACAATGATTAAAATATTTTTTTTCATACTCTGTTATTAGAATTTCTTTCTTCTAAGCTTTCAGCTAACGTTTTACAATCAAATTGAGTAGAATGAATTAACAAGCTATACCAAAAATAAACAAAATTCAGACGAATTGAAGATTCAAACAGTAAAATCTCATATGACTAGTTTCTGTAGTTACTTTTTATTCAATCAGAATTGTTTTCAATATTAAAGGGAATTTGTATCGGTGTATAACAAATATCATACTTATTGCTGAATTAAATGAATAAATAAAAAGCATAAAAAAATCCAAAAGCCTGAACTTTTGGATCTATAGGTATAAAATGAACTAAAAATGTTTTAAACTTTTTAAAATATACTTAAAGCTTTTATGGGGTTTACTTAAAAATTTGGAGATAAATTATATTTCTTATAAAAACTATCTAAAGCTTCTAAAACTTGGTCTTCATTATCCACAATTTGAATTAAGTTTAAATCATTTGGACTTATATTTTGGAATTTATCTAAAAGTACCGCTTTTATCCAATCCATTAATCCTGACCAAAATTCTGTTCCTACCAATATAATTGGAAACTTAGCAATTTTTTTGGTTTGGATTAGCGTAATTGCTTCAAATAATTCATCTAAAGTTCCAAAACCGCCTGGCATTACTACAAATCCTTGAGAGTATTTCACAAACATTACTTTGCGAACAAAGAAATAATCAAAATTTAAATTTTTATCTCTATCGATATACGGATTGAAGTGTTGCTCAAAAGGTAATTCAATGTTTAAACCAACAGATGTTCCACCACCAAAATGAGCTCCTTTATTTCCAGCTTCCATAATTCCTGGTCCACCACCAGTGATGACTCCATAACCAGCTTTACTTATCTTATATGCAATTTTTTCAGCCAATAGATAATATTGGTCATCTGGTTTTGTTCTAGCTGAACCAAATATAGATACACATGGGCCAATTCTTCCCATTGATTCATATCCATTTACGAATTCGGACATAATTTTAAAAATTGCCCAAGAATCGTTAGTTCTTATTTCATTCCAAGTCTTTTGCTTGAATTTTTCTTGTATCCTTTGATCGTCACTTTCAAATTTTTCTTCAATCATTTTCTTTTCTTTTATAATTAAACAAACGTGCTAAATTAATTCTTTTTTCAAAAATTGAGCTGTGTAACTTTTTTTATTTTCTATAACTTCTTCGGGTGTTCCTTTAGCAATTAATTGTCCGCCACCTTTTCCTCCTTCATAGCCAATATCAATAATGTAATCAGCAATTTTAACTACATCTAAATTATGTTCAATAATCAAAATAGTATTACCTCTATCTACCAATTCATTTAAAACATTCATCAAAACCCTTATGTCTTCAAAATGCAACCCTGTAGTAGGCTCGTCTAAAATATAAAAAGTGTTTCCCGTATCTTTTTTGGATAATTCTGAGGCTAATTTAATTCTTTGGGCTTCACCACCAGAAAGTGTTGTGCTTTGTTGTCCCAAAGTAATGTAGCCTAAACCAACATCTTGAATGGTTTTTACTTTCCTATGGATTTTGGGAATATTTTCAAAGAAATCAACCGCTTCATCAACCGTCATGTTCAATACATCAGAAATTGACTTTCCTTTATATCGAATTTCCAAAGTTTCTCTGTTAAAACGTTTGCCTTGACAAGTTTCACATTCAACATACACATCAGGTAAGAAGCTCATTTCAATAGTCCTAACTCCTGATCCTTCGCAAGTATCACATCGTCCACCAGAAACATTGAAACTAAAACGACCAGCTTTGTAGCCACGAATCATGGCTTCTGGTGTCATGGTATATAATTTTCTTATTTCAGAAAAAACATCCGTGTAGGTTGCTGGATTGCTTCTCGGTGTTCTCCCAATCGGACTTTGATCAATTTCAATTACTTTATCAATATGTTCTAAGCCTTCAATTTTTTTGTAAGGTTGAGGTTTTTTGACACCATTAAAAAAGTGAGCATTTAAAATAGGGTAAAGTGTTCCATTAATCAAAGTAGATTTTCCAGAACCCGAAACTCCAGTTACACAAATCATCTGACCTAAAGGAAATTCAACCGTGATATTTTTTAAGTTATTTCCTGTTGCACCAGAAAGTTTTAAGGTTTTTCCACTGCCTTTTCTTCTCGTATTAGGCACTTCAATTTTCATTTTTCCACTCATGTATTGAGCAGTCATGGTATTTTCTTTCAATAATGCTTTTGGAGTTCCTTCGCTAATGATTTTTCCGCCAAATCTTCCTGCTTTCGGGCCAATATCAATTACATAATCAGCACGTTCAATCATATCTTTGTCGTGTTCGACAACAATAACTGAATTGCCAATATCACGTAAGTTTTCTAAAGATTTTATCAAACGTTCATTATCTCTTTGGTGCAATCCTATACTGGGTTCATCCAAAATGTACAAAACACCAACCAATTGCGAACCAATTTGCGTTGCCAGTCTGATGCGTTGTGCTTCTCCTCCAGAAAGTGATTTAGAACTTCTATTTAAAGTGAGGTAATTCAATCCAACATCTAATAAAAATTGTAGTCGGGCTTCAATTTCTTTGATGACTTCAACGGCAATAGTATTTTGCTTTTCGGATAATTTTTTCGGTAATTCCTTAAACCAATCAAAAAGTTCATTAATGTCCAAGTGAACTAATTCACCAATATTTTTGTCATCAATCTTAAAATATAACGATTCTCTTCTTAAGCGACTTCCTTCACAGACGGGACATTCGTTTTCGTCCATAAATTCTTTTGCCCATCGCCTTAGTGAAGAGGTGTTGCTTTCTTCATACTGATTTTTGATAAAGTTAGAAATTCCTTCAAAATCAATTTTATAATCTTTGGTAATTCCCATTACCTTTGAAACGACCGAAAACTTTTCATTTCCACCGTTTAAAATCACATCCATTGCTTCTTGAGGAATAGTTTCGATAGGATCAGAAAGTTTGAAATCATATTTTTGAGCAATGATCTCTAATTGTTTGAAAATCCAAGAAGATTTCATCTCGCCTAAAGGAGTAAAACCACCTGCTTTTATGGATAATTTTGGATTGGGAACAATTTTTTTAAGGTTAATTTCATTAACAATTCCAAGACCATTACAGTTTTCACAAGCTCCTTTTGGAGAGTTGAATGAGAAGTTATTGGGTTCAGGGTTTGGATATGAAATTCCAGTGGTTGGACACATCAAATTGCGACTGAAATAACGAACTTCTCCACTTTCTTGTTCAATAATCATCATGATATCGTCACCATGGTACATAGCTGTTTTGATGCTTTCATTCAAACGTTTGTCTGTGTCATCAGTTTCATCAATTGCCATTCTATCAATTACGATTTCAATATCGTGGGTTTTGTAACGATCAACTTTCATTCCAAAATCTAAATCACGAATTGTTCCGTCAACTCTAACTTTTAAGAACCCTTGTTTGGCAATTTGTTCAAAAAGTTCACGATAATGACCTTTTCGCGAACGAACCACTGGTGCTAAAATATTAATTCGCTTTCCATTGAAATTTTCAACAATAAGTTCTTTGATTTGTTCGTCTGAATACGAAACCATTTTTTCTCCAGTGTTGTAACTATAGGCATCACCAGCTCTGGCATACAACAAACGTAAAAAGTCATATATTTCGGTAATAGTTCCTACAGTTGAACGTGGACTTTTACTAGTAGTTTTTTGTTCGATAGCAATAACTGGAGAAAGTCCGTCAATTTTATCCACATCTGGTCTTTCTAATCCGCCTAAAAATTGACGAGCATACGCAGAGAAAGTTTCTATGTATCTTCTTTGGCCTTCTGCATAAAGAGTGTCAAACGCTAAAGATGATTTTCCTGAACCAGAAACACCAGTGATAACCACTAATTTTTCTCTAGGAATTGTTACATCTATATTTTTTAAATTGTGAGCACGAGCCCCAATAATTTCTATAGTTTCTTCGGTTTTTAGCATAATTTTTAGCAAAAGGCAAAGATACTATTTTTAAAGAGAAATTTTAAATAACATCTTATAGAATTTCGTTAAGATTTTCTATTTTTGGGAAAATTAAAAAAATGAAATTACTAGGAATAGGATCAAGAATTAAGCATAACGAGTTTGGAGTTGGAGTTGTTACCAACGTTTCTCCAAAATTTTATTGGGTAACATTTATAGAAAATGGATTAGAAACTATTGAATTAGATAGTGAATTTGAAGTGATTGAAGCTTTAGAAGACGAAGTCGATTCCGTTAGCTTTTATGAAGTTGAAAAAGTATTAAAGAACTTATTGGAAAAGTATAGTGATATTGGACCAAAAGTATCCATTGCTGACAAATGGAAAGGCGGAAAAATTGTTTTAGAACCAGGAACGCAAACTCAAAACAAAGAAATTCCAATTGATACTTTTTTCAATAAGATTATAATGGTTAGAGACAGATTACGAGTTATGGAACAAAAGGTAAATTCTAGTAATTTAGAAGCTACCGAAAAAATTGAATTACAACAATATATCACAAGGTGTTACGGAAGTTTGACAACGTTCAACGTATTATTCAAAAACCAAAGTGATTATTTTGTAGGAGAGAAAACGAAATAAATAATCAGTGTTCAATTTTTGGTGTTCAGTAATTAAACTTTTTACTAGAATTTGATTACTGAACACTATAAAACTCTCTTTCTTTGCCGATTATCAATATAATCTTGAATGGCTTTTTTGGAAGTGAACCAGTTTCTGCCTTCTTTGTAAGCATCTATCTTGCCCTGTCTTGCTAATAAACTAATGTATTCTTGACCATAAGGAGAATTAGGTTCATTGACAATATTGGCTATTTCTTGATAGTCATTATCATTGTTTGGCATGGCATTTAAATAAATGTTTAAAGAACGCTCTAAAGCCTGACACATTAATAATGTTAATTTTTGATAATTACCTTTGTTAGCTAGATTTAATGCATCGTAGTATTTTTTTCGGTCATTTTTTAAAATGATTGCTGGAGGAAATCCTTCACGCATTAATAACAAATTCATAGCTAAACGAACGGTTCTTCCATTTCCATCAAAAAATGGATGGATGTAAACCAATTTATGATGAAATATGGTTGCTAATTCTATTGCGTTTAGATGTAAAGGATTTTCATTTACAAAATCAATTAATTCATCCAATAGATCTGAAACTTTATTAGCATTTGGAGGAATAAAATTAGCTCCTGAAATACGAACACCACCATTTCTGATTCTTCCTGCAAATTCATCTTCAATAGAACGTAGAACTAAACCATGTAGTGATAGAATGTCAATGCTTCTTAATATATAGTTATCATTAACAATATGATATAAGTAGTCAATTGCTTTTTCATGATTTTTAGCTTCAAAATGTTCTTTTAATGATTTTCCTTTGATGGTAATACCTTCTTGTAGCACCATTTGAGTTTCTCTTAAATTTAAAGTATTGCCTTCTATGCTATTTGAATTATAAGTCCATTCTATAGTTAAAGCTTCTTTAATTTTTGATACAGCAATGCCAGGTAATGGTCTAAATTGATCGAGCATTACTTTTTTATCAAACAGTCTTTCAAAGGTTTGTTCAAATTCTTCTCTATAGTTTAAATCTATTTTCCACATAACTCCACAAAGATAAAAAAATCGGTTGGATTTAAAAAAACATATTATCCGATATTAAAATTTTTTAAATAAAAAAATCAAATATTTCTGAGTTCGTTAATTTATTCAATTATCATTTCTTTGAGTTTCTCTCGGTATTTTACTAATACTATTGGCTTAGATATGAACCCAATAAATTTTCCGTTTTTTAGCACAGGTAAGATGAGTGTGTGACTATTTTCAAACTTTTCCATAACAGTTTCCATAGTTTCATCATAAAATACAATTTCTATGGGTTGCTGCATGACTTCATTAGTACTGGTATATTTTATTTTAAAAGTTGAAAACATATATTTTCTGACATTATCCAAGTATACAAGACCTTCTAATTCTTCTTTATCATTTAAAACTGGAAAAACATATTGGTCAGATTGTTGTATTTTTTCAATCAATTCATTAAGATTATCTGATACGGCAATAGCTTTATAATCGGTTTGAATTAATTTTGAGAGTTCTAAAGTTGTCAGGATGTTTTTATCTTTATTATCGGTAAACACTTCTCCTTTATCTGCCAAGTGTTTGATGTCAAAAGAATAAGGCTCAAAACGTTTTGATATGGCATAACTTACTGAAGAAACAATCATTAACGGAACCATTAATTCATAACCACTTGTGATTTCTGCAATAAGGAAAATAGCTGTCAATGGAGCATGAAATAAACCACTTAAAATTCCAGCCATTCCAACTAAAGTGAAATTAGTCACAGGTAATTTTGCCAAACCAATTAAATTGACAAAGTAAGATACAACAAATCCTAAATAAGAGCCTACAAAAAGAGAAGGAGCAAAGTTTCCACCATTTCCTCCTGAACCCAATGTTAAACCTGTTGCAAAAACTTTGACCATCATTGTAGCACCTACAAAGGCTAATAAAATCCATTTATTGTCTTTAAGACTAGTTAACAATGTGTTTTCCAAAATTTTTTCAGGATTGTTATCAGCTATGGTTTTTATACTAGCATATCCTTCACCAAAAAGCGTTGGAAACAAAAAGATTAAAACAGCTAAAATTCCTGCTCCAAATAAAGCTTTCCTATAGTTACCCATTTTACTTTTGGCAAAATAATGTTCTATTTTTCTAAAATATCTTGCATAATAAATGGAAACTAGTCCTGATAATAATCCTAATAAAACATAATAATGAATATTGTGATAATCAAAAGCTTTTACATTTTTGAAAATGATTAAAATGTCTTCATCTAAGACTATAGTTGAAATTAATGCTCCAGTCGCAGCACTAATCATAATGGGTATGAAAGCTGTAATGCTTATTTCTGCAAGAACTACTTCAATAGCAAACAAAACACCAGCAATTGGAGCATTAAAAGCTGCAGCAATTCCTGAAGCAACACCACAAGCTAATAATAATGTTCGGTCTTTATAACTCAATCTATAATTTTGAGCATAATTACTACCAAAGGCAGCACCAGTCAATGTAATAGGTGATTCCAAACCAGCACTTCCACCTAATCCTACGGTTAACGAACTAGTAATAATTTGAGAATATAATTGTTTTTTTGGGAGAATTCCTCCTTTTTTAGCCACAGCATACATAATGTGTGAGGTGCCTTTTTGGATGCTTCCATCGAGAAATTTTTGAACCACTAAAACAGTTAACAGAATTCCAATAATAGGTAAAATACTATTACTGTAAGGTAAATGAAGAAAGCCATCTAAATATTGTGAAAATTGATATACCTTGTGAGCAAATGCTTTAAGAATAATAACCGCCAATGCTGAAGAAATTCCAACCAAAACACAAGAAAAATAGATAAACTGTCTAGGCGTTAAAAATGTTTTTAAAAGAAAAATGAATCGCTCTAATCGTTTAAAGTTTTTGCTTAAAAACCTGAAAAAAGGATTGACTTTCTTATTTGGCATTATGAGTTTATATTAGTTCTTGCGAAAATACCAATTTTGAATGGAATGTGAAAGATTTTTAAAGTAAACGTAAAGCTTCTCTATGACTTAATGGTTTTAAATGAGCAGATGTTACAAAGTTTTTAACTCCATTTGGATTAAATCTACTATAATCACGCAAAGCCCAACCAATTGCCTTTTGAATGAAAAACTCTGTAGAATGTTTGTGTTTTTCGCATTCAGCTTTTAATAGGTCAAAATTTGTTTTTTCTTTATAACTGAGCTGAAAAATAATGGCAGTTCGGTTCAACCACATATTTTCTGCCTCAGAAAAACGTTCAATAACTTGTAAAGTTTCTTTAGGAAATTGTTCTAAATAACCACCCACTAAGTATTTAGCAATTGTGTCAACCGAATCCCACCAAGAATTTGTAATTATAAGTTTTTCAATGAATTGAATATCTTCAGTGACAAACTTTTTTTTAATTTCTTTCTGAATTAAATCAAGGGCACATTGATGTAGTTCTCGCTCTTTTTCTTGATATAATTGCCAAGTTATTTCTCTGTAATTTAGTTTAATTTCTGGTTTATGCTTTTCATAAACAGTTTTGAAAATAGCTCTTCGCTTTTCAGTTTTGATTCCCAAAAACGGGAAATTATTTTTCATATAATTTTCCATAGGAATAGCCATTTCAC
Organism: uncultured Flavobacterium sp.; assembly: GCA_964643105.1. Classification (GTDB taxonomy): domain Bacteria; phylum Bacteroidota; class Bacteroidia; order Flavobacteriales; family Flavobacteriaceae; genus Flavobacterium. The sequence goes on along the minus strand of CAZXPF010000006.1, from coordinate 100,716 downwards.
GATTTGAATTAGCTTTTAATTCCCTAACAAGTTCTTCTTTGAAGTTCATATTTTGAGTAAGTTTGTTAATCTGAACTTGATTCAGATTCTATTGATATTGCGATGCTGAATAGAGTTCAGCATGACAAAAAGGTTTCAATTTAATGCGGCTAATTTTTCTTTCACATGATTTCGTAATTCTTCAAAAAATAACGTAAATTCATGTTCAAAATCTTCATAAAATTCTTTTAATTCTTCCACTGCAAATTGCATTTTAGATTTGAATTTTGTGCGACTATCCATTTGAAATAAAATTCTTGAAATGCCTTCAATTGTCGCATAACTTTCTAACCAATTATATTCTATCATAATTGGAAGAATTCTTTGTGTTTTAGAGGTTAAAACATCAAAATTTTCTTTTAAGGATTGATAAAATCTAAAAACAAAATCTCTTAGAGCTTCATTGGAATAGTCGGACCAATTCTTGGCTAAAAAATGATCATATAAAATATCTACAATCACTCCAGAATAATGGCCATAGCGTTCATGAAGTCTGTGTTTGCTTATTCTAAAGATTTCATTGGCATCAGTAAAAGTATCAATATACCTATGCAAAAGAATCCCTTTTTTGATGTCATCAGGATAATTCAAATAATCATTTCCACGAATGCCATCAGCCATAAAATTGCCAATTTTAATAAAATCGTTGTTGTCTGAAAGGTAAATGTGAGCAAGGAAGTTCATTTAGTTTTGTATAAAATATATTCTAAAATGTAAATATAGAAAAAAACTTTCCGTCTTTGATACATTGACAACTTGATATATTATATTTGTATTTCTAAAATCTTAAATCATATGACTTTAATAAAATCAATATCAGGAATTCGTGGCACTATAGGAGGAAAAGTAGGAGAGAACCTCACACCAGTTGACGCGGTGAAATTTGCTTCGGCTTATGGAACTTTTTTAAAACAAAATACTCCAAAAGATAAACTAAAAGTGGTAATTGGTCGTGATGCGAGAATTTCTGGTCCAATGATTCATAATTTAGTTCAAAACACTCTGATTGGTTTAGGAATTGATGTCATTGATTTAGGGTTGTCAACAACGCCAACCGTTGAAATTGCTGTTCCTTTGGAAAAAGCTGATGGTGGAATTATCTTAACCGCTTCTCATAATCCAAAACAATGGAATGCTTTGAAATTGCTGAATGCAAGAGGTGAATTTTTGAGTGGAGCAGAAGGAGAAAAAATCCTTGAAATTGCAGAAAGTGAAGCTTTTGATTTTGTGGATGTGGATTCATTAGGTGAAGTTACCGTGAATGATTCGTACATGGACATTCATATTGATGAAGTTTTGGATTTGCCTTTAGTTGATGCTGAAGCTGTCAAAAAGCGTAAATTTAAAGTAGTAGTTGATGGTGTAAATTCTTCTGGTGGAATTGTAATTCCAAATTTACTGGAACAAATGGGTGTGGAAGTCGTGAAATTGTATTGCGAACCTAACGGGCATTTTCCTCATAATCCAGAACCTTTGAAAGAACATTTAGGTGATATTTGTAAGTTGGTTGTAGATGAAGAAGCCGATTTCGGAATTGTAGTTGATCCTGATGTAGATAGATTGGCTTTTATTTCTAATGATGGAGAAATGTTTGGCGAAGAATATACTTTGGTAGCTTGTGCTGATTATGTGTTGAGCAAAACTCCAGGAAATACGGTTTCTAACATGAGTTCGTCGCGTGCTTTGCGTGATATTACGAACAAACATAATGGCAACTACCAAGCCAGTGCTGTAGGTGAAGTTAATGTGGTAGAATTAATGAAAAAAACCAATGCCATAATTGGCGGTGAAGGAAACGGTGGAATCATCTATCCTGAAAGTCATTATGGTAGAGATAGTTTGGTGGGTGTAGCGTTGTTTTTAACCCATTTAGCGAATTTAGATATGACGGTTGCTGAACTAAGAGCCAGTTATCCGCAATATTACATGAGCAAAAATAAAATTGAATTAACACCTCAAATTGATGTAGATGCGATTTTAGAAGCCATGACTGAAAAATACAAAAACGAAGACATTACAACTATCGATGGTGTAAAAATTGACTTCGCAGAAAATTGGGTACACTTAAGGAAATCAAACACAGAACCAATTATTAGAATTTATACAGAAGCTCAAACCCAACAATTAGCTGATGATTTAGCGAATAGAATTATTGTTGAGATTAGAGGAATTGCTGGAATTTAAGAAAGTTGGCAGTGTTCAGTTTTTAGTGGCAGTTTTAATTCGTTAATATGAAATATTTTGTAATAGCTTTTGTTTGTTTGTTGTTTTTTTAGTTGTAAATCTAATTTGAATTCTATTTCTGAATATGAAGATTATCAAAATAATCAAAGTATAGTAAAATTTGAAATTAAAGATGAATTTGGTATTCTACTAGGTGCTACAATAATTGCAAATGATTCAACAATTGTAGTAACGAATTTTGACGGTATAGCTGATATAAAAGTTGATAATTTATCTGAAATAGTTAAATTAAGGTTTTTGGGAAAACCAACTTTCGTAAAAATCATTAAAAATTGTGATTTTATAAAAGTTGATTTAAGTAAAAGAAAAGGATTTTATTACCAAGCCCATAAATTTATTAAATCGAAGAAATTGATTTTTGAGTAGTTTAAATTTTTTTCTTCACAATTTCTTTTAAAGTTGGTAATACTTCTTCCTCAAACCAAGTGTTTTTCTTCATCCAAATATTATTTCTTGGTGATGGATGAGGCAACGGAAAGTATTTGGGTAAATATTCATTAAATGATTTTACAGTTTCCGTTAAATTTGATTTAGCATTTTTCTGTAAATATTGTTTTTGTGCATATTGACCAATTAATAAAATTAGAGGATTGCCTTCAATTTCAGACAATATTTTATGATGCCAAAGCGGAAAACATTCTTTTCTTGGTGGCAAATCTCCTGATTTTCCTGTTCCTGGAAAACAAAATCCCATAGGAATTGTTGCAAAAATGTTAGGATTATAAAAAGTCTCTTTATTGATACCTAGCCAATTTCTCAATGTATCACCACTCTTGTCATTCCAAGCAATACCAGTAGTGTGCACAATTCTTCCAGGTGCTTGTCCAATCAGTATAATTTTACTGGTTTTACTAGCATACAAAACGGGATTTGCTCCTAATTGCAAATGAGGCTCACAAACTTTACACTGTTTTATTTCACATAGTAGTTCTTCCAAAATTTGTTATTTCATCTTCTTCAAGGAAACAGCATTCATGCAATAACGCAACCCACTTGGCTCTGGTCCATCAGGAAAAACGTGACCTAAATGAGCATCACAAGTATTGCAAATCGCTTCAATTCTTATCATTCCAAAGGAAATATCTTTTACATAACCAACTGCGTTTTCTTTTATAGGTTGCGTGAAGGATGGCCAACCTGTACCACTTTCAAACTTTTCGTTGGCATCAAATAACAACGTATCACAACAAACACAACTGTAAATTCCGGGTTCAAAAAGCGAACATAATTCTGAACTATGTGGTCGTTCTGTGCCTTTTAAACGAGTAATTCTGTATTGTTCTTCTGTTAATTGAACTTTCCATTCAGCTTCTGTTTTTACTACTTTTTTATCAGGTTCAGGATTTCCGTTTTTAGTAAATTGTATAATTGAGTTCCAGTTTAACATTATTTTTTTTATTAGAGTTAATAAGGATTAGATGCTGAATTGAGTTCAGCATGGCAAAATATGAATTATGAACTACACGACAAAGCAGAACAACCTACTTTATTTTTAGCCCAATCAGGTCTTTTGGCAAACCATTTTTGATATTGCTCTTGTTCATCATAAGGCTTTAAAAGCATTTCGTAAAGTTCATTTAGCAAATTATAATCTTCTTTGTCAGCATCATCAATTGCTAATTGTGCCATGTAATTGCGTAAAACGTACTTTGGATTTACTAAATTCATAGCTGCTTTTCTTTCTAAATCTGACAGATTTTCTTTTTGTAATTGATTGATATATATTGTAAACCAATACATCCAAGTATCATAAGTTGAATTTTTAGCTTCTTCTAAATTATAAAAAGCCTCTTGAATTTTTTCAAAAGCATTTTCAACAGTATCTTCTTTCAAAACTTGGCTTAAATTTCGAAAGAAAATGGTCATATCTGTTTCTGTTAATTGTAAATTTTCAGTCAAAAGATAAATGCAATTTTTAGTAGCTTCATTTAAATCTTTAAAACCTAACTTCTTGTGCATCATTTGCATATAATCTTCTTCATACTTCATAGGAAAATCATTCAAAATTTTTTCTAAAGGTTGCACTTCTTCAATTAATGGATATAAGGCATTGGCTAATTGCAATAAATTCCATTGAGCAATTTGAGGTTGATTGCCAAAACTATAGCGTTTGTGCTCATTATCCGTTGTATTTGGTGTCCAGTTAGGATTGTAATCTTCTAACCAACCATAAGGACCATAATCGATTGTTATTCCATGAATAGACATATTATCCGTATTCATCACTCCATGTACAAAACCTACACGTTGCCAATGAACTATCATTTCACGGGTTTTATCAGCAACAGTTTCGAAGAATTTTACATATTTATCTTTTCCTTCAGATTTGATTTCGGGAAAATAATGTTTTACAGTAAAGTCGGCTAACAATTGCAAATTTTTAGTGTCTTCACGTGAAGCAAATAATTCAAAATTTCCAAAGCGAATGAAACTTGGAGCGGTTCTGCAAACAATAGCTCCTTTTTCGTAATCAGCGTTTCCATTGTATAAAATATCACGCAAAACCATATCACCACTGGAAAATAAAGCTAGAGAACGCGTTGTTGGAACGCCTAAATTATACATGGCTTCGCTACATAAATGTTCACGAATCGAGGAACGTAAAACCGCTAAACCATCGCCACGCCTTGAGTAAGGAGTTTTTCCAGCTCCTTTTAATTGAAACATTGTCCTTTTATTATTTTCCACTGCTTCAAAAAGCGTGATAGCTCTTCCGTCACCTAATTGTCCTGCCCAGTTGCCAAATTGATGTCCAGCATAAGCCATTGCATAAGGTTTGGTATTTTCAAGAATTGCATTTCCTGAAAAAACATTCAAAAAATCTTCGGATTTAGTTTCTTCAACTGAAATTCCCACGCTTGTAGCCACTTCTTTTGAAACATGAATTAGTTTTGGATTACTCGGTTTTATGGGATTTACATAAGAAAAAGCAGCTTCAATAACTTGTCTGGTTTCATTGGATACAATGGAATCTGCTGGCAATTCTTTGGAGAATTTATTATCTATTTTTTCTTTCAATTTTAGCATCTGTAAATTTACAAAAATTAGATTTTAATTAACTTTTTCATTTCATAAAAAATGGTTAATTTGTCCAATTATTCACATCAAAATTTATTCTTGAATTCTATGAAAAATACCCTTTCTTATCTTTTGCTTGTTCTGGTTTTAAGCAATTGTGCCTCAGTTGAAAAACACAATGCTTTACTTGACGCTAATTTATCGGTAAAAGAACAAAAAGCAGATGTTGATTATTTAGAGAGGAAAATGCATAAAATTCAGCCCAATCTGGATGAGTTTATTTCTAAAGAAGATTTGAGACGAAAGTTTGATAGCGTAAGAAATACAATTAATATTCCTTTAAAACCTAATGATTTTTTCCTTAAAGTTAGTCCACTTTTAGCATCTATCCGTCAAGGACATGCTTCAATGAGTCCTGTAGTGAAAAGATATTCTAAAAGAGAAACTAAAGAATTGAATAAAAAAGGATTAGCTCCTGTTTCGCAATTTGAATATAAATATGCGAATGATAAGCTTTATGTGCTAAAAAATAAATCCAAAGACTCAACCATTCAAGAGGGAACAGAGGTGCTTTCTATTGAAAACATTACACCACAGGAGATTTTTGCCAAGTATAGAAATACATTTACTTCTGACGGTTATAATGAAACTTTTGTCCCTTATGCTTTCTCCATGCGATTCAGTTCATATGTATATTATGAATTAGGAAGAAGAGATAGTTTGAATTTTGATTTTAAGTTCAAGGATTCAACCTATGCAAAAATAATCAAGCGTTTACCAAATGATAAAACCAAAGAGAGTGTAAAAAATGATTCTATCTCTTCTGAGAAATCTAAAGAGTCAACGGTCAAAAAGCTAACAAAAGAAGAGAAGAAATTAGCAAAGAAAAAGAAAAGAGAGGAAGATGAATACAATTATAACTATGGATATGACAAATCAAGAAAAGAATATACCAAAACATTAAGATTTACAGATATTGATAGTTGTACGGCCATTTTTAAAATAAGAAATTTTTCAAGAGGAGGATACAAAGTTGCTTATAAAGAGGTGTTTGAGTTACTTAAAAAAACAGATACCAAAAATTTAATTTTAGATTTGAGAAACAATCCTGGTGGTCGATTGAATGAGATTCATGAATTGTATTCGTACTTATCTACTGATTCTACCTTTCAATTGATAGAAGAGTCTAAAGTCACTTCTAAAACAAGCTTGTTAAAGGCAGATTATTTGAGTTCAATGCCTAAAGTATTGTATGTTTTTTCCATTCCTACATATCCAATATATGCTAGTATTTTGATGATTAAAACCCGAAAGGATGAAAATGGAGACTATCGCTTCAGAATGAAGAGTAGTAAAGAAAAACCAAGAAATGAAAATCACTTTAAAGGAAAAATTTATGTGTTAATCAATGGTGGTAGTTTTTCGGCTTCTTGTATCATTTCATCCAAATTGAAGGAAAATAAAGAAATTGTTTTTGTGGGAGAAGAGACAGGAGGAGCATTCAATGGAACAGTAGCAGGAAGAACATCTTCCTATGAGTTGCCAAATTCTAAATTGCCAATTCGCCTTTGGATTATGCATATAGCGGCCACAAACAAGACAGAACAAAAAGGTAGAGGGATTTTTCCTGATGTTGAAATAAAGCCAACAATTCAGGATATTTTATCCAACACAGATCCTGAAATAGAATGGATTAAAAATGATATCGAAAGTAAAAAACAATAGGCTTCACACAAAATAAAAAAACCATTCTAAATTTAGAATGGTTTTTTTGTAGTTGTAATTGAATTAAATATCATCAAAACTGATATCCGTAAAATTTTTGGTAGAATCATCAGATGTTTCTACAGTGTTTTCAAAAGTTTCTCTTTTAAAATCTTTTTGATGTCTTTCAGAAATAACTTCATCACCTTTATTGGTTAAAACAAATTCAGTCATCTCGTCCAAAATTTCTTTAAAAGCTGCAAAATCCTCTTTGTATAGATAAATTTTGTGTTTTTTGAAATGATAAGAACCATCTTCTTCTGTGAACTTTTTACTTTCTGTGATTGTTATATAATAATCTTCAGCTTTTGTTGATCTAACATCAAAGAAATAAGTTCTTCTGCCTGCTCTAAGTACTTTTGAAAAGATATCTTCCTTTTCATACATGTCTTTGTCGCTCATAATCCTTCTGTATGTTTTTAAGTTTAAACTCAACCAAAATTCTAAAAAAAAATACTAAAAAACAATAGTTTAGTAAATTTCTTTTTCTAAAAGTTGCTTGTTGTACAATTCCTTGTAATAGCCTTCAACTTCTATTAATTGATTATGAGAACCTTGCTGGATAATTTTTCCTTCTTCCAAAATAATAATTTTATCAGCATTTTTAGCTGAAGAAACTCTGTGACTGACTATAACTGTTGTTTTTTGTTTTGTAAGTTGCATCAAATTATTTAAAATTTGTTCTTCTGTTTCTGTATCAACAGCACTCAAACAATCATCTAAAAGGAGAATAGGAGCATCTTTAATAAATGCTCTTGCAATGGACACTCGTTGCTTTTGTCCACCAGAAAGTGTAATACCTCTTTCTCCCAAGATTGTGTCATAGCCTTGTGAAAAATTCATGATATTTTCATGAACAGCTGCCTTTTGAGCTACAGCTTTAATTTCTTCATCAGTTGCATCTTCTTTTCCAAACTTAATATTGTTCTTAATAGAGTCTGAAAACAAAAAAGCATCTTGAGGAACCACAGCAATACTATCGCGTAAATCGTTTAAATTTAAGCTCTTGATTGAAGAATTGTCAATGTAGATTTCTCCTTTTGTAGTGTCGTAAAGCCTACTAATCAACGTCAGAATTGTCGATTTTCCTGATCCTGTTTTTCCAAGAATGGCTAATGTTTTGCCTTTTTCTATTTCAAAAGATATATTTTTTAAAGCTTCAATGTGGGTGTCTTCATAAGTAAAAGAAACATTGTTAAAGACTATTTTTCCATCTATTTCTGATTTTTCAGGTACCAAATTTTTAATCTCAGGTTCAGTACTTAAAAATTCATTCAGTCTTTTCTGAGAGGCTTCAGCTTCTTGAACCATTGATGAAACCCAACCCAGCGACGCAACAGGCCAAGTTAACATATTAATGTATAAGATAAATTGTGCAATGGTACCAATATTGGCAATAGTTCCATTGATATACATCATTCCACCAGCATAAATTACTACTAAATTTGATAAACCAATCAATAATATCATTAAAGGACCAAAAAGAGAATTTGTTTTCGCTAGAGACAAATTTTTGTCTTTGCTATCTTGAGTGAGTTTTTCAAACTCTTCGGATTTATTATTTTCTAAGGCATAAGCTTTTATAACTCTAATACCAGAAAAAAACTCTTGTGCAAATGATGATAAGGTAGATAGATTTTGTTGGTACAAACTACTTTTTACATGAATTTTGGAGCTAATTTTAAAAATACTATATGATAGCAGCGGTAAAGGTAAAAGTGAATACAAAGTTAGTTTAGGAGAAATGTTGTACATGTATATGATGACAACTCCAAATCTGATGAAAGTATTTAAAGAGTACATAACAGCAGGACCAACATACATTCTCACTTTACTGACATCTTCGCTGATTCGATTCATTAAATCACCCGTTCTATTTTTTTTGTAGAAATTTTGAGATAATTTTTCATAGTGGATAAAAACTTCATTTTTTAAATCAAATTCAACATGTCTAGACATTACAATCAAAGTCTGACGCATTAAAAAAGTGAGAATTCCAGCAACAATGGTTGTAGCTAAAATAATTAAAATGTTGTTTACCAATTCTTTTCTAGCAAAATCTGGATTTGATTTGGCGTACTCTTGAATCAAATTGATCGAATTTCCGATGTATTCAGGAGTATATAAAGAAAAGATTTGGGCCAAAATGGTAAATACTATTCCCAAAAAAAATCTATACTTATATTTAAGGAAATATTTGTTTAAATACTTTAATTCTTTCATTTTTGTAAAAAAACTGATTTTTCTATATTAATTTAATAAAAATAGGCAAAATAATGCAATTGAAGAATTGTTAGTTAAACTTAAATTTATTAATAATTTATTAAAATAATTCAAGGATTTTGAAATATGTCAAATTTATACTTAATTTTGCTACCTAAAATTATTAATATAACATTCTAACAATACGACTATGACATCAGACCTTATATCCGTAAATGAAATTCATAAAGTAGATCCTGTATTTGGTCAACTTTCTTTTGACGGACATGAACAAGTTGTTTTTTGCCACGACAAAGATACTGGTTTAAAAGCAATAATTGGCATCCATAACACAATTTTAGGACCAGCTCTTGGTGGAACAAGAATGTGGAAATATACCAATGAGTGGGAAGCTCTTAATGATGTGCTGCGTTTGTCTCGTGGAATGTCTTTCAAGTCTTCTATTTCTGGATTAAATTTAGGTGGTGGAAAAGCAGTTATTATTGGAGATGCTAAAACGCAAAAAACACCTGAATTGATGCGTAAATTTGGTGAATTTGTTCATTCTTTGTCAGGAAAATACATTACTGCGGAAGATGTTGGAATGGAAACTAAAGATATGGATACAGTAAGAGATGTAACGCCTTATGTTACTGGAATTTCTGAAGCTAGAGGTGGTTCAGGAAATCCTTCTCCAATAACAGCTTACGGTGTTTACATGGGGATGAAAGCGGCTGCAAAATATCAATTTGGAACAGACAATCTTGATGGAAAGAAAATTTTAGTACAAGGAATAGGACATGTTGGTGAGGTTTTAGTAGATCATTTAACAAAAGAAGGTGCTCTAGTAACTATTTCAGATATCAATGAAGATAGACTACACCAAGTAGGTGCTAAGTATGGAGCAAAAATTTTTAGTGGAAACGATTTATACAGCTCAGAAGTTGATATTTATGCACCATGTGCTTTGGGAGCAACCATTAATGATGATACAATTCAGAAAATAAAAGCTAAAGTGATTGCTGGAGCAGCTAACAATCAATTGGCAAATGAAGTGACACATGGACAGATTTTAAAAGACAAAGGCATCTTGTATGCTCCTGATTTCTTAATTAATGCTGGTGGTGTAATCAATGTGTATTCTGAATTAGCAAAATTATCGAAAGAAGAAGTAATGGAAAAAACAGAAAACATCTATAATACTTCGTTAGAAATTTTCAAACATGCTGAGGTTAATAATATTACCACGCATCAAGCCGCGTTATCAATTGCTCAAAAAAGAATTGATGACAGAAAAAAAGAAAAAGCACAATAAATAAATTATAAAAAGTGTATTTTTGCAGAGCGAAAGGTAATTCTTTCGCTTTGTTAATTAAATAAGTTCTTATACAATGTTGAATAGAAGACATATTCGAGTTAAAGTAATGCAAAGTATTTATGCCGTTCATCAGCATAAATCTGACGATTTAAACAGAGAAGAGAAATTTTTGTTTTATAGTATTGAAGCCATTCAAGAGTTATACTTACTATTATTTTCAGCTCTGATTGAATTGAGAAATAAGGAAGAGAACTATCTGACTTTAGCATCAAAAAAACATTTAGCTACAATAGAAGAGAAAAATCCAAACTTAAAGTTTGTCAATAATGAGGTTTTGAATCTATTGGAAAATCAATCGACTTTGTCAGTAGCTATTGAGACTAAAAAAATTAATCATTGGAAATTGAATGATGATTTAATTTTGCAGCTGTTAGATGATATTAAGAAATCAGAGGTTTATTTGACGTATATGGCAACAAAAACATCTACTTTTCAGGAAGATGCTAAGTTTGTAACCGATTTGTTTGTTAAAGTATTGGCTCCCAATGAACGCTTGTATGACTACTTAGAAGACAATAAGTTGACATGGATTGATGATTATGCTTTAGTAAATACACATATAAGCAAACAATTGAAGCAACTTAAAAATCCTTCAAGTACTGTTGAAATTCCTAAGGTTTATAAGGATGAAGACGATAAGATTTTTGCAAAACAGCTTTTTATAAAGACGCTTTTAAATGAAAGTGAATTAGCCAAAGAATATGTAAATAAAACACCAAATTGGGATTCTGAACGAATTGCAGAAATAGATACTATTTTATTGAAAATGGCTATTTGTGAGTTGTTAAAGTTTCCATCAATTCCTGTTAAAGTAACGATTAATGAATATCTCGAAATTGCAAAAGAATATTCAACGCCAAAAAGTAGTATCTTTATCAACGGAATTCTAGACAATTTAATTAAAGATTATAAAGAAGAAAATAAACTGAATAAATCAGGAAGAGGTTTAATGTAAAATTTTAAAAGACTATGAAAATAAAATTAATACCAATTATTGCCATTTCAACTCTTTTTTTAGTGGCATCATGTAAAGAAAACGCAGCATCAAAAATATCTGAAGCTGATTTGAAGGTTGCAAATGAAATGGCCGCTTCAGCTGGAAAATTACCAGTTATTGAATTTGATAAAGTAGAACATGATTTTGGAACTATCAAAGAAGGTGAAAAAGTAACTACAGAATTTGTCATTAAAAATGTTGGAGATGCAGATTTAGTGATAGTAAGTGCACAAGGAAGTTGTGGTTGTACTGTTCCAGAATTTGACAAAACTCCAATTAAACCAGGTGGAAGCACACCTATAAAGGTGACATTTGATTCAACTGGAAAACCAGGTCAACAAGAAAAAACGGTTACCATTACATCAAATACAGCTAATGGGAAAGAGACTTGTAAAATCAAAGCAAACGTTACACCAGATCCTACAAAATCAACTCCAACTAGAGGAGCTAATCAATAATAAAATATTATGAATTCAAGTTTAGTAATACAAATCGTTTTAATGATTGCTGTTTTTTATTTTTTATTAATAATGCCTCAGCAAAAAAGAGCGAAGAAAGAAAAAGCATTTGAACAAGGATTAAAAGTTGGAGACAAAATAATCACTAAGGCTGGAATTCACGGAAAAATTGCTGAATTGGCTTCTGATTCTGTTGTGATAGAAACCATGGCAGGAAAAATTAAAATGGAAAGAAGTGCTATTTCAATGGAGATGAGTGCTAAACTGAATGCTCAAAAATAGATTCATATTATTACTTTCTATACTTATCATTTAAACCGGTGTTCGAAAGAATCATCGGTTTTATTTTTTCTAAACGGTTTAGTTTTGTTTTTTCTTGTTTAGCTTCATTAATATATTCCATGAACTCTCTTTGCTTATAAGGTGTAAATAATTGAAATGCTTCTTTTAAATCTATATCAGATTTTAATTCATTTTCTAGAAGCTTACAGGCGATTTTCTCTTTGCTTTCAGGCTTAATTTTCAAGCCTTTTTCTTCATTAGCTATTGCTTCACTAATGTATTCAAGAATGACTTTTTCATTAATTTCTTCAATGGATTGAAAACGCATTTGTCTCAAACCTTTAGTATTTTCTTCATTAGCGTTTATCAACAATTTTTTTTCATCTTTCAAAAATACGCCATTAAAAAACCAGATGCCGAAGTAGGATTTAAAACCACCAATACCAATGACATTTTTGGTATTATGAGTGTAAGTAGGAGCACCCCATTTTTCAGTTTCAACCAGTTGGGTTTTGCTAATGATGGATTTTAAAGCTTCTAACTCTTTTATCCATAAGTCATTTCTTTGCCAAACTTTCTTTTCTTTTACCGTTAAAGCTTTCTTATTTTCGTTTTCTAAGTCTTCTTGCACTCTAAACTGAACTATTTGGGTAATTAATTCATTTGGTAGAGGTTCATTCAATGGAAATTGTATGGCACCTTTGGAGCATTTATACTTTTTTATTGCTTCTTTAAAGTGTTCAATGGGTGAGTGGTGTGGATAAAATCCTATATGATTTTTATAGCCTGCAAAATAAACTAATGTACTAAATTGTTTATAAGCAGGCATTTTATAACTTATTATTTCATCTGCATTGGGAGCAGCATTTTTGATGATAGTTCTCAATTCTTTTAACAAAACCTGAACATTTTTTGGAAATGTCTCAATATATAAATCTATTTCATTTGAAGGTTTCATTTTAAAGATTTTAAATAGAATTGTTCCACTTTTTCTCTTGCCCAAGGTGTTTTTCTCAAAAAAACTAAACTTGACTTTAGACTTGGATTATGAGTAAAGCATCTGATATTTATTTTTTCTCCTAAAGTTTCAAAACCATATAAAGCAACTAATGTTTCTAAAATGTCAACTAATTTTACACCGTGCAATGGGTTCTTGTTCATTTTTTTTGATTTTCAGATATTCAGAATTCAGATTTTCAGACATCTTACTATCCGAAAATCTATTTTTTAGCTGTTAACTCAGCTATTTTGACAATTACTTCAGTTGCTTTAATCATACTTTCTACGGGAAGATATTCGTATTTTCCATGGAAATTGTGTCCACCAGCAAAAATATTTGGACAAGGTAAACCTTTATAAGATAATTGTGAACCATCAGTTCCACCACGAATAGGTTTGATGATAGGTTCAATGCCTAATTCTTTCATGGCTTTTTCAGCAATTTCTACTATATGAAATACAGGTTCCACTTTTTCTTTCATATTGTAATACTGATCTTTGATTTCAGCTTCACAAATGTTTTCACCAAATTGTTTTTCATATTTTTGATTAAACTCATCCACTAATTTATAAATCAATTTCTTACGATTTTCAAACTGATCTTTGTCGTGATCACGAATGATTAATTCTACCGTAGATTCTTCAATAGAACCGTTTAAATGATGTACATGGAAGAAACCTTCATAACCTGTAGTTCTTTCTGGAACTTCATTTTCAGGCAATTTAGCAATAAACTGATTGGCCAATAGCATCGAATTAATCATTTTTCCTTTAGCATAACCAGGATGAACGCTTTTTCCTTTGAAGGTTACTTTTGCTCCGGCAGCATTGAAGTTTTCATATTCTAATTCACCAATTTGGCTTCCATCCATCGTGTAAGCCCAATCAGCACCAAATTTTGCTACATCAAATTTATGAGCTCCACGACCAATTTCTTCATCAGGTGTAAACCCAACACGAATTTTACCATGTTTAATTTCTGGATGATTGATTAAATGCTCCATGGCTGACATGATTTCTGTAATTCCAGCTTTGTCATCAGCACCTAATAGGGTAGTGCCATCAGTTGTAATAAGTGTTTGTCCTTTGTAAAGCAGCAAATCTTCAAAATAATTTGGAGATAAAATGATATTCTGTTCAGCATTCAACACAATATCTTTTCCATCATAATTTTCAATGATTTGTGGATTTACATTAGCTCCGGTAAAATCAGGAGTTGTATCAAAGTGAGAAACGAAACCAATTGTAGGAACCTCATGTGCTACATTACTAGGTAAAGTCGCCATGATGTATGCATTTTCGTCAATGGTTACGTCTTGCATTCCCATTGCTTTTAATTCATCTACCAATTTATTGGCTAAATCCCATTGTTTTGCAGTACTTGGTGTTGTATCTGAATGGGGATCAGACTCTGTATCGATGGTTACGTAACTAATGAATCTATCTATTATTTTTTGCATTTTTTTATTATTTTGCCACAAAGGCTCGAAGGCACAAAGTTAATTGTTACTATTTATATAATATTTTTTTTCAAGATGCTGAAATAAATTCAGCTTGATAATTTTGTCTTAGAAGCTTTGACTGTAAACTGAACAATGTAAACTATTTCAAACTTCCCACCATATCTTCTGGTTTTACCCATTGGTCAAAATCTTCTTCGGTAACATAGCCTAAACGTACGGCTTCTTGTTTTAAAGTTGTTCCGTTTTTATGAGCTGTTTGAGCAATTTCAGCTGATTTATAATATCCGATTTTGGTATTCAAAGCGGTTACTAACATTAAAGAATTATCTACCAATTCTTTTATTCTTGTGTAATTTGGTTCAATGCCTGAAGCACAATGTTCTTCAAATGAAATACATGCATCTCCCAACAATCTTGCAGATTGTAAGAAATTAGCAGCCATCATGGGTTTGAAAACGTTTAATTCATAATGGCCTTGTGTTCCTCCAATGGTGATAGCCACATCGTTACCCATAACTTGAGCACAAACCATAGTTAAGGCTTCACATTGTGTTGGATTTACTTTTCCTGGCATAATTGAAGAACCTGGTTCGTTTTCAGGAATAAGGATTTCTCCAATTCCAGAACGTGGTCCAGAAGCCATCATTCTAATGTCGTTAGCAATTTTATTTAACGAAACCGCTAATTGTTTTAAAGCACCGTGAGATTCAACAATGGCATCATGAGCGGCTAAAGCTTCAAATTTATTCTCAGCCGTTTGAAAAGGCATTTCTGTAAATTTAGCAATGTATGCTGCAACTTTTACATCATAACCAGCAGGTGTATTCAAACCAGTTCCAACAGCCGTTCCACCTAAAGCTACTTCTGATAAATGGGCTAATGTGTTTTTTAATGCTTTTAAGCCATAATTTAATTGTGCTACATAACCCGAAAGTTCTTGTCCTAGTGTAAGTGGAGTAGCATCCATAAGGTGTGTACGACCAATTTTTACGACATTCATAAATTCTTTGGATTTAGCAGCCAAAGTATCTCTTAATTTCTCAACTCCTGGAATGGTTACTTCAACTACTGCTTTGTAAGCAGCAATATGCATTCCTGTAGGATAAGTATCGTTAGAAGATTGTGATTTGTTTACATCATCATTCGCTTTCAAAACAGGTTCGCCTTCACCAATTTTAAAACCTGCTAAAACTTGAGCTCGATTAGCAACAACTTCATTTACATTCATGTTACTTTGAGTACCTGAACCAGTTTGCCAAATTACTAATGGAAATTGGTCATCTAATTTACCGGCTAAAATTTCATCACAAACTTGTGCTATGGCATCTCTTTTTTCAGTAGAAAGAACACCTAAATCGCAATTAGCATAAGCGGCAGCTTTTTTTAGATAAGCAAATCCCATGATTACTTCTCTTGGCATTGATGCTGAAGGTCCAATTTTAAAGTTATTTCTTGAACGTTCTGTTTGAGCTCCCCAATATTTATCTGCAGGAACTTTTACTTCACCCATGGTGTCTTTTTCAATTCTGTATTCCATTTTTATTGTTTAATCGTTAAGTTGTTTTTTTAATTTGAATCAATAGTTTTTTGCACTATTTGGACAGCTCAAAATTAAGGATTATAAAACCTTTTTAAAAATAAATCAAAGTATTTTATTGCTAAAAAAAATAATTGCTTTATCTTTGAAGAGAATTCATAAATAATTCCGGAAAACATGTTTGAATTTGATCAGTATTTAGGTTTTTTACTTTTCTTAACCATTTTAACGATTGGTTTTTGGTTAATGTTCTTTTTAGTTGCTTTTGTTCCTTATTGGATTGGTGGTGCTATTATGGAATTTATCAAAGAGAAGAAAAATAAAAACAGAGAAGAGTAGGTCTTACTTACTTTTACAAAAAAAGCTCTTCTTAATTTTTGAAGAGCTTTTTTTATGTCTTATGCTTAATGAGATTTATGGTCTTCCCATCATTTCTTCACCACCACCGTCATCTCTTCTTTGGTTATTTTCATTTTCTTTTTTCTTATTGAATCTATATGTGAAAGATAGTATTATTTGTCTTTCTCTCCACTGAAATTCAGAATCAGAATAAACTAAATTTGGAATATCTGTTATACTTCTTCTAACTCTTGAGTTAAATAAATCACTTACATTCAAGGCTACCGTTCCTTTGTCTTTTAATACATCTTTACTGAAAGCAAGGTTTACAGAAGTTATGCTTAAACGTTTTCCTTGTGCTGTAGTTTCAGGAGCATTATAAGTTGCATTGGTTTGAAAATCTATTTTGTAAGGTAAAGTTATTTTTGAGGTGATACGGGTAAACCAAGTGTTGGCAACGTTGTCAAAGTTCTGAACTACTTGTTCTCCTAAATAATCGATATAACTATAATCTCCTTGGGTTTCATTTCTAAATAAATTGAAGTTTCCATTTAATCTCCACCATTTGTATGGGTTATAGCTTACATTAAATTCAAATCCCATTCTAGATTCTTTGGATAAATTTATAGGAGTACTCACAATAACTGGAATGTCTTCCACAAACAAACCTGATTCTTTTCTAATGAATTGAAATGAATCATCTGTTAGGTTTACATAAGCTGAAGAGTTTAAAGTAAGTTTTCTCCATCTTTTCAGATAACCAATTTCAAAGGCATTGGTATAAGTTGGATCTAAATCTGGATTTCCTTGAAAGATATTAATATTACTTGAATAAGAAGAAAAAGGATTTAAGAACCTTCCTCTAGGTCTGTTAATTCTTTTGCTGTAGCTTATGTTAATATTACTGTCATCTGTAATATCGTAATTTAGAGTGGCTGTTGGAAAGAAATTGTTGTATTTTTTATTGTTGAAATCGTTTGCAGTGATTGAGTTTACATCGATGTTACTGTCTTCAAAACGAAGGCCCAAGAAATAAGAAAACTTATTTATTTTGTTTCCATATTGTGTGTAAAAAGCATTTACATATTCGTTATAAACTAATTCATTAGAATAAATAGAATTCGGGATGATTTCAAAATCAGTTAAATTTTCTTGGAAACTACCTCTATATCCAGCTTCAAAACGGCCATTTTCTCCTATCGGTAGAACATAATCCGTTTGTAAAAGGTTTCTTTGTTGCTTTTGAAAATTTAGTGTTGATTCGGTAAATAAAGAAGATGGATCTCCTAAAATTTGATCAATGATTATCGAGTTTTCATCGTCTTTATTTTGAGAAACGGCAATATCAATGGTTAATTTATGATCTTCTTTTTCAAATTGTTTGGTGAAATTTGTAGCATATTCAATATTGAAATCTTTACTGGATTCACCATTAAATCGATTTCTAGTGAAGGTAGGTGTATTTGAATCATCAAAATAGTCTAGGAAAACATTATCAGGATTTTCACCTCTTGTTTGATTAAATGATACGCTGTGTGTCCAATTTGTAGATTTGTTTAAAAATAAATCAATTCCAAAGTTGGCATTATATCCTTTTCTTAATCGTTCGTTATTTCTTTGTTCATTGACAAAACTTGTAGTTGCTCCCGTAGCATTATCAAAGTATTCTGAGTCAGTAGATGAGTTTCCTAGAGAAGTTCTGTAATTGTATCCAATATTAGAAAACACATTGAAACCTTCACCTCTAAAATTCAAGTTGGAAGTTATACCATATGTTTCAGGATCTCCAACAGAAGCGACAAATGAACCATTAATTCCTTGTGCTTTTCCTTTTCTCAATACAATATTTATGATTCCGCCACCGCCTTCAGCGTCGTATCTTGCGGAAGGATTTGTAATCACTTCTACTTTTTCAACAGAATCCGCTGGTAAAAGTTTTAAGGCATCTGCCACATTGATTCCTGCCAAGCCAGAAGGTCTCCCATCTATGAGTATTCTCACGTTTTCATTTCCTCTCAAAGCTATAGTTCCGTCAGGATCAACAGTAACTGAAGGAACATTGTCTAAAACATCGCTTATGGTTCCTCCTTTGACAATCATATCTTGTCCAACATTATAAACACGTTTGTCTAATTTAAACTCTACGGTTGAAGCTTCTTCAATTAATACAACCTCTTTTAATTGTGAAACATCTGGTTCTAAGAATACGGTTCCTAAATTTGTATCAGTGTTCAATACTTTATTATTGATGGTAATTGTTTTTAAGGAAATAAACTCATAACTGATGTTGTAAGTTCCTTTTACTACATTGACACTAAAACTTCCATTTTCATCGGTAACACCACCAACAATTAGATCAGGTTTTTCAGCATTTTTAAGAACAATAGTTGCATATTCCAATGGTGCATTTGTACTTTTTTCATAAATTTTTCCTGTGATGGTAATTTTTGCCATTTGTGCCATTCCAGTAAAACAAAATAGAATAAAAACAAAGGCAGTTAATAATTTTGGAAGTCTCATTAATTTTTTTTTAAAATTTTACGTTGATAAGACTGCAAAAATACCCTTTGGTTTAGCCTACAAATCACAAAAGTTTGTTAAATAAATTATAGGATTTCCTTAATTTTTTCCTTAGGTCTAGCTACAATAGCTTTATTGCCATTTATTATAATTGGTCTTTCTATTAATTTGGGATGCTCAATCATTGCGTCAATAATATCATTCTCAGAGAGTTTTTTTCCTTTATAATTTTCAATCCAAATTTTCTCTTTTGTCCTTACAAGTTCTAGAGGTTTGTAATTAAGCTTTTTAAGTATATCTAGCAATTCATCTTTTGAGATAGGATTGTCTAGGTATTTGATTGTTTCAAAAGGTTGGTTTAGTAGTTCTATTTCGGCTAATCCTTCTCTTGATTTTGTGCATCTTGGGTTGTGATAAATTTTTAACATGATTTATAATTTTTAGGTTTCAATTTCGGTAAAAAGTACTAATTTAGACAAAAATAAAAATTATACTATGTTTATTGCTCAGGGAGATACAAAAGAAAATTATTTTTTAAAATATTTAATAGGTTCTTTAGTTGTTTTTATTGCTTCAATGATAGGACAAATTCCTTTAGGAATTGCTCTGATTTATGAAGTTTTTGTAAATAAGAAACCAATGCCTAGCTCTGATAAAGATTTATATAGCTTTTTTGATTCCAATCTGTTTTTATTTTTGCTCTTAGTATCATTTGTTTTTGCTTTTTTAGGATTATTTTTGATTGTTAAGAAGTTTCATAATCAAGATTTTAAAGACATTATAACTTCTAGAAAAAAAATCGATTGGAAGCGTTTTTTTATAGCTTTTGGTATTTGGGCAATTATTTCAACTTTGTTGATATTGGGATCTTATTTTTCTGGAGATTCCGAAATTGAATTGCAGTTCAATTTGATTCCTTTTTTAATTCTTAGTGTAATTGCCGTTTTGTTAATTCCCATTCAAACTAGTACTGAAGAACTCGTTTTTAGAGGTTATTTGATGCAAGGATTTTATAATTTATCCAGAAATAAATGGTTTCCATTAGTGATGACTTCTGTTATTTTTGGAACTATGCATATCTTAAATCCTGAAGTAGCAGAAATGGGTTATGTAGTGCTGGTGTACTATATTGGAACTGGTTTTTTCCTGGGAATATTGACACTTATGGATGAAGGAACTGAGTTGGCACTTGGTTTTCATGCAGCAAATAATTTAATATCAGCATTATTGATAACTTCTGATTATAGTGTTTTGAGAACCAATGCAATTTTTAAAGATTTATCTAAACCAGAAGTTGGATATGAAGTTTTTATGCCTATACTTTTCTATATTGTTCTACTTGTTGTTTTCTCAAAAATTTACAAATGGACCAATTGGAAAGAAAAGTTAGTCGGAAGTCAAACAGAAAAGCCAGAAGAACCTAATTTTAATCTATAATATCATGTCAAATTCCACACCAAGTTATAAGAATGTACACAACCGATTTAAGTTGAATGGTTTTCATTTAAATGCTGATGATTTGTGTAGAGTAGCCTATAGTTTTATCAAAGAAGGTGATGATTTTGAAAAGCCTGTTGGAGATTTTATATTGGATTGGTTTGATGCTAATGATTACATAGAAATGTTCACTTCAGGTTCAACGGGTAAACCCAAGAAAATTAGAGTTTTAAAACAAGCTATGGTAAATTCAGCTTTAGCCACTGGAGATTTTTTTGGTTTAGCAGCAGGAAACACCATTTTAAATTGCTTACCTGTTAAGTATGTAGCTGGAAAAATGATGTTTGTTAGAGCCTTTATTCTTGGTTTGGAAATGGATTTTGTAGCACCAAGTTCACATCCGTTGGAATTAATTGACAAATCTTATGATTTTACGGCTTTGGTTCCTCTTCAAGCTATGAATTCGATAGAGTCATTGCATCATTTTAAAACAATTATCATTGGTGGTGCCAAAGTTTCTGCTGAATTGGAAAAAAAACTAAAACCTATTAAGGCTACCATATATGAAACTTATGGAATGACTGAAACCATAACCCATATTGCTGCCAGAAAAATAGGAGAGAAGGCTTTCACAACTTTGCCTAATGTGGTGCTTTCACAAGATGAAAATAATTGTTTGCTGATTCATGCAAGTTCAATTTCTGATGAAATTATACATACCAACGATATTGTTGAATTAATTTCAGAGAACCAATTTGTATTCATAGGACGTTTTGATAATGTAATCAATAGTGGTGGTATAAAATTGATGCCAGAACAAATAGAGGAGAAGCTTTCTTCTTACATAAAAAATAGATTTTTTGTTACAGGCAGAGAAGATAAGGAATTAGGAGAACATTTGGTTTTAGTAGTTGAAGGTGAACAGCAAACCATAGATTTGGATAAAATAAAAACCCTTGATAAATATGAAAAACCAAAGGAAATCATTTTTGTCAATAAATTTAAAGAAACAGCAACAGGTAAGATTATTAGAAGAGAGTCGATATAAATAAATTATTAAATAGTTTTTTTTATTTTGTAGTGTCAAATCTAATTAACAACAATTAAGAAACGATGGCTTAATGGCTATGAAAAGCATCTACTTTTTTTTAGGACTATAAATCACTATTAAATTAAGAAAAAAAACCTAAGAAAATGTATTCTTAGGTTTCGCTCTTTTAATATAAACTACTATATTTTTTCGGATTTGCTTCGTTCATTATTTCATAAACCTTTTCAAAAATATCTTCAGCGCTTGGTTTTGAGAAATAATCACCATCCGTACCATAAGCAGGTCGGTGTGGTTTAGCCGTCAAGGTTTCTGGTTTGCTGTCTAAATAATTGTATGCAGATTGGTTTTCTAAGATTTCTTGTAAAATATAAGCACTAGCTCCACCAGGAACATCTTCATCAACCACTAATAAACGATTTGTTTTTTGAATACTCTTTACAATATCATGATTCAAATCAAAAGGTAACAATGATTGTACGTCAATAATCTCAACATTGATGTCATGTTCTTGTAATTCTTTAGCCGCTTGTTCTACAATTCTTAAGGTTGAACCATAAGAAACTATTGTAATATCTGAACCTTCTCTGATGGTTTCTACCACTCCAATCGGTGTTGTAAATTCGCCTAAATTAGTTGGCATTTTTTCTTTTAAACGATAACCGTTCAAGCATTCCACAATTAAAGCAGGTTCATCGGTTTGTAATAAAGCATTATAGAAACCTGCTGCTTTAGTCATGTTTCTTGGCACTAAAACATGTATTCCACGAATAGCATTGATTATCATTCCCATTGGGGAACCTGAATGCCAAATTCCTTCTAATCTGTGTCCACGTGTACGAATGATTAAAGGTGCTTTTTGTCTTCCTTTAGTTCTATATTGTAACGTTGCCAAATCATCACTCATGATTTGAATAGCATATAACAAATAATCTAAATACTGAATTTCAGCAATTGGACGTAGCCCTCTCATGGCCATTCCAATTCCTTGTCCTAATATGGTTGCTTCACGAATTCCAGCATCTGAAACTCTGAATTCACCATATTTCTCTTGCATGCCTTCTAACCCTTGGTTTACATCACCAATATTTCCTGCATCTTCACCAAAAACTAAGGTTTCAGGATATTTGGAGAAAATAGCATCGAAGTTATCTCTTATCACAACTCTTGCATCTACTTCTTCTGCAGTTTCATCAAATATGGGTTTAATTTCATTTATTTTAGCAATTGCATCTTTTGAAGAAGAAAATAGGTGTGAGCTAAATTTAGGTTGGATGGTTTCTTTATAACTATGGATCCAAGACGATAAAGTAGCTTTACGGTCTTCATTTTTGATAAGACGAAGTACTTTTCTAGCAGTTGAGAGTGTATCTTTTCTGATTGGTTCTTTTATAGAAGCTAAATCTGAAGCATATTTTTCAATAAAAACTTTGTTTGAACTTGTTGAAGCAATAGAATTTAATAACTCTACTAATTCATCTCGTTCCGTTTTGATTGGATTTAAATAAGCATTCCAAGCAGCTTTTTTACCTTCAAGTACTTCTTTTTTGATGGTTTTTTCTAATTCTTCAATTTCTTCTGTGGTGATTAAATTGTTTTCAATTAACCAAGATTTCATTTTTGCTAAACAATCAAACTCGGTTTCCCAAGCCAAGCGTTCAGCATTTTTGTATCTTTCGTGACTTCCTGATGTTGAATGTCCTTGTGGTTGTGTTAACTCTTGCACATGAATTAGAACAGGAATGTGTTGTTCTCTCGCGATTTCAGCTGCTTTTTGGTAGGTTTCTACCAACGCTGGATAATCCCAACCTTTAACTCGTAAGATTTCGTATCCGTTATTGTCTTCATCTCTTTGGAAACCTTTTAGAATTTCAGAGATATTTTCTTTTGTAGTTTGGTATTTGGCATGTACTGATATTCCGTATTCATCATCCCAAACACTCATGACCATGGGAACTTGTAAAACACCAGCTGCGTTTATTGTTTCAAAAAATAATCCTTCTGATGTTGAAGCATTTCCAATAGTTCCCCAAGCTACTTCATTTCCATTGATAGAAAAATTAGTTTTATTAGGAATTCCGTTTACATTTCTGTATATTTTAGAAGCTTGAGCTAAACCTAACAAACGAGGCATTTGTCCAGCAGTAGGAGAGATGTCAGCACTCGAATTTTTTTGTAACGTTAAGTTATTCCAATTGCCATTTTCATCCAAACTATGTGTAGCAAAGTGTCCGCCCATTTGACGACCAGCACTCATAGGATCATTTTCTAAATTGGTATGACCATATAGACCGGCAAAAAATTGTTCGATATTCAAAGCACCGATTGCCATCATGAAAGTTTGGTCGCGATAATAACCAGAACGGAAATCACCGTTTTTAAAAGCTTTTGCCATGGCTAATTGCGGCACTTCTTTACCGTCACCAAAAATACCAAACTTAGCTTTTCCTGTTAAAACTTCTTTTCTACCTAGAAGGCTACATTCTCTACTAGTGATAGCTATTTTTAAATCAGAAAGAACTTCTTGTTTAAAATCTTCAAATGAAATATTTTGTTTGGTTTGTGCTTCCATAAATAATACAATTGGGTTTGGTACAAATTTAATAAAAGGAATGAATTATTTGTGTTAAAGAGTATTGTTTTTTAAATAAAAAATAAATTATTCATATTTTTTGGGGATTCTTTTGGTAATAAACAATCAAATATGAGTTTAAGGTAAGAATTTTTCAATAAAACCAATCAAAACCATTTTCTAGTAAATAATGAAATTAAGGTTTTTGGACTCAAAGTGATGACAAATCTAATTTTTTGATCATAATTTTTTTGTCCCAATTCAAAACCATTGGACGATTGAACTGGGAAATACAATTCAAAATAGTCAGGGACAAGATTAAGGCGAATGCCACTGTCATAAATAAATTTTGGTTGAATGAGTCTATTCTTGAATAAACCAACATCACCATATACTTCTATCCAATCCCAAATGTTAAAGCTAGCGTTAATGGTTGTAATCCATTGGTTAGCATATCTTGTATCGAACATGGATTTAAAGCCACCTTCATTCATTACATATTGCTGACTAAATAAACCGCTTGATTCGGAACGACCTAATAAGTTGTAATTGAATAAATAATCTGTAGGTCTATCTATACCAAAACTAAAGAAATCTGAGTTTGTACTTCTATAGATAAATTTTCCTGCATAGAATCGCAGATTGATTCTTCGGTTATCTTCAAATAGTTTTCTGTATTCAATTTCTGCCGCTATTTTTCCAAACGAATTGGCAATTTGCAAATCAGTATGAAAAGAATAATACTTTGTCATTTCGGATTGAATATTGTAATAGCGTGCATTAAAAACAGAATAATTATCGGTGTTCAAATCTCTGGTAAAATCAGATTTTTCTCTATTGACATAATATTGCGACAATTGAATGTATTCATTTTTATTGAACCTGAAGTTTTCATCTCTAAATCTAAATTGAACAGTGGGAATAATTCTTGTATATAACGCATCAGGAGCATAATGAGAGGTTGAAGCTGATAAAGAATACCTGATGTTATATAAGCGACCTTCTCTCACGTTATGATTAATTAAGCCAGACACACTTCCCACAATTTTTTGTGTGTTGGATGAATATTCTGGTGAAAAATCAAATGTAAATGGTTTATTGTGTATGGATCGATTGTTAATTCTTAATCCTAATTTTATACCATCATATAAATTATACTCAACAGCTGGCACATAAAAGACTTGGTTGTAATAAGGATTTTCTAAATCTTTAAAAAATATAAATTTTAAAGGTCTGTGGTTGAAGAGAAATCCTCTCAGGGAATGCCAATTGTTTCCTAGATTGATTTCTGGAACCTCTTTTTTATAGTTCAAGACTAATTTGTCAATGGAGTTATTTGGAATAGAAAAGGTACTATCTGTTTTAATATTTGTCAACCATTTTTTGTAAACAATTGAATCGTTTTTAAGTCCATAAAGCGGAATAGGAACATTGGTAAAAGTCTTATTTTTAATGGTAATAGAAATTGAATCTTTTTGCTTTTTAATTTTTCCAAACTTGTAATCAATGAGATCTCTTCTGTTAATTATAGTTTCAAAAAACCAATCGATGTTTTTACTTGCTTTTGTTTGTAAAATATACTCAAAGTCTTTTCGGGTTGTTTGAGTTAGTTTATTCATTGCCAAAAAATCTAAAATACTGTTTTGAACAATATTGTTTTCCAAATAAGTATCCAGATAACGTAAACTTAGACCAGCTCTATATTTTCCCGCAATTTGTTCGTTGAACTTTATGAGGGTATTTTTATCAGTTCCAATGGGTTGGTCCAAATTTTTTCTAGCCATTAGCAAATAAACATAATAAAATTGATCGTTAAAATCTGTATTAATTACATTGTATCCTTTTAAAAGTTTCACGTTTGCCAAATTACCCATCATTTTAAATTTTGGATAGTGGTGGTCAATATAATTCATCAAAACATATTGCTGAATTCCTTCTTCAATCCAGTGGTCTTTTCTGTGATTGATTTGAATGTTTTCTTTCAATAAATTGTTTAAGTAGGTCTTCAGAAATCTTATTTCAAAAATGAACTCATCTGGAAAAGGATTGATAAACGAAGGCAGTTGGTTCACTCCATAAAAAGGATTTTTGTTGTAATCATTGTTAGAAACGATTATTTTATTTTCTTTCGGATTTCCAATTTGGTTTGAAACGTAATTGGTAATTTTATCGATGACTAAGGCAATTTGAATTTCTGATAAGCGTTTGTCTTCAAAATTTGAAATTACTTCTACTTTATCATTTTTATAACTTTTATAGGTGATAGCATTTGTTGGTTCTAGGATAAGTGTTATGGTTTGTTTGGCATTAGCTGTTAACGTGTATTTTTTTAGGCTCAAGTCTTCAGAAAGAGCACTTTGTTTCATATCACTAAAGACTTTATAATTTTTAGGAATCTCTATATTCACGTTGTAGTTGCTACTTGCATTGGAGATGTCATCTAGGTTTTCATTGCTTTGAGTGATGAATTTTTTGTTTTCATACCTTGGAATTGTTAAAAAGCAATCTTTTAAGAATAACTTTCCTTTACCATCAAATCCATATTTTGTAAATTTTTCGTTGGGAATTTTTACAACATAATTTAGAAGTATTTTTTGTTTTGAAAAAGGGAGTATAGTGTTGTTTAAGTTTAGCTTTATTAGGTCAACACGATTATCATATTTTTCCCAAGCTATTTGATTAAACTTTTCATCAACTATTGAGTTTATTTTTGTAAAGCCTCTATCTTCTTCTTTGGCTAAGTGAAAAACTCTTGAAAACTCGTCAGAAAATCGCTTAGCTAACGCAGAATTTTTTGAAGAAAAAGCATTGTTCCAATCATTTAATACAATAAAACTAATGCTGTCATTGGTGTTATTATCATAGTAGATTTCTTGTTGAACATGCACCAGGTGATTTTCTGTATCAACTTTTATACTTAAGGTAGTAATGTGTTGGCACCAAACCTTGCTTTGCAACAATAGTAGGATGAGTATGAAATGAATTAATTTCAAATTTTAGCAATTTTTTGAATGTAAATATAGCAAAATGAAGCTGTAACAAAAGGTATATTAACAATATTTTTTATCATTTGTTGATATTAGTTTAACAGTGAATTGTTTTGATTAATTCGCAAAAGAGTATCTTTGCAAAAAATGCACTATGTTAAAAAAAATACTATTACTATTACTTCCTTTTTTCATTTCAAACTCTGTTACTTCTCAAGTCTATATAAATGAATTGGATGCAGACACTCCAAGTTCCGATAACTTAGAGTTTTTAGAATTAAAATCAACAACTCCAAATTTTTCTTTGGATGGATATGTATTGGTTTTTTATAATGGTTTTACCAGTGGAACAGGAAATTTAAGTTACAATGCTATCGATTTAGATGGGTACTCCACAGACATCAATGGTATTTTTTTATTAGGAAATTCTTTAGTTTCTCCTTCTCCATCATTGGTCATTCCTAACGCAACTATTCAGAATGGACCAGATTTAGTAGCCTTGTATCTTGGTAATGCTAGTGATTATCCATTAGATACACCAGCAACGGCCACTAATTTTGTAGATGCTTTAGCTTATTCTAATAGTGCTACAACAGGTCCAACTACTTTAATGTCAATTTTCGGATTGACAAGTTTTGTAAATGAGAATCAATCATCAAGTGCAACCACAAATTCAATTCAAAGAAATAACGATGGAACTTACAGTGTTTCAACACCAACTCCTGGAGCAAATAATGATGGTTCAGGTGTTGTTTTAAATGGAATTAGCGTGGCTTCATCTGTTACAGAATTAACAGAGGGAGAATCTTTTGTAATTACGTTTACCACACAAAATCCGGTTCAAAACTCTAATTTAATTTTGAATTATAGTTTGTCTAACGGTAACTTTGGGGTAAATGATTTTACAGGAAACCTAACTACTACAATACCAGTAGGAGAAACTTCAGCCAGTTCTACAATAACAATTTTTGATGATATTACTGATGAAGGAGATGAAGAATTGAAAATTGCTGTTCAAAACGTGCCTAGTGCTTATACTTTACTAAACAACGATATTATAGTTAGAGTTCATGATAATGATTTTGTAGTTCAACCATGGGGAACTCCATTAAATCCAACATATGGAATTGTTTCGAGTACTGCTCCAGCAAATTATTATTCGAGTTTAAATGGTTTATCGGGTAGCACATTAAAGCAAGCTCTACAAGATATTATTGCGAATCCCAATGTGGTGCATGGTCACACTTATGGTGATGTAGCAGATATTTTATTGGTTTCTGATCAAAATCCAGCTAATGGGAGCCAGATATGGCAAATGTATGTGGAGCAACCGCGTTCAAAAATAGATTACCAAGTAAGTTCTAGTAATATTGGTGTTTGGAATAGAGAGCATATTTTTCCTCAATCACGTGGTGGTTTTCAAGATGGTACTTTTTCATCTTCTGATGGAATCAACATTTGGTTTCCAGTTAGTGCAAATGATGTATTAGCTGGTCATGGTGATGCCCATCATATTAGAGCGGAAGATGGAGCAGAAAATAGTTTAAGAGGAAATAGAAATTATGGTGTAGATTATAATGGTCCAACTGGGACACAAGGCAGTTGGAAAGGCGATGTGGCTAGAGCTCTGTTCTACATGGATGTGAGATATAATGCTTTGAATGTAGTCAACGGTAATGTGGCTGAATCTCCTACAGGATTTATTGGTGATTTAGCTACTTTGTTGCAATGGCACCAACAAGATCCTCCTGATGATTTTGAAATGAATAGAAATAACTACATCTATACATGGCAAATAAATAGGAATCCTTTTATTGATCGTCCAGATTTGGCCAGTTATATTTTTGGAAGTAATGTTGGACAGCCTTACGTTTTATCCAATGAAAATTTTGAGGTTTCAAAAGTAGTAGTCTATCCAAATCCAACAACTGATTATATAGTAATCGCTGGAATTGAAGCAGAAGCTAAAGCTGAAATTTATTCGATTACTGGTCAAAAAATAAAAGAAGCATTATTTACTAATGAAATTACTGTATCATTAAATGATGTAACTGCTGGAGTTTATTTTGTGAAAATTTCAAACGAAAATTCAAGTGTTATAAGAAAGATTGTAGTTAAATAATATGCAATGAACTGGGCTTACTGAAAAACCATTCATTCCTTTTTTAATTTTGATTCCGATAATTATGCTTATTGGATTTTTAAATAAAAAAGAAACATTAGATATTAATGTTCATAGTACCTATTTTGTAATTAATAATTTCCATTTAGGGATTATATTATCTCTTTATTTTGGACTTATAGTTCTTGGATATTACACAACAGCACTGCTTAGTATTCCAACAATTAGATGGATGACTGTAGTGCATGTTCTACTTACAATTTTTGGAACCATATCAATTTATATGTTAGTAAAAGTTCAATTGCATATTGAGTCAAAAACAGGAGTTGTTGAGTTTTTTGTGAAGCATTTAAAAACCATTCGACGAGTAAACCTCACTTTATTTTCAGTTTTTATTCTTGTTCTGCTAAGTCAATTGGTGTTTTTAATAAATTTTGCCTTAAGCATTTTCAAAAGGTTGGTATAAAAAATCCTCAATCATTATGAACATGCCCAAAAATAATAGTAGTTATTTGATTCCTGACAACTTAATCTTAACATCCTTTATTTTTGCTTAAATCTCGTTCAAAAAGGATCACATTATTTTTGGCAATATAATCACTTGATAGGATTAAATAAGGATGATTTGGTGAATATCCTGTGCTGCGACTTTTTACCATTATTTTGTCGTTAACTTTTAGGCTTTTTAATTGTTCAAATTCTTTGGAAATGAATTGCATCATATATTCTTCTTCTCCAATTTTTACAATAAGCCATTTTGGTCCTGATGCTTTTGCATTTTCGCATTGAAAGGTTACAGAAGTTACAATTGCTTCCATAGGACTAAAATCCTTTATGTATTTTTTTATTTTATCACGACTGGCTTGTATTTTTTTGCCTTCAGGAGATTTTTTCCATTTATTAAACATGATACCATCAGGAGAAGCGTCCCATTTTTTCTTTTCTTCCAGTTGCGATTTTTTGTCAGCCATAGACAAAGTTTTTGGCACTAATTGGGTTTCATTTTTAGTTTCACAATTAGCTAATACTAGTCCAATTATTACAAGTAGTAGCAAGTTCAGTAATGGAATTGTTTTTTTCATGTGTTTAGAGTTTTAAGATTGCAACAACGAATCTAGTCTATAATTTTGAAAATCAACAATTTGAATTGTAAAATAAAATGTGAATTTTGTAAAAAGATTGTGAAAGGGATATTTTGAGATTGTGTTGTGAGGTTACAAGGTTGAACTTGATGTTAACGTTTTTGTATATGAGCTGTGGCGTGTCTCGGCACAGACCTCTCCAAATATAAACTAACTTTGGAAAATCCGCAGGATTTTCCAAGTGAGGACTGACCAAGCCATAGCTTATATATGGTGTTGTACAGCGTTTTATTTATTCTATTGGTATGCAAAAGTCAACAATAGCTTTCCTTTCAGGATGTTCATTAAAATTATTATAATAAATTTCAAAAGGTTCTCTATCGGCTTTCTTATATCCATTTTCGTTCATCCAGACGAATAATCCAGTCCACGACTTTTCAAATTCGTTTAATCCAATTTCAAAACTTCCAACAATAAATTTTCCAGCTTCTATTGTTGTCAGTCCGATTTCTCCATTTGTTTCCACCGCCTTGTCAAGTAAAATCGAAGCACTCATTCTCACTTTGTTAGCTTCAGTAACTTTAAAACTGTCGTGATAAACCGTTATCATTTTTGTTTGGTCGTTCATTAATCCTTTTGGTGTTGCCCATTGCATTAATTTTCCATAAGCATTTTCAAGGTTATGCGGACCAATACTTGATACATAAGCCAACTCCATTTGTGGCTTTTCTTTAATTTCAATTTTTGCGTTCATTTTTATCCAATTTTTAAGATTATTAATGACGCAAATGTATTTTTCATAGTCAGGATATTCTTGTCCGTTCTTGCTTTTAAGTTGACGAATCTTGCTAAATTTATTTGGATTTTGATTTTTAAATTCAGTCGGGCTTACTCCAAAATATTTTTTAAATGCTCTGGAATAGGAAGAATTATCACTAAATCCATATTTATGTGCTATTTCAGTTGTAGTTATATTTTTATGTAACAAATCAGATGCTGATTTTTCAATTCTTCTTCGTTTTACGTATTCATTTAGAGTTTCTTGTGTAACAAACTTGAAAACTCGATGAAAATGAAACGGAGAGAAAAAAGCAATTTCCGAAACTGCATTTAATGATAAGTCCGACTCCAAGTTTTGGTCAATAAACTCAAAAACTCGGTTAATTCGATTTTTGTAATCAGCTAGTATTTCTTTATCTGTTACTGTCATTTCTTAAATATTGTACAACTCATAAATATAAGCAAGTACCATTATCAAATACTTATAAGTATTGTTATCAATCGTAAATATATACAAAAACCCACAAAAAAATCCAAAAGCCTAAACTTTTGGATTTTTATATAATTGGTTAGAAAATATTTACCTCAAAGTAGCACCAACTTCTTTTTCAAAGTTAGTTTGCAGTTTTTGCATTACTTTTTCAATTTGTTTTTCTTCTAAGGTTTTCTTTTCATCGTTTAAAATGAAACTTACTGCATACGATTTTTTGTTGGCAGGTAAGTTGTTACCTTCGTACACATCAAACAAGCTTATTTCTTTGATTAATGTTTTGTCAGTTTGTTTGGCAATTTTGTAAATGGTATCAAACGTTACTTCTTTATCTACCAACAAAGCTAAATCTCTACGAACTTCTGGGAATTTTGAGATTTCGGTTAGCTTCAATTTGTTAGAGATGTATTTTTGGATAGCAGCCCAATTCAAATCGGCATAAACTACTTCTTGCTTAATATCAAACGCTTTGGCTACTGATTTTTTTACAATTCCAAATTCAACAATAATCTCTTTACCAATGGCTAAGGCTAATCCTTCTGAAAACACATCATTTTCTACTGGTAATGCACTTACTTTTTGGTCTAAACCAATTCTTGTCAATAATGCCATAACATAACCTTTCATCATGAAGAAGTCTGATTTTGTAGCTGTTGTGTTCCAGTTTTCAGCAGTTTTATTTCCCGTAAGGTACAAACACAAATGTTTTCTTTCGTCATACCCATTTTCTACTTTGTGGTAGGTTTTTCCAAATTCAAACAAACGTAAATTTGATTTTTTTCGGTTAATGTTGAAAGATATAGCTTCTAAACCTGAAAACAATAACGATTGTCTCATAGCAGAAAGTTCGTTACTCAATGGGTTGATGATATGAACCGTTTCATTTTCAGTCAACTGCTCCGATAATTTAATATAATCAGGAGAAGTTAATGAATTCGCCATCATTTCATTGAATCCTTGTGAACACAATTGGTCTGAAATGATATTTTGAACTTTATATTCTTCTGTTCTTGGTGAATTAGCAATAGTAGCACTTACTTTGGCATTGAAACCAATGCTGTTGTACCCGTAAACACGAAGAATTTCCTCAATCACATCAATTTCTCTTTGCACATCTACTCTGTAAGCAGGAATTGTAAGTCCTAAACCAGATTCAGTGATGCTATTGATTTTAATTTCTAAAGAAGTCAAGATGGTTTTGATGGTTTCCTTTTTCAGTTCTTCACCAATCACTTTGTTGATTTTATTGAATGTTACGAAAACACTAAAATCTTCAATTTTCTTTGGATACACGTCAATAATATCTGATGTAATTTCTCCACCAGCTACTTCTTGTATCAACAAGGCTGCACGTTTTAAAGCATATTCGGTAATCGTTGGATCAATTCCTCTTTCAAAACGGAAAGAAGCATCTGTATTCAACCCATGACGTTTAGCCGTTTTTCTTACAGCAACAGGATTAAAGTAGGCACTTTCTAAGAAAATAGTGGTAGTATGATCAGAAACACCTGAATCTAAACCTCCAAAAACTCCAGCAATACACATTGGACTTTCAGCGTTGCAAATCATTACGTCTTCTTTGTCCAAAATACGTTCAACACCATCAAGTGTTACGAATTTTGTACCCGCTTCAACCGTTTTCACGATGACTTTATTTCCTTTAATCTTGCTAGCATCAAAAGCATGTGTAGGTTGCCCTAATTCATGCATTACATAATTGGTAACGTCAACGATATTGTTTTTTGGGGTTAACCCAATAGCTTTTAAACGGTTTTGTAACCAAGAAGGAGAAGGTTTTACGGTTACCCCAGAAATGGTTACCCCACAATAACGAGGGACTAGTTCTTTATTTTCTACTTCAATATCAATTTTCAACGTTCTTTTATCGACTCTAAAGCTACTAACCGAAGGAGTCATCAATTCGCTGATAACATTGCTTTGAATTAAGCCTGCTTTTAAATCTCGAGCAACACCCCAATGACTCATAGCATCCGCACGGTTTGGTGTTAAACCAATTTCAAAAACTTCATCGGTTTCTATGTTGAAAACGTCTTTGCCTAAAGTGCCTGGTTTTAAATCTTCATTCAAAATCAAAATACCATCATGACTTTCTCCTAAACCTAATTCGTCTTCCGCACAAATCATTCCGTGACTTTCTTGTCCGCGAATTTTTCCTTTTTTGATTTCGAATGCGTTACCTTCTTTGTCGTATAATTTGGTTCCAATAGTCGCAACTGGTACTTTTTGACCAGCAGCCACATTAGGAGCACCACAAACAATTTGTACTGGAGGATTTCCATCACCCAAATCTACGGTTGTGATTTTTAGTTTATCAGCATCTGGGTGTTTTTCGCACGTTAAAACGTGTCCCACCACAATGCCTTCTAATCCACCTTTTAGGCTTTCAAATTTATCAACACCTTCAACCTCTAATCCTAGGTCAGTAAGGAGTGCTGCTGTTTCTTCTGATTTCCAGTCGATTTTAATAAATTGTTTTAACCAATTGTATGAAATACGCATTTTTATTGAAATTTTAAGGGTGCAAATATAGTTTAAAAAGTTTAATTGTTGAACTGTTTAATTGTTGAACTGTTGCACTTTTTAAGATATTTTTTCTAAAAAACCAAAACCTGAAGAAATGAAAATCTGTCTAAATAATTTCCTCAACATGTTTTTTAATATTACTGGCGATTTTTGCTGTGGGCAAATCGTTGGCATCATTCCCAAAAGGATCTTCGATTTCTTCTGCAATTAATTCTAAACTAGCTAATACATAAAAAATGAAAACTACAACAGGAATGACATAATACCCAAGGCTAAATACATACCCAAACGGTAAAGTCATGATGTAAAAGAAAATAAATTTTTTGATGAAAGAACTGTAAGAGTAGGGAATAGGTGTGTTTTTGATTCGTTCACAAGCACCACAAATATCGGTAAAGGATTGCACTTCACTATTGATGATAATGAGTTGGTCACCCGAAATTTTTCCACTTACATGCAAATCATTTACTTTTTGAAACATCATTTTAGCAACCTGATTGGGTCTGTGTTTGTGGTGATCAATATCTAAATCAAAGTCTTCAAAAAGTATTTTGGCTGTTTCTTCATCGGTTAGGTGTTTTTGCAATATAGAAGCATAACCTGGAATAATTTTTCTAAAAAAATGCTTGTCGTGTTCATCTTTTAAAATAATGGATAATTTAATGGCTAAATTTCGGCTATTGTTTACCAAAGCTCCCCAATGTTTTCGACCTTCCCACCATCGATCATAAGCTGTGTTGGTTCTAAAAACTAATAATAAAGAAATTACAAACCCTAACATACCATGCATGATGGTAATGTTTTTAACGTGACTTTCCTCAGATAATTTCCAATATTCAATTTCTAAATAAGCAATACCATAAGAATATAAACCTATGGTTATCATCATTGGAATTAATTGACGAAAAGTATCGGATTTGTGGAACTTAAAAATGAAAGTAATCCAGTCTTTTGGGTTGTATTGTACCATTAAAATTTAGCGTTTAGCAATCAGAATTAAGCGTAAATTTAGCAAATTAATTTAAACTCAAAGTTCCAGCTAACTCTTTTAAATTTATTTCGGATAATTTTGTTTGGTATTGTGCTGTAGCATAGCGAACAGAAGCTTCTAGAAAATTTTGTTGGGCTGCTCTAACTTCAATAGTAGTGATGGTTCCAATTTTGAATTTAGCTAAAGTAATGTCTAAATTTTGACGTGCGATTGCTACATTATCTTCCTCCACACTTACCAAATTTAAATTCGTTTGATAACTTTGATACAGTGAAGCTATTTGCGATTCTAAGGCTAATTTTTGTTGATTCAACAGGTAAGAAGCGTTTTCAACTTCATAACCAGCTGCTTTTTCCCTTTTATTTTGTAGAAAGCCATTGAAAATAGGCACACTAGCTGTTACTCCATAAACAAAACCTTGTCCAGATGATTGTGTAATGAATCCCAAGGAGGCTTCTGAACGGGTAAAGTTGTACCCTGAAGTTACACGAACAGTAGGATACCTGTTTCCTTTGACTTGTTTGAGGGTTAAATCAGCTATTTTCTTATTAAGAATTTGGGCCTGCAATTGTGGGTTTTGTTTCTCGGCTAATTTTTTTAAATCTTCATAAACTAGATTATTTTCAAAACTAATTTCTTGTACCACTTTAAAATCAGTCAACAAATCTCTAGCCAACAATTCATTGAGTCTAATTTGAGTGTTTTTATAGATTTCCTGCTGACTTAATAGTAAGCTTTTGTCAGTATTCAAATCTACTTGAGCATTTAAAACCTCCAATTTTGAGGACTTTCCTATGGAGAATCTGTTTTGAGCGGTTTCAACCCGTTGATTAGAAATGACAATAGCACTGTCAATAGATGCCATAACTTGTTGTTGTTGCACTAAATCATAATACGTAAGGTAAACATCACTGATTCGGTTTAAAATAGTGGCTTGCAATTCGGATTTTCCTTGTTGTTCTAGAGTGGCTAGTTGCTCTTTTCGGGTGAACATATTTAAACCATCAAAGACAGTCCAATCTAAACCAATGCCATAGTTAAGATTAAAATTTTTAGCATTATTTAATTCTCTAATAGAACCATCTACTTGGGTTTGACGGGTATCGAGTTGGCTATTATTATTACTTAAATTTGCACTAATTGCGGGTAAAATTCCTGCATTGGCCAAATTATTATTGGTTGCATCAATTTTTAAATTGTTTTGGGCAATTTTTATTTCATAATTATTCTCAAGAGCAATTTTAATAGCTTCTTCTAAAGATAAAACTTCTTGAGCCTGCAAGGTATGACTCACAAGAAAAAGGATGATATAGGAAAAGTATTTAAGCATAATCTATTTTTCTAAGGCTTCAATAGTATCAAATTCTGGTCTATGTTTTCTATCTCTTGACCACAATAAATAAATGGTTGGAATAACAAAAAGAGTTAATATCAAAGAGAATAAAGTTCCTCCTACAATGACAACACCCATTCCCATTCTACTTGCAGAAGCTGCTCCAAGTGATAGCGCAATTGGTAAAGCTCCTAAAGCGATGGCTAAACTAGTCATTAAAATTGGACGCAAGCGTGATTCGGAAGCTTCAATGATGGCATCGTATTTCGATTTTCCCTGTTCTCGGAGTTGGTTAGCAAATTCCACAATTAAGATTCCGTTTTTGGTTACCAATCCAATTAACATAATGGTTCCAATTTGACTGAAAATATTCCATGTTTGATCAAACAGCCACAATGAAAATAAAGCTCCTGCAATTGCCATTGGAACAGTTAAAATAATGATAAACGGATCGATAAAACTTTCAAATTGAGCGGCTAATATCAAGAAAATCAACAATAAAGCTAACCCAAAAGCAAAGGATGTATTGGAACTACTTTCCACAAAATCTCTAGATTCTCCACCCAAATCTGTTGTAAAAGTATCGTCTAAAACTTTAGCTTTAATGGCATCCATGGCTTCAATTCCATCATTGATACTTTTTCCTGGTGCAAGTCCAGCATTTACTGTTGCAGACATATACCTGTTGTTGTGATATAATTGTGGTGGATTACTTTGTTCTTCCACATTTACCACATTGTCCATTTGGATTAACTCACCTTTATCGTTTTTGATGAATATTGAAGTTAAATCCAATGGTGTTGCTCTATCATCTTGCAGAAATTGTCCAATTACTTGATATTGTTTCCCATTTCTAGTGAAATAACCAAAACGTTGTCCACTTAAGGAGAGCTGAAGCGTTTGTGCAATATCAATTACAGAAATACCTAAACTTTTAGCTTTTTCTCTGTCAATGGTTACATTAATTTCTGGTTTGTTGAATTTTAAATTTACGTCAACAACTGAAAAAGTTGGATCTTTTGAAGCTTCTTCCATGAAAAGTGGAATTTTTTCTTGGAGTTTATCAAAATTTTGTGCTTGAATAATGTATTGAATAGGTAATCCACCTCTACGACTTACAGAAATTGTAGGTTGCTGAATTACAGAAGTTTTAGCATCTGGATAACGTTTGGTCCATTGGGTTAAATCATCAGCAATTTCCATTTGCGATTTCTCTCTTTCGCTTGGATCTTTTAATGAAATTCTTATAAAACCACTATTTACTGAGCCTCCACCACCAAAACCTGGAGATGAAATTACCAAGGCAACACGTTTTTCAGGAATCGAATCATCTACTAATTTAGACATTTCTTGCATGAATCTATCCGTATATTCATAAGTAGCTCCTTCTGGAGTTGACATTCGCATCACAAAACCACTTCGGTCATCTAAAGGAGCTGTTTCTTTTTGTAAGACATTGAAAAATAGGTATATTAATCCAAAGCATGCAATAATAATGGCAAAACTGATCCATTTGTGTTTTACAAAACGTTCTAAATAAGAGGCATATCCCTTGTTTAATTTTATAAAATAGGGTTCGGTTAAATCATAAAATTTAGTTCTTTTTTGTTCACCACCTTTCATCAAATAGGCATTCAACATTGGTGTTAAGGTTAGGGAAACAAAAGCAGAAATCAATACAGCTGAACCAATAACGACTCCAAATTCTCTAAACAATCGTCCCACAAATCCTTCCAAGAAAATTACAGGCAAGAATACAGCAGCTAAAGTGATTGAAATTGAAATTACTGCAAAAAAGATTTCATTAGAACCTTTGATAGCAGCTTCAATAGGCGACATGCCTTCTTCTACTTTTTTGAAAATATTCTCGGTCACCACAATTCCATCATCAACAACCAATCCTGTGGCAAGTACGATGGCTAACAATGTCAACACATTTATAGAGAAGCCAAACAACCACATGATGAAAAATGTAGCAATCAAAGAAACAGGAATATCAATCAATGGTCTAAAGGCAATAGACCAATTTCTAAAAAATAAATAAATGATTAACACCACAAGAATTATAGATATCAAAAGTGTTTCTGCTACTTCAGTAACTGAGCGTTTTACAAACACGGTTGAATCAATAGCAATGTTTAATTTGATGTCTTTTGGTAAATCTTTTTTTAGTTTTTCATATTCTTCATAAAAAGCATCAGAAATATCAATGTAATTAGCACCAGGTAGTGGAACAATAGCAACAGCAACCATAGGTTTTCCAGATTGTGTCAGTTGCGTTTCTATATTTTCTGGACCTAAGGTAGCCGAACCAATATCGCTCAAACGAATGATTTTATCACCATCTGCTTTAATAATAATGTTGTTGAATTCTTCGGCAGTAGTTAAGTTTCCAACAGTTTTTACTGTTAATTCAGTATTGTTTCCTGTTATTTTTCCAGATGGTAATTCTACATTTTGATCATTCAAGGCTTGCCTAACATCAGCTACAGTTAGTCCGTAGGAAGCTAATTTGTAGGGTTCAATCCACAAACGCATGGCAAATCTTTTTTCTCCCCAAATTTGAATACCACTAACACCTGGTATGGTTTCTAAGCGTTGACCAATAACATTTTCAGCATAATCACTCAGCTCCAAGGCATTTCTAGTTTCACTTTGAACCGTCATCGAAATAATGGCTTCACTATCTGCATCAGCTTTTGAAACTATGGGTTGAGAATCAATATCTTCTGGTAAGCTACGAATGGCTTGTGAGACTTTATCACGAACATCATTGGCTGCTTCTTCTAAATCTTTTTCAAGGTTGAATTCAATTGTAATGGAACTTCTACCTTGATTACTAGATGATGTAATATTTCTGATTCCATCAATTGAATTAATAGCTTTTTCCAGAGGTTCTGTAATTTGAGATTCAATGATATCTGCATTTGCACCTGTGTAATTGGTTCGAATTGAAATTTGTGCAGGATCAATAGAAGGATATTCTCTAACACCCAAAAATTTGTATCCGATAAGTCCAAAAAGAATGATTGCAAGATTCAATACAATAGTTAATACAGGTCTTTTTATACTTAAGGTAGATAAATTCATGTTTATTTTTTAAGTGTTACTTGTATGGGTGTTTCTGGTTTTAGACTCATGATTCCACTAGTAATTATAGTGTCTCCTGCTTTTAGCCCTTGCGTCACTAAAATTAATTTCTCAGTTCTTGTACCTGTTTCTATTTTTACTTCCTGAGCCAATCCTTTTTGAGCTACAAATACTTTTTTTCCATCTTGAACGGGAATGATGGATTCGGAAGGAATTAGGAGTGCATTGTTGATTTCAGTTAAGGGAAGTTTTACATTGGCATAAGTACCAGGGATTAATTTTCCTTCCTTGTTCATTGCTTTGGCACGAACTAATAGTGTTCTTGTGGCAACATCTACACTAGGCTCAATTGCATAAATAGAAGCTTTAAAAATTTCATTAGTTCCTGAAACGTTAAATTCAATGTAATCATTGATTTTTATCTCATTCGCATATTTTTCAGGGATTGAAAAAGTGATTTTCACTTCACTTGAACTTACTAAATTAGTAACAACAGTTGTGGGTGTTAAATAAGTTCCTGGAGAAATATTTCGCAATCCAATTTTCCCTGAGAAAGGAGCTTTTATAGCTGTCTTGGCAATTTGAGCATTGATTAATTGGGTTTGCGATACTAAACTTCTATATTCTGCACTGGCAATATCGTATTCTTCTTGACTAATAGCTTCTTTTTCTAACAACAATTTAGCCCTTCTTTCATTTTCACCAGCTAAGTTTTTTCGGGTAACGGCTTGTGCCAGTTGAGCTCTTAATTCTATGTCGTTTACTTTAAAAAGCAGTTGTCCTTTAGCAACATTTGTTCCTTCTTTAAAATAAATTTTTTCAACAATACCTGAAACTTCACTTCTTATTTCGACTTGTTCATTAGCTTCAATATTTCCTGAAACAGAAATAATATTTGAAAAGTTTTCTGGGGAAACGACATAACCATTTACTTGAACGCTAGTTTTTTTATCGCCACCTTTTTTCCCATTAGAAAGAGAATCTTTGTCAGCATTGCTTTTAATTCGGTATCCAATAAAACCGAATAAAATAATTATTACAAGTATTAGTAGTGTTTTTTTAAGTTTCATAGCAAATAATACGATTAAAAAAACAAAACTAATTGTTACCAATTGATAAAGCAACTACTTATAATTTATTTAACAGTTGTATGTACAAATATGTTTTAACTGATGTAATTCCAAATATTTTTTTTCTTACTCATTTCTATGAAAACTTCGCGTAGTCTTTGATGTTCTGGTTTTTCCATTGGAGCATCAGTTTTTAGAAGTTGTATGGCTTCATGTCTTGCCAATTGAAGAATTTCTTTGTCTTTTACTAAATCTGCAATTTGTAGGTTTAAAACACCACTTTGCTGTTTGCCCATAAGATCTCCAGGGCCGCGTAATTTTAAATCTACTTCAGCAATTTCAAAACCATCATTGGTTCTAACCATAGTTTCCATTCGCACTTTACTGTCATCACTTAATTTGTGACTGGTCATTAGGATACAATAACTTTGTTCAGCACCACGACCCACTCTTCCTCGAAGTTGATGTAGTTGTGAAAGACCAAAACGTTCGGCACTTTCAATAATCATTACAGATGCATTGGGAACATTGACGCCTACTTCAATAACTGTTGTGGCAACCATAATATTGGTTTTTCCAGCTGCAAATCGTCTCATTTCTTCATCTTTGTCAGCAGGTTTCATTTGACCATGAAGGATAGAAATAGCATAATCAGGTAACGGAAAATCTCTAGAAATACTTTCATATCCATCCATTAAATCTTTATAATCCATTGTTTCGGATTCTTGAATGAGCGGATAAACAATATAAATTTGCCTACCTTTAGCAATTTCATCTTTGATAAACTTCCATACTTTTAAACGATTGCTGTCAAAACGATGAACGGTTTGAATGGGTTTTCTTCCAGGAGGCAATTCGTCAATGACAGAGATATCCAAATCACCATATAAACTCATTGCTAAAGTTCTAGGAATTGGTGTTGCTGTCATTACCAAAATATGGGGAGGAATGGTATTTTTCTTCCACAATTTACTGCGTTGCTCTACTCCAAAACGATGTTGTTCATCAATGATAGCCAATCCTAAATTTTTAAATTGAACTTTATCTTCAAGTAGGGCATGAGTTCCTATTAAAATGTCTAAGGTTCCATTTTCTAGTGCTTCATGAATTAATTTTCGTTCTTTAGTTTTACTTGAACCTGTTAGGATTTGTATGTTGATATCTAAATCTTTAGCCAATTCGGTTAAACCTATAAAATGTTGGTTGGCTAAAATTTCTGTAGGTGCCATCAAACAACTTTGGAAGCCATTATCTTTTGCCATCAACATACACATTAAGGCTACAATTGTTTTACCTGAGCCCACATCACCTTGTAGTAAACGATTCATTTGGGCGTTACTTCCCATGTCGTTTCTAATTTCTTTTAGCACTCTTTTCTGTGCGTTGGTTAGTTCAAAAGGTAGATGGTTTTGGTAGAAATTATTAAAATTTTCACCAACAATTTTGAAAGGTTGCCCTTTGATTTTGTGTTTTCGAATTAGGTTTTTGGTAATGAGTTGTAATTGAATGAAAAAAAGTTCTTCAAACTTTAATCGAAATTGAGCTTTAGCTAAAACTTCTTGATTTTTAGGAAAATGAATATAGAAAAGAGCTTCTTTTTTGGAAATTAATTTTAAATTTTTAATCAAATAAGAGGGTAAGGTTTCTGCGAATAATGCACTTGTTTCTAGGAACAATTGTTGCATCATTTTATTCATTACTTTGTTGGTAATTCCTCGTTTTGATAGCTTTTCTGTGCTAGGATAAACAGGTTGCATAGTTGAAGCTATACTAGCTTTATGATCTTCCAACAAGTCCATCTCTGGATGTGCCATGGTAAAAGTACCACCAAACTGGGAAACTTTCCCAAAAACAACATAGACTTCGTTAATCTTTAAACTTTCTCTAATCCATTTTTGTCCTTGAAACCAAACCAATTCCATTTGACCCGTATCATCAATAAAAGTTGCTACTAACCTTGATTTTCCTTTGCCTTGATCAACAGTTTTAATATTGATGATTTTACCAATAATTTGAAATTCGGAATTAGTATTTTGAAGTTGATTGATTTTGAAATATCCAGTTCTATCAATATATCTATTGGGAAACAAGTTTACTAAATCACCATATTTATAGATACCAAGCTCTTCGCGAAGTAAGTTGCCACGATTGGGTCCAACTCCTTTAAGGTATTCAATAGGTGTTTCTAGTAAACTCATGTTAAAAAATCAATAATAATAATCTTCTATATTAAGAAGCGAAGATACAGCATAAATTAAAAAGGATAAAATATTCTAAAAAATACCTATTCCAAAAAACAGGTAAAAGTACGCATAGTCAGTAGAAAGAGTTATGGTAATTTTATAAAAACAATTTTTACGGTTTTACAAACTAACACTTAAACAACTATGAAAACGTCCCCAATTAAAAGTTGTAATTGTAATTCTAAGGCTTGTCCAAATGCTGAGGAAACAAATTTACCATTAAAAAAAACGGTTAAATCTATTCCATCAATTGTGCTAAGTATATTCATAGCTTTTTTTCCTAAATGTCCTATGTGTTGGGCTGTTTACATGAGTATGCTGAGTAGTTTTGGCATGGTAGA
The DNA here is from genome assembly GCA_964643105.1 of uncultured Flavobacterium sp. Lineage (GTDB taxonomy): Bacteria > Bacteroidota > Bacteroidia > Flavobacteriales > Flavobacteriaceae > Flavobacterium. Next base: position 57,346 of record CAZXPF010000006.1, on the reverse strand, counting down.
GATACCTTATATGAAATGGCTTTTACCTGTTTTTATAGTTTTGTTAGGCTTTCATTTGTGGATGTTGTTAAAAAAAGTTGTGGTAAAAGGTTATGGTCCTTTTTTTATCAGTTTACTAGGTTTTTCAATTATAATTCCATGTAAATTAATTTTTAATGCTCCTCAATGGTTATCCATTGTCGGTATGTTTTTAATCGTAGTAGGTTCCTTATGGAATAGTTTTACATTACCAAGAGATCAGAAAATAATAATAAAATAAATAGAATAATTATGGGAAAAGTAGGTATTCGCAAATCATTAATTGAGTTGCAAATGGAATATGAAAATGGTAATAAGAAGCCATTAGAAGATTTAATGAGAGCTTGGAAAGGAATTAAAGAATTAGATCCAATGGATCCAAAATCTTTTTATTGCTTAGCCGGTTATCATGGTGAACCTTTTAGAGGAGCTGGTTATGGAGATAGCACCTATTGGGGTGGATATTGCAATCATGGAAATGTTTTGTTTCCAACATGGCATCGTGTGTATTTACACAAATTAGAGAAAGCACTACAGAGTATAAAAGGCTGTGAAGATGTAATGTTGCCGTTTTGGGATGAAACAAATGAAGATTCCATGAAAAACGGAATTCCATGGGCTTTAACTAGAGAATATTTTGAATTGGATGGAGAAAAAATTAAAAACCCGTTGATTTCGTACACCTTTCAACATATCGTTAAAGATAGTATCCAATCTGATGAAGATTTGTACACCAAACCCGAAGGATATGAAACTGTTCGCTACCCATTATCTGGATTAGTGGGTAAAGATAGTATTGAAGCCACTAAGAAACACAATGCTAATTTTCCTAATTATGAGGAGAATGTTAAAATTTTAGATAGAAATATTGTGGCTTGGTTAGACAATACCGTTGTTTTTCCTGATGGAACAAGAAGACAAATGGGAGTTTACAAAGAATTTGAAGATTGTTTGAATGCACCTAATTATACTGTTTTTTCCAATACCACATCCGCAGGAAAATGGAATGAAGATAAACAAGATAAGATTGTACCTTTAGAATCACCTCACAACCATATTCATTTGGCAGTTGGAGGTTTTGATGTACCTAATCAAGGTGATTTTTCACCTATTCCAGGTGCAAATGGTGATATGGGTGAAAATAATACTGCTGGTTTTGACCCTATTTTTTTCTTTCATCATTGTAATATTGACCGAATGTTTTGGTTATGGCAAAAGAAACACGATGCTACTAAAAAATTAGAAATTATACCTGAATATCCTGGAACAAATTCAAGTGATAGTCAAGGCGCTACACCAGGAATAACTCCAAACTCTTGGTTGACTGTGGAAACACCACTAAATCCATTTAAACTAGAAGAAAGCGGAACCGAAAGACCTTTCACAACCTTAGATTGTGTTGATATTGAAGAGCAATTAGGTTACACTTATGGAAAAGGTTCTTTTGATGAAGCAGCAACAATGGCTTTAAGAACAGTGAAACCATCAAGAGTTGCTTATGTATCTAAGATAAACAGAGCTCCAATGAAAGGTTCATTTGTTGTTGCAGCTTACGCAAATATTGATGGGAAACGCTACTATTTGGGAGCTGAATCCGTTTTAAGCAGATGGAATACAGCTTTTTGTGCTAATTGTCAAACCCATTTAGAAGTAAAAGCTTCTTATGATTTAGATGCACTTTCAGAAAAATCAATTAAAGAGTCTTCCATTGATGTGGAAATTATAGGAAGAGAACAAAATGACCAATTGTTTGCTAGAGCAGCAGAAACAGGTAAAAAATTATACCATATAGAAATTAAGTAATTCGTAAGAATTTGCAGTTTTAAATTTACCCAGATTTCAATAGGAAATCTGGGTTTGTTTTTTTTGGTTTAAAGTTTTTAGGAATTAAAGTTCAATATTTTTGAAGGAAATACTTCCTACTATCTTGGTCAAATCTTATTCTAATTCTTGTTTGATTTTTGCAATTAATTCATCAGCAGTTGGAGTATTCAAAAGTTTTAATTGCTCAATCATTAATAGCTTATCTTCTTTGGATCTGAAAAGCTCAGGATTGGGTTTCAAAAACTGATTTTCGTCAGCCTCTTTAAAAAATAAAGTATCGGTCCATTCGTTACGGATACCATCAATTACCAAATGAATTCTATCGTCATGACCTTTATTGGCAACCGAATGGGTGAAATTAGCATTGATATACCAACATTCTCCTTCGTTCATTAGTAATCTTTGGTCATCCAACATAAATTCAACTTTTGAATTTGTAATAATAGGAATATGAATTCTAAAGTAACCATCTTCGTATCCTAACTCATTATCAGTGTGGGGTTTAATAATGGCTCCAGCTGCTAAACGAAGTAAACGAACAGTAGTCTTTTCAAATTTAAAACCTTCTATTATTTCTTCGAAATAAGGACATGAGTCTATAATTTCAGTGAATGTTACTTTCTCATTTCCACTGTTAAAAGCTGTGATATTTTCAGATTTTCCTCCTTGTGAAACTAAAGCTATTGAATTCCATTCACCAGAATAATCGTTAGCATTATAGTGGTTAACCCAATTTTTGTTTACTATTTTTTTTACATCGATTTGTAATTTTTCCACATCAAATGAGAAGGGAAATTTAATGTATCTGATTAGATTTTCCATAATTAATCTCTTAGCCATTTTATCATATGAGGAAACGGTTTTTTGTGTAGCTCATTAGCTTTTTCTTCACTCAGTGTTAAGCCAAACCATTCCAAAAGCGGTAAGCCAATAAAATTATTTTCTTGGTATGAATCAATTAGCCAATTAGAATTTCCTTTGTAACCGTTGGCATGAAAAACTACATCCAATGGTATTTCCAAGTGATGTGCAGCAGCAAAAGACCATAGCATGGCTCCAATTTCATCGCCTTGAGTTGGCCAATTTTTGTCTATTTCTTCGGTGCCAATTTTTTCTCTATCTTGAGCACTTGTTACAGCAATATGACCTGCTTCGTGTAAAATATCTCCAGGATAGGTTAATTTTTTATAATCAATTAAGATGCCTTCATTGGAAATTGCTAAACCAGGAAGAAATGTATCATCAGGCAATTCTTTTTCTATAGTTTTAATTCCAATTTCTTTTAAAAAAGAAGTTATTTTTAATAGTATTTTATCTTCCATAAGCTTAGAGTAAATCACAATACCAAAAACCAGTACTGAAAGGAGTATCATCGATATCACAAACAGTTGATGAGGCGGTTCTTGTAGGTTCATATTTTCGATAGACAATTTCTCCAATTTCAAAATCAATAGGTGTTGAGAAAAGAGGGCCATCAAATGTAAAGGTATGAAATTCTCCGTTTTCTCCGCAAGGATCTACATCATTTGGTAAATCATCTATAAATTTTTCATCAATTATTTTTCCCACAAACTCTTTGCCTAGGTATTTCTCATTCACACAGACCACAATAGTTTTAAAACCTAAGGCTAAAAATTCTTCAAGTAAAGCTTTTGTATCTTTTTTCCACAAAGGGAAAACTCCTGTAAAGTTGGCTAAAGCCAGTTTATCTTCTCTGTATTTTCGTAAATCTTTTAAAAAAATATCTCCAAAAATAGAATGAGTTACTCCTTTCTTTTGAAATTCCAATAATGAATTTTGCATCACCTCATTGTAAATTTCCATAGTTGGCATTTCGGGAATTATCATTTTTTTTAATGGTAAACCCATACTCTTAACTTGTTTTTCTAGTAATTCAACACGAATACCATGCATTGAAATACGTTGGTATTCCTCACTCACACTGGTTAAAAGAGCAGAGATTTCATATTCATCTTCTTGCAAGATTTTATATAGAGCTAGGGCAGAATCTTTTCCGCTACTCCAGTTAAATAGGGCTTTTTTCTTCAAATTTGGCTTTTTACAATGTAAACTTACAAAATAAACTGATTTATTTCGATAGGCTTTGTAAATTTGAAACACTAAAAATTAAACATGAGATCCCTTATTTTATTATTTTTTACTTTTTCAGTCTTTTCTCAGCAAACCAAGAAAGTTGATTTTACTTGGTGTCATGCAATTGTTCATTTGAATTCAGTCAATGAGACAGTTTTTAGTGGAATTATTTATGAGTTTGATGTATTAAATAATATTGACAGTATAAGAATTGATGCTATAAATATGGATTTTGAAAATGTTACCATAAATAATAAAAATGTAAATTATATTAATGATAAGAAGCAATTAATTCTATATGAAGGCTTTAAAAAAGGGAAAAACGTCTTAGCTTTTTCTTGTATGGCTAAACCTAAACAGACTTTATATTTTAATGGAGAAAATGAAGATTTACAAATTTGGACACAAGGTCAAGGTAAATATACCAGTCATTGGCTACCGAGTTTTGATGATGTTAATGAGAAAATAATTTTTAATATTTCGTTGGTATGTGATAAAAAATTTGAAGCTTTATCTAATGGAATTAGAACTTTTTTTTTACCAAAAAAAGGTATGCAGATGACTTTTAACAGAAATGACCAAACCACTCAAATTATACATTACAAAATGCAAAAACCCATGTCATCTTATTTGGTAATGCTAGCCATTGGAAATTTTAGTAAAAAAGATGATAAATCAAAATCAGGAACTCCTTTAGAATTTTATTTGGACAAAAAAGATTCTCTAAAATTTGAATCTACTTATAGATATTCTAAACAGATGTTTGATTATTTAGAAAAAGAAATAGGCGTGAAGTATCCTTGGGAAGTTTACCGTCAAGTTCCTGTCAGAGATTTTTTGTATGCTGGCATGGAAAATACCACTTCAACGATTTTTTCGCAAGATTTTGTGGTGGATGAAATTGGTTTTAACGACAGAAATTATTTAAATGTCAATGCTCATGAATTGGCTCATCAATGGTTTGGAAATTTAATTACTGCCAAAGAAAGTAAACACCATTGGTTGCAAGAAGGTTTTGCTACTTATTACGCTTTATTAGCTGAAAAAGAATTATTTGGCGAAGATTATTTCCAACATCAATTGTATTTGAATGCTTTAGAGCTGAGAGAAAACGCACAATATGATACCATTCCCATTTTGAATGAAAAAGCAAGTTCGTTGACTTTCTACAAAAAAGGAGCTTGGGCTTTGCATGTTTTGAGGACTTCAATTGGAGAAGAAAAATTTAGAAAAGCCGTAAAAAGATATTTAAAAAAATACGCTTATAAAACTGTAGATACAGATGATTTTCTGAATGAAATTAAAAAAGTTAGTAGTTTTGATACTAATAGTTTTAAAAGCAGATGGTTGATGTCTGCTGATTTTGATTGGAATGAAGCTGTAAAAATTTTAAAAAGAAATGCATTTGTTGCACAATTAGAAGAATTAAAAAGTTTGGAAACTATTCCATTTCAACAGAAAAAAAATCAATTGTTACGTTTGATGCAAAAAGCTGTTTATTTTCCAATTAAGCAAGAGGTTCTATATCAAATTGAGGCTGTTCCTTATGCAGAAAAGCAAGAGTTTATTTTAGAGGTTCTAAATTCCAACGATTTAAAAGTTAGACAAACGGCTATTGAAACCGTTGATTATATTCCTAATGAAAGTAAATCTGACTTTGAAACATTACTTAATGATGAATCCTATATCACGAGAGAAATGGCATTGTATAGGTTATTTAAAAATTTTCCTGAAGAGCGAGAAAAATATTTGGATTTAGCTAAAAACTGGGAAGGATTAAACTATAATTTAAAATTGGCTTATTTGACTTTGCGTTTTGTAAATAATTTAGAAAATAATCTTTCTAACGAAACTGTTTCTTCAGAATTGGTTAGCTTTTCTAAAGAACCTTATGATGCAAAAACACGAGAAAATGCACTTGATATTTTACTCCAATTTCAACTAATCTCTGACGAAGTTTTATTGTCTTTAATTGATTTATCCAAGCATCACAAATGGCAAACGGTTAAATATGCAAAAGATACACTTCGCACATTGCTTAAGAAGCCAAGTTACAAGAGTCAATTGGAAAATTTGAAAAATAAAGCAAATGATTCCCAAAAAAGTAGAATAGATTATTTTTTGAATGAATAATTTTTATCTTTAAAAAAATATTTTGAATGAATGCATTAGTAATTTCAGGTGGAGGCAGCAAAGGCGCTTTTGCGGGTGGTGTTGCACAATATTTGATAGAAGATTTAAAAAAGGAATATGATTTATACTATGGAACCTCAACTGGAAGTTTGTTGGTTTCTCATTTAGCGTTGAATAAAGTGGAGAAAATAAAAGAAATTTACACTTCTGTCAATCAAAAAAGTATTTTTAGCAATTGTCCTTTTATCATCAAAAAGAAGTTTGGCGAAGATGTCATAGAAATAAGTCACTTTAATGTATTGAAAAACTTTTGGAGAGGATCAAAAACCTTTGGTGAAAGCAAAAATTTGAAGAAATTACTAAAGAAAGTTTTCACTGAGGATGAATTTGAATTTTTAAAAAAAAGTAACAAAAATATTGTAGTTACCGTTTCCAATTTGTCTCTAAATACGGTTGAATACAAATCCATAAACGATTGTTCTTATGATGATTTCTGTGATTGGATTTGGATTTCTTGTAATTACATTCCTTTTATGTCTTTGGTCAAGAAAGATGGTTGCGAATATGCTGATGGTGGTTTTGCGAGTATGATTCCTATAGAAGAAGCTATTAAAAATGGAGCCACTCATGTTGATGCCATTATTCTACAAACGGAAACGCCTTTGTATAACAGATTACCTGCCAGGAGTGCCTTCACTGCTCTAACTAACCTGTTTTCTTTTATGATGGATAGGATTGAATACCAGAATATTAAAATTGGAAAATATGAAGCTAAATTCAAAGGAGCAACCATAAATTTTTACTACACACCTTCCGTTTTGACTACTAATTCACTAATTTTCGATAAAGAAAAAATGAAGCAATGGTGGCAAATAGGCTATGAGTATGCCAAGTCTAAAGATACCGATACACAAGAAATTCCACCAGAAGAATAACTACAATATATTTTTCAATTCTTCTTTAATAAAGTTGATGGCAAGACTACTTGGTGCTTCCATTTCGGTCAGACTTCTTAAAACGGCTTCTCTTAATTGATTGGCATTTGCAATTTCTGTTTTTATAGAAGTGTTACGAATTAACTGAACCGTGGTATTTTTAGATTTATTAATCACATCCCAACATTCATTAGTTATATAAATTTGTTGTGTCAAGTTGTGTTCAAATTCGGTTTGAATGGCATGAATTAACAAGGTTGCATAATCGTTTTTATCTTCGGTTGGTGGTGCCACTCTTAGTAACAACTGTGCAGGATGAATACGTTCTAAAAACAAAACCATTCGTTCATAAGCTTGTAATCTTAAAGGTAAAGCTTCTTTTTGATTTTCTTTCATCAATAACCAACGTCTGGTCTTTTGTTGGTCTTTAAAGTAAGAAGTAAAGAAAAAATAAGCAACTCCTCCAGTAATTAAAGAAGGCAAAGTATAAGAAACAATTTCAAGAATTTTAGCGGTATCCATTTTTGTGTTTTTATGAAGCACAAAGTAAACATTTAAAAAATAAAAATCCAATATTTTAAATTCCAACTTCTAAAATAATTGTTCCAATTTATAAAATTTCTCAAATCAGTTTTTCCAAATAAATTTAAATTCATTTTTAAAATTACTATTGTTATTGAAATTGTAAAAACCTATTTTTGTACATTACTTAAATTGCCATGATTCAAGACCATATCAACAAATTAAACGAAGCCCAAAGAGCACCTGTTATTCAGAAAGATGGACCTATGATTGTTATTGCAGGAGCTGGTTCTGGCAAGACTCGTGTTTTGACAGTTCGTATAGCCAATTTGATGAGTCAAGGTGTAGATTCATTTAATATTTTAGCTTTAACATTTACCAACAAAGCAGCACGTGAAATGAAAAAACGTATTGCTGATATTGTAGGAACTAATGAAGCTAAAAACCTTTGGATGGGAACTTTTCACTCAGTTTTTGCTCGAATTCTGCGTTCAGAAGCAGATAAATTAGGGTATCCTTCCAATTTTACTATTTACGATACTCAAGATAGTGTTCGCTTAATCTCAGCCATTATTAAAGAAATGCAATTGGACAGAGATGTTTACAAACCCAAACAGGTTTTAGGTCGAATTTCGTCGTACAAAAACTCTTTGATTACCGTCAAAGCTTATTTCAACAATCAAGAATTGCAAGAAGCTGATGCCATGAGCAAAAAGCCACGTTTAGGAGATATTTATCAAAATTATGTGGAAAGATGTTTCAAAAGTGGAGCCATGGATTTTGATGATTTGTTGTTAAAAACCAATGAATTATTAAACCGTTTTCCAGATGTTTTAGCCAAATACCAAGATCGATTTAGATACATTTTAGTGGATGAGTACCAAGATACCAATCATTCACAATATTTAATTGTTAGAGCTTTGTCGGATAGATTTCAAAATATTTGTGTGGTAGGTGATGATGCACAAAGTATCTATGCTTTCCGTGGAGCAAACATCAACAATATTTTGAATTTCCAGAAAGATTATGACAATGTTCAAATGTATCGTTTGGAACAAAATTATCGTTCGTCAAAAAATATAGTAGAAGCAGCCAATAATATCATTGACAAAAACAAAACCAAATTAGATAAGATTGTTTGGACAGCTAATGATAATGGAGAAAAAATTAAAGTTCACAGAAGTATTACAGATGGTGAAGAAGGTAGGTTTGTAGCAGCTACTATTTTTGAACAAAAAATGAACAAGCAGTTGAACAATGGTCAATTTGCTATTCTGTATAGAACCAATGCACAATCACGTGCTATGGAAGACGCCTTGCGTAAACGCGATATTCCCTATAGAATTTATGGAGGATTATCGTTCTATCAAAGAAAAGAAATTAAAGATGTTTTATGCTATTTGCGATTGGTTATTAATCCCAAAGATGAAGAAGCTTTAATTCGTGTTATCAATTATCCAGCAAGAGGAATTGGTAATACCACTATTGAAAAATTAACGGTTGCAGCCAATCATTACAAACGTTCCATTTTTGAAGTGATGGAACATATTGATAAGATTGATTTAAAATTAACATCAGCGACAAAAGCAAAGTTGCAAGATTTTGTAACGATGATTAAAAGTTTTCAAGTCATCAATGAAAATCAAGATGCTTTTTATCTGGCAGATCATGTTACCAAGAAAACGGGTTTGGTGCAAGAACTTAAAAAGGATGCTACACCAGAAGGAATTGCTCGTATTGAAAATATAGAAGAGCTTCTAAACGGTATCAAAGACTTTATTGAAGGACAAAAAGAAGTTGATGGAGCAAGAGGTGCTTTATCAGAATTTCTTGAAGATGTAGCTTTAGCAACAGATTTAGACAAAGATACTGGAGATGATGATAGAGTAGCACTAATGACCATTCACTTAGCTAAAGGATTGGAATTTCCATACGTGTTTATTGTAGGTTTAGAAGAAGATTTGTTTCCAAGTGCTATGAGTTTGAACACTCGAAGTGAATTAGAAGAAGAGCGTCGGTTATTTTATGTAGCCTTAACCAGAGCAGAACACCAAGCTTATTTAACCTATGCACAATCAAGATACCGTTGGGGAAAATTAGTGGATAGTGAGCCTTCTAGATTCATTGAAGAAATAGATGATGTTTATTTGGAATACCTTAATCCTTCAGATACTTCAAATTACAAGTATAAACCTATGATGGATATTGATATTTTTGGTGATATAGACAAATCTAAATTGCGATTATCAAAACCCACAGCAGGAACACCACCCAAGCATTTAAGCTATGATGAAAAACCTAGTATCAATATCAGAAAGCTAAAACCAGTTTCCAGTAACGCTCCAGCCAATGCCAACTTATTTGATAGCAAATTGACTGTTGGTAATGTGGTAATGCATGAACGTTTTGGAAAAGGAGAAATTCTCAATATAGAAGGAGTAGGAGGCGATAAAAAAGCTGAAATTCGCTTTGACGTTGGTGGTATAAAAAAATTGTTATTGCGTTTTGCAAAATTGCAAGTTTTAGGGTAATTAGAACTTGTTTTGTATAAAAGCAATCATTTTTAAATTAGCATCTAATAAATCGCTTTGTGACCAATTGCCATGACCACCGTTGTATAAATTGAATTCATTGTAAACTCCAAGTTGATTTAATTTTGCATGTAAATCAACGCCTTGTGATGTGGGAATTAAAGGATCTGCATTTCCATAAAACAAAATAGTAGGAACAGAAGCTGATGTAGCTCTATATAAAGGACTTAGTTGTTCGTAATAGGTAATATTGTTTGCATAATCAACACCTGTTAAACTGTAATATATATCTAACCAAGATTGATAATTCGTATAATTTGAATCTGTAAAGTTTGTAGGACCAACGATGCTACAAACCATTTTTATGTCATTATTGGAATTGTAACCATAACTGTATAATAAGGATAAATGACCACCAGCACTTGTGCCAATAAACCCAAAAGCATCAGAAATGCCATAATTTTCGTTTTTTAGTTTTTGAACAATGGCATCTATATCGTTAATTTGCATCGGAAAAGCATAATTTTCATTTGTAGCTAACCTATAATTCACATTAGCAATTGCATAATCAGGTAAAAATTGTTTAATGATATTTACAGCATAATTCATATCGGATTTATCACCTTCAATCCAGCCACCACCATGCACTAAAATTAATGTTTTAGTAAAGGATGAATTTCTGTTGGCTGGAAGATATAAATCAAATACTTGTTGTGCATCAGAACCATAACTTACATTCAACATTGTTTTGGCAATAGTCAAATCTTCTGCCACGACTGAATTGCTATCAGAACAAGAATGGAAGACTGGAATTAGTAAAAATAACAGCAAACCCCAAAATATATTATTTGTTTTCATATCGAATCTTTATCTTTGAACTAAAGTTACTCAAATTAAACGATATATCAGCTCTAAAAGTATCAAAATCAGCACTAAAATTAATTGCAATGGCAGAATTCATAAAAATATACGAAGATAAACCCAGTGAGGCTTCAATTAAAAAAGTAGTTGAGGTATTGAGAAATGGAGGCTTAATCATTTATCCAACAGATACTGTTTATGGATTAGGTTGTGATATTACTAATTCCAAAGCTTTAGAAAGAGTGGCCAAAATCAAAGAGGTTAAATTAGAAAAAGCCAACTTTTCATTCATTTGCAACGATTTAAGTCACATTTCTGATTATGTAAAGCAGATTGATACAGCAACTTTCAAAATTTTAAAAAGAGCTTTACCTGGACCTTACACTTTTATTTTGCCAGGTAATAATGATTTGCCTAAAGAGTTTAGAAAGAAAAAAACAGTTGGAATTCGTGTGCCTGCCAATAATATTGCTTTGCAGATTGTTGCAATGTTAGGCAATCCAATAGTTTCAACGTCTATTCATGATGAAGATGAGGTAATTGAATATTCAACTGATCCAGAATTAATCTTCGAAAAGTGGCAGCATAAAGTAGATTTAGTGATTGATGGTGGTTATGGCGATAATGTAGCGTCAACAATCATAGATTTGTCGGGTTATGAACCAGAAGTTATTCGTGAAGGAAAAGGAAGTTTGGATATATTATAGTTTTTGAGATGTCTTTTTTAAAAAAAATCAGTGTAGCTTTTATCTTTTTAGTGTCAAACCTAATTTTTTCACAGCAAACTATCTTTGGTGAAGTTTTAGATGAAAAAGGAGAACCTTTAGTAGGAGCTACAATCTATTTCGACGGAACATCCTTAGGAACCATGACCAATGAAGAAGGATTGTTTGAAATCACAATAGCTTCAGAACTTAATACTTCTTTGCTTATTTCTTTTGTTGGTTATGAAAAACTTACCATTGCACAACCTAAATTTGGAATAAAATACAAAGTTATTCTAAAACCAAAGCTGGAAGAACTCAATGAAATCGTACTTTCTGATGGCGGTTTTACCAGAAAGCAAATGATGCATCTTTTCAAAGAACAATTTTTAGGGTTAACCAAGGCTGGTAAGAAATGCACCATTGAAAATGAAGATGAAATCTATTTTTATTACGATACAAAAAGCAACAAGTTTCATGCGTATTGTGATGTTGAATTGGTTATCAACAATCCTTATTTGGGGTATAAAGTTTATTATGATTTAAACCGATTTGAAGTTAATTTCAAGAAGTATAGCATAACAAGTGAATTTATTTATTCTTCAATATATTCAGGAGATTCTAGATTTGTGGAAATTGACAGTACACCAAAAATTAAAGAAAGACGCAAAGACGCTTTTGAAGGTTCTATCACCCATTTTATGAGAGAGTTATCCAATAATAATTTTTCAAACAAAGGGTTTCAATTGTATTACAGAAGATTAGTGACCGATCCAACTCGTCACTTTAGCATGAAAGATACTTTAGGCATGAAGAAAATTTCTGTACTTCAAAAGTTAAAACCAATTGCAACTAAAAAGTTTCAAGAAGAGTTAAGCATTTTATACAACAAAAAGCAACAATCCAAAGTCATTTTTTATGACGATTCTTTTATTGTTGACCGGTTTGGATTGTTTACCAATTATGAAAATATCCTTTTCTCTGGAGCTTTGACAGATAAACGAGTAGGGGATTTGTTGCCTGCTAATTATGGGGTAGAATAGTTTTTAAATTATTGTCACACTAGGTTAGAAGCAATAACTAAAAAACATTTTGAACCTTTAGAAACCAGTCAGATTTTTCTAGTACACACAGAATATAGAATTTACAGAAAGCAGCTTATAAAAACGTCTTTTAGTTTATTTCTTCAAGTAACTTTTTAGCTTCTTCAGGGATTAAATTCTTAGAAATTAGATTGTTTAATATGCTTTTTGCTTTTTCTTTATTGTTTAACGAAAAATAAGTTTTAGCTAATAAAAACTCTAAGTCTTCATTAAAAAAGTAAGGAGAAGTCAATTCAACTAAATTAATCCCTTTTATTAACTCTTCTTTATTTTCTTTTGAATCTAATATTCTATAATAGCCATAGACAGCAATTAATGGAATGTCATAAGCAGTTGTGTTTTTTGCTAACGATTCTTTTGCCTGATCAATGGTTTGATTATTATTTAAAACATCTTGTATTAAATACACACTTTTTTCATCATTATACAACTCTCTTTTTACAGGCACAAGTCCTAAACATTTAACAACCGCTTCAGCAGATTTTGTTGTTGAAAAGGGATTCTGACCTGTTACAAATTTTCCTGAAATTACTACGTTGGACATCATAAAATCAGTTTGCTCAAAAATGGCTCCTCTTGATTTTAATTTAGTTTCCAAACTGAAGGGAAATTCTTTTACCCATTTTTTTCCAAAAAGTTCTTCTTCTTTATTGCAAAAACCAGTCAATTTAGCACCATTAACAATATAATTGTCGTCTTTTTTAATGTTGGCAAAAGATGCTGCACCATGACAAACAGATGAAATCACAGCTCCTTTTTGATCCATTAAATTTAAAATAATATCTTGAAGCGAAGGATCGTAAGGTAAATCAAACATAGCACCTTTCCCGCCAACAATATAAATGGCATCATAGTCTTTAGCTTTAACATTGGCTGTTGCTATTGTGTTTTCTAACAAAGAAAGAGCCTTGTTATCTGCTAAAAGTGTTTTATTATATTGTTTATCTTTATTAAATTGGTCAGCCTCTACTTTTCCTCCTTTTGGACTCGCCACATCAACTGATAGATTATTAGTTTTAAAAATTAAATATGCCTGAGAGAATTCATCAAATTCATAGCCAGGTCTTGTTGATCCCATGTCTTTTCCATAACTGCTAACCACCATTAATATTTTTTTTTGCCCTTTATTAGATTGAGAAAAAAGAATGATTGGTAAACAAAATAGGAGATATAAAATAGTTTTTTTCATTTTGTAGCATTTTTAGATTAGACTAATAACACGATTGAGAGAATGATTTGTTACAGGTATCAACAAATTCTTATTTAGGAGTCAATTTTTGATGTACCATATTCTGATACCCTATTTAGGGATTAAATTGATACTATTGCAAACGATTATTTTTGCAATTGAAGTTTTCTAAGAAAGATTGTAAACTTATGGAATGTTTAGTTAAATCTTCTTTGTTTTCGATCACATAGAAATTATGTAATTTATAATAATAGAAGCTTTAACGTTTAGCTATAGTATTACTTTTAACAGACAAAGTGAACTCATTGAGAAAAAGACTAGTTAGATACATTACTCTTCGTTATTTAATTAATTCTGGTTAAAGCGTTAAACACAATTAAACTAAATAAACACAAGTACTATTCTCAAATACTTACAAACATTTATTGTTATTATTACTTTCAACTATAAACAAAAAACTATAAAAAAATCCAAAAGCCTAAACCTTTGGATTTTCAAATACTTCGTACTTAAAACTTCGTGTTTCGTACTTTAAAACTATTCTTTATTCAAATTCTTCATTTCTTTTTCAATCATGTGATAGAACTGATCAATTTTTGGTAAAATGATAATTTTAGAGTTTTAAACTATATCTAAAAAATATCTCTTAAATTGCTTTTAAAGAGGTCAAATTTTATAATTTTTTAAATTATTTTGAAAAATTTGGAGTTGTACAAGAGTTACCTCTGTTACCTACTGACAATATTAAATTTTTATATTTTCTGTTAAATCAATTTTGTTTAGAAAAAAACTAATGTCCAATGAATTTGCACCTCTTGTTTTTTCTAATCGTTTTATCACCTCCAAAAATACTGTTTGATTAATAGATTTATCAAAATTGGATTTAATTTTTAAAATGTCTTTGTTTAATTTGGAATCATATTCATATAACTCTGTTCTAGAATATTTAGAAACAGTATAATTATGATAGAAATAAACCAAATAACCTTCAAGCCAAATAAAATCTTCAACATCATTTTCCGTTATCTTATTTTTAAACAAATTATTTAGTTTGTCAGCAACGTTCTCTAAACGAATTTTTTTGCTTTTTATATTGTTATAATAATCAGAATCTGTCAATTTAATAAAGACCAAAACCAAATATAATAATGGTATTGAATAATTATTTTCAGGTATTAATCTCAATCCTAATCGGGAAAGAGCCATCATTTTTTCTTGTTCTCTTAATGATAAGTTGTTATCAGATAATAATATCTTAGAAACTAGTTTAAATTCATCTTCTTCATGTTCTAATTCACGATATTGAGTTCTTTTCTCTGATTGGAAAAAACTCTTAAAATCAAAGTATTCAAATAAATAATCGGGAAATAGATTTCCATCTGGATTTGGCAGTGAATATTCAATATCTATAAAGCGTTGAAGATAACGATCTGAATCAATATTTTCACTACCATATACACCTTTGATTGCGTTGCCTAATTGATTTTTATCTATTGCTAATACAAATACAATGTTAGGAATTGAGAAAAAATGTTTTATCTGTTCTAATATAGACACAGCATAATTTGGGCGACACCTATCTAATTCATCAATAATAAAAATAAGGGGTTTATTTTGCTGAGTATTATCTGCAACAAAATGAGATAACTTTAAGCGGAAATCTTTAATATCATCTTTCTTTTTTGAATACTCGTTAACTTCATTTTCAAATACATCTAATGCACCTTTTGTAGCGCTTTGAATAATTTGTTTGACATTGTCTGTATCAACATAGTGATCAATTACTGCCTTGGATACTGCTGGAGCAATATTCTTAGCAAGGATTGCAACTTTTTTTAAAACAGATTTAAATTGCTTATCATTAGATTTTGTAAGTTTTTTTATTTCACCCATAATAGCAACCAATGGGTCGTTCTCAAAATCATTTTCCCAAGCATTGAAATAAATTGTAGTGAAATTTTGATTATTTAAATCTTGTTGCCACATTTTTAGGAAAGTTGTTTTTCCAGTACCCCATTTGTTGTTTATAGATAAAACAAATCCCAAAGAGTAAGCCGAAATAATATTTGTAAGAACATCGGCGTATATTTTTCTTTTTAGCTTACAAGTTGAAAAAGGATTTTCTTTATCAATTTCAATTTCTAAATGTTTCAACATAAGCTTCAGGTGTTTAATTGATTACAGGTAAATTATAAAATGCATACAAGTACTATTCTCAAATACTTACAAACATTTATAGTTATTATTATTTTCAACTATAAACAAAAACCCATAAAAAAATCCAAAAGCCTAAACCTTTGGATTTTCAAATACTTCGTACTTAAAACTTCGTGTTTCGTACTTTAAAACTATTCTTTACTCAAATTCTTCATTTCTTTTTCAATCATGTCATAAAACTGATCGATTTTTGGTAAAATGATAATTTTAGTTCTTCTGTTTTTAGCTCTATTAGCTGGAGAATCGTTTTCCACTAAAGGCACATAAAAACTTCTACCCGCTGGAATTAATTGTTTAGGATCAACACCTAAATCATTTTGTAAAACCCTAACAATGGCTGTTGAACGTTTCACAGACAAATCCCAGTTGTCTAATAAAACACTAGATTTGAAAGGAACACTATCAGTATGTCCTTCAACCATACACTCAAAGTCAGGTTTGCTGTTGATTACTTTGGCTACTTTGGCTAACACATCTTTAGCTCCAGCACTCACTTCATAACTTCCTGATTTGAACAATAAGTTGTCAGCTATCGAGATGAATACAACTCCTTTTTCCACATTAATTTTAATGTCTGGATCATTGATACCTACTTCTTTTTTTAAACTGGTTACAAGAGCCAATGTAACGCTGTCTTTTTTAGTTAAAGCATCTTGTAAACGGTTGATTTTTAAATCTTTTTCTTTTAAACTTTCTAAAGATTTTTCAAGATTTGTTGCTCCTTTAGTAGTTAAAGTAGTAAGGTTTCCTACATTATTAATCAAATCGGCATTGTTTTTCTTTAAATACTCAATTTGTTGAGCAAAAGCATCCTTTTCGGTCAAACAGCTGTTCAATTTTACAGTTGCTGAATTTAATAAATCTTGAGTTTCTTTTTGCTTTGCTTCAAGTGCTGTAAACTTCTTCTTAGACACACATGATGTCAATGTCATCGATAAAATCAAAAATGATAATAAGCCTTTTTTCATAAGTGTAATTTTTATTTTTCTACTTTTTTTGCTTAGCCATGAAAATGATTCATTCATTTAACACTAGTTGAACATGACTATTTCCTAACAAATTAATTTTTAACAAAAATAAGCAGAAATTGACAAGTTATTGAATTTTGTGCGATAAAATATTGTTAAAGTAAGTCTAAAAATTTCTTAGTTTTTTTAATAAAATAGCACCAAACAATTGATTGGGTATGAAAATAGTTTTTTAACTGTTTGTCATTCCGTTTACGGTAAAAAAAGATTATCTTTTGATAAAAAGAAAAATGAGCCTTGCCAACGGCTAAAAAATGATTGGCTTTTCCTTGTGATAAGAATTTAAATGCTGCAATGCCATCCAAAACCATTCGGAAAAAGAGAATCGAAAACAATTGATTAGAAGGTAAATTTTTAAGCAACATAAATAAAGAATTCCTAAAATTTAAATAAGTTTTTGTAGGATTCGAAACGGATAAGGTAGCACCACCCACATGATAAACTACCGATTTTGAAGTGTATTTTGCTTGGTATCCTTCATTAAAAGCTCTCCAACATAAATCAATTTCTTCTTGATGAGCAAAAAAATCGGCATCAAAACCTTTTAAAGTTCTATAAACTTCTTTACGTATGAAAAAACAAGCACCTGTAGCCCAAAATATCTCTGTAGTATCTTCAAATTGACCATTATCTTGTTCAAGCGTTTCAAAAATTCGACCTCTACAATAAGGATAACCAAATTTATCAATGAAACCACCAGCAGCACCAGCGTATTCAAAATACGATTTGTTTTTGTAATCCAATATTTTGGGTTGAATTATGGCCGTATCAGGTTCGCTATCAAAAATTTCTACAATAGGTTGTAACCAATTAGCTGTTACTTCAATATCAGAGTTAATCAAGGCATAATAAGGTTCTTCCACAAATTGAAGTGCTTCATTATAACCTTGAGCAAAACCCCAATTTGAAGCGTTATGAATGATTTTTACAGTTGGAAATTCATTTTTTAGAACAGTAATCGAATCATCCGTTGAGGCATTATCAGCGACATATATAGTGGCATTTTCAGAATATTGAATAACTGAAGGCAAAAATTGTTGCAACAACTTTGCTCCATTCCAATTTAGTATGACAACTGCTATTTTCAAAGTTAGAATTTAGAATTTAGAATTTAGAATTTTGAAATCAGGTAATTCTTTTAAAAATTGATAGGCTTCTTTTTCAAAATCCATTTCGCAAAAATAGTGATTTAGTCCATTAGTTACCATTAAATAGTTGGCTTTTAAAATCAAATTATACCGTGCAATTTGATCAAAAGTACTTTGTTGGATGGTTATTTCAGGAGCTTTGCATTCAATGAGTAAAAAAATAGAACCATCTTGGTTAAAAACAACAACGTCATATCGCTTATTCATACCATTGATTTTAACTACTTTTTCGACATTTATATAGCTTTTAGGATATTTTTTTTCTTCCATAAGAAAACGAATCACATGCTGACGAACCCATTCTTCTGGAGTAAGACGCATGAATTTTTTTCTAATTTCATCAAAAATAGACACTTTATTTTCACTATTTTTGAATCGGAAAGTATAACTTGGAAAATTCAATGATTGCATAAGCCAAATTTACTCAAAATTTATAAACTGCCAACTAATTACTGAATACTGCATACTGATTATGGACGACGTCATTCAAATTACAAAAGACATTAAAGCGGGAAATCTTAAACCTATCTATTTTTTTATGGGTGAAGAGCCTTACTATATAGACAAGCTTACTGAATTTATAGAAGATAATGTGCTTCAAGAACATGAAAAAGATTTCAATCAAACAGTTTTATATGGAAGAGATGTAAGTATTGAAGATGTTATTTCAAATGCAAAACGCTTCCCTATGATGGCAGACCATCAAGTAGTCATTGTCAAAGAAGCTCAAGAGTTGTCCAGAACTATTGACAAGCTCGAAAGTTATGCTGAAAATCCTCAGCCTACAACCATTTTAGTCTTTGCTTATAAATATAAAACACTTGATAAGAGAAAAAAAATAACCAAAATACTAGCTAAAAATGGAGTAGTCTTTGAGAGTAAAAAGTTATATGAAAATCAAGTTGGCGATTGGATAAAGAGAGTCCTTTCAGGTCAAGGGTATGCAATTGAACCAAAGGCAGCAATAATGTTAGTGGAGTTTTTAGGAACTGATTTATCAAAAATCAGTAATGAATTGGATAAATTGAAGATTGTTTTACCAAAAGGACACACCATTACTGCCAAAGACGTAGAAGACAACATAGGAATCAGTAAGGATTATAACAATTTTGAATTGCGAAAAGCTATTGGAGAAAAAGATCAGCTAAAAGCGTATAAAATTATTGATTATTTTGCTCAAAACCCTAAAGATAACCCAATAGTAGTTACTACGAGTTTGGTATTTAGTTTTTTCTCTCAATTGTTACAGTATCATGGAACAAAAGATAAAAACCCCAATAATTTATCAAGCGTTTTAAAAGTAAATCCTTATTTTTTAAAAGATTATGATGTAGCTGCCCGAAATTATCCCATGAAAAAAGTTAGTGCTATAGTAGCAACGCTACGTGATATTGATGTAAAAAGCAAAGGTGTTGGAGCAAGTGCATTACCTCAAAGTGATTTGTTAAAAGAAATGCTCATTCATATTTTTAAATAGTAAATGCTGAAAGTTAAACAACCGAAGATTTTATTGATTTTTGATTTTGCAATTGCAATTGATTTTTGAAAGTAATACATTTGTTATCCTTTAAAATAAATAGACAGTAAAATGGGAATGAATAAAAATACAGTGTTAGCTTGGGCTACATTTATTATGATAGTAATGGGAATTATTATTATTGGACTTGGAATCTATAGATATGATGATGTAGCAGGTTGGGGATTTGCAGCAGTGGGAATTGGTTTTTTCGCCATTGCATGGGTTTTCAATGCATTAAAAGGTAGGGTATAATATTATAACCTGCATTGCCGTTGGCTTCGGATGTCGGATATAAAACATTGGACATCAGATAAGAAAATAATTCAACAAAAAAACAATTTAACAATTCAACAATATAAAAATGTCAGACGATAAGAAAGTAATATTTTCAATGTCTAAAGTAAACAAGATTTACTCTAGTACAAACAAGCAAGTTTTAAAAGATATTTATTTGAGTTTTTTCTATGGAGCCAAGATAGGTATTTTAGGTCTAAATGGTTCTGGTAAGTCTTCTTTATTGAAGATTATTGCTGGTTTAGACAAAAATTTTCAAGGAGATTTAGTTTTTGCTCCAGGTTACAAAGTAGGGTATCTTGAGCAAGAGCCACAGTTAGATGAAACAAAAACAGTTATTGAAATTGTCCGTGAAGGAGCAGCCGAAATTTATGCTCTTTTAGACGAATTCAATACAATAAATGATCAATTTGGGTTACCTGAAGTCTATGAAGATGCCGATAAGATGCAAAAACTTATGGACAGACAAGCCGATTTGCAAGATAAAATTGATGCTGCTGGTGCTTGGGAAATTGATAATAAGTTAGAAGTTGCTATGGATGCTCTTCGAACACCAGAAGGAGATACACCTATCAATGTGCTTTCAGGTGGAGAAAGAAGACGTGTAGCTTTATGTCGTTTACTCTTGCAGCAACCAGATGTTTTGTTGTTGGATGAGCCAACCAACCATTTAGATGCTGAATCTGTACTTTGGTTAGAGCAACATTTACAACAATACCCAGGAACAGTGATTGCCGTGACGCACGATAGATATTTCTTAGATAATGTTGCAGGTTGGATTTTAGAATTGGATAGAGGAGAAGGTATTCCATGGAAAGGAAATTATTCTTCTTGGTTAGACCAAAAAACAAAGCGTATGGAGCAAGAAGAAAAATCGGCTTCCAAACGAAGAAAAACTTTAGAACGTGAGTTAGACTGGGTTCGTCAAGGAGCCAAAGGAAGACAAACCAAACAAAAGGCACGTTTACAGAATTATGACAAGTTACTAAATGAAGATCAAAAAGAATTAGACGAAAAATTAGAAATTTATATTCCAAATGGACCAAGATTGGGGACTAATGTTATAGAAGCTAAAAATGTAGCTAAAGCTTTTGGAGATAAATTACTTTATGACAATCTAAACTTTACGCTTCCACAAGCTGGAATTGTTGGAATTATTGGACCCAATGGTGCTGGTAAATCTACTATTTTCAGAATGATAATGAAAGAACAAGAACCCGATGCTGGTTCATTTCAAATTGGAGATACTGTGAAAATAGCCTATGTAGATCAGTCACACTCCAATATTGATCCTGAAAAATCAATTTGGGAAAATTTTTGTGATGGACAAGAATTAGTGATGATGGGTGGAAGACAAGTAAATTCAAGAGCTTATTTGTCTCGTTTTAACTTTGGCGGAAGTGAGCAAAATAAAAAAGTAGCCACCTTGTCTGGAGGAGAACGAAATAGACTGCATCTGGCAATGACTTTAAAAGAAGAAGGTAATGTTTTGCTTTTGGATGAGCCTACCAATGACTTGGATATTAATACTTTAAGAGCCTTGGAAGAAGGGTTGGAAAACTTCGCAGGTTGTGCTGTAATTATATCGCATGATAGATGGTTTTTAGACCGAGTTTGTACACATATTCTCGCATTTGAAGGAGATTCTGAAGTATATTATTTTGAAGGAAGTTTCTCTGAATATGAAGAAAATAAACGCAAACGTTTAGGAAAAGAAGTTACTCCTACTCGTATAAAATATAAAAAATTAATTAGATAATCATTTTATCAGATTCAAGTGTAAATACATATTATCCCTTTTATTAATCACTTCCTTTACTGTTTACTCACAAACGAGTTTATCAAAAAAGGAAGTGATTGCGTTATTGAATGAATCGGGTAGTAATTTTAATAATCTAGAAAATGAAAAATCATTAAGCTTAGCCAAAAAAGCCCTTAATCGTGCCGTAGAATTAAATGATAACGATTTAATTGCAAAAGCTTACAACTTGATTGCACTAAATTTTGACGAATATCTTTATACAGATAAAGCTGTAGAATACTATGAAAAAGGTTTAAAACATGCTAATCTAACCCAAAATGATTCCGTAAAACAATGGCTTTATAATAATTTGGGTAACGTTTATGCTTACAGCGACATTGACATTACAAAAAGTATTTTATACTACAAAAAAGCTTTAGAATATGCTATTAAAATTAAAGATGAAGTTGAAATAAATTACATCAAACAGAATATAGCAAGTGCTTATTTTGCTGAAGAAAAGTACAATATTGGTAAGATTTATTTAGATGAAATTTCTAGTTACGTTTTGAGCAATGGTCAAGTAGAAGCCAGATTAACTTATTATTCACTCCTAGGGGAATATTATGATAATTTAGAAAATGATGCTTTAACTGAAAAGTATTATACAAAAGCTATTGAAATTTCTAAAGAAAATAAACTTGAATTAATTGAAAGCAATATTGCAGACTTATATTCCAAAGTTTCATCTTTTTATGGAAGAAAAAAGGAGTATGAAAAAGCGTATAATTTTTTATATAAAAGTGAAGTTTTAAAAGATAAAGTCTATAATGACGATAAAATAGCCAATATAAAAGATACACAATCTTCTATTGAATTAGATGAATATAAACGACAAATTGATAAAATAGAGGAGGAAAACAGGTTGTATGTTAAAAGTTTAAACTTCAACAAAACAATTAATATCTTGTTAATTTCACTGTACATTGTCATAGGAATTTTATTTGCTCTGTTATATAAAAATCATAAAATAAGGCAGAGTTTAAACACCAAACTTGAAATACAAAATTCTAAACTTGAAATTGCTAAACTCAACGCAGAAGAAAATGCTAGCCTGAAAAGTCAATTTGTTTCTACGGTTACTCACGAAATAAGAACACCACTTTATGGAATTATTGGTTTGATTGATTTATTAGTCTTAGAACACAAAGAATTTAAAAATAATCAAAAGATAAAATCATTAAATTTTTCTGCTAACTATTTATTAATGCTAATAAATGATGTTTTACAGACAAATAAACTAGAAAGCCGAAACGTTATTCTAGATACCAATAAATTCTCAGTTGATCAAGTTTTCAAGAAGGTGATAAATTCACTCCAGTATTTAGCCAAACAAAATTATAACAGAGTAGTACTAAACATTGAAAGTGATTTTCCCAAATTTGTTTATGGAGATAAAACAAAGTTTGTTCAAATCATAATGAACTTGATAACGAATGCACTCAAATTTACCACAAACGGTTTAATAGAGATTGATGTAAAAACATTAAACAGAACTGAAAAAGACATTGATATTCTAATCATTATAAAGGATAATGGAATTGGAATTGATGATAAGGAACAAAAATTAATTTTCAATAAATTCATTCAACTAAATAGGAAACAAACCGACTATCAGGGAACTGGACTTGGTTTATATATCGTTAAAAGCTTAATTGAAATTTTAAACGGTAAAATTGTTTTGAAAAGTAAGGAAAACACTGGAACAGCAGTTCATTTGGAGTTAAAATTCAAACTTGAATCTGAAGAAAATATTGAAGAAGCTAAGAAAAGAGTTTTAAAAATTAAAAAAGACAGTAAAGTACTCATTGTAGAAGACAATAAAATCAATCAACTGGTCACCAAAAAGATACTAGAAAAAAACGGATTTATAACCAAAGTGGTTGAAAATGGTTTTGAAGCCATAAAACAAATTGAACGCAAGTCACACGACATCATTTTAATGGATATCAATATGCCTGATATTGATGGTTTTGAAACAGCTATTAGAATTAGAAAAATAAATTCCAAAATTCCGATAATTGCTCTAACAGCTTCAGATTTGAACGAAATAAAAAGCAAAATATCTCAATCAGGAATAGATGATATAATTATCAAACCTTTTGATGAAAAAGACTTGGTGTCCTTAATTTATTCCCTACTCAATAAGTCCTAAGTCAAAAAAAAGCTTTAGTACCAACGTTTCTTGTTCTTTTTAGAAGCTTCAGATTTTCTTGAGTTATTTCCTTTTTTCTTGTTTCTCAAATCTGGTTTTTTATCAGGGTTTTCAGCAACAACTTTTTCGTCTAAAACATATGGATGATCTAAAACAACCTTAATCTTCATGCGTATTAATTTCTCAATATCTTTTAAATAAGGCTTTTCTGAAGCGTCACAAAAAGAAATGGCTAAACCGCTGTTTCCAGCTCTTCCTGTTCTTCCTATTCTGTGAACATATGTTTCAGAAATATTGGGTAAATCAAAATTAATGACATAAGGCAATAAATCAATATCAATACCACGAGCAGCAATGTCTGTGGCAACTAAAACGGTAATTTCTTGATTTTTAAAACCTTCTAAAACCCTTTGCCTGTTGTTTTGTGATTTGTTACCATGAATTGCAGCCGCTTCAACACCATTTTTAGCTAAAGCTTTAACCACATTATCAGCTCCATGTTTGGTTCTGGTGAATACTAAAATATTTTTTAACCCCTCATTTCTAATCAAATGATACAATAATTTACGCTTGTCACCTTTGTCCACAAAATATACTTTTTGGGCAACTTTTTCAGCCGTACTAGAAACAGGGTCAACCGAAATGTATTTAGGCTTTGTAAGGAAAGTGTCCGCTAATTCTCTAATAGCAATAGGCATCGTTGCAGAGAATAACAACGTTTGACGATTACTCGGCGTTAATTTTACAATCTTTTTTACATCATTAATGAAACCCATGTCTAACATTTGATCAGCTTCATCCAAAACCAAATGATGCATGTGGTTTAAATCAATATACCCTTGTTTGTATAAATCCAACAACCTTCCTGGTGTGGCAACCAAGACATCAACACCTTTTCGCAATTGTTCTACTTGCGATACTTGACTAACACCACCAAAAAGAACCAAAGTATTTATGTTGGTGTATTTTCCATAAGCATTGAAACTCTCTTGTATTTGAATAGCTAATTCACGAGTAGGTGTAACCACTAAAGTTCTAATGTGTTTCGTTTTTTTATTTGAACCTACAATTCGGTGAATTAAATTGATAATAGGAATAGCAAAGGCTCCTGTTTTTCCGGTGCCAGTTTGTGCACATGCTACTAAATCTAGTCCTTCTAGAACAACAGGTATAGCTTGTTCTTGGATAGGAGTAGGATTTTCATAGCCCTCTTCTTGTAAGGCTTGTTGTATATTGGGAATTAAGTGTAATTCTTTAAATGTCATTGGATAAATTTTCTCCAAAGGTAGGCATTATTAAAATAATAAATTCATTTCCCTTTCGATATCAAGTAAAACAACTGACAAAATTATTTTGTGATTACTTATAAAGTTTTACTTTTCATAAAATCAGTAATCAAATAAGCAATCAATTTTCCAGTTAAGTGATTGTTATTTGAATGATCTAAATCAGGAGCACCTTCACAAATATGGAGATAGGAAGCATTTTTATGAGCCCCAAAATGATGAATAAATTGTCGAGCCTTATCCACACCAAAACCTGAATTAGTCATTGCACTAGCATAAACACCAGGAATAGCATCTAAATCCAATTCAATACCAAAAGGATCATTTTTTATAAAATCCAAAGCTACACCTAATTCAGTGTTAAAATCCTTTTCTTTTCTAACCTCAATTTCTTCATAGGTATTGTAATTTATTGTTTCCGGAATTGATTTAATGGTGGTAAAAACACTTTTTGAAACATAACCTTCATGAAGACCAAACACAAAATACTTCTTCAAAAAATGCTCTTCAAAAGCATAAGTAAAGCCATTTCCTGAATGCCTACCTTCCATAATCCTGTAATCGGTGTGAGCATCAAAATTTACAGCATTAACCATTTTTCCTTTACCTAAAGCTAGTCCTTTTATGTTACCATAAGCATTGTTATGACCACCACCAATAATAATAGGAATTTTCCCTAGTTTTACTAAAGCACTAACGATATGTGAAACTTCTTTATCAATACGCTCAACCAATTTAAAAAGTTGCTTCCTTTCTTCTTTGTGATTTGGATTTAAAGAGGCTGCAATTTCCATTTCTTTTTCAACATTCAAATGGCCCAATAAGATTAATTTATTTCCCTTGCAAAACTTATTATGCTGAATATTTACCAAACTCCTCAAAGCACTTGAATAAGCAGAGGCTGTTCCAGTTCTTCCAAAATTAGCTTTTACTCCAATATCTTCGGGAATACCAAATAACACAAAAGGGGCTTCAGATTTAGAAATGAATTCTAAAATATTAGCATCTCTTGGTATGGTGATAATTCGCTCACCAAATTTTACTTCTCCACTTCTATGGTTCGTTATTGCTGCTAAATCTGAAGTACTAAACTGTATGAAATTATCCATAAATGAAAAAAAAATGAATTCAAAAATACTATAATCTTATATATTTTCGTTATTAAATCTAAAGAATGTACCTTTGTACAATAAAAAAATTAATATTAAAATGGAAAGTAATCAAAACAATTCAAAATTAAAAGCCATAATCCTTGTCTTATCGCTGTTGTTACTGGGTAGTATGGCCTACATGTTTAAAATGAGTTCTGACTCTAAAAAAGAGATTGAAATCAGTGAGGGAAAATATGACAAAATCCTTTCTGAGAAAGAATTAGTTTTAAATGATTTGGAACAAATGAAAGCGATGTATGATAAAGAAATTGCAAGCAATACTTCCCTAAAAGAAGAATTAGTAGCTGAAAGAGCAAAAGTGGAAGCTTTAATGGTTAGAGTAAAAAAAGGAGAAGCTGTTGCCAATTATAAAAACGATTACATTCGTTTAAAAAGAGAAATGGATAGTTTAGTTGCAGAGAACAATAAGCTAAAAGAAGAAAATCTATTGTTAAGTAAAAATTTAGATAGTACAAGTGTGGTTTTAGAGGAATCAAAAAAGTATAATGATACGTTAATTAACCAAAATGAAAAACTTTCACAAACAGTAGAGAGAGGACAAAAGTTAGTTATTGTAAACCTAAAAACTATTGCTGTCAAAGAGAGAAGTTCAGGTAAACAAATTGAAACCGAAAAAGCAAGCAGAGCCGATAAATTAAAAATAAGCTTTACAATTGCTGAAAATTCTCTTGCTAAATCAGGAGAAAGAGATTATTATGTGCAAGTGATTGATGCTGCAAATAATGTTTTAGGAGAGAAAAAAACAGTGACATTTAATGACAAATTATTGACTTACAGTTTTCTTTCAAAAGTAAAATACGACAACAATACAGTTGATGTTTATGAAGAACTTTCTGGAAGAGATTTTGCAAAAGGTAAATATTACATCAATATTTTCAGCAAAGGAGATTTAGTAGCTAATTCAACTTTTGAGTTGAAATAAATACAGAATTAAAATAAATCAAGTTTTCAAATCAAACAGCATCTAAATTATATTTTAGATGCTGTTTTTAGTATATAAAACGTCCTTCAATCATTACTTTTTCTATCAAATTGCTAGTAAATTCATAAGGCAATTGGTAGAAAGAAGTGAGGGGTTTTGTTATAATGATATTTGCTTTTTTCCCTTTTGTAATGCTACCATGTGTTTCCGAAATTCCCATGGCATAGGCACCGTTGATAGTAGCGGCATTTATAGCTTCTTCTGGAGTCATTCTCATTTTTATGCAAGCCGAAGCAACAGCAAAATTCATATTTCCTGAAGGAGTAGTTCCCGGATTAAAATCAGTAGCTATAGCTAAAGGTAAACCAGCATCAATAATTTTTCTAGCAGGAGTATAAGGTATAGAGATAAAAAAAGAGCAACTTGGTAAAGCAACAGGCATTGTATTGCTACCTCTTAAACTTTCAATATCATCATCGGTAACAACTTCCAAGTGATCTACAGATAAGGCATTATGTTCAACACAAGCTTTTATGCCATCAATAGCAGTGAATTGATTTACGTGAACTTTTGCTTGCAAACCATACTTTTTTCCTGCATCAATAATTTTTATAGTTTCATCAACAGAAAAATAACCCGTTTCAAGAAAAGCATCAATATAGTCTGCTAATTTTTCCGCAGCAATCTTAGGTAGCATTTCGTTGATGATTAAATCAATATAAGCAGAATGGTTCTCTTTATATTCAGTTGGAAAGGCATGAGCTCCCAAAAAAGTAGCTTTAATAGCAATAGGATAGTTTTCACTTAACCGTTTAATGACTCTAAGCATTTTCAATTCTCCTTCTACAGTTAATCCATATCCAGATTTAATTTCAACAGCACCAGTACCTTGTTGCATCACTTCTTCTAATCGTAATTTTGATTGGTCATATATTTCCTGTTCAGAAGTTTCATTGAGTTTTTTAGCTGAATTTAAAATTCCACCACCACGATTGGCTATCTCCTCATAAGATAAACCATTAATTCTATCTACAAATTCTTGTACTCTATTTCCCGCATAAACAATATGTGTGTGGCTATCTACCCATGTTGGTGAAACCACTCTTCCTGATGCATCAATTAATTCAGCTTCTATGTCATTTGGACAGTCTTCCATTTTGCCATAGTCTAAAATCAGATTGTTTTCAATCAATAAAAAAGCGTTGTCTATCTTTGGCAAATGACTCATATCTTTGCCAGAGACCATTTTTATTGCGTTTTCTCTAACTTGTAGTAGTTCTTTAATGTTAATAAGTAGTGTTTTCATTGTTTGTAATAATTTCTGTAAAAGTAAACTTGATTTTTAAAAAGTCCTATCTTTGATAGAGTAAATTTTACAGTTTTGAGAAAAATTAAATACAAAAAAGTCCGAAAAGTACAACCTAGTCAGCCTGAATATACAGGAATATACACTGATAAAGAAACAGAAATGCAATTGTTTGTTTACAATGAAAGTGACGCTGTTGAATACCAAAACATTTCTGTAGAAGATTTTTCCAAACACAAAGTCAATACAAAAAATAACTGGTTAAACATTCACGGATTGACCAACGTAAGTGTAATAAAACAGTTAACAGAAACCCTAAATTTGAATAGTTTAATCGTTTCTGATATTCTCAATATCTCCAGAGGAACCAGTTTAGATGAGTTAGATGATACTTTATTTTTCAGTGTAAAATCAATTTTACCAAATGAGAAAAAAGGGACCATAAGCATCGAACAAATTAGTTTTTTAATGCAGGATGGGTTAGTAGTTTCATTTCAAGAAAAAAGAGGTGACTTTTTTACACACATCAGAGAAAGAATAAGAACCAACACAGGAATTGTTCGCAAAAAAAGGATTGATTATTTACTCTATCTCTTGTTGGATGCTGTCATTGAAAATTTTTACATAACAATTGATGCAAAAGAAGATAAAATAGAAGAATTATTAGCTTCTTCAAAAACTTCAGATGATCCAATGATTATGCAAGAAATTGAAAAATTGAGAGAAGTATTTCATTTGTTAAAACGATCACTTTATCCATTAAAAGACGCTCTCTTTACGATTAAAACCATTAAAGATGATGAGGAATTAGATTTTATTGAGTCATCTAATTTTGTTTTCTTTAGTAGGTTGCACCAAAAAACGGTAGAGCTTTTGGAACAAATTGAGTATGATATGAATTCTTTGGACAGCGCAAGTAATTTTTTCTACACTGCCCAAGGACATCGAATGAATGAAGTAATGAAAATACTAACCGTTATTTCATCCATTTTTATGCCGCTGACTTTTATAGTGGGTATTTATGGGATGAATTTTGATTATCTGCCAGAATTACATTGGAAATATGGTTACTTTTTTGTTCTAGGATTGATGTTTTTAGTAGTTTTATCGATGATTTATTACTTTAAAAAGAAAAAATGGTTTTAAGGTAAACATTTATTAAAAAGTAATTTTTAAAACCCAAATAAAGAATTAATTTTGCCAAATGCAACACAACGTACTTATTTTAGATTTCGGTTCACAATATACACAACTAATTGCTAGACGTGTTCGTGAACTTAATATATTTTGCGAAATATATCCCTACAATAATCCTCCAAAGGATTTGTCAATTTTTAAAGCTGTAATTTTATCAGGTAGTCCCTATTCTGTGAGAGCTCAAGATGCACCACATCCAGATCTATCAGAAATTAGAGGGAAAATGCCTCTTTTAGCAGTTTGTTACGGAGCACAATATTTAGCCCATTTTTCAGGTGGAGAAGTAGCTCCTTCTAATATCAGAGAATATGGTAGAGCCAATTTATCTTACATCAAAGAAAACGAAGTGTTTTTTGAAAATGTGAGTAATGACAGTCAAGTATGGATGAGTCATTCAGATACCATTAAATCTTTGCCCACCAACGGAATCAGAATAGCCAGCACCAAAGATGTTGAAAATGCAGCATATAAAATCGAAGGAGAAACAACATATGCCATACAATACCATCCTGAAGTTTATCATTCAACCGATGGAAAACAAATGCTTGAGAACTTCCTAGTTAAAATAGCTGAAGTACCTCAAAATTTTACACCTAATGCTTTCGTTGAGGAAATAATAGTTGAGCTTCAACATAAAATTCAAAATGATAAAGTAGTTTTAGGACTTTCAGGAGGAGTTGATTCTACAGTAGCAGCTGTTTTACTGCACAAAGCCATAGGAGAAAATTTATATTGTATCTTTGTAAATAATGGTTTATTGCGTAAAAATGAGTATGTTAGCGTTTTAAATCAATACAAAGGAATGGGACTCAACGTAAAAGGAGTTGATGCTTCGGCACGCTTTTTGAAAGCATTGGAAAACGTTGATGAACCAGAAGCTAAAAGAAAAGCCATAGGTAAAGCTTTTATTGAAGTATTTGATGATGAAGCACACCAACTAACAGATGTTAAATGGTTAGCACAAGGAACAATTTATCCTGATGTTATTGAATCTATATCTGTGAATGGTCCTTCTGCAACAATAAAATCACATCATAATGTGGGTGGCTTGCCAGATTTTATGAAATTAAAAATTGTTGAGCCTCTACGAATGTTATTTAAAGATGAAGTAAGAAGAGTAGGAAAAACACTAGGTATAGATCCAGAATTATTAGGAAGACATCCATTTCCTGGTCCAGGATTAGCCATCAGAATATTGGGAGACATAACGCAAGAAAAAGTAGATATTTTGCAAGAAGTAGATGCTATTTTTATCAATGGTTTAAAAGAGCATGGTTTGTATGACAAAGTGTGGCAAGCTGGAGCAATTTTATTGCCTGTCAACAGTGTAGGAGTAATGGGTGATGAAAGAACTTATGAGAAAGTAGTAGCATTGAGAGCGGTAGAATCTACTGATGGAATGACAGCTGACTGGGTACATTTACCATATGAGTTTCTAATGAAAATTTCAAATGAAATAATTAATAAAGTTAAAGGGGTAAATAGAGTAGTGTATGACATTAGTTCTAAACCACCTGCAACCATCGAGTGGGAATAAATTTTTCTTCTCTTTTCAAACAAGTAATGTTTAATCTCAAATCTTAAAATTATGAATTTTAATGTTTTTAAAAACTACACAAAGGATTTGAAACAATACAATAAAAAGCTGCTTTTAGTTTTTGTGTTTCTCTTTTCATTTCAGGCTGTTTTCAGTCAGGATGAAGAAGTTGAGATTATTTCACACA
Source organism: uncultured Flavobacterium sp. (assembly GCA_964643105.1). Taxonomy (GTDB): domain Bacteria; phylum Bacteroidota; class Bacteroidia; order Flavobacteriales; family Flavobacteriaceae; genus Flavobacterium. The sequence goes on along the minus strand of CAZXPF010000006.1, from coordinate 25,663 downwards.
AAGTTGCTTTAGGTGAAACAATGCTAATGATTTCTAAAAAATATCTTGTATCACCTACTGAAATCTATAGGCTAAATAAAAAAGCTGTAGATGGAATTAGTGAAGGCATGGTTTTATATATTCCTCAGCCTATCAAAAGTCAAGAAATTTTAGCAGAACGAGTAGAGAAAAGAGAAAAAGAGAAACTAGCCTTACTCGAACGAAAAAAAGAAAGAGAAGAAAGAGAATTGGCTGAAGCAAAGCTTTCAGAAGCAAAAAATAGTCAAATAATAGTCGCAGAAAATAAAGTTGATAGTACAGAAAGTAGTGATGCTGAATACAAAAGAAGAGAAGCTATTGCTAAGTTAAATGTTACCGATAAAAAGCAATTTTTAGATCATCATGTGGCTTCTGGCGAAACCTTGAATAGTTTGTCAAAAAAATATGGTGTATCAGTTCAAGAGATTGAAAAAGAAAACGAAAAAACACTAAAAAAAGGATTGCAAGCTGGTCAAACATTGAAAATGCCAGTTGCAAAAAACCTCTTTATTCAAAAAGATCCTTTACCATCAGTTGAAAATAAAACAGAGTATAGTCACAAGGTAATAGCTGGTGAGACACTGTATAGTATTTCAAGAAAATATGGTATTTCTGTTGATGAAATCACTAATGAAAATGAGAGTTTGTTGAAGCATGGTTTGCAAACCGGACAAACGTTAAAAATTAAATCTCCAAAAGTGTTGATTAATGAAGAGCAAGCCAAGGAGGTTTTAAAACCAACAATTGATAACACGACTGTAGTTGAGAATTTGAATTCAACTGAATTCAAGACAATAAAGCATCACGTAGAAGCTAAAGAAACTTTATATAGTATCTCTAAGAAATATAATGTTAGTGTAGAGGAAATTAGGCAGCAAAATGAAGCTGTTTTAGCTAAAGGTCTTCAAACAGGTCAAGAAATAGTAATAAAATTAAAAAAAGAATAGTTAGGTTTTAATTTAAACTTTATGAGACAAGTAAAAACAATAGTTACATTCATGCTTTTGGTTTTTTTTAATTCTTTTGCCCAACCCAATAAGGATTACATTAAACACACAGTATCAGCTGGTGAAAATGTAACTCAAATTGCAAAAAAATATAAAATCACACCTCATGATATTTACAAGTTAAATCCTGAAGCAAAAAACGGAATAAATGAAAATCAGATTCTATTGATTGATTTGCGCGAGTATAAAGTAGAAAAGAATACAGTTGCAAAAAAAGAAAATAAATCGGAAGAATCTGATCTAGCAACCTATATTGTTCAACCAAAAGACACCAAATACAGCTTAGCAAAAAAATTCAAAATTACTATAGACGATTTAGAGAATTGGAATAAAGTAATTGTAAGAGATGGTTTAAAAGAAGGACAAGTTCTTATCGTAAAAAAACCTCTAAACCCAGCTCATACTATTGATGCCAGTGTCAAAGACTCTATATTAGATTCAGGTAAATACAGAATACAACCTGAAGACACAAAATATGGAGTTTCTAAAAAATTTGGATTAACTATTGAAGAGTTAGAAGAATTAAATCCAGAGCTGCAAGATAATTTTACTGTTGGAGCAGTTATTGCCGTTACCAAGAAAGGGAAAAAGAATATCTTAAAAGAAAAATCAGATTACGAACAATATACCATAAAACCTAAAGAAACACTTTACGGAGTTTCTAAAAAGTTTAATGTTTCACAAATGGAAATATTAAAATTGAATCCTGTTTTAAGTGAAGGCTTTAAAGAAGGATTAGTAATTAATATTCCAAATAAAAACCTTGAGTTTTCAGCAGTAACTTCTGATAAGTCTAAGTTAACCCTAATGAAAAGCGATGAAGAAAAAACACTTGTGTTATTATTGCCTTTCAACATTGCAATGATTGAAAACGACACCGTTAGAAGCAAAGCAGAGTTTTTAAATTCAAAGCATGGAAGATTGACCAACATAGCATTAGATTATTACGCTGGAGCACTCATAGCTATTGATTCTGCTAAAAGACTTGGTTTTTCAAATTTAAAAGTAAAAATATTTGACAGTGAGTCAACAAAAAATTCAAATTCTATTGCTTCCATCATTAATAAAAATGATTTTTCAAAAGTTAACGCTGTAGTTGGACCATTTATCAACTCACAAGTAGAGCAAGCTGCAATTTTACTTGAAAAATATAAAATTCCAATCATTTCTCCATTATCATCTGCCAATGGAAAGCCATATCCTAATATTTATTACGCTAGGCCATCTGATGAATTGATGCGAGAAGTTTTATTCAACCATTTTAAAAAAAATAATGGCAATGTATTAGCTATTTTTAGCAATAAAAAACAAGAAAACAAAGAAACCCTTTTGGCTCAGTTTCCAGATTTGAAAGTTGTACCCAACAACGAAAAAGGAGGAGTCACCTCAGAAAGTATTGTTACTCTGTTGGATCCAACGCGTAAAAATTACGTCATTTTAGATACCGAAAAAACAGGAATGATTCTGAATGCTACAGGAATTTTAAATAGTTTAGCAAAAAAATATGACATACAATTAGTGGTTTTTGAACTGTATGAATCTCTAGATTTTGAAGAGATTCCAATGAAGCGATATACCAATCTGAAAATGATGTATCCTTCAGTTACCAAAAACAATCAAAGTAGTTATTATAAATCCTTCCAAGAAAAATTTAAAAAAGCCAATAACATCAACCCCAATCAATTTGCAACACGAGGATTTGATGTCACGTTTGATACCATTTTAAGAATATATCAGGAAAATGGCTTTGAAAATTCTGCTCTAAATCTAAAGTCAGAACAATTAGAAAGTAAGTTTAATTACAGAAAAATTGAAGAAGGAAATTACAACACAGGTATATATCTCTTGCAATACACCGATGATTTAACCATAGAAGAAGCAAAATAATGCCAACATCAAAAGTCACTTACTTAGGAAATTTAAGAACATCATCAAAACACCTAAATTCTGGTTCAGAAATTATATCTGATGCACCACTAGACAATCAAGGAAGAGGAGAGGCTTTTTCACCAACAGACACTGTGGCTAATGGTTTAGCGACTTGTATGTTCACTGTTATGGGAATAAAAGCTCGCGATATGGAAATTGATTTTTCCAATTCAGAAGCTGAAGTTACCAAAATTATGGCAGCAGAACCAAGAAGAATTTCTGAAATTCATATCGTTTTTAACATGAATATTGCTGTTGATGACAAAACGAAAACTATTCTTGAACGCACAGCCATGACTTGTCCTGTTCATTATAGTTTGCATCCAGACATAAAAAGAGAGATTACTTTTAATTGGAAGTAATTTGACAAATCAAGAACAATTAATCAAACTCGCACACGCAAAAATGCCTTTTGGCAAATATGAAGGTAGATATTTAATCGATTTACCAGAATATTATGTGGTTTGGTATCACAACAAAGGTTTTCCTAAAGGACAATTAGGCGAACAACTCCAACTCATTTATGAGCTCAAATTAAATGGACTAGAAGAATTAATTCGAAACATTCGCATGAACTTCCGCAAACCCAGTTAAATAAAATCGAAATAATTGCTAATTTTCAATTGTTAATTATCAATATTAAATCGTATTTTTGCACGTTTAAAAACAACAACACAACAAACAACAACTACAACAATGAATCAAACAAAATATATCTTTGTTACTGGTGGTGTGACCTCTTCTTTGGGGAAAGGAATCATTGCAGCTTCATTAGCAAAATTATTGCAAGCAAGAGGATACAGGGCAACCATTCAAAAATTTGACCCTTATATCAACGTTGATCCTGGAACTTTGAATCCCTACGAACACGGAGAATGTTATGTAACAGATGATGGAGCAGAAACAGACTTGGACTTAGGACACTACGAAAGATTCTTAAACGTACCAACTTCACAAGCTAATAATGTAACCACAGGAAGAGTGTATCTTTCTGTTATTGAAAAAGAAAGAAGAGGTGAATTTTTAGGGAAAACAGTTCAAGTTGTACCTCATATCACCAATGAAATCAAAGAACGTATGCAATTGCTTGGTAAAACAGGTGATTTTGATATAGTGATCACAGAAATAGGTGGAACAGTTGGTGATATTGAATCCTTACCATATATAGAGTCAGTTCGTCAGTTGTTATGGGAATTAGGGGAAGAAAATGCAATTTGTATCCATTTAACATTAGTGCCTTATTTGGCAGCAGCTGGAGAATTAAAAACAAAACCTACGCAGCATTCAGTTAAGACTTTAATGGAAAGCGGAATTAAAGCGGATATTTTAGTTTGCAGAACAGAACATGAACTTTCTGATGAATTGAGACAAAAATTAGCATTATTTTGCAATGTTAAAAAAGAAGCCGTAATTCAATCAATTGATGCTTCCACCATTTATGACGTACCCAACTTAATGCTAGAAGAAGGGTTGGATACCGTTACTCTTAAAAAATTAGGTTTACCAGAAAAGAATACACCAGATTTAACACATTGGAACGAGTTTTTACTAAAACATAAAAACCCTAAACACGAAATCAACATTGGATTAGTCGGAAAATATGTTGAGTTACAAGATTCGTACAAATCAATTTTAGAAGCTTTTATTCACGCAGGAGCTACAAACGAAACAAAAGTGAATGTAATCTCTGTGCATTCTGAATTTTTAGATGCCAAAACGGCAGAAGAACAGCTAAAAGGATTAGATGGCATATTAGTTGCACCTGGTTTTGGAAATCGAGGCATTGAAGGAAAAATAGATACTGTTCGTTATGCTAGAGAAAATAAGATTCCTTTTTTAGGAATTTGTTTGGGAATGCAAATGGCTGTAATTGAATTCGCTAGAAATGTGTTAGGATACGCTGACGCTAATTCTACAGAAATGAATGAAAACACTTCATATCCAGTAATTAGCTTAATGGAAGAACAAAAAAATATTGAAAATAAGGGAGGAACAATGCGTTTAGGAGCATGGAAATGCCTTCTAAAAGAAGATTCACTGGCACATAAAATATATGGAACTACTGAAATCTCAGAACGTCACCGTCACAGATACGAATACAATGGTACTTACTTAAACGACCTACAAAATGCTGGTTTAATCGCTTCAGGAATTAATCCAGATACCAATCTGGTTGAAATTGTTGAAATTAAAGACCATCCATTTTTTATCGGCGTTCAATATCATCCAGAATATAAGAGCACTGTTGCAAATCCACATCCTCTGTTTGTAAGTTTTGTTCAAGCAGTTGTAAATAATCAACTGAAAATAACAGAGAAAACTATTGGACTTAAAGTATAAGATTTGTCAAAATAATAGATAATAGTAAATAAAACATGTTGGAATAACCAACAGTTAATTAGTAAAAATGGAAGAGAAAAAATTAGATTTAAATTCAATTATTGGATTTGTATTAATCTCAGGAATCTTAATTTGGATGCTTTATTCAAATTCTCCAACTCCTGAAGAATTGGCAGCAAAAGCTAAAAAAGAACAGATTGACAAGCAAAAAGAATCGCCAAAAACAGCATCAACTTCAAAAGCTGCTCCAGTTGTTTCAAATGATTCTCTCCAAAATCAACAAGATAAAGCTAAACTAGGTTCATTTGCTTATTCTTCATCACTCCCATCAGCTAAAGAAGACTATACTACAATAGAGAATGAAGTATTATCACTTACAATAGCCAACAAAGGAGGTTATATTGTCAATGCAACAGTTAAAGGTGTTGAGCAATTTGAGAGAGATTCTAAGAAACCAGTACAAATTATTAAAGACAATAACGCTGATTTCAATATCACTTTGAATACAAAAGATAATCGTGTATTGAATACCAAAGAATTATTTTTTGAGCCAATTTTAACTAAAGAAGGAGAAAATCAAGTGTTAACTATGCGATTAAAAGCTGCTGAAAGTCAGTTTTTAGAATATAGATATGTCTTGAAGCCAAACGAATTTATGTTGGATTTTGGAATCAAAACTCAAGGTTTAGCCGATGTAATAAATACTTCTAAAGCTCTGGATTTAGAATGGCAATTAAAAGCCTTTAGAAACGAAAAAAGTATTTCTTACGAAAATCGTTACACAGAAATGGTTTATGAATTCGAAGATGGTAAAGACGATTATTTGAGTGCAGCAAGTAATGACGAAGAACTTGTAAACGATGTTACTTACATAGCATTTAAGCAACATTTTTTTACTTCCATATTATTGACTGACACCCCTTTCAAGACCGCAACATTAAAATCAGAAAATTTAGTAGTTGATGAAGAAGTTGATACTTTATATACTAAAAACTTCATGGCAAAAATTCCATTAGATTTTAAAAATGGTGAACTTAACTATGCGATGAATTGGTATTATGGTCCAGCTAAATATAAAACGCTTAACGATTATAACCGAAATTTAGATGAGATTATGCCATTGGGTTGGGGAATTTTCGGATGGATTAACCGATGGGTGTTTATTCCAGTATTTGGTTTGATTAGTGGATTTATGCCTTACGGATTTGCAATTATATTCTTTACAATTCTAGTAAGGTTAGCGATGTCTCCAATTACATACAAATCATATTTGTCACAAGCAAAAATGAAAGTCTTGCGTCCTGAAATTAACGAATTAAACGTTAAATACAAGGATAATGCAATGAAAAAACAACAAGAAACCATGAAGTTGTATTCCAAAGCTGGAGTGAATCCTATGGCAGGATGTTTACCAGCTGTGATGCAAATTCCAGTTTTCTATGCCTTATTCCAGTTTTTCCCATCGATGTTCGATTTGAGACAGAAATCATTTTTGTGGGCAGATGATTTATCTTCTTATGATAGCATTTATCAATTGCCATTCAAAATTCCATTCTATGGAGATCATGTTAGTTTATTTCCAATTTTAGCTTCTGTAGCTATCTTTTTCTACATGAAAATGACAACAGGAGACCAGCAAATGAGTGCACCAACTCAAGAAGGTATGCCAGATATGGGTAAAATCATGAAAATTATGATTTACATTTCTCCAGTAATGATGTTGATTTTCTTCAATAATTACGCTTCAGGATTGAGTTTGTATTATTTTATTTCTAATTTAATTACCATCGGAATTATGTTAGTAATTAAAAAGTACATTGTGAATGAAGAAAAAATTCATGCTAAAATTCAAGAAAATAAAACCAAACCAAAAACAGAAAGTAAGTTCCAAAGAAAGATGAGAGAAATGATGGAACAAGCTGAAGAAGCAAAAGCACAAAGAAAAAAATAAAGTATAGATATAAACCATCAAAAAAGCCATTCAATTTAATGAATGGCTTTTTTTCGATAGCAATTTTTTAAATAAGTTTTATAAAGTAGGTTGTAATACTTTATCTACAGCGTGAATAACACCATTTGCACACTGAACATCTACAGCAATTATGTTTGCTTTTGTTGTTGATGTATCATTGATTTTTGGACTTGTAGGTGTGCTTAAATCAATAGTAATATTTTGAACAGGATTTGTAATCATTGGTACTACTTGATTGTTAGTCAATGAAGATGATAAGACGTTACCAGCACCAGTAACATGGTATTGTAAAACTTTAGTAACTTGTGCATCAGTAGCTCCATTAGCAAAACCACCTGCACCTAAAGCTACATCAAAAGCAGCATTTGTTGGTGCAAAAACAGTAAGAGGTGTAGTGTTTGTAGTCAAAGCTGTAGCAACTGCACTTTGAGCAGAAGAAGTAACTACACTAAATAATGTTGAGAAATTTGGATTTGCTGCCGCATGAGTAACAATAGTTGGTAAACCAATAACAGCATCAACTCTATGAATAACACCATTTGAAGCAATAATATCCGCTTGTGTTACGTTAGATACACCATTAAGTCTAACACCATTCGATGTGTTGATAAACATACTCAAAGTGTTTGAAGATGAAGCAGAGCCTTTTCCAAGAGTTTTAACATAACCAGTTGTTAGACCAGTAGATAAATTTGTTCCACTAACCACATGGTTTAAAAGAATTTCTCTTAACAATGGTGTAGGTACAGCTTCTAAATTTGCAAAACCATTTGCCGATAAAAAGGCAGTGAAAGCAGTGTTAGTAGGAGCAAAAACAGTCAAAGAACCATCTTGGCTCAATGTTTGCACTAAACCAGCTTTAGTTAGTGCAGCCACAAGTGAAGAGAACTCAGGTGTACGTGATGCAATACCAGCAATGCTATTATCAACTGGAGCAGGAGTTGAATTGTCATCATCGTTTGAACACGAAAACATCATCACACTCGTTGTGATGATTAAAGTTAATTTGATTAATTTTGCAATGTTTTTCATAGTAAAAATGTTTTTTTGTTTATTCAAAACTATAAAACATTAAACAAAATAAAAAATGAATAGTAAAAAAAAAACAAAATTTTAAGATAATTTAACGCTATGTAAAGTATTGTTTCACTTTAAATGTATTTTTGCTTATAAATTATATAAATAATAAAACAACTGTTAAAATATGAGAAAAACATTAATATTTTTGCTTTTCATAACTACATTTTTAAACTATTCTCAGGAAAAAACAAATCAATATGATGAAAAAGGAGAACGTCATGGTTTGTGGAAAGGGATTTATGATGAATCCAAAAGGCCTAGATATGAAGGTGTCTTTAATCATGGAAAAGAAACGGGGATATTTAAATACTTTGATGATACCAAAGCAGGTAAAGTAATTGCCACTAGAGATTTTTCAAAAGGAAAAGATTCGTGTTATGTCACCATGTATGATAGAAAAGACAATATAGTTAGTGAAGGTCTTTTGGTCAAAAAGCTTCATGAAGGTGAATGGAAAATTTATCACAAAGAATCTAAAGTTGTAATGACCAGCGAAAATTATAAGAAAGGAAAACTCAATGGTATAAAAAAAGTATTTTATGATGATGGTTCTGTTGCTGAAATTTTAAACTATGTGGATGGAAAACGAGATGGAAATTACAAAAGATTCGGTGTCAACGAGAAAATTCTTGAAGACTTGAACTATAAAAATGATGAACTTCATGGAGCCGCTACTTTCTATGACGGATTAGGAAACATCATCCTTCAAGGACAATATACCAATGGTTTGAAAACAGGAATATGGAAAACCTATGAAAAGGGTAAAATAGTAAAGGAAGAGACAGCTCGAAAGTTCACGGCTAAAAATTTTGAATATACCGTGAATGAAAAAGGAGAAAAAATTCCTGGTGAGATGAAAGACAGAGAAATAAAGAAAGAAAAAAAGAAATAGCAGAATGTCATATTCTTGTGAGCGGCTTTCTTTCTGTTTGAAAACTTAAAAAACTGTGAAATAAATAAAAAAAACTTCAAGCCTTCGTAACTTTGTGCCAAATAATAAAAAAATGAAAAGAGTCGTAGTTGGACTTTCTGGTGGAGTAGATTCAAGTGTTGCTGCTTATCTGTTAAAAGAGCAAGGTTATGAAGTCATTGGTCTTTTTATGAAAAACTGGCACGATGATTCAGTTACAATCTCCAATGAATGTCCATGGTTAGAAGATAGCAATGATGCCCTTTTGGTAGCAGAAAAATTAGGCATTCCTTTCCAAACAGTAGATTTATCCGAAGAATACAAAGAAAAAATTGTAGATTACATGTTCAAAGAATATGAACAAGGAAGAACTCCAAATCCTGACGTGCTTTGTAATCGAGAAATTAAATTCGATGTTTTCATGAAAATTGCAATGTCTTTAGGAGCAGACTTCGTGGCAACAGGTCATTATTGCAGAAAATCAAGTATAGAAAAAGATGGAAAAGAAATATTCCAACTTTTAGCAGGAAAAGATAATAACAAAGATCAATCTTATTTTTTATGTCAATTATCACAAGAACAATTGGCAAAAGCATTATTTCCTATTGGGGAATTAACCAAACCTCAAGTTAGAGAAATAGCCGCTCAAATGGACTTGATAACAGCTGATAAAAAAGATTCGCAAGGTTTGTGTTTTATAGGTAAAGTTCGTCTTCCAGAATTTCTTCAACAAAAACTACAGCCTAAAGAAGGAACCATTCTTGAAATTGATGCCAATGACGCTGTTTTTGAATTAGAAACTACACTTCATACAAATCCCGAGGAAGCTTTTGCACATCAGGCTAAAAAACTTGATTTTTCAAAAGCTAACGCAAAAGTGGTAGGGAAACATCAAGGAGCTCATTATTTTACCAACGGGCAAAGAAAAGGATTAAATGTTGGAGGAACAAAAGAACCTCTATTCATCATCCAAACTGATGTTGATCACAATATTATCTACACTGGTCAAGGTTCAAATCATCCAGGTTTATTCAAAAAAGCATTGTTTGTTAAAGCAGAAGAAGTACACTGGATAAGAGAAGATTTAAGATTACAACCTAATGAAGCAAGACAAGTAATGGCTCGTATTCGCTATCGTCAACCGTTAGAAAAAGCTACATTGCATCAATTTGAATCGGGAATGTATGTTACTTTTGAAAATCCTCAGTCAGCTATTACCGAAGGACAATTTGTTGCTTGGTATGAAGGAGATGAATTGTTGGGTAGTGGTGTAATTTCTTAAATAAATTTATGGATTTTCTATACATAGTCGCAGGTTTAGTTTTGTTAGTTGTAGGGGGTAATTGGTTGTTAAAATCAGCAGTCGGTTTATCATATAGATTAAATATTTCAAAAATAATTGTTGGTTTAACAGTCGTTTCCTTTGCTACATCTTTACCAGAATTAATTGTAAGTGTAAAAGCTGCCATTGATGGCTATCCAGATATTGCCATTGGAAATGTGGTAGGCTCAAATATTGGTAACGTAGGCTTAGTATTGGGTATTGTACTTCTAATTAATGCAATCCAAGTAGATGTAAGTTTCTTTGCAACTGATTGGCCCACAAAAATGATAGCTTCAACATTGTTGTTTGTTTTTCTAATAATTGATGGCGAATTAAGTAGGACAGAAGGTTTTATTTTCGTCATTTTAATGATTGTATTTCTAATATATTTAGTCAAGCAAAACCAAAAAATCGAAGTTGATATTCCCGAAATTAAAGAAGAAGGAATGTCTTTTTTGAAGATATTTGTATTTTTAGCTCTTGGTGGTTTTGCCCTTTGGATAGGTTCAGAATTTTTAGTAAAAGGAGCTGTAAATTTAGCCACGAGTATTGGTGTGAGTGAACGTGTAATTGCCGTAACGGTTGTGTCAATTGGAACTAGTATTCCAGAATTGGTTTCATCAGTTATTGCAAGTTTGAAAAAGGAAAATGACATATCAATAGGAAACATTATTGGGTCAAATATTTTTAACATTTTGAGTGTTCTCGGAATTACATCAATCATTAGTCCTATCAAAAACATTGACTTGAAGATTATCAATCAAGATATTTATTGGATGCTTGGCTTTGGATTAATACTATTGCCCTTAGTGTTGTTACCCAAAAGAGGAAGCTTAAGTTTTAAAGAAGGTATATTATTATTAATTGGTTACGGTATTTTCATTTATTTTACAATAATATAAGAGCTTTTTAAAGAATTTTATATATTTGATGTAAAATTGAAAAAAATGAAAAAGTTACTTTTATTGATTATCTTGCTGATTTTTAATAGTGCTGTTTCTCAGGAAGATGCATGGGTATATTTTACCAACAAGCCTAACGCTTCTACTTTTTTAGCCAATCCTTTGTCTATGCTTTCTCAAAGAGCTTTAGACAGAAGAACAGCACAAAATATCGCATTGGATGCTACAGATGTTCCTGTGCATCAACCTTACATCGACCAAATTGCAGCTTCCACAGGAATTACAGTTATGGCAAAATCGAAATGGTTAAATGCAATTCATATTAGAGGTACACAAACCAATATTCAAGCTTTGTCAGCTTTGCCTTTTGTGCAGTCCATAGATTATGCTAATTCATCATTAAATACAAGACAAGCTCAACCTCCATCATACAAATTAAATAAGGTAGCTAAAAATACAGAAGAACTCGTTACCTACAACTATGGAAATTCTGCCAATCAAATAGAAATGTTGAACGGACATTTGTTGCATCAACAAAATTATACAGGTCAAGGAAAAATCATTGCGGTTTTAGATTCTGGATTTATTAATGTAAACACAGCAGCACCATTTCAAAATTTGATGACCAACAACCAAATTTTAGGCGGTTATAATTTTCCAGATAGAAATACCAATTACTTTTCACGTCACAATCATGGTACAAATGTTCTCTCTTGCATGGGAGGATTTTCAGATGGCCAATTAGTGGGTACAGCGCCAGATGCTCAATATTATTTATTCATTACAGAAGATATCAATGAAGAGAATCCAGTGGAAGAGTCTTATTGGGTAGAAGCAGCTGAAGTGGCTGATTCATTAGGGGTAGATATTATAAACAGTTCATTAGGTTATTTTGGATACGATAATCCAGCTTACAGCTACACTTATAGTGATATGAATGGAACAACTGCTTTTGCCTCAAGAGGAGCTAATATGGCATTTATGAAAGGAATGATGGTTGTGGTAAGTGCTGGAAACTCAGGAAATAGTGCTAATCCTCATGTTGCCGTTCCAGCAGAAGCTACTCATGCACTAGCCGTAGGAGCCGTTAATAGTACTGAAGCTTATGCTTCTTTCAGTTCAATTGGTCCTTCATTTGATGGAAGAGTAAAACCAGATGTTTGTGCCAAAGGATTAGGAACTACAGTAAGCAATACAGCAGGAGCAATTGTAACATCAAACGGAACATCCTTTTCAAGTCCTGTTATGGCTGGAATGGTAGCCTCTTTTTGGTCTGCAGTACCAAGCCTAACAAATGTTCAAGTGAAACAATTTATCATCGAATCAGCAGATTTATTTGCTAACCCAACCAATCAAAAAGGATATGGAATTCCTGATTTTCAATTGGCATTAACAAATGCCTTGAACAGAGCTGATTTTGCGACAGAAAATCCAGTTTTATATCCTAATCCAGCTAACGAACAAGTTACTTTAGTAAGTGATATTAACAACGGAACTATGCTAATTTTTAATAGTTTAGGGCAATTGGTAAAACAAGAAACCATCACAAAAAAAGTACAACAGTTCAACCTGGAAAGTTTTAATTCAGGAATTTATTATTACCAAATTTCTGCTCCTTCAGGAACTATCAAAGGAAAAATTATCAAACAATAATTTTCAATTTATAAGCAATATTTACCATTACATGAATAGAATTACAAGCCTTTTACAAATTAAATATCCTATAATTCAAGGAGGAATGATATGGAACAGCGGTTACAAATTGGCAAGTGCTGTCAGTAACGCTGGTGGTTTAGGATTAATAGGAGCAGGTTCCATGTATCCTGATGTCTTGAGAGAACACATTCAAAAATGCCAAAAAGCTACTTCTAATCCATTTGGAGTAAATGTACCGATGCTTTATCCTGATTTAGAAGAAATCATGAAAATTATTCTGGAAGAAAAAGTCAAAGTGGTTTTCACATCTGCCGGAAATCCTAAGACTTGGACACAGCATTTAAAAGACAATGGCATTAAAGTTGTTCATGTGGTAAGCAGCTCTAAGTTTGCCATAAAAGCACAAGAAGCAGGTGTAGATGCTGTAGTAGCAGAAGGTTTTGAAGCTGGTGGACACAACGGAAGAGATGAAACAACAACGTTAACCTTAATTCCAATGGTTAGAGAAAATATAGAAATTCCATTGATTGCTGCTGGTGGAATAGCAACAGGAAGAGGAATGTTAGCCGCTATGGTTTTAGGTGCTGATGGCGTTCAAATGGGAACAAGATTTGTAGCTTCAATGGAATCAAGTGCACATGCAAATTTTAAGGAAACAGTTGTAAATGCAAACGAAGGGGATACCCAATTAACGTTGAAAGAATTAGCTCCAGTGCGATTAGTTAAAAATAAGTTTTATAACGATATTCAAGAATTATATACCAAGTGTCCCTCCAAAGAAGCATTAGAAGCCCTTTTAGGAAAAAGAAGAGCAAAAAGAGGAATGTTTGAAGGAGATTTAATAGAAGGAGAATTGGAAATTGGACAAATTTCAGGGTTAATTTATGATATATTACCTGTTGAAACCATCATTAACAATGTGATGAAAGAGTTTTATCACGCACAATCAGCAACACAACAATTTCAATTTTAATAAAAATGCACAACAAGTTTAAAATAATTTTATTCGTTTTATTTATCGGTTTTTCTTCCTACAGCCAACAGTTTTTATTCAAGACGACAAGTTTTTCGGTTACAGAGATGAACAGTAAAGGGAAATGGTCAGAGTGGACAAAACCTGTAAATTCAGAAATGATAATTAAAATTGATGGGGTTAGTCATAGAGTTGTGGTCTATTCTGAAGAAATACAATTGTTTAATATCATAAAATACAACGAAGTTAAAAACACAGAATCAGATATTATTTCTTCCTTCAACTGTGTTGATAATGATGGAATCGAATGCGTAGTTTCTGTTTTTACCAGAAAAAAACAAAACAACAGAAGACAATTGTACATTACTTATGATGATTTTATTATCGAGTATAATATTGAAATCGAAAAATAATTTACATTCAAATTTAAGCTTCATATTTTTTTATTGTAAGTTCTAGTATTTCAATCTTAAATTGGTATTAACTTTTTGTTTTTTAAACTATTATCGTTATATTGCGATTTGAAGTTTAATCAGAATCAAAATGGGAGTAACTAAACAGATTGGTTTTAAAGAAGATATCAATAAGATTGCAGAAGTGTTTAAAGCGTTAGGTCATCCTGCAAGAATCCAAATCATGAACATATTGTTAGCTAAGGAATCGTGTTCGTGCGGTAATATTGTAGAGATAATGCCTTTAGCTCAGTCAACAGTTTCCAATCATCTGTTAGAACTTAAAAAAGCCAACTTGGTAAATATCTCATTCTCAGGAAAATCTTCCATCTATTCCGTAAAAAAAGATAAACTCAATTTTCTAAATCAATTTATCAGTAATTATATTGAGAATTTAGGTGTAGAAACTTTTAAAACAACTGTGCATCAAAAATCAGCTCCTGTGAATGAGTTGTTAGCTGGTAAAAAGAATTTTTCTCCAAAAAACAGAAGAGTTAGCACCAATTTAAAACAGTACAATTACAAATTCAAACATAAAGAATAAGATTAATTTTATATTTTCTTATCCTTCAATCAATATGGTTTAGATTTATTTTACATTACCAACACACTCAAATCATATCGATTCCTTACTTTTGTATTTCAATATATTTACACGATGAAAAAGATACTCTTTGCATTTTCTTTGCTTATTTCTACGATTACTAATGCTCAAAACAAACCCAAGTTAATAGTTGGAATTGTAGTAGATCAAATGAAAATGGAATACTTGTACCGATTTGAAAGTGATTTTACTGAAAATGGTTTCAAAAAACTAATGAGAGAAGGTTATACATTCCACAACACACATTACAATTATTTCCCAACTTACACTGGACCAGGTCATGCTTCAATTTTTACAGGAACAACTCCAAGTGTTCACGGAATTGTCGGAAACGATTGGTTCAACAAATCAACCGGAAAAGACATGTATTGTGCAGACGATGCTACAGTTTCAATTCTAGGAAATAGTGCTGAAAGTGAAGGAAAAATGTCTCCAAGAAACCTTTTAAGTACTACAATCACTGATGAATTAAAATTAGCAACCAACTTCAAAGGAAAAGTTTTTGGTTTAAGTTTAAAAGATAGAGGAGCTATTTTACCAGCGGGTCACTTTGCCGATTGGGCTTTTTGGTATGGAAAATCAGGCGAATTTATTTCAAGTACTTATTATGGAAATGAATTGCCCAAATGGCTTCAAGACTTTAATGCCGAAAAACATTTTCAAAAATACATTGATAAAGGATGGGAATTGTTAAGATCCAAAGAAACCTACAACGAAAGTCTAAACGATAATAGTCCTTATGAAGGTAAATTATTCAAAAAAGCACCATTTTTTCCGTACAATTTAAAAGATATGTATGAAAATAATGATGCTGGTGTTTTACGTTCAACGCCTTATGGCAACAATTTACTGGTGGATTTAGCCAAACGTACTATCGAAAAAGAAACTCTTGGAAAAGATGAAATTACCGATTTTCTATCAGTAAGTTTTTCTTCCACAGATTATATCGGACACATTCTTGGCCCACGTTCTATTGAATTACAAGACACTTATTTGCGTTTAGATGAAACTTTAGGCGAATTCATAAGTTATTTGGACAAACAAGTAGGAAAAGGAAGTTATCTGATTTTCTTAACAGCAGATCATGCTGGTGCTGAAAACGTAACCTATTTAAAAGATAATAAATACGATGTAACGAATTTAAATTCAAAATCGTTTACCAATGATTTAATAGCCTTTTCAAAAGCTACTTATGGAGAAGACTTAATCTTAAATTGCTCAAATTCCAATGTGTTTTTCAACAAAGCTCTTATTCAATCAAAAGGATTATCACTGAATGAAGTAAAAGAAACGTTCAAAAATTACATCTACACACATAAATTTGTAAGTAGAGTTTACACCGAAGACGAAATCCAACAGTCCTCAAAAAGTGATTTTTACTTAGATTTTATAGCTAGAGGGTATGATCCAAAGCAAAACGGAGAACTAGTCTTTTTAGAAAAACCAGGCTATTTAGAATATTCTGCAACAGGAACAACACATGGAAGTCCTTATACCTATGATACACATGTGCCTTTGTTGTTTTACGGCTCAAACATTAAAAAAGGGGAAAGCTATGATAGAAAAGTAATTACTCAGATTGCTCCAACCTTATCCATGCTGTTGAAAATTACCTTACCAAATGGTACAGAAGCAGAATTGTTGCAGGAAATAATAATTAAAAAATAATTTCGTAATGAATAAATTATTATTAACATTCTTATTTATATGTTTTTCATCAAGTTTATATTCATATAATTTAATTAAAAGAGATTCAATTATAGTCCCAGATTCTCTTAAAATAAAGGAAACATATACAGATATTCAAAGAGATAGTATCTATAAAAAATTAGGATATAAACATGGAGACGCAATTTCTGTAAAAGTTTTATTCATTATTGATGAATATGGTAATGTAATTATTGAAAAAATTAGATCTCCACATGATATTTTTACAATTGAAGCTTTAAGAATTTTTTCAAAATTACCAGAATTTAAGGCTACTTTTATAGATGGAAAACCAATTAGAAAAAGATTCATGCAGCCTATAAGTTTTGTTATAAATAATAAAATTAAAAAGGACAAGAAAAAAAACAAAAAGAAAAACACGAATTAATATTACTAATTCGTGTTTTTGATTTTATATGAAGTTTAAATTAAAAACTAATCTCCACCTGATTTCTCAAAATATCTTCAAAAGTTTCCCTTTGTCTGATTAAATGTCCTTTGCCATTCAACCATAAAACTTCTGCGG
Source organism: uncultured Flavobacterium sp. (assembly GCA_964643105.1). GTDB lineage: Bacteria > Bacteroidota > Bacteroidia > Flavobacteriales > Flavobacteriaceae > Flavobacterium. The sequence continues at coordinate 8,263 of CAZXPF010000006.1, read as the reverse complement.
GTTTAACTCTTGAATTATAGTTAGAAGCCATTGAAAAACAGTAGGCACCAGCATTTCTGAAACATAAAATGTCTCCTTCAGTTATCTCAGAAATTCTTCGGTTATTGGCAAAAGTATCCGTTTCACAAATATAACCCACAATAGAGTAGAAGCGTTCCTTTCCTTTAGGGTTAGAAATGTTTTCAATGTGATGCTGCGAACCATACAACATCGGACGAATCAAATGATTGAATCCAGAATCAATTCCAGCAAAAACGGTTGAAGTTGTCTGTTTAACCACATTTACTTTGGCTAAGAAATAACCTGCTTCACTAACCAAAAATTTTCCAGGTTCAAAAGCAAGCGTTAATTCGCGACCATATTCTTTTTCAAACGCTAAAAATCGTTTGGTCAATTTTTTTCCAAATTCTTCTACATCGGTTTCTATATCATCTTTTTTGTATGGCACTTTAAAACCACTTCCAAAATCAATAAAATCTAACTCTTTGAAATGTTTAGCGGTATCAAACAAAATTTCGGCTGCATACAAAAACACACCCACATCCAAAATATCAGAACCAGTATGCATGTGAATGCCGTTGATATGCATTTTTGTATTTTCAACGATACGCAACAAATGAGGCAATTGATGAATGGAAATACCAAATTTACTATCGATATGTCCCACAGAAATATTAGCATTTCCACCAGCCATTACGTGAGGATTTATACGAATGCAAACCGGTGTTTTAGGATGTTTTGTGCCAAATTGCTCCAATATAGAAAGATTATCAATATTAATTTGAACGCCTAAAGAAGCTACTTGTTCTATTTCTTCCATAGAAACACCATTTGGTGTATAAATGATTTGTGAAGGATCAAAACCAGCATGAAGTCCCAATTCAACTTCTTGAATAGATACCGTATCCAAACATGAACCTAAAGTTTTTAAATACCTTAAAACAGAAACATTTGAAAGAGCTTTTACCGCATAATGGACTCTAAAACGTTCTACTTTATTAAAAGCCTTGGTTAACCTTTTGTATTGTGCTTCTATTTTTTCCGCATCATAAACATATAATGGACTATCAAATTCATTGACCAGTTGAAGTAATTCTTGTGCTTTCATTTTTTCAATTTTTTAAGAATGCAAATTTATAAGTAAAATAATGACATTTTTAAATTTTTACAAAAAAATAACAAAAAATAACATTTTGTTATAAAAAATAATTATTTTAAACTAAAATGTTATTTTTGTTTATGCAAATAAGTCAGGCTAGGGTCTTTATAAAAAAAAGGAAAATAGTTAGCGAGTTACAGAATAGTTTGTTATTTTTGTGGCACTTTTTAAACAAGATAAACGCATCACAATTATGAATTTACACGAATATCAAGGTAAAGAAATATTAGCGAGTCATGGTGTTCGCATCCAAAGAGGTCATGTAGCTAACAATGCAGAAGAAGCAGTAGCAAAGGCAAAACAGTTAACAGCAGAAACTGGAACAGGATGGCACGTGATTAAAGCTCAAATCCATGCAGGAGGAAGAGGAAAAGGAGGAGGAGTTAAATTGGCTAAAAATTTAGATCAAGTAGCTGAATTAGCAGGTCAAATTATTGGAATGGATTTAATTACACCACAAACGCCACCGCAAGGAAAAAGAGTTCACAAAGTTTTAGTAGCTGAAGATGTATATTATCCTGGTGAAAGCGAAACGTCTGAGTTCTATATGTCAGTACTTTTAAATAGAGCTACTGGAAGAAATATGATCATGTATTCTACTGAAGGTGGAATGGATATTGAAGAAGTAGCAGAACATACACCACATTTAATTTTTACTGAAGAAATTGATCCAGCTGTTGGATTACAAGGTTTTCAAGCGAGAAGAATTGCTTTTAACTTAGGATTAAGTGGCAATGCCTTCAAAGAAATGGTAAAATTTGTGGCTTCCTTATACAATGCATATATAGCTTCAGATGCTTCTATGTTCGAAATCAATCCAGTTTTGAAAACTTCGGATGATAAAATTATGGCTGTTGATGCTAAAGTAAATATTGACGATAACGCCTTATACAGACAAGCAAAAATTGCTGAAATGCGTGACGTTAGAGAAGAAAACCCAATTGAAGTTGAAGCAAAAGAAGTAGGGCTAAACTATGTTGACCTTGACGGAACTGTAGGATGTATGGTAAACGGTGCAGGTTTAGCTATGGCAACAATGGACTTAATTAAATATGCAGGTTTTGAACCAGCAAACTTCTTAGATGTTGGTGGAACTGCTGATGCTAAACGTGTGGAAACCGCTTTCAGAATCATCTTAAAAGATCCAAACGTAAAAGCTATTCTAATCAACATTTTTGGTGGAATTGTTCGTTGTGATAGAGTAGCGCAAGGAGTTGTTGATGCTTACAAAAATATGGGTGACGCTATTAAAGTGCCAATCATTGTAAGATTACAAGGTACAAATGCTGAAATTGCTAAAGAATTAATCGACAATTCTGGAATGCCAATTTTATCAGCGGTACAATTCCAAGAAGCAGCTGACCAAGTGAAAAAAGCGCTTTCTTAATTTTTAAATTTAGAATTTAGAAATCAGAATTTAGAACTATATAAAAAATCCCAAGTTTAGGCTTGGGATTTTTTGTTTTTTAGCAATTGTCTAATGGAAGTTAAATGACCAAATAAGACAATTGGAACTATAAAAGTGGGTAACCAACTAAACGGAAAATTTAAAATAGCAATATTAGGTTGGTCAAAAGCCAATTTTTGAATAGGTGAAGGTGTAGAAAAAAGTGCATTCACCATAATATTTAATAAAAGACCAAGAGAAATAAAATTCCATATTAAAACTGTTTGTTGACTTAGTTTTGTTTTTGTCAGTCCAAAGTAAGCTATAAAAGGAGCAGAAATTCCAGCAAGAATATCAAAGTTTCTACCTTCAAAAGTCATTAATTCTGGTATTGCTTTGTGGAGATAAAGCCAATATAAAACTATTTCAACAGGTATTCTTACTATGTTTAAATACGTTAAATTTTTAAGAGGTAAACTATCAATAAATTGTCTGCCTTTTGAGGTTGCGAATAATAAAATAATAGTTACCAATGCTGGCAAAATGCCTGTCAATATTATTTTTGGAGGAAAAGTATTTGTATTAGAATTATAAATATTTTTTAAAGTCAAAAAGCCTTGAATAAACAACCATAGCATCAAACCCATAAGAATTGGCGAAGCTTTCTTTCGTGTCTGTTCTAAATTAGAGTTTTTGATGGTCCAAATAAAAAAAAAACAAAGTTGCAATTGTTGTCAGCTCAAAAGTTAGGGTAATGTATTTTGGTAGATTGTTAAGCATAGACTGTTATTCAATTTTCATCATTTTAAATTCTAATATCAAATTTTGCAGATCTTCAAAAGTAGATTTACAAAAAGCTGTTTTTCCTTCTACTTTTTCTATTTGAACATTAATTTTCTTTCCATTAATTTCTGGAGAAGCATTTGTGTAAATTAATTCATAACTGCATTCTGTTTTCCATTCTATAGTTCCTTCCATTTCTACATTGGAATCCATTTCTTTTTGAATATTTCCTGTTCGAATAATAGTAGTTATTGGAAGTTTATAGTTAATGGATTCCAACTTAAAAGTTCCAGTTTTAAAATCTTTGCATTCTAAATTTTGTGATTTTGCAAAATTTGAAACTATTATAAATGTTAAAATAGATATTACACGCATTTTTTTGTTTTTTTGGTAATGTTTGTTAATGCATAAACAGAAGTAATTCCAAAATAAAAGAACTCACAAATATTTATAATCTTTATTGTTCTTTGTAAATATATAAAATAATTTTTCCCAATTCATTCCCCTAAAACAATTTTGTATATTGAATTATATAATTTTATCTTCGCATCCGCGTTATAAACGTTGACTCAACATTTGCTATGTTAAAGAATTCTATTGTAATATGTGTTATTTTCCTTTCGACCTTATCTTTTGGTCAAATAGGAGGGAAATACGTGTATCAATTTTTAAACTTAGCGCAATCACCCAGACAAGCCGCTTTGGGAGGCAAAACCGTTACCGTTGTTGATTACGATGTCAATCAAGCGTTTTATAATCCAGCCACCATAAATCCTGAAATGGATAACCGTTTGTCAGCTAATTATGGCAATTATTATGGTGAAGTTACCTACGGAACAGCTGCTTATGCTTATACTTACGACAGACACGTGCAAACATTTCATGGGGGTGTAAATTACATCAATTATGGAAATTTTGAAGGCAGAGACGAATTGGGAAACATCACAGGAGAATTTACAGGAAGCGAAATCGCCGTATCGTTTGGATATGCCCTAAACATTCCTTGGAGCGATTTTTATGTAGGTGCTAATGCTAAATTAATTTCGTCAAGTTTAGAATCCTATAGTTCGTTTGGAGCAGCCGTTGATTTAGGGGTTTTGTATATTGATGAACCTAATGATATAAACTATGGATTGGCCATCAGAAATATTGGTTATCAAATAAAACCTTTTGCCGACAACAACGAAAAATTGCCTTTAGCCATAGATTTTGGAATTTCACAATTGATGGAAAATGTGCCCATTCGTTGGCATTTTACGTTAGAAAACTTACAACAATGGCAAGTAGCCTTTTCAAATCCCAATAGAGCAGAAGGATCATTAGATGGTTCTGTGCAACAAGAAAAAGTATCGTTTTTTAACAATGCGTTGCGTCACGTTATTATGGGAGCAGAATTGTTTCCTGATAAAGCGTTCAGTGTTCGTTTAGGCTATAATTTCAGAAGAGCCGAAGAACTTCGAATTCTGGAACAAAGAAATTTTTCTGGAATTTCAGCAGGTTTCGGCATTCGCTTTGGAACAGTACGCTTTGATTATTCGTATTCAAGATACACAGCTGCTGCCAACACAAGTTTATTTGGAATGATGATTAATTTGCAATAAAAAGGTTGTAGGTTATGGGTTTTTGGCAGTAGGTTTTTTATCTTTGAATAATAAAAAAAAGTGTGTTAGTGCCTTTGTGGCAAAAAAATAGAATCTTGAAAAAAATTACAATTGCCATAGACGGATTTTCGTCCACCGGAAAAAGTACGTTAGCGAAACAATTGGCTAAGCATTTGGGTTATGTATATGTAGATACTGGTGCTATGTATCGTGCGGTGACGTTTTATGCCATGCAAAATGGGTATGTCTCAGAAAATCATTTGGATAAAGAAGCCTTAGTTAGAGCGTTACCTAATATAAAATTACAATTTCACTTTAATGAAACTCTTGGTTTTGCTGAAATGTATGTCAACGGTACAAATGTTGAAAAAGAAATCAGAACGCTTGATGTGTCTCGTTGCGTGAGTCAAGTAGCTGAGATTTCCGAAGTGCGAAGTAAATTGGTAGCTTCTCAACAAGAAATGGGAAAAAACAAAGCCATTGTAATGGACGGAAGAGATATAGGAACCGTAGTTTTCCCTGAGGCTGAATTGAAAATTTTCATGGACTCCAGTGCACAAACCCGTGCGGAAAGACGTTTCAATGAATTAATCGAAAAAGGCCAACACGTGACTTACGAAGAAGTCTTACAAAACGTACAAGAACGCGATTATATCGACACACACCGTGAAGATTCTCCACTAGAAAAAGCAGTTGATGCTATTGAAATTGACAATTCTGCTATGAGCAAACAAGAACAGTTTGATTTGGTGATGGAATTGGTGGGTGAGAGGGTTTAAGGTTTAACCGCATATTTGTTAGCGGAAAAATTCACTTTTTTTTTAGTTATTTACTATATTTTAAAATACAAAACGGCTTTTGATTTACCAAAAGCCGCTATTGAATATATTTATTGTTGATAGCCGTTATTCTTTTATGATTTTACCTTCTTGTATATTCATTTGGTCATCAGAAATTATATAAAAGTAAATACCAGATTTTTCACTATCTAAATTTATTTCTTCATTCAGTTTACTATCTTTTATAATTATGTTACCCATAAAATCAAAAATAGTAATCTTATAGTTTTCTAAATCTTTTCCTTCAAATGATAAATTTGCTTTTGTTGGGTTCGGATAAACTTTGATTTTTTCACTTATTTTCGAAAACCCAATTCCACCACCAAATAAACTACACTCAGGAAACAATTCCCCATTAATATCAGCATTAGGAATTGCACATCTAAATATTTTGGTAACTGTTTTAGTGCAATTTTGATATGTAGCAGTTACTGTTGCTTTAGTAATTCTATTATTAATCGAAGCTGATACCATTCTTGGATTTTGGGTTGAAGCTGAATAAAACTGTGTGGAGCCATCTTGTCTCGTTATTGTCCAAGAATAAGATGTTCCATTAGGAAAATTACCACTAGCCTGTAAATATACAATGTTAGATCCACTTTGTGTTCCATCTAAGTATTCGTCAAGTATTCCTAATGAGTAATTACAAGCGTTACCAATAACTATTATTCCATTATTACAATTATAAATCTCACAAGCCTCAATACATGTACCATTTATAAAACGAGTTACTTTAATTTTAAATGTTCCGGAACTTGTACAACTAACGTTTACTGTTTGATTTGTATTGCTTCCATTAATAACTGCATTTCCTTCACAAATACTCCAATAGTATGCTTGAGCGTTTAAAGTACTAAAAACACCATTTCCATTGTAAGAAATAATATTTGAGGAATCAGCACAAGAAGAGCATTGGCTATAAGAATTTTTAGTTGCACCTAAAAAAAAGACGATAAATAATAATAGCAATTGATTTGTTTTCATAATTTTTAATTTAGTTGTTATTAATCATTTTTAATTGTTCAATATTTGTTGAAGTTTTCTACTTTAATTACTATCAACGTCAGACGTTAAAAAAACACGATCTTATAAACAAATATATTAAAAAAAATGTAAGAAAAATAGAATTCTTGTAAGAAAAATGCTTTTTTTATTTTTAAAGATGCAACTCATCTAAGGAATTTCTCGTCATCAGTCCAAATGAGTAGCTTAAAAGATAAGATTAAAACTGCTAATCAGTTCGATTTATTGTAGCTTTTTTTAATATTATTTAAAGAAATACTTGCGTTTTACTATTAAAAAACCAAGTGTTTTAGCCCAAGTTATTTCCCTAAAACAAGGGAAGTGCTTTGCTTTTATAAAAACGATGTTTTGTAACTTCAAAAACGCGATTGTAAGCTATTCTAATATTTACATTTTGAACTCAACTAAAAAAGAAACCTCCTTTAAATCGCTTTAAAAGAGGTCAAAATTTTTAAATTTTTAAATTATTTTGAAAAATTAGGGATTGTGCAACGGTTACCGATGTTAGCTGTTGTCTTTTTCTTTTATCTGAATGGTTTTGTAATTTTTCTCCATACTCGTCCAAAAAAGCTTATTCTTTTTCCTGTTACTATAAATTCGGAAAAATTTAACTTACTTTCTTTTAGGCTGATTGTTCCTAAATCTATAATTTTATTATCGGTATTTATTTCTATTTCTTGCTGTTCAAATCCAATTCCGCCAATTATTAATATTAACTTTTCATTTTTTAAAACAGGTAAATATTTAATTTCAAAATTACCATTTTCATCACTTGCTACTCCATTTTTAGTTCCTTTAATGACAATATACGCATAAGAATCTGTTTGGATTTTATTTGTTATTTCGCTATAATATTCAATTTTTCCACTTATAATTATAGAATCATTTGTCTTTTTAACTTCTTCAGAATTATTTTCTAATATTCTGTCTTTTTTAAAATTTTCACACATGTGAGTAAATTCTTTTTCTGTATGTTTTGAATTTGCAAAAGATGTAGTTGCAATCAAAGTAGTTAAGCCAATACTTACCGGGAGATTTATTTTTGGTCTATTGATTTGTTCGATTTGTTCAGGTAAATAAAAACCACAAGTCGGTTCTTTAGTTTCGGACATTTTTAATGCGATTTCTGTAAAAGACATTTTTGAAAAATCGATTATTGTTTTATCACATTTCTGGCATAAACGACCAAATTCATTTGGTTTCATTTCATCCCAAAGCATGTCGCATTTTTTTAATCTTTTTAAACTCTTCTTGAAATTTTCAATTTCCATCTCGTTTTTTTAAGATAACAGTTAACGTTTTGCGGCTTCTGGCAGTGGCGTAATTTCGGCACTAACCATTACAAATATAACTAAAATTTAGTTTCAAAAATTTAGTTTTATTAATAAATCCCATGCCTAGCCATTGCTAGAAACAGCTGTGCATGTTGCACAACTCCAACAAATATAACAAAAAAGAAACATTAGAAATT